>NZ_JADYVQ010000012.1:0-210768 GCF_020193895.1 Bradyrhizobium sp. NBAIM14 | reverse complement strand
CGCCGCCCCTCCTCCGCCGCCCAATATCCTGCGTAGTTCACCTTGATCGTCTCATAGGCCAGCGCGAGGTCGGACAGCGGCTGGCGTCCGGTCGCGACGCATTCCATGAAGTCCTGGATCTCCTGCAAATAGCCGCGCGTCCATTCCTCCTCGAGGCAGACATATTGCCAGCCGGTTTTGCGGTCGACCTTCTCGGTGATGTAGACGGAAGCGAGCTTCTCCTCGCTGGTCTGATAGCTCATCAGATGATTGTTGGGCGTGATGTTGGCAAACAGCGAGCCGCCGCTCGTATAGGTCTCGATCAGATTGCGCACGCCGCCCATGATCATGTCGCCGGAGAACACCGTCGCCTTGGTGCCGTCCGAGAAAGTGGCGGTGAGCGTGCCCCAGTCCTCGACATCGACGGGATTGGCCTTGATGTAGCTGCGCTCCTCCGGCTTGAGCCCGGCGGTGACGTTGCCGACATCGCCGGTGACGCTGGCCACATGGATGCGCTCGCCGCGCGCCTTGGCTTCGACCTGCTTCAGATACAGCACGGCCGAGAGGGGATGGCAGCCCATGCGGATCAGCGAGCCGCCGCCGGTCATCGCCCATTGCGCGGCATGCGCGGCGTGCGAGCCGGAATGGCTCTCCTCGCCCTTCATGAACAGGATCTTGTCCTTGGTCGCCTTGATGATCTCGGCGGTCTTGGTTACGGCCGGCGCGTAGATCCAGTCCTCGGCATACATGAAGAGCTTGCCCGTGCGCTCGATCGCGGCCCGCGTCCTGTCCATCTCTTCGATCACGCGTTCATACATCAGCGCCTTCGGCACGTGCTTGCCGATCGGCTGCTGATCGCCTTCGCGGCCGAAATAGCCGGCGAACGGCTTTTCGCAGATGACGTGCTTGCCGGACTGCATGGCGGCGACGATCATCTCGGCGTGAAGATTGGGCGGGGTGCAGATGTCGACGACGTCGAGATCGCGGTCGGCGATCAGCTCGGCGAAGCTCCGGTAAACACGCGGGATATTGTGATGCCCGGCAAACGCGACAACCTTGTCGCCGCGGGCAGCAACCGCCGCGACCTCGACGTCAACGCCATAGACGCGCCGGAACGCATACATGTGCAACTCCGACACGAAGCCGCAGCCGACGAGTCCTACCCTGATCCTTGTCATAGCGCCCCCTTTGCATTGGGCGGCACTATAGCGCGCTCGGACGCCTAATCCACCGAGACCTGAACGACGCCCGCGCCCATGATGCATGGACCCGGCAGGGCCATCACACGTTGTTACTGCCGGTGGAACACCAGCGTGCGGACTTCGATGCTCTCGCGGGGCGCAGCATCGGCCGGCGTGGTCGGATCGACGAATGCGGTATGCGGCCCGAAACGGGTCCGGCCGTCGGTTGCGGAATCGTAGCACTTCAGCAGCAGCGCCTCATCCGGCGTCATCTCCGGGAAATAGAACCAGCGGTGGTTCGGATTGTATTTCACCGAATAGGTCTCGCCGCGGCGGTTGGGATAGATCAGGTCGGAAGCGACGAGGTCTTCCGGCTTGACCGTGGTGCCGTCGGCCATGGCGAGCGGTGAATCCCGCAAGGGACCGCCGATCGGCCGCCACAGATTGATCACCTGCACGCGCCCCTTCAGCAGCTCGTCGGCTTCATCAGGCAGATGCTCGCGCACGCGGTTGGCGCCGGAGATTGCCGTCTGGTCGACATGGACGCGCGTGGCCGGCTGACGCGGGCCGCCGTCGCGGATATCCGGCGCGCCTTCGACACGCTTGCGCACGGTGTGGTCGAAGATGACGACGCGGTCGGCCTTCAGCGTCGCGCGCAGGAACGCCTCGACCGCTGGATAGTAGACGCTGCGGATTTCTTCGTCGTTGTAAAAATCCTTCACCTGGGTCGGATGACGCACCAACGCAAAGCCCTCGCGATCCAGCGAGAAGTTCTGCGCGATCAGCCGCGCATCGAAGATCGGCACCTGATGCGGCTCCGGCAGCGAGGTGGTTTTCGGCTCACCCGGCGGCGGATCGAACGCGTAGGTGCGCGGCTTGCCGTCGATCGGTGCGAGATAATTGAGTTCGGCGGTGACGAAGGGAAGCGATTCGATTTTTGTTTCTTGCAGGCCCATGGCCGGTCTCCCGATGTGGTCGTCGGACTGATTTCTGCAGGAGCCCGCCGTGGCGCAAGAGCTGCGGTGCAAATAGCAATACTGCTGTTGTCGGGCGGAGAGAATGCAGAAGGAATATTTCGAAGAAGGCGATTGTGCTGGAACGTGCTCGTCCCGCTTCACGAATGCTTGAGTGACTCGTAAGCTCTCACACCCACAATCGTCATTCCGGGGCGCCCGAAGGGCGAGCCCGGAATCCATCGAGCCGCAATGTCCGTCCAAGAATGGATTCCGGGCTCGCGACTTCGTCGCGCCCCGGAATGACGACGGCCCTGCAGCGCGTCCGGGACACGAGAGTGTGCGTAAAGGCTACAACCCCACCTTCGCGATCGCGTCCGTGAACGAGCGATCGACGATCTCCGCGGCATCCAGCTTCTGCTTGATCAGGCCCCAGCGGAGATAGAGGTCGATCGTCGCCTGCTCGTCTTTGACCACGCCGTCATCGATCGGCGCGATCCTGATCTTGGCGCGTGACAGCCAGTTCTGCGGCACGGCGGTGGGGATGTTCATCAACCTGCCCCAGGTCGCGGCATAGCTGTCGATATTGTTTAGCGACCAGGCCCGCGCCGCCGTGAGGCGGCGGATGAAATCGGTCAGCTCGGCGCGCTTGTCCCTGATCGCGTCGGGCCGCGCTACCTGGAAGCTCAGCCCCGGCGTCAGCCCTTCCGAGGTGATGACGCGCCGCGACTTGAACAGCACCTCCTCCTGGCTCACATACGGCTCCCAGGTCGACCATGCATCGACCGAGCCTTGCGTGTAGGCGATCTTGGCGTCGGACGGCGCCAGGAACGCGATCTGGACGTCGTTCGCGCTCCAGCCGTTCTTCTCCAGCGCAGCAAGGATCAGCTGATGGCCGATCGAGCCGCGGCCGGTCGCGATCTTCTTACCCCGGAGATCGGCAAAGCTCTTGATCGGCGAATTCTCGGGCACGAGGATGGCGAGCCCCTCGCGCGTCTGCCGGATAGCAGCGATCGCCTTCACCGGCGCGCCCGACGCGGCGGCGAAGGTGAAGGGCGCATCGCCAACGAGGCCGGTCTCGATCGCGCCGGCGCTGAGCGCTTCCAGAAGCGGCGCGGCCGCCGGAAACTCCCTCCACTCGATCTTGTAGGGCACATCCTTGAGCACGCCGGCCGCTTCCATCACGGCCTGCGCATTGCCCTTCTGGTCCCCGACACGGAGCGTGGTTTGCGCAGCTGCGACTTCGAACGAAGCGAACAGCAGCGCGCCGGCCAACATGAGGCGGATCATTCTGCGGCCTCGCCGCGAACGGCCTGGCGCTTGGCGACCAGCTCGCGTGTCAACGGGATCAGCTCCCGGCCGTATTCGATGCTATCGATCAGCGGATCGAAGCCGCGGATTAGGAAATGGCTGATGCCGAGATCGTAATAGTCACCGAAGACCTCCGCAACCTGCTCGGGCGTGCCGACCAGTGCCGTGGTGTTGCTGTTGGCGCCGGTCAGCTTTGCGATCTCGGTCCAGAGCCGCTTGTCGATGCGGCTGCCCTGATCGGCAAGCGCGAGCAGGCGCCGTGCGCCGGCGGTGGCATGCCCGTCAGCGGGCTTGCGATAGCCGGTCTTGTCCTGGAGCGCGGTGGCGCGCGCGAGAATTTCCTCCGCCTTCTCCCAGGCCTGCTTCTCGGTCGGTGCAATGATCGGCCGCACCGACAGGCTGAAGCGCGGCGTCGGCCGCCCCTGCCGCACCGCGGCGTTGTGCACGCGCGAGGTGATATCGCGCACCTGCGCGTAGGATTCGCCCCACAGCGCAAAGGTGTCGGCATGCTTGCCAGCGACGTCGATCGCCGCATCCGAGGCGCCGCCGAAATAGACGCGGATGCCTTCGGGGCGATACGGCTTCACCTGCGAGAAGGCGTTCTCGACCTGGTAGTACCTGCCCTTGTAGCTGAACGGCTTGTCGCTGCTCCATTGCAGCTTGAGCACGTCGAGGAATTCAGAGGTGCGGGCATAGCGCTCGTCCTTGTCGTCGAGAGTGTTGCCGTCTTGCCGCAGCTCGGTGGCGTTGCCGCCGGTGATGACATGGAGCGCGACGCGGCCGCGGGAAAACTGGTCGAGCACGGCGAACTGCCGCGCCAGCAATGTCGGGGCGGTAAAGCCGGGCCGCTGCGCGATGAGCACGTTGAGCCTCTCGGTGTGATTGAGCACGTGCTGGGCGACCTGGAGCGCATCGGGCGAGGTCGAATGAAACGCCAGCAGCGCGCGGTCGAAGCCGGCATTCTCATGCGCCTTCGCCACCGTCTCGATATGGGTCGGATTGAGCACCGGTCCTTCCCGGACGATGGTCTCGGACGAATTGTTGTTGCTGATGAAGCCGATGAACTCGATCGACATGATCGTCTCCCTGTTGATCCCTAGAGGCCGAGTGCGAGGCGGCCGAGGCCGATGCGCGTGGAATCATCCTGCGGCGTGTGCACGCGGCCGCACAGCACGTCGCGATAATGCCGCTCCAGCGGATTGGCGCGGCTGAGCCCGTGGTTACCGGTCAACGACAGCGCGTCCTCGACGACGGCAACGGCGTTGTTGGTCACGGTCAGCTTGATGACGTTGGATTCACCGGCAGAGAGATCGACGCCATCGTCGAAGTCGCGGGCAGCCGTGTCGATCAAACGTGCGTTGACCGCAAGCCGCGCCTCGATGGCCCCGACGATCTCCTGCGCGCGGGCTAAGGTCGCCAGCGGCGCGCCGAGGCTGGCAGGCACGCGCTGCTTCAGGAAATTGATCAGCCAGTCGCGCGCGGCGCGGGCAACGCCGTCGTAGATCGCGGCGATGAAGACGGTGTGCACAGTCTGCTGCGTAACGTCGAGCGTGCGCCAGTCCGCCGGCTTGCGCAAATCGACCTCGGCGTCGAGCGGGACCACAACGTCGTCGAAGATGACGTCGTGGCTGCCGCTGGCGCGCAGGCCGTGATGGTCCCAGGTCTGGACGATGCGCGTGCCCGGCAGGCCCGCCGGCACCAGGAACTGGCCGACGCGCGGCTCCGCCTCGTCGGTGCGCGCCCAGACCAGGTACCATTTCAGGATCGGCGATCCCGTCGAGTAGATCTTGTGGCCGGAGAGGCGCCAGCCGGTTTCGGTGCGCCGCGCGATCGTCGCCGGCAACCCTCCGCGCGCAGGCGAGCCGAGCTCCGGCTCCACGCGGAGGGCGTTGATGAGCGCGATGCCCTCAACACTTTCGCGCGCGAGCTTGCGCGACAGTCGCGCCGGCCAGTTCGGACTGCGCGCCATCACGAGATGATTGATGTAGTGCATCGACAGCACCAGCGCGGTCGACGGATCGGCCTTGCCGAGAATGCCGAGCACGCGCGCGGCATAGCGCGCGCCGGCACCGGCGCCGCCATGAACCGCCGGCACCGTCAGAGACAGCAAGCCTGCCTCCGAGAGCTCGCGAAAATTCTCGAAGGGAAAGCTGAGGAGCCGGTCGTGCTCGGCCGCGCGCGCCGCAAAGCTTGTGGCAAGCGTCGCTGCGCGGGCGATGTAGTCGGGCTCGCTGTGAGCCGTGCGGCCCTTGGCTATGGAGGTCACCATGTGGCATCTAACCCCAACAGCCCGAGGATCTGGCGACGCAGGTCGGCCAGATACGGATCGCCGCGATGGCGCGGATACGGACGGTCGACGCGGATATCGGCCTTCACCCGCGCGGGACGATCGCTGAACACGATGACGCGGTTGGCGAGCACCAGCGCCTCCTCCGCATCATGCGTCACCAGCAGCGTGGTGAACCCCTTGCGCTGCCAGAGCGCGACGAGCTCGGCCTGCATGGTGATGCGGGTCAGCGAGTCCAGTTTCCCCAGGGGCTCATCCAGGATCAGGATCTTGGGATCGTTGACCAGCGCCCGCGCCAGCGCGACGCGCTGCGCCATGCCGCCGGAGAGCTGGTGCGGATAGGCGTTGCGGAACGGCGAAAGCCCGACGAGGTCAAGCGCGTCATCGACGCGCTGGCGCTGGCTCCTCAAAATGCCCTGGGCCTCAAGGCCCAGGGCGACGTTGTCCCAGACCGACCGCCAGGGAAACAGGGTCGGATCCTGGAACACGACGACGCGCGAGGGATGCGGGTTCCTGATGCGCTCCTCGTCCTCCCGCAGCCTTCCCGCCTTCGGCTTGTCGAGGCCGGCGATCAGCCGCAGCAAGGTCGACTTGCCGCAGCCGGACGGGCCGAGCAGCGCGACGAACTCGCCGGGCTCGACCGAGATGCTGACGTCGCTCAGCACCGGCAGCTCGGTCCCGTCGATGTCGAAGGCGTGGCTGACCTGCTCGATAGCGAGCGCGGCGCCGGTGGCCGGATGCGTGACCGCTTCGGCGAGAGCTGTGGCTACCATTTGACGGTTCCCTTCTGCCAGACCAGGAGGCGATCGCGGATCGCAAACAGCAGCGTGATTGCGCCGGAGCAGAGCAGCGACATCACGATCAGCGCTGCATACATGTTGGCGTAGGCGGCCCAGCCCTGCGCCCATTGCAGGTACCAGCCGAGCCCGGCCTTAACGCCGATCATCTCGGCGACGACGAGCACGGCAAAGGACGAGCCGAGCCCCATGAACAGGCCGACGAAGACGTGCGGCAACGCGGCCGGGATCGCGACCTTCAGCACCAGGAACGAAGGCTTTGCCCCCAGCGTGCGCGCGACGTCGTAATAGGCGTTGCTGACGCTCGCGACGCCCGACCAGGTCAGCACGGTAACCGGGAAGCCCGTTGCCAGCGCGATCAGGAAGGTCGAGGCGCTCCAGCTCGACGGAAAGGTGAAGAAGGCGATCGGCAGCCAGGCGGTCGCCGGCAGTGGGCCGATGAAGCGCAGCACCGGATGCACCCAATAACCGACCGCGCGCGACCAGCCGATCGAGACGCCGGTTAGAAAGCCAATCGTGGCGCCGATCAGATAGCCGCCGAGCTGGAGCTTGATCGAGGCAAGGACGCTGTCGAGCAGCTTCGGCAGATCGTCGGTATAGACCTCGATGATCGCCTGCGGCGGCGGGAAGAACGGCAGCGGCAGCCAGGCGAATTTTGCCGTCGCGACCTCCCACACCGTCAGGAACACCCCGAGCGCGACCAGCCATGGCGCGCGCTTGTGCAGCGCCTGTCCTGCCGATCCCAGATAGTCGGCCCCGACGGTGCCGAACAGCGCGAGCGCCGCGATGATGAAGGCGGCGATGCCGAGTGAATGCGTGCGCGACCAATCGCCGACATCCTGCCACCACAGGCAGGACAGGCCGAGGGCGATCCAGGCGACGCTGGCGAGAACGCCGGCGCCGGACTCCCGGATCCAGCTCGCCAGCAGCGGCACGCGCGAGGTGCGCGGCGCGCCCGAGGCAAGGCCGTCAGACAGCGAATACGTCGACATAGATGCGCTCCGCGAATTTGGCCGTGTCGGTGCTCTGCTTGAAGACCTGCACGCTCTTGAGGTCGTCGGCATAGGCCTTGAGCTCGCGCTTCAATATCTCGCCGACGGGATGATGATGGTGGGTGTGGTAGCGCACCATGCCCTCGATATCGGCGAGCGTCGCCGCCTTCGGCGCATAGGGCTGGAACGATTTCGCCGCGAGCGTCGCATTCTGCGCGGTGAACATCGCGGCATCGAGCAGCGCCTGGGTGATGGCGCGCGCGACTTGAGGCTCTTCGCGCACGAGCGAGCCGCGCAGGCCGAGGATGCAGCAGCTCTTCTCGCGGTACTCCCCATCGAGATTTGAGGCGACCTCCTTGTACTGTGTGTCCTTGAGCCAGAGATAGGCGAGCGGATCGGACGACAGGAACGCCTGCACCTCGCCCTTCTCCACGGCAACGTTGAGCAGATTGCCGGGATAGGCGCGCCAGTCGACGTCCTTCACCGGATCGATGCCGAGTTTGGCCAATTGGATCGAGAAGAAGTTCTTGTCGGGACCGGCGAGATCGCCGACCGCGACGATCTTGCCCTTGAGGTCGGTCAGCTTCGAGACGCCGGAATCGGTGCGCGACAGCACCCGCATGCAGCCGCCATGGGTGCCCGCGGCGATCTTGACGTCAAAACCCTGCTCCAGCGGCTTCAGCCAGCGCAGTGCCATGCCGAGACCGGCATCGCTTTTGCCTGTCGCGATGGCCTCGAGCAGCTGGTCGGTCGAGCCGGAATAGTTGACGAGCTCGACGTCGAGATTATGCTTCTTGAAGAAGCCGTGCTCGATCGCGACCGGCACCGGCGCGAGGCAGACGGCGCCGGCATTCCACGACAGCTTCAGCTTTCGCGGCGCGCCAGTGAGCGCGGGTGCGTCAGAGGCCGTGCGGCACAGCGGAAACTCGGGGAAGTCGATACCCGGCGCGATGGCGCGCGGTGCGAAGGCCTGCGCACCCAGCGCGCCGAGCGGCGCTGCGAAGGCCGCCGCAAGCCCTGCCTGAAGCAGGTGGCGCCGGTCGAGTTTCGATCCGCTGCGCTGGTTGTCGTTGTTCATCAGCCCCTGGCTCCTGCGCTGGCACGGCTCCGCCTCGTGCGCAACGGGTCGCGTTGCGCATGTTCCGTGCGGAGCTGCGTTGAGAGAAAATTGTTCCGTCGGCGCTTCCCGCGCCACGTTGATGCGATGCGCAAATCATGCGGCGCGTTCGCGGCATCGTCAATGAAATGGATTTTCGAATGTTGCGCGCAGGAAAGTCATTTCTCTCCACCCGCGCATGCGGGAGCGATGAAAGGATTTTCGCAGATGCATGGGCGCTCAAGTTCAAGCGCGACGCCCTTGACTGCCGCGTCCTTGTCCAGTTCGGCCGTGCACGCTGTGTATTCTCGAAAGCAGCGCTCCGCTGAAACGTCATTGCCTGAAGCGCGCACAATACGGTTGGCCATTTCATTGACGGCGCACCGCGCGCTCATAGACTTGATCGTCTCGCTGCACCGTTCGCTCACGCATCGTGAGCAACGCAACAAGACGGATCCAATGAGCATCAACTCTCACGACCATTCCATCACACGCCGGCTCGCCACCTCGCTGCTCGCCGCCGCCATCACGCTATCGACCGCTGCCGCATCGCTCGCCGCCGACATTGTCGTGCTGCGCGTCGGCGACCAGAAGGGCGGCAATCGCTCGCTGCTCGAAATCTCCGGCTATGCGAAGGACCTGCCTTACAGAATCGAATGGTCGGAATTCCCCGCGGCCGCGCCGATCCTCGAAGCGCTCAATGCCGGCGCGCTCGACGTCGGCTACACCGGCGATCTCTCGTTCCTCTCGGTCTATGCCGCGGGCGCGCCGATCAAGGCGATCGGCGGCACGCGCTCGGATGCGAAGACGCAGGCTATCCTGGTGCGTCAGGATTCGCCGATCAAATCGGCGGCCGACCTCAAGGGCAAGCGGCTCGCCGGCACACGCGGCGGCTGGGGCCAGTTCCTGATCGATGCGACACTGGAGAAGGCAGCGATCAAGCTGGAGGATGCGACCTTCGCGCCGCTCGGCCCGGTCGATGCCAAGATCGCGCTGCTCGCCGGCTCGATCGACGCCTGGGCGGTGTGGGAGCCCTACGTCTCGTTCGCGACGTTGAAGGACAAGGCTCGCGTCATCGCCAACGGCGAAGGGCTGACGCCGACCATCACCTTCATCGTCGCCTCCGACAACGCCATCGCCACCAAGCGCGCGGCGGTGCAGGATCTGGTGCAGCGCTTGAACAAGGCGCGACTGTGGTCGCTGGACCATGTCGCCGAATACGCCAAGAACACGGCCGAACTGACAAAACTGCCGGAGGACGTGCTGCTGTCGGCCTACACCGCGCAGCGCACCGGCCCGATCGTGATCGACGAGAACGTGGTCAAGGAGGTGCAGGAAGCCTCCGACCGCGCGACGCGCTACGGCATCCTGCCGAAGAAGCTCGACGTCAGCAAAGCCGTCGAGCGCAGCTTCACGGCTGCGGCCGTGGGATCGAATTAGGCGACGGCGGGAGGCGCAGGCTTCGCCTCAGGCCAGGCCCATCGCATCTCGCCGCGAACCTGCTCATGCATGTTGCATGCATGAGCCTGATCGTGTGGCTGTCATTCTAGCCGCGCGGTCTCACCAGTAGCCGCGGTAGTAGGGACGGTAGACACCAAACGGGCGGTGATAAACCCGGTACGGCCGGTAATAGCCATAGCTGTAATACGGACGGTACGGCCGATAATATCGCGGATAGACCGGTGCGTAGCCGTAGCCGCCGTAATAGGCGGGGGCGTAACCATAGCCGTAGCCCGGATATCCATAGCCGTAGCCGCCATAATAGGGCCGGCCATAATAGCCGTAGCCGTAAGGAGACCCCGCGGCGATGGCGCCGCCGATGAGCGCGCCGGCTGCGAGACCGCCGAGGGCAAAGCCCCAGCCGCTGCCGCGCCAATGCACCGGTGTGACATTGTCACCGGCAGCAGCCTTCATCGTCGCAACGTTGGTCGGCATCGGGGCCGCCGTGGCCTGCCCGATCTGGGCCACCATGACCACCCCGGCCAATGAACAGGCAATCGCCGTCTTCCAGATCCTCATCGTCCTACTCCCTGTCTGACCTTTCGCTTGGAAAAAGGATCGCAGCGTCATGATCGGACATCCTTGCGCCAAGTCAAAGCATTGAATTTCAAAGCCTGGAGTTTGCGTGCACCGCACAAGACGCTTGCCTCCGTTCTGATCAACCGGTGCCCGGCGACGTCATCGCCTGTGACAGCCGCGCGACGGTGGCTGAGGCCCGATCACCCCGGCAAGGCATTAAGCTTCCCGTGCATTCGCAACCAACAACCACCTTCACGATTTACTATTCGTGCCATTACTATCGGTTCCAATGTGCGCGGCCGGGAGGCTTCTCGCGAGCGCCAGAGTTGTGGGAGGATCACATGAGTGCCGCGAGACCCGAGCCGCTTGCCCGTCAGGCGCTGGCGTTTGTCCTGGCCGGAGGACGCGGCAGCCGCCTGCTGGAGCTGACCGACCGCCGCGCCAAGCCGGCGGTCTATTTCGGCGGAAAGTCCCGCATCATCGATTTCGCGCTGTCGAACGCGGTGAACTCCGGCATCCGCCGTATCGCGGTGGCGACCCAATACAAGGCGCACAGCCTGATCCGGCACCTTCAGATGGGCTGGAACTTCTTCCGCCCCGAACGCAACGAGAGTTTTGACATCCTACCCGCCAGCCAGCGCGTCTCCGAGAGCATGTGGTATGTCGGCACGGCGGACGCGGTGTACCAGAACATCGACATCATCGAATCCCACGCCTGCCGCTTCATCGTCGTGCTGGCCGGAGACCACATCTACAAAATGGACTACGAGGTGATGCTGCGCCAGCACGTCGAGAGCGGCGCCGACGTCACCGTCGGCTGCCTGGAAATGCCGAGGACCGAATCTTCCGGTTTCGGCATCATGCATATCGACGAGAACGGCTGGATCCAGGAGTTCCTGGAGAAGCCGAAGGATCCGCCGCCGATGCCGGGCAAGCCGGACGTCTCGCTCGCCAGCATGGGCATCTACGTGTTCGACGCGAAATTCCTGTTCGACCAGCTCAAGCGCGATGCCGAGGACCCGAACTCGAACCACGATTTCGGCAAGGACATCATTCCCTACCTGGTCAAGAACGGCCGCGCGATGGCGCACCAGTACTCGACCTCCTGCGTCCGCTCGGGCAGCGACACTCGCGCCTATTGGCGCGACGTTGGCACGGTCGACGCCTATTGGGCCGCCAATATCGACCTTACCGACGTGGTGCCCGAGCTCGACCTGTTCGACCGCGCCTGGCCGATCTGGTCCTATGCCGAGATCACGCCGCCGGCGAAATTCGTCCATGACGAGGAGAGCCGGCGCGGCCAGGCGGTGAGCTCGCTGGTCTCCGGCGGCTGCATCATCTCCGGCGCGTCGCTGCGCCGCTCGCTGCTGTTCACCGGCGTGCGCATCAACTCCTACGCCAATGTCGAGAATGCCGTGATCATGCCTTACGTGAGTGTCGGCCGCGGCGCCCGCTTGAGGAACGTCGTCATCGACCGCGGCGTCGAGATCCCGGAAGGGCTCGTCGTCGGCGAGGATCCCGAGTTCGACGGAAAGCGCTTCCGCACCACCGAGCAGGGCATCTCGCTGATCACCCAGCCGATGATCGACAGGCTCAATACATGACGCCTGTTCGCGTCCTCGCGGTCGCCTCTGAAGTCTATCCCCTCGTCAAGACCGGCGGCCTCGCAGATGTCGCCGGCGCGCTGCCGGTTGCGCTGAAGGCGCATGGCGTCGAGATGCGCACCTTGCTGCCGGGCTATCCCGACGTGATGCGCCTTTTGTCCGGCACAGAGGAACTGCGGCGCTGGTCGGATTATTTCGGCGGCCCCGGCCGGCTGCTGGCGGGCTCGCATGCCGGGCTCGATCTGTTCGTGCTGGACGTGCCGCATCTCTATGCGCGGCCAGGCAACCCCTATGTCACCACTGACGGCGTCGACTGGGCAGACAACGGCGTGCGCTTCGCCGCGCTGTCGCGCGTGGCGGCCGATATCGGCCACGGCCTCGTGCCGGCCTTCGTGCCCGATGTCGTGCACGCCCACGATTGGCAGGCGGGGCTCGCGCCGGCCTATCTGCACTACGACAATCGTCCACGGCCCGGCACCGTGATGACCATCCACAACATGGCCTACCAGGGCAAGTTCGCCCCTGAGCTGATCGGATCGATCGGCCTGCCCTGGCATGCCTTCAACGTCAACGAACTGGAATATTTCGGCGGCATCAGCTTCTTGAAGGCCGGCTTGAGCCTTGCCGATCGTATCACCACGGTATCGCCGACCTACGCGAAGGAAATCCAGAGCGACGAAGGCGGCATGGGCCTCGGCGGCCTGCTTCGTGAACGATCCAACGTGCTGAGCGGCATCCTCAACGGCATCGACACCGAGGTCTGGAATCCGCAAACCGATCCCCACATCGCCTACCGCTTCGGCGCGGAAGACCTGACCTTCCGGGCCGCGAACAAGGCGGTGCTGCAGCAGCAGTTCAACCTCGATTCCTCGGACGAAGCGCCGCTGCTCGGCGTCATCAGCCGGCTGTCGTGGCAGAAGGGGCTCGATCTCCTGATGGAGGCCATCCCGACCATCCTGCGCGAAGGCATGCAGCTCGCGCTGCTCGGCAGCGGCGACCGCGATCTGCAGGATGGCTACCAGGCCGCGGCCCGCGCCAATCCGGGCCGGATCGGCGTCGTGATCGGCTATGACGAGATTCTGGCGCATTTGATCCAGGCCGGCTCGGACGCGCTGATCGTGCCGTCGCGCTTCGAGCCGTGCGGCCTGACCCAGCTCTGCGCGCTGCGCTATGGCGCAGTGCCGATCGTCTCGCGCGTCGGCGGCCTCGAAGACACCATCGTCGATATCGGCGAGGCCGACGCGTCCGGCCACGATGCCACCGGCTTCAAATTCGCCCCCGTGACGGCGGATGCCCTCGCCGGCACGCTGCGCAAGGCCAACACCGCCTTCCACGACAAGCTGACCTGGCGCCGCCTGCAACGCAGCGGCCTTGCGACCGACGTCTCCTGGCGTAATCGCGCCGGCGACTATGCCTCGCTGTACCGCGATCTCATGGCGGCGCGCGCGTGAGGCAGAGCCGAATCCATGCTATAGAGCCGACATGGACCCCTTCGCGATCAAGCTGCTCGGCTTTGCCGCCGCCACCTGCACCACCGTCGCCTACGCGCCGCAGTTCATCAAGGTCTGGAAGACCCGCTCGGCGCGCGACATTTCTCTCGGCATGTTTCTGGTCATGATGCTGGGCCTCACGCTCTGGCTCATCTACGGCCTGCTTTCAGGCGATGCCCCCCTGGTCGCGGCGAACGCCGTCACCATGGTTCTCGCCGGCGGCATTCTGGTGATGAAGCTGAGATATGGGTGAGGCTTTCTTCGCCTCTCCCCGCTTGCGGGACGACGGAGAAGAGATCATTACCCAAACACATACGAGGCCATCGCCACATGCGCGACCTCGTCGACGAAGACGCGCCGTCCGACGTCGCTTCCCGCAGCACCGGCCGCCACCATCAGCGGCAGCAGATGATCCTCGCGCGGATGCGCAAGGCGTGCGCTCGGCGCGTTCTCCCAATCGACCAGCATGGCATTGCGGCGCGCCGCATCGGGGTTGCTGATCGCCTCGTTCAGATAGGCCTCGAAATCATACGAGACGGGCTTGGACTCCGGACGGTTGAAGCCGCGCATGTTGTGATAGGTCAGGCCGCTGCCGACGATCAGGATGCCTTCGTCGCGCAAGGATGCGATCGCCTGCCCCACCTTGACGTGCTCGGCCGCGTCATAGCTGGACTTCAGCGACAGCAGCACGATCGGCATGTCGGCATTCGGATACATCAGCCCGAGCGGAACGAACGTGCCGTGATCGAAACCCTGGTCGGGATCTTCGCGGCAATCGAGGCCGGCATGCGTGAGCAGCGCCTTCACTTGCGCGGCAAGCTCGGGCTTGCCCGGCGCCGGATATTTGATGTGGTAGGTATGCTCGGGGAAACCGTAATAATCGTAGACCATCGGTGGATGCGGCGAGGTCGACACCGTGAAGGCGTCGGCTTCCCAATGCCCGGTGATGACCAGCACGGCCTTCGGCCTCTCGGGCAGAAGCTGCGGCAAGTTCGCGAACGCCTCGGCGGTCTTGGCATATTGCACCCGCCTGTCCTCCATGAAGGGCCAGGGGCCGCCGCCATGCGACAGGAACAGGGTCGGAAGTCGCGTCATCGGCTCGTCTCGTTGACAACAGGCACGTGCGAGCGGTCCGCACGATCGGCGATGAGCATAGGCAAAGCGGCATGGTTAGCAAGTCGTTAACGATTTGCCGCCCAGAATCCCCGCTGGGCCGAAGCAGTCGGCCTGAAGACAAGTGAGACGTACGATGAGGAAGTTTGCGCTGGGGGACGTCGTCAACAGTGACAAGGGCCGCCGCGGTGTCGTCCGCGCCGCCTTCAAGTCGCGGGATGGCCAGCAGTTCTATGCCGTCGAGAAGGACGGCGCGATGGATTATCTGGAGGAAGACCGGCTCAGCCCGGCGCCGCGCGTCGAGCTCGCGGCTTAAATCCGCTTCATCTCCTGCCCTCATTTGCGAGCCGGTCGAGACGATCCGCGATCGGATCGTCGCCGCTCGCGATGCCGTCGTTCGTGATCAGCAGCAGGCGATCGCCGCTGGCTGCGTCCCAGCGTGGCAGGTCGGGACCATGTAGGTCGGGACCATTGGGATCGCCACTTCGGGCGAAGTTTATCCAATAGGCGCGCATGCGGCCTGCGACCTCGCGGTCGCGCCGCGACAGGATGCCCGCACCGGGCACGCCTTCCGCACCGAAGATGAACTGCAGCTCGCGCCCGTGGCCGACGTCCGGATTGGCGCGCCTGGCCTCCGGCACATAGGCGAAGCGGTAGCGAAAGGTCGGCGCGCCGCCTGCCGCGTGCAGACGTGCCAGCAGCCGCACCGGCTCGGAAAAGACCTTGTCGGTGTAAATTCTTGCCGCGAGATCCGAAGGACTGGCGAGATCGGGATAGAGCTTGCGCAATTCGCCGTCGCCCGCGCCCGGCGGCGCAAGCTCCCCCTTGATCGCGGTCTCGTTCTCCAGGCCGGTCTCATCCTCGTTCGAGCCGATGATCAAGGGAATGCGGCTTTGGCGTCCGGCGGCAAAACCTGCGGCGAGGTCCTCGGTCGCGAGACGTCCATCCATCATCGGTGCAAAGCTGCGCGGCGATGTCTCCAGCAATTGTTTCTCGGCGGCCAGCAGGCGCCGCGGCTCGACCGCGCGCAGATCCGTCTTCGGCGAAAGCGCGGCCACGAAGAGCCGGCCGATGGCCTCCGCCTCTTCCGCCGAACGCAGGCGCGCGCGGCCGGGCACCGATTGCAGAATGGCCTTGTGGAACAGATCGCGCGCTTGCGCGGACAGCATCAGCAGCGCAATCGATGTCGCGCCTGCATCGCTGCCGAACAGCGTGACGTTATCAGGATCGCCGCCGAACGCCGCGATGTTGTCGTGCACCCAATGCAGCGCGGCGATCTGGTCCATCAGGCCGAAATTGCCGGAGCCGCCGTCCGACACCGCGGGATGCGAGAGCCAGCCGAGCACGCCGAGGCGATAATTCACGGTGACCACGATGAGGCCCGCCTGCGCCAGCTTGGCGCCATCGAACAGCGGATCGTTCGCGGTGCCCGCGACGAACGCGCCGCCATGGATGAACACCATCACCGGCAACGGGCCGTCGACCCCGAAAGGACGAAACACGTTCAGCGTCAGGCAATCCTCGCTCGCCGCCGGCAGCGCCGGCTGAAGGCACGGCGCGCCGTATTCGTAGGCGGTGCGCATCTCCGAGCTTTCGGTCGTCGGCTGCGGCGGTTGCCAGCGCAGCGCGCCGAGCGGCGGCGCCGCGTAAGCCAGCCCCTTGAACGAGGCCACCTCGCCTTCCACGGCGCCGAGCATCTGCCCTTCACGCGTCAGCGCGAATGGAAACTGCCCGACCGACTGGGCGAGGGCCGGGCCGGCGCCACACAGGACTGCAATAGCCGCAACGAATGCAAGCAGGGCCCGCATCTTCGCAACGATCTCGATGAAGGGTTTTGGCAGGTTATGTCCGAAGCCGTCGGCGAGGCAACCCTCGCGCACCTTGAGCCTAACCGCCTTTGCCAATCAGCTCCGCGAGCGCGTGGCGCGCGACGATGCCGAGCTCGCCGAGCGTGGAGTGTCCCGCCCGCGCCGCCTCGATCAGGCGCTCGGCGATGAACCTGCGGCTGTCGTGATCGCCGCCATGCGGCAGTTGCCGGCACGTCTGCTCGAGGACGACGTCCATGTTCGCTCTGGTTCGCTCACTCAACTCTGTCATGACGCCCGGGCGGTACGCGTGGCTTGTAAGCGCAAGCATACACAGAAGGACGATGGCTGATTACCCCGGGCGATCACGGCCATTGTGCATCGCGGTGCGTGTGGTGCCACAACCTTCGCGCGGTCACGAAGCCGCCGCAAACGACCACCCTAAGATTGCACTTGCTCTAATGACAAGCTGAGCCTGCGGCGATAGCCTGCCGCCAAAACAAGACATCCGGGAGGAATACCATGCCTGACGCAATGGTTGCCACACGTGCCTCCGATGGGCGCGGAACCGCTCAGCAGGTCGATGTTGCCGTGGTCGGCGCCGGATTTGCCGGCCTCTACCTTCTCCATCGCCTTCGCAAGACGGGGTTCTCGGCAGTCGGGCTCGACGAGGCCGGCGATGTCGGCGGCACCTGGTACTGGAACCGCTATCCGGGCGCGCGCTGCGACATCCAGACCATCGATTACAGCTACACGTTCGATCCGGAGCTCGAGACCGCCTGGACCTGGTCGGAGAAATACGCGACCCAGCCCGAGATCCTGCGTTACCTCGGCTTCGTCGCCGATCGCTACGATCTGCGCCGCGATATCCGTTTCAAGACCAAGGTCACCGAAGCCAGATGGGACGAAGCGTCGGAGCGCTGGCTCATCACCACTGACAATGGGCCACCCGTCTCCTGCCGCCATTACATCATGGCGACCGGTTGCCTCTCCGCGCCAAAGCCGCCGGAGATCGACGGCGTCAAGGACTTCAAGGGCGAGGTCTATTTCACCGGGCGCTGGCCGCATGACGGCGTCGATCTCACCGGAAAGCGCGTCGCCGTGATCGGCACGGGCTCCTCGGCGATCCAGTCGATCCCTGTGATCGCCGAGCAGGCTGCGCATCTGACGGTGTTCCAGCGCACACCGAATTTCGCTTTGCCGGCGCATAACGGCCCGGCGCCCGCGGACCGCATGAGCCTGCTGCAGAGCGACCGCGCGGCCTATCGCGAGCAGGCGCGGCAGTCGATGGCCGGCGTGCCCTACCCGCAGCAGACGGTCGTGAGTTGGCAATTGAGCGATGCCGAGCGCCGCGAGCGGTTCGAGCGCGCCTGGGCCGCCGGCGACCTCGTCCACATCCTGACGCAGCTCTGGGCCGACCAGGCCGTAGACGTCGACGGCAACAAGATCGTCCAGGACCTGATCCGCGAGAAGATCCGCGTCGCCGTCAAGGATCCCGAGACCGCCGCGGCGCTGATGCCGGACGACCATCCGTTCGGCGCAAAGCGCCCCTGCCTCGAGACCAATTATTACGCAACCTACAACCGGCCGAACGTCACGCTGGTTAATCTGCGCAAGGAGCCGATCAAGGCGATCACCGCGAGCGGCATTTCCACGAACGGCCGCAGCTTCGACGTCGACGTCATCGTCTTCGCAACCGGCTTCGACGCCATGACCGGCGCGATCCGTGCCGTGCATCCGATCACCGGGCGCGGTGGCAAGTCGCTGTCCGATGTCTGGGCGCAGGGGCCGCAGACCTATCTCGGCCTCACGGTCGAGGGCTTCCCGAACTTCTTCATGATCACCGGACCCGGAAGCCCGTCGGTGCTGTCGAACATGGCGGTGTCGATCGAGCAGCATGTCGACTGGGTGGTCGATCGCGTTGCATCGCTGCGCGATGCCGGCTTCACCACGATCGAGCCGACCGAGACGGCACAGGCCGGCTGGAACAGGCACATGGCCGACTGCTCGATGCTGACGCTGCACCGGCTCGCCAACACCTGGTACACCGGCGCCAACGTGCCCGGCAAGGTGCAGGGCCTGATGCCCTATACCGGCGGCGTCGGCCCTTATCGCAGCATCTGCGACGAGGTGGTCAGCCGCGGCATGCTCGGCTTCAAGCTCACCGGCCCCGATGGCGCCGTCCAATGCAATGACGGCGAGGTGGTGCGCCTGCAGCCGGACGTGCGGCTGGTGCTGAACCTGCTCGCCTCGCTCAACCTGCCGCCGATCGAGTCGATGGGCGCGCTCGGCGCCCGCGCCTTCGTCAACGAGTTCAACAAGGGCCGGCCTGCGGGGCGGCCGATCGGCGAGATCGTCGACGGCACCCTGCCCGTCGCCGACGGTGCGTTGCCCTACCGCGTCTACAAGCCGGCAACGCCGGGACCGCATCCGGTCGTGGTCTATTTCCACGGCGGCGGCTGGGTGCTCGGCGACGAGCAATCGGACGAGCCGTTCTGCCGCGACATGGTGCGGCGGACCGGCATGATGTTCGTCAGCGTCGGCTATCGCCACGCACCGGAGCATCGCTTCCCGACCGCGGCCGAGGACGGCTATGCGGCCACGCGCTGGATCGCCGAGCACGCCGCCGAGCTCGGCGGCAGGCCGGGCCCGGTGCTGGTCGCCGGCTGGAGCGCCGGCGGCAACATTGCGGCCGTCACCTGCCAGCTCGCGCGCGACCGCGGCGGGCCCTCGATCGCCGGCCAGCTTCTGGTCTGCCCGGTCACCGACTGCAGCTTCGATCGGCCCTCCTACAACGAAAACGGGACCGCCTACTTCCTGACGCGCTCTCTGATGTACTGGTTCTGGGACCTCTATTGCTCGCCGGCGGACCGCACCGACCCGCGGGTCGCCCCGCTGCGCGGCAAGGTTGCCGGCCTGCCGCCGGCCCTCGTGGTCACCTGCGAGTTCGATCCGCTGCGCGACGAGGGCATCGCCTATGCCGAGGCAATGGCCGCAGCGGGCGTGCCGGTCGAGCAATTGAAGGCGCGCGGCCACTTCCACTCGTCCTTTGCGATGGTGGACGTGGTGATCACAGGCGTGTCGGGACGGGTGCAGATGGCGGAGGCCTTGCGGCGCTTCGCCGGACTGCCGCCGGAGGTCCGCCGCGGCGAGAGCAACCAGGAGCATGACAGCCCCGGGCGCAGGATCGCAGCCGCCGCGAGCTGAATGGCGACAGGCGGCCGGCAACCATTCCCCGGCCGACCCAGCGATTGGTGTGGGCCCGGCAGCCGGCTGTATCCGCCGGATACAGCTAAGGCTGCTGGTCAGGCAGCAACGTCGATGCGGCGATTAGGCCGCCTACTGATCCAAGAGCCGCAACAGCCCATGGCCACGCGTAGCCGGCAGCCGTTCCTCCGTCCGATAGAATCGCACCGAGCGCTGCGATGCCGAGTGCAAATCCGGCCTGCCGCATGACCACGGTGACCGCCGAGGCCATGCCCGCTTGGGCCGGCGGCACCAACGCAACGACGGCGCTCGACAATTGCGGATGCGCGAGGACTGCGCCAATCCCGGTCAACAGCATTCCGCTTGCCGCCGCGGCGAGAACGACCTGCGCATTCGAGAGCCAGCCGCTCGCTGCCAGGATCAGAATGAGATCGCCTGCGAGCAGCGCCAGCATCGCCGTTGCGAACAGCCGGCGCCAGCCCCAGCGTATTGCGAGGCGAGCACCATAGGGCGGCAACAGAAGCATCGGCAGCGTCGCAAAGAGCATTGCGAAGCCAACGGACGGGCCTGCCCAGCCGAAGGCTGCGTTCAGGAACGGTGGCAGATAGACGAGAACCGCCCAGTATCCAACAGAAACAGCAATCAGCAGCGCGGAAATGCCGACCATGACCGGCCGCATGAACACAGCGGGGTCGAAAATCGGCACGGGCCGCCGCCGCTGCTGCATCACGAAGATGGCGAGCAGGCAGGCGCTCAGCCCGAGGCCCGCTGCAATCCGGGCCGGCACTTCACCTCCCTTCAGCAGGCTCTCGATCGCAATACCAAGCGCAAGCGTGAGAAGCACGACGCCGCTCCAGTCCAGCGGGCGGCCGGCGGGATCACGCGATTCCGCGACCAACCGCGGAACGGCCAAAAGCGTGAGCAGACAAAGCGGGATATTGGCCAGGAAGATCCAGCGCCATCCGAACCAGGCCGAGACAAGTCCCCCGAGCGCTGGTCCGAGTGCCATGGCGGTGCCTGAGAGCACGCCCATGAACGCAAAGGCGCGGGCGCGCTCGTCAGGCCGAGCATAGGCATTCGCAAGCAGCGCAATGCCTCCCGTGATGACGAACGCCGCGCCCAGGCCTTGAACTGCGCGCCCGGCCCACAGCATTGGACCGCCCGCCGCGAAGCCGCAAATGATCGATCCGACCAGGAACACGACGTTGCCGCCAAGCAAAGCGCGTCGACGTCCATACTTGTCGGCTAGCGCGCCCGCAGCGAGCAGCCCACCGGTAAATGCCAGACTATAGGCATCCATCACCCAGGCGTAGGCAGCGCTGCCGAAACCGAGTTCGGCTGCCATGGCCGGCATCGCGACAACAACCGCGGTCACGTCGAATTGCGTCAGAAAGGCCGCCATGCCGAGCACCATCGCCGGCAGCAGGTCCTGCCAACGGCTTGGAGACTGCAGATCGGGTTCAGGCGTGATCATCGTTGTCCCATGGTGAAAGCATCTGGTACCGCTATGCATGTCGGGGCGAGGCCTGCGCCAATGCAATACATTCACATCGGCATGAAAATGATTCATGATGATGCAATGCGCTCATTTCCTCCCTTTGACGGGCTGATTGCGTTCGAGGCAGCCTTGAGACATGCGAACGTCACGCGCGCCTCCGCGGAGCTCGGGCTCACGCAGAGCGCGGTCAGTCATCGGCTCCGCAAGCTCGAGGACTTCGTCGGGACGCCCCTCCTCATCCGGCAGCCGAGTGGCTTGTGTGCCACGCCCGCCGGCATTGCCCTCTCCAACGAGTTGGCCGGTTTGCTCGACAGGATGGCGGATTTTCGTGCGCTTTGTCGCGCCGCCGCTCCGCCACCGGCCTTGAAAGTCGGCGTCGGTGCAGCGCTTGCCGACTATTGGCTCGTGCGCCGCTTGCCCGATTTTGCGCTAGAGCATCCCGGCATACCGGTTGAGCTGGCCGTACGTGAAGCCGACGCACATGCGAGGTCGACCGATCTCGACGTCGCGGTTGTGTGGCAACCAGCAGCCGGCTTGAGGCCAACGTCCACGCAGCGTTTGCTAGTTCGCGAGCATGTTTACCCGGTCTGCCACCCACGCCTGCTGCCTGGCCAGCAGCCACTGACCGACGTGACGCGCCTCAAATCGTTGCCGCTGCTGCACAAGGGCCGGTCCGGCGATGACCGCGGGGTCGAATGGTCGTGGACCTCCTGGTTCGAACGATTGGGTCTCGGCCGCCCGCCACCCGCCGAGATACGTTTTGCGACGATTGCCACCGCCATAGCCGCCGCCCTCGCCGGCAACGGGATCGTGCTCGCGCGTTCACTGCTGGTCCAGGATGCCCTCAAGGATGGCAGGCTGGTGCGGGTGCTTCCGCAATCCTGGGACTTGCCGTCGAGCAAGGCTCAAATCGTGCGCTGGCCCGCGGCCATGGCCAAAGATCCCCGCGTGAAGGCGTTTGTCCGCTGGATATTGCAAATTCCGAAGATTCCCAGCGATTGAGCCGTACTCCGTAGCGGATGAGCCGGGAACCTTTTCCCGGCTGCCGCGTTGGCTGACCTGTGGCATTGAGATGCAGCGACAGATGTATGGGCCCCGGCACGCGAGCACGTGTGCTGGGGTCGTGTTTTGCGTGAGGCAGGGCGATGGGGGACGTGGTCGGGGATTCAAAGGTCAATTTCGGCGCGCTTGCGGTGCTGCATAAATGGCCATCACTTGCCAATCAGCGCCAGCCTGACCGGAAGCCCTACCAGCTCATCGAAGGCACGCTCGACGATTGCATCTCGGCTTTCATGCAGAAACCGGCGACGACCCGGCACCTCTACGAGATCCGCACCGTAGCGCAGCCGCCGCTCGTCACCGAGATCCTCTCCCCCGAACACGTCCTCGAGCTGTCGCGCTTGAGAGAATTTCTCTGACGCCCTTCACAAGCGTGCGAGCAGGAACCTTCTTCCGGTTCTTCCCGTTGTCAGGGATCAAAGCAATGACGTGAGCGCCTCGAGATGTTTGACGCCGGCGTATCATCACCGATCGTGCCTTACGGAGCGGACCAGACCCTGTTCGTGGTGGTTGATCGCCGTGACGAGGCGACCGAAATCCGCATCGAGCGCAGCGATCTCGACACCACGATCGGCGAGCTCGTCGCCGGCTGCTTCAATGACCCGATCAAGGTGATCTCGTTCAACACGCTCGAGCACTGGATGAAGGATATCTCGTGCGACGTCGCCGGCGAGATCCGCGCACGCTGCGACATCTATGGAATAGAGCTCCCCGATTATCTCAGCGACTTCATCGAAAGCCATTCCCAAAGCGCGATGAAATGAAGCTCACTTGCCGAAAAGGACGGAGGTGCGCTCCCTCCCTGCTTGCGGGAATGACTATCGCATTTGGGAGTTTTTCTCTGCGGCCATCCTTCGAGACGCCCGCTTTGGGCGGGCTCCTCAGGATGAGGGCGGAGTGCGCGGCAGCAGTTTCAACGAGCACTGATGCTGATTAGCCTCATCCTGAGGAGGCGCGTCAGCGCCGTCTCGAAGGACGAGGCGTGCGCGCAGGCCGCCGCCACAAGTCATATCCGATAGCCCTGCGCTTGCGGGAGAGGGAGTGCACCTCCCTTGTAGCAATCGAACCTGATCGCATCGTGCTTTAGTTGCGGCGGCGTTTGCCGGCGATGACCTCGATCTCGCGGCGGCGTTCGCCCGCGAAGGTCAGCAGCTTTTCGATCGTCAGCGTATCCGTGATCCGTTTGGCGAGCCGCTCGGCACGCGCAGCCTGATCTTCGAGATGCTGGATCGTGTTCAAGCGTCGCCTCCCCCAAAGCCCCGAATTGTGCGGACAGCCATGGTGCTTGAGAAGCCGCTAACAGCCGGTTAAGCGCGCCCGCACGGTCGCGACGCGTGGCGCCCTATTGCACGACTTCAAGCCTGACATTGGTAATGCCCTTGTCGACCATGCCGAGCGCCTCGGCGGCCGACGGCGAGATGTCGACCACGCGTCCGCGCACGAAGGGCCCGCGATCGTTGACCCTGACCGTAACGAAACGGCCGGAGGAGGTCTCGGTAACGCGCAGCTTGGTGCCGAACGGCAGGGTGGGATGCGCCGCGGTCAATTCGTTCCTGTCGAACTTCTCGCCGCTCGCGGTCTGCGTATCCGAATAGAAGCTGGCGATGCCGTGCGACGCGGTTTGCTTTGCGTCGCGGGCGGGGATGCGCGCCCGGCTGATCGGGCGTGGATGCAGCGCCGCCACCCGGTGCGGGCGCTCGACCGCGGCTTGCCGGGTCGTTCCGGCGAGATCGGCTTTCTGACGGCCGACCGGCGATTGCGAGCAGGCAGCGAGCGATGCGGCGCCCAAGACCGCGAGCAATAACCGGCTCGAGCTCGCCAGCGACATCCGGGCAGTTTCGGCACTTGCAATGCGAGACATGATGCGCCCTCCGAACAACCCCAAGTTTCGGTGGGCAATGAGGGCAGAACCTTGTCGGAACAAAAGCGGCTCTGGGGCCGCCTTCGTTTCGCGCCAGCTGTGGCGATTCCACCACAGTGACCTGTTCAGAATCGGGACAGATCAGCGAAGGATCAGCCCGATACGCCCCGCGAGCCGCGTTTTCGGCGCGGCCCGATTTCTAGTACTTCGGCTCGTACATCTGCGACTGGACCAGGGCCTTCACGTCGTTGGGCGCGGGTCCGTCGGCGAGCGCGCGTTGATAGGCCACATCCGCAACCGCCGCCGCGATGCGCACGGAGACCTCGCGGATACGCGGCAGTGCCGGATAGAGGCTGCCCTGAGCGAGGTCCTCCTTGCCGACGCAATCGGCGAGCGCGTGGGCCGCCGCCATGAACATCTCATCGGTCACGAGGCGCGAGCGGCTGGCGATGACGCCGAGGCCGACGCCCGGGAAGATGTAGGAATTGTTGCCCTGGCGCGGCACGAAGCTGCGGCCGTTGAGCTTGACCGGATCATACGGACTGCCGCAGGCGAACAGCGCGCGTCCCTCCGTGTAGCGATAGGCATCCTCCGCCGAGCACTCGGCTTTCGAGGTCGGGTTGGAGAGCGCGAACACGATCGGCTGCTCGTTGAGCTCGGCCATCGCCTTGAGCACGTCGGGCGTGAAGGCGCCGCCGACCGCGGCGACGCCGATGATCGCCGTCGGCTTCAGCGTCTTGATGGCGGTGAGGAAGTCGGCGATCGGCGCCTGACCGGCATGGGCATAGCGGAGCTTATGGCCAGAAAGGCCTTCACGGCCGCTGACGACGAGACCGCGGGAATCCACCAGCCAGTTGCGGCGAAGCGCGTCCGCCTCGGACGCGCCTTCCGCCATCATGGCGGAGACCACGAGGTCGGCGATGCCGGTCGCCGCCTCGCCCGCGCCGAGGAACAGGATCTTCTGATCCTTCAGCTTGCCGCCGGAGATGCGCAGAGCCGAGAACAGGCCGGCGAGCGCCACCGCCGCGGTGCCCTGGATGTCGTCGTTGAAGACGCAAGCCTCGTCGCGATATTTGTGCAGCAGCTTGAACGCCGAATGATTGGCGAAGTCCTCGAACTGGATCAGCACGCCCGGGAACGTCTTGCGCGCGGCTTGCATGAACTCGTCGACGAAGCTGTCATAGGCCTCGCCCGTCAACCGCCGCTCGCGCAGGCCGAGATAATAGGGATCGTTCAACAGCTCTTCGTTGTTGGTGCCGACATCGAGCACGATCGGCAAGCACGCTTCCGGATGCACGCCGGCGCAGGCCGAATAGAGCGATAGCTTGCCGACCGGGATGCCCATTCCGTTGGCACCGAGATCGCCAAGTCCCAAAATGCGCTCGCCGTCGGTGACGACGATCAGCCTGGCCTGGTAGGGCCAGTTCTTCAGGATCTCCGCGATCTGGCCGCGGTCGCGCGAGGAGATGAACATGCCACGCGGCCGCTGGAAGATCAGGCCGTATTTCTGGCAGGCAAGCCCGACCGTCGGGGTGTAGATGATCGGCTGGATCTCGTCGATATTGTCGACGACGACGCGGAAGAACAGCGCCTCGTTGCGGTCATGCAGCGCGTTCAGGGCAACGTATTTTTCCAGGTCCGTCGGCAGCGTGCGCAGATTGGTGAGCACGCGCTGAGCCTGGGTCTCCATCGTCAGCACGCAGGGCGGCAACAGGCCGCGCAAGCCGAGTGCGGCGCGCTCTGCTTCCGTGAAGGCCGTGCCCTTGTTGAGCAGGGGGTCGCGCAGCAGCGTCATGCCGTGCGCGGTGTCGGATGATGTCGAATGGGCGCTGACCCGAGCAGGTCTATTCACGATTCCCCCAAGGAGTTTCTTATTGAACCACGACCATTGTCGGCCAGCGTTCAATCGAGATCAAGGAGACTCCGGCCGCGATCGTGATCTCGCACCGCAGCAGATTTTGCAAACGCCTGGCACTTGCGCGCGAAAAGGTTTAACGCGCCAACCGGGGCGCGCGTTGGCGGAGCCGCAAATAAAGGCAGGCCGGAATTTGGGACTGCTTATCCCGCCGCCCGCCGGGGCGTCAGATTGGCAGCGCTGTCCGCCGGCGGCGCGATGTGCATCAGGATGGTCTGCACCGGCGATGCGACCTCGATCCCGTTCTGCTGGAAGCGCAGCTTCATGCGGCGGTTGAATTCGCGCTGGACCGGCCAGCGGCCGGCCTCGGTGCAGCGGATCTGCCCGACGATCGACACCATCGCGCCATCGACTTTGTCGACGCCCCACAGCTCGAGGTCGCCGCGGATGAGCGCGCGGAAGTCCGCTTCACGGCGCATCTCATCGACGATGTCCTTGAGGATCTGGCCGGCGCGGTCGGTGTCTTCCTTGTAGGCGACGTTGACGCTGACCGAAGCGTTGCCGGCGCCGCGGCTGGCATTGGTGATGGTCGTGACTGCGCTGAACGGCACGATGTGCACGGCGCCGTCGCCCGCGCGCAGACGGATGGTGCGGATCGAGACGTTCTCGACGACGCCCGACAACCCCGACACGCTGACGCTGTCGCCGACCTGCACCGTATTCTCCAGCAGCAGGAACAGGCCGGTGATGAGATCCTGCACCAGCTTCTGCGAGCCGAAGCCGATCGCAATGCCGACGATGCCGGCGCCCGCCAGCAGCGGCGCGACGTTGACGCCGATCTCGCTGAGCGCGGTGAGGCCGACGATTGTCGCGATCAGGCAGAGCAGCGCTGTGCGCAGCATCGGCTGGAAGGTGCGCAACCGCGCGGCGCGGGCATAGTGCCCGTCCCGCGACAGCGTATTGATCTGGCGGTCTAGGAGCGCATTGCTGGCTTCCCAGATCGCCGCGGCGATGAGCACGGCAAGGCCAATGGTCACCACGGCCGAGATCAGCCGGCTGCCGATCTGGCCGCCATAGAACCAGACGATCGCGTCCACGCCCCAGACCTCGAGCACCGCCACGAAACCGATGAAGGCGATCACGCCGGATACGATCCTGCGGAGCAGCGGCAGATAGCGGTTGGCACGGATCTCGAGGCCGGGAAAGCGCTGGAGGATCTCCGGCTTGATGCGGAAACCGCGATCGATCAGGCTCAGCGTCAGCATGATGACGACACGTGCGACCAGCGCCACTGCGATGGTGCCGACGAAATATTGCAGCAGCAGCGAATAGCCGTTGCGGATGTTGAGCGCCCACACCGCCCAGAGCGCGAGGTCGAGCGCGATGGCAAGATAGTGCCAGCCGCCGGCGACGCGGTTGCGCAAACGAGCCGCGATCCCCTGCCGCTCGGCCGGGGCGCGGATGGCATCGGCGACCTGGCGGCGGCATTGCAGGACGATGACGGCGATGAAGAGGTGCACGACCAGCATCACCATGCGCAGCAGCGCGGCGTAGCCGGCGCGGTGCAGGCCGAGCAGCAGCGCCACATTGGCAAAGGCGATGCCGGAGACGCCGACGCCGACGATGCGGCGTGCCCAGATCTCGACATAGGCGGCGGTCTCCGCGCGCACCGGAAACAAGCCGAACGGCCCCGCCAGCGCCCGGACCAGGCAGATGAGCCCGCGCGAGAACGCATAGGCGTTGACGACGGCGAGGATCACGAGGCGGACGGTTGTCGGTTCTCCAATCTCCGTCCCGAGCAGCGCGGTGGCGACGCCGACGAAGACGAGCACGGGAAGCAACTCGAGCACGAAACGCCCGAGCACGAAGGGCAGGCGCAGCATGATCTGCCAAACCCGCGCAAGGCTGTGGCGTCGCTCCTGCATTTCAGGTGCAGGCGTAACGTCGGCGACTGACGATGGCGGATCGGCAAGCGGCAACGCGGGTGCCGGCAGGCGCGCGGATTGCGGCACGCGTCCCTCCAGGAACGCGACCGGCCGGCGGATCAGGCGGAAGATCACCCATTCGGCCAAGAGGGCGCAGCCGAGCACCAGCGCCAGCTTCCAGGCGATCTCGATCAGAAGATTGTAAGCCGCGGGATCGTTCGCGGTGCGCACGATCCAGTAGTAGAACGCCGGAAAGTGCGTGAGCGTCCGCGCGATGCCGGCGATCTCACGCGAGATTTCGCCGATCTCCTCCGAGACCGTCAGCATGAGCTGCGCACCGAGGCCGTCGGCCGAAAGCGGGATCGGCGAATTCGGCTGCGGCGCGGCCTGTTGCGAACCAGACGCGTTGGCGATTGCACGGAGCGTATCGATCATCTGCGCGCGCTTCTTGTCGTCCTGAAGCGTGTCCAACGCACGCTTCGCCTCGTCAGGCGATAGCGCCGCGGCACCGTTCGCGGACGGCGCATCGGCGCGGGCGCAGGAGAGAGAAGAGATTGCAAGGAAAAGAGCGGCGAGAAGCGCCGGGACAAGCTTTTGCGACACGCAGATTCCCTGGAAAAGTGAATGTGCTCGCAGGTAGCGTGGCCGTCACCGCCGAAGCACATCCGTCATGTCGGATCGGCGCTATTCGCCCCCAGCCTGTGTCGGAAGTTGGCCTTTGGGACGACATTCTCTTGGCATTTGCCGCAATGCAGGATCGGGAGCTGATGTCTCCGTCAGTGCGCGCAAAGACCCGTTTGCGGATCAACCAGCAGGATTGAGACGAGCGGGGTGTCAAAAAAAATTGGTGCGGCGGCCTTCACGGCCATCCGACACGATCAAAATACAGCGCCGGGAAGGTAGGGGCTTTGCCTCACTGATGCAGCCCGCTAAACCTTGTCCCGGCGTGCCGTTCGCGGTTTCCGCCGCTATGCGATAGTCCGAACGAGCTCCATCGCAATTAACGCGGCTGGATTTGCGGAGGTGGTGTCATAGACCTCCCCTTGCTCATGAGGTGGACGTTGCGCGTCGCTTGTTTGCGACCGCTATGATGCTCCTCCTGCGTCGCAAAACTGTCAAGCGGGATCAATGATCTGACGATCACATTTGACGATCCGAGTTCCGCCGTGCAAATCGCTTCCGCGCGAAGTGAGGGATTTCCGAAGGCAGCCGGCATGGTGACATCATGCCCCTGTTTTGCCCGACGATGCAAACGAATTTCGTGAAATCCGCATCGCGGACGATGGGAGCCGATAAGCCATTGATTCCGCTATGCCCAGCTACTGTGCATGGGGTTGTTTTCGCACTTTTGGTCGATGGCCACCCGGCCAACTAGAGAAACATCTCCGCCAGGTCGACCGTCGAGGCCTTTCCGATCTGGTCGAAGTTTCGCGCCAGCCAGTTGCGCGCCGCCGCGCGGCCCTCATCGCGCAGGCGGCACAACAGGCTCCATTCGGGGTGGAACTGCGTGGCCGTGCCGAGCTGCGACATCAGCGCGTCGTTGCCGATCCAATGCATGTACATGCGGCTGTGCTTGTTGCTGTCGAGCTCGCCGTCGTCGATCAGGCGGGTGGCGAAGGCGATCGCGCGCATCTCGCGCATCAAGGACGAATTGAAGCTGATCTCGTTGATGCGGTGGAGGACATCGGCGGCACTGGCCGGCAGCTCGTCGCGCCGGATCGCCGTCACCTGCACGATGACGACGTCGTGACTGCCCTTGCGGTAGATTAACGGATAGATCGCGGGATTGCCGAGATAGCCGCCGTCCCAGTAATGCTCGCCGTCGATCTCGACGGCCTGGAAATAGGGCGGCAGGCAGGCCGACGCGAGCACGGTGTCCGCCGTCAGCAGCGGGCTCTGAAACACCTTGATCTTGCCGGTGCGGACGTTGGTGGCGTTGAGAAACAGCTGCGGCGCCTCCGGCGAGGAATTGAGCCGGTCGAAATCGATCACGCGCTGCAGCAGCGCGCGGAGCGGATTGAAATGAAAGGGATTGAGCAGGTTCGGCGGCAGCGTGTGTGTCAGCGTATGGATGAATGCGTGGACCGGATGATATTCCGGCGGCAGCTTCAGGGCCTGGATCCACTGGTTCAGCGGCGACATCAGATCGTACGCCATGTCCATGCGCGAGACTTCGTACCAGAATGCGTGCAGGCTCTCCCGCGCGGCCTCCGCGCCTCCGTGCGCCATGCCCGAGGCCATCGCCACCGCATTCATCGCGCCGGCACTGGTCGCGCTGATCGCCTCGATCGCGAGCCTGCCGTCCTCGAGCACCTGGTCGAGCACGCCCCACACGAAGGCGCCGTGCGCACCGCCGCCCTGGAGCGCGAAGTTGACGTTCTTGCAGTTCGTGGTCCCGCCGGCTGTCACTTTGCTTGCCTCTTGCCTCCCGTGCCTTCTTTCTCCAGCGCCTTGCGCACCTGCTTGAACTCCTCCAGCGAGGCCTTGTCGGCACGGGGGAAGCGCAGGTCGAGCTTTTCCAGCTCGGCATTGATCACCGAGCCGATCACGACGCGGGCGAACCATTTGTGGTCGGCGGGCACGACATACCAGGGCGCATGGGACGTCGCCGTGTGCCGGACGATGTCCTGGTAGACCGCCTGGTAGCGCGGCCACAGCGCGCGCTCCCTGATGTCGTCCATGGAGAACTTCCACTGCTTGGCCGGATCGTCCAGCCGCGCGAGGAAACGCTCGCGCTGCTCTTCCTTGGACAGGTTGAGAAAGAACTTCAGCACCACGGTGCCGTTGCGGCAGAGATAGCGCTCGAAGGCGGAGATGTCCTCGAACCGCTCCTTCCAGATGTTCTTGGTGACGAGCCTTGGCGGCAGCTTCTGCTTGGCGAGAATCTCCGGGTGTACGCGCGTCACCAGGCATTCCTCGTAGTGCGAGCGGTTGAAGATGCCGATATGGCCGCGCTCGGGCAGCGCGACTGCATGACGCCAGAGGAAGTCGTGGTCGAGCTCCTTGCTGCTCGGCGCCTTGAAGGCCGTGACCTCGCAGCCCTGCGGATTGATGCCCTCGAAGATCGCCTTGATGGCAGAATCCTTGCCGCCGGCGTCCATCGCCTGGAATACGATCAGGAGCGACCAGCGATCCTGCGCGTAGAGCTTCTCCTGAAACGCGATCAGCCGCTTCTTGTTGGCATCGAGGATCGCCTGCGCCTTCTCCTTGTCGAGATCGCCCTTCTCGTCGGTCTTGTGGTCCTTGAGGTGAAACTTGCCCGAGCCATCGTAGCGAAACGGCGTGATGTAGCGGTCAAGCTCCTGGGCGAGCGACTTGGACGGCTTTTTGCTCATGAGCGCGGGGCACCTTGCGTTGCAACTTCAATCGGTCGAGCAAGCTACCAAGGATGCCCTTGGGAAGGAATATGATGAAAAGCACGAGCAGCACGCCGTAGACGAGGTTGTCCCAGCCGACCGCCTTGGTGCCGAAACCGATGCGCAGCGTTTCCGCCAGCAGGATGGTGATGATGGCGCCGACGGTCGGACCGAGCGAGACGAACAGCCCGCCGACGATCGCGGCGAACACCATCTGCAGCGAGACCGCGATGCCGCTGACCGTGTCGGGCGTGATGAACATCTGGTACTGGCAGTAGATCGCGCCCGCCAGCGCCGTCATCAGCGCGCTGAGCAGCGTGATCTTCAGCTTCTCGGCGGTGACGTCGACGCCGGCCGCGGCGGCGGCATCCTCGTCCTCGGAGATCGCCTCCAGCGCATAACGCGCCATGCTGCGGTCGACCCAGTGCCAGACCACGATGCCGAACAGCCAGACCGCAAGCGCGATCAAGTACCAGGTGGTCTTGTCGTCGAATTGCAGCGCCAGCAGCCTGTTGCCGGACGCGCGGTTCGGGGTGTAGCCGAGCGAGCCGCCGGTATAGTCGCGCGTCGCGGTGATGACCTGGAGCACGATGCCTGACAGCGCCAGCGTCACCAGCACGAAATAATGCCCTGTGATACGAAAGCGGAAGCAGGGATAGCCGACGATCATCGCCAGCGCGCCGGCCGCCGCCATGCTGATGGGAATGCCGATCCAGGGCGACAATCCTGCGTGATTCCACAACAGCGCCGTAACGTAAGCGCCGATCCCCATGAAGCCGCCATGGCCGAGCGAGACGAGGCCGAACCTCCCCATCATCGACCAGGACGTATAGGCGAACGACCAGATCAGGATCAGCACCAGGATGTGCAGATGATAGGGATCGCGATAGACGAAGGGCAGCGCGACCAGCGCCGCCAGCCCCACGCCCCATGCAGCAAGCCGCCCCTGCCCCATCATCGGCGCCTCGCAAGCAGGCCCGCGGGCCGGATGAACATCATGACGATGAAGAACGCGAAGGCCAGCACATAGCCCCATTCGAGGTCGGAGAACAGGCCCCCGAGCGAGATGATCTCGGCGAACACGAAGGCGGCGATGAACCCGCCGATGAAATTGCCGAGGCCGCCGAGCACGCAGATCAGGAAGGTGATCGGCCCGAAGGACAGACCGACGAAGGGATGCACGTCGTATTGCAGCACCAGGAGGCAGGCGGCGAGGCCGGCGAGCGCGCCGCCGAGCGCCGACGTGATCAAGTAGATCCGCTTGGTGTCGACGCCCATCAGCGCCATGATCTGCCGGTCCTGTGAGATGGCGCGGATCGCAGTGCCGGTGAAGGTGCGCGTCATGAACAGATAGACCGCGACCATGCCGACCAGCGCGGCGGCGAACGAAAGCAGTCGTGCGTAGCTGAAATTCATGTCGCCGAAGGCGAGCACCGGCAGGCGGATGCCGAGATTGCGGAAGTCGATGCCGAAGGCCACGGTGGCAAAGCTCTGCAGCACGAACAGCACCCCGCCGGTCGCGAGCAGTTGGTTGATCGGTGGCGCGGTCAGCAGCGGCGCAATGACGAGGTAGTGCAGCGCCGCACCAAGCACGGCGACCAGCAGGATAGTGAGCGGGGCAGCGACGAAATAGCTGACGCCGTAATACTGCACCATGAAATACATGCCGTACATGCCGATCATGACGAGCTCGGCGTAGCAGATCCAGGTCACGTCGATGACGCCGAAGATCAGGTTGAGCCCCAGCGCAAGCAGCGCCAGCACGCCGCCGAGCAGGATGCCGTTGATGACGGCCTCCAGCAGGTAGATGTCGAATACGTCCAGGAACGCCTGCATGCCCATCACACCCCGAGATAAGCTTCCTTGACCGTGTCGCTCGCCAGCATCTCGGCCGAGGTGCCGGAGGCGCGGATCGTGCCCGCCTCGATAAGATAGGCGCGGTCGACCACCTTCAGCACCTGCTGCACGTTCTGCTCGACGATCAGCACCGTCAGCCCGCTGGCACGGATCCGCTTCACCAACTCGAACACCTGCTGCACCACCACCGGCGCGAGCCCCGCCGAGGGTTCGTCGAGCAGCAACAGTTTCGGATTGGACATCATCGCGCGGCCGATGGCGCACATCTGCTGCTCGCCGCCGGACATGGTTCCGGCCATCTGGTGACGGCGTTCCTTCAGGCGGGGGAACAGGTCGAACACCACCTCCAGCCGCTCGGCGTAGTGGTCCCGCGCCTCCTTCATGAAGGCGCCCATCTTGAGATTGTCGTCGACCGTGAGCTGCGGAAACAGCCGCCGGTTCTCCGGCACATGCGCAATGCCGAGGCTGACGATCTTGTGCGACGGCGTCGCGACGAGGTCGACGCCCTCCATCCTGATCGATCCGCGCGAGGGACGGATCAGGCCGGAGATGACGCGCATCAGGGTGGTCTTGCCGGCGCCGTTGGGGCCGATGACGCCGACGGCTTCGCCGGCCTTCACGTCGAGGTTGACGTCGAACAGCGCCTGGAAGGTGCCATAGCCGGCATTGAGGCCGCGAAGCTCCAGCATCACCTAGCCCCCTGCGCGGCGGCGCGCTTCGGCGGCCGCGGCCTGCGTGGTCTCGGCGTCGGTGCCGAGATAGACCTCGATGACGCGCGGATCGCCCGCGACCGCGCTCGGCAGGCCTTCCGAGATCTTCTCGCCGTGATCGAGCACCATGACGCGGTCGACCACGCGCATCAGGACGCCCATGATGTGCTCGACCCAGATGATGGTGATGCCGAGCTCGTCGCGGATGTTGCGCAGCATGTCCGCAGCCTGGTCCATCTCGGCCTCGTCGAGACCGCCGAGGCTCTCGTCGGCGAGCAATAGCTTTGGCGCGGTGGCGAGCGCCTTCGCCAGCTCCAGCTTCTTCAGCCCCGCTGCGCCAAGCCCATCGACGCTAGCATGGCGATCGGTCGGCAGGCCGACCATCGCCAGCGACCGCTCGGCCGCCTCCTCCGCCTTGGCGCGGCTGTGGCGGCCCTGGCCGTAGAAGCCGGCAAGCGCGACGTTCTCGAAAATGCTGAGGCGGCGGAACGGCCGCGGGATCTGAAAGGTTCGCCCGATGCCGCTGTTGATGATCCGGTGCGGCGCAAGGCCCGCAATCTCGTGCCCGGCGAACACGATCGATCCGGAGGTCGGCGCCAGCGTGCCGGACAGCATGTTGAAGATCGTGCTCTTGCCCGAGCCGTTGGGACCGATCAGGCCGAGGATCTCGCCCTGATCGACCCGGAACGAGACGTTGTTCACGGCGGTGAAGCCGCCAAACCGCTTCACCAATCCGCTGACTTCCAACACCGCAGAACCCCGCTATTGGTTGCTGTAGGTGGTGCCCTTGGGCAGCGGCAGCACGGCCTCGCGCTGCGCCTGGCTCTTGGGCCACACCACATAGGACTTGTCGTCGACGTATTGGATCACGACCGGGAACGAGCGCTCGTTCTGGCCGGCCATTGGCGAGCCCTCGCCGTGGAATTTGACGCCGAAGCCGAGCATGGTGCCGCCTTCGGGTATGTCGGTGTCCAGTGCTGCCTTGCGCAGGGAATCGGGATCTACGCCGCCATATTTCTTGATCGCTCGCGGCAGCACGTCGTTCAGGAACAAATAGGTGTTGGACGCAGCCATGCCGACATGGGCCGAACGGATGGCGACACCCGGCTTGCGCTTGTCGAACTCCTCGCCGACCGCCTTGATGATCGGCGGCAGCTTCGGATCCATGCTCTTCTGGTTGGCGAGCCAGATCGAGATCGGATCGGTGTTGAAGACATAGTTTACGTCGGCGCCCAGGCCTTCCTTCAGCTTCTCATAGACCCCGTAGCCGGCGCCGTGTCCTACCAGTGCGCCGAACTTCAGCCCTTGTTCGCGGGCTTGCCGGAGCAACAGGGTGATGTCGGGATTATAGCCGGTATGGAACACCACATCCGGCTTGGCCCGCTTCAGCTTGGTGACCAACGCAGACAGATCCGGGGCCGTCGCCGAATAGCCCTCTCTGAGCACGATGTTGAAACCGGCCTTCTTGGCACCGGCCTCGTTGCCTTTGGCAACGTCGACGCCGTAGGCGCCGTCCTCGTGGATGATGGCGACCCGCAGGTCCTTCGGGTCCTTGCCCAGCTTTTCCTTCGCGTTCTGCGCGATGAAGTCCATCGTCATCATGCCGAACTGGTCGCCGGAGGCCTGCGGTCGAAACACGTATTTGTAGTTCTTGTTCTCCAGCACCGCCGACGAAATGCAGGTCGTGATCCACATGAACTTCTTCAGCTGCTCGACCCGCGCGGCCACCGGCACGCATTGCGCCGAGGAGAAGAAGCCGAGCAGCATGTCGACCTTTTCCTGCTCGATCAAACGGATCGCTTCATTGATGGCGATATCCGGCTTGCTCTGAGCATCGGCATAGATCGCCTCGATCTTGTAGCCTTCGACGTCTTTCGCGCTGTACTGATCCAGCATGATCCTTGCGCCGGTATATTGCAGCTCCGAACCGCCGCCGGCGAGCGGGCCGGTCAGATCGTAGATGACGCCGATCTTGAGCTTTTTCTCTTGAGCCTTGTCTTGGGCCGCGGCAGACACCGCCAAGCCCGTCGCTGATATCGCGACCAACAGCCCACGTACCAAGCGGGCAGCCATGCGCAGGCGCATCAAAACCTCCCTGGACGATTTGTGCATTGCATTCTTGGTGCAATTCTTCGGCCCATCACATGGGCTGCGCGCGGCGATGTCAAGCCTCGCGCATCAGCGCGCTGCGAACTGCTGCTCGACGAAGGCCGTGACAAATCGCGGCATGGACGGCCTGAGATCGCTGGTCCCGCGCACGAGATGAATGGCGGACAGCTCCGGCTCGATCTCGCGCGCAAGGTTGGCTTCGATCCTGGCGCGGGCCGCATCGCCCGGCATGTCCAGGTTGATGACCTGCAACATTGCGATCGTGGGGCCGGTAACCACGCAATGCCAGCCGGGCTGGATCCGATAATCGGCCGCGGTCAGGCCGGTCTCCTCGCCGAGCTCGCGGACGACGCTGCCGGGGATGTCGAGCGCGCCGTCCCTGACGTCGTCGAGATCAGGCGTTCCCGAGGGGAAATAGATGCGGCCCGCATTGGCGGTGTGGGGCGCCATCTCGCCCATGATGAAGGTGCCGTCGGAGGCGCGCAACGCGCCCATGCCAAAGCCGTTGAACACGGCCTTGTCGGGAAAGCCCCAGTCGCGCCAGGCGAGAAAGCTTGCGAAATCGGTCTCGAAATAGGTCGCCCTCAGGTAACCGTCACTGAACACAGCGTCGCGCCCGAGCAGGATGCGGCCGTTCCAGATCTTCGGCCGCTCGCGCTGCTTCTCGGCGAAATGCGCCGCGATCTCGGCGCGGCGCTCCTCGGCGAACGGCCAGACGATCGGCCGCACGGCAAGATCGAGCGTCGCGACGCGATGAATGACCGGAGACTTCATGACGGGTCGGTTACCACGCCTTCGCGTCGGCTATTTGACGCTCCCGGTGGTCTTCTTGGCCTGCTCGACGAATTTGTTGGTGAAGGTCTTGCTGACGTCGATCTTGGCGTTCGCCACCTCGGGCGAGCCGACGCTGAACACTGCAAGCACGGCGTCGGCACCCTTCGGGTCCATCTTGCCGGTCTCGGAATACATCGGGATCGTATTCTTCAGTGCGGCAAGATAGAGATCCTTGTTCTTGCCGACGGTCTGCTCGGGCATCTTCGCCATGATCTCCTCCGGCGTATGCGAATGGATCCAGGCGAGCGTGGCGAGGATCGCATTGGTGAGCGCCTGCGCCTCCTTCTCATGGCCGTTGATCCAGGCCACGGTCGAATACAGCGCGCCGCCCGGATATTCGCCGCCGAACGTCTCCAGCGTATCCTTCTGGGTACGGGTGTCCGAGAGGATACGCAGATCCTTGTGGCTGCCCTGCAGCACGGTCACGGACGGATCGAGCATCACTGCCGCGTCGATCTGGCCCTGCTCCATTGCGGCCACCGCAGTGGCGCCGAGGCCCACCCCGATGACGGCGGCGCTGGTGGGATCGAGCCCGTTCTTCTTGAGCATGTATTTCAGGAAGAAGTCGGTGGAGGAGCCGGGCGCACTGACGCCGACCTTCTTGCCGGCGAGATCCTTGACCGACTTGATGTCGTTGGTGCGCGAGGGCGCGACCACCAGAACGAGGCCGGGATAGCGGTCATAGACCACGAAGGATTGCAGCTCCTGCTTCTTGGCGGCGAGATTGACGCAATGGTCGAAATAGCCGGAGACCACGTCGGCGCTGCCGCCGAGCACGGCTTTGAGCGCATCCGAGCCGCCCTTGAGGTCGACGAGCTCGACACTGACGCCGGCCTTCTCGTATTCGCCGAGCTGCTTGGCCAATACCGTCGGCAGATAGCACAGGCAGGAGCCGCCGCCGACCGCGATGGTGACCTTGCTTTGCGCCGCGGCAAGCGAGGTGGTGAGCGTCAGCGCGAGCAGTGCGCCGGCGAGCCTGGCAATCGTGTTCTTCATTGGTTTCCTCCGTTCGGCCGCCGGCACCATAGAGCAGCGGGCCTGGCTTGAGAAGCTCCGCCTGAGCGGGCTGGCCATCAGCCCCTCGGCGCAATAGCGGTGCCCAACACACGTCCGCGATCGCATCGACGCGATCAAATAGACCTGCTTCCTACCCCCGCCCGTCCGACGCGGCCGGCCGCCACACCAGGAGGCGCCGCTCCACCAAGGTGACGCCGAAATCGATCAGGATGACGAAGGCCGACAGCACGAACATGCCGGCGAACACGCCGGCGACATCGAAGATGCCCTCGGCCTGCTGGATCAGATAGCCGAGCCCGGCCGCCGATCCCAGATATTCGCCGACCACCGCGCCGACCACGGCGAAGCCGACGGAGGTATGAAGCGACGAGAACATCCACGACAGCGCCGACGGCCAATAGACATGCTGCATCAGCTGCCGCTCGCTCATGCCGAGCATGCGGCCGTTGTCGAGCACGGTCCGGCTGACCTCCTTGACGCCCTGATAGACGTTGAAGAAGACAATGAAGAACACCAGGGTGACGCCGAGCGCGACCTTGGACCAGATGCCGAGCCCGAGCCACAGCGCGAAGATCGGCGCCAGCACGACACGCGGCAGGGCGTTGACCATCTTCACATAGGGGTCGAACACCGCGGCGACCAACGGCTGGCGCGCGAACCAGAAGCCGACCAGGACGCCGCCAAGCGATCCGATCACGAAGGCGAGGATCGATTCCGCGAGGGTGATGCCGAGGTGCTTCCAGATCACGCCGGAGGCGAACCATTTCACGATCTGGCTGAACACGTCCAACGGGTTGGAAAAGAAGAACGGCGGCAGCAGGATCTTGCCGAACACGGGAACGGTCGACAGCACCTGCCACAGCACCAAGCCGACGACAGCGACCAGGATCTGCAGCGCAAACAGCGTCGTGCGCGACATCAGACCACCTCCGCCGCCTGCGTGGACTGTGCGTACCCCTTCATCACCTCGTCCTTCAGCACGCTCCATATCTCGCGATGGAGAGCATGGAATTCCTTGTCGAGGCGCACCTCGAAAATGTCGCGCGGGCGCGCCAGGCCGACGCGCCAGTCGCCGATGATGCGCGAGGATGGCCCCGCCGACATGATCACGACGCGGTCGGCGAGCGCGATGGCCTCTTCGAGATCGTGGGTGACGAACAGCACGGCCTTGCGGTCGGCACTCCACAGATCGAGCAGCAGATTGCCCATGACCTGGCGCGTCTGCGCATCGAGCGGCCCGAACGGCTCATCCATCAACAGGATCTTCGGATCGCGGATCAGCACCTGCGCCAGCGCCACGCGCTTGCGCTGGCCGCCCGAAAGCATGTGCGGATAGCGGTTCGCGAAGGCGCCGAGGCCGACGGCGGTCAGCCATTTCTGCGCCTGCGACAAGGCTTCAGCGCGCGGCGTGCCCTTTACCTCGAGTCCGATCGCGACATTGTCGAGCGCAGTCTTCCAGGGGAACAGCGCATCAGCCTGGAACAAATAGCCGGCATCCCGATTCAGCCCCGCCAATGGCTGGTCGAAAATCCTGACGCTGCCCGCGGCGGGCTTGAGCAGGCCCGCCGCGACGTTGAGCAGCGTCGATTTTCCGCACCCTGTGGGCCCGACAATGGCGACAAACTCGCCCTGTGCCACCGCGAGATGGGCCTTCTCCACCGCCGTATAGACCCGGCCGTCACCCAGCCGGAACGCAACCTTGGCATCTTCCAGCGCCACTGCCGTGGGCGTCGTCATGTGCTTCCTCCAACTCAGGCCGATGCCTTAGCCGCTCGTGCGGCCAAGTTCAATCAAGCCGCCAAGCGTGCTACGCATGGGGACTTGCCGTGCTCTCACCCTCCCCTGGAGGGGGAGGGTCGGTGCGCATGAAGCGAAGCGGAATGCGAACCGGGGTGGGGTGACGGTTTCTCCGCGTCGAATACTGCCCGCGTCGACAGATCACCCCACCCCGCTCGCGCTGCGCGCGATCGACCCTCCCCCTCGGGGAGGGTAAGAGAAAAGAGAGCTCTCCCACGATGTCTTCCAAGCTGGCGATCAGCTACCAGCGCGTCACCAAGCGCTTCGGCTCCCTTGCAGCCGTCGATAACGTGTCGCTCGACGTCGCGGCGGGCGAGTTTGTGGCGATCGTCGGCGGCTCGGGCTCGGGCAAGACCACGCTGCTGCGGCTCGCCAACCGGCTGATCGAGACCGATAGCGGCACCATCACCGTCGAAGGCGAGGACGTGCGGAATGTCGATCCGGTCGCGCTTCGGCGCCGGGTCGGCTACGTCTTCCAGAGCGGCGGGCTGTTTCCGCATCTGAGCGTCGCCGACAATATCGGCATCACGCCGAAGCTGCTCGGCGAGCCGGCTGCGGCCGTTGCAGGCCGCGTCGACGAGCTGCTGGAGCTCGTGCAGCTCGACCGCGCAACGCATCGCGACCGGCTGCCCGAGGCGCTCTCCGGCGGCGAGCGCCAGCGCGTCGGCGTGGCGCGGGCGCTCGCGGCAAGGCCCCGCATCGTGCTGATGGACGAGCCGTTCGGCGCGCTCGATCCCCTCACCCGCGATGCGCTCGGTGACGATTATCGCGCGCTGCACCGCAAGCTCGGCCTGACCACCGTGATGATCACCCATGACATGACCGAGGCGATCCTGCTCGCCGACCGCATCGCAGTGATGCGCGGGGGACGATTGCTCGCACAGGGTACGGCTGCGGAGCTCTCGAGCAGCAGCGACGATTACGTGCTCGAGCTGTTGCGTACCCCGCGGCGCCAGGTCGAGCGGCTGAATGCGTTGCTGCCGATGGGCGGTGCGGCATGAGCCTCTTCACCGATCCGCGCTGGGGCGAGGCGCTGTCGCATCTGCCGGACTACCTCGGCAACCATGTGCGGGTGAGCCTCGCCGCCCTCGCGCTTGGCCTCGCCGTGAGCCTGCCGCTGGCGATCCTGACGCGCAACCGTCCGGCGCCACGCGGCATCCTGCTCGCGTTGGCCAGCATCGTGCAGACCGTACCCGGGCTGGCGCTGCTCGCGCTGTTCTATCCACTGCTGCTGCTGGCTGCTTCCGTCACGCTGGCCTGGTTCGGCGTATCTTTCTCCGCGTTCGGCTTCCTGCCGGCGATGCTGGCACTGGCGCTCTATTCGATGCTGCCGGTGCTGCGCAACGGCATCACCGGCCTCAACGGCATCGATCCCGCGCTGATCGAGGCTGCCGAGGGCGTCGGCATGACCGCGCGGCAATCGCTGCTGATCGTCGAGCTGCCGCTCGCGCTACCGGTGATGATGGCCGGCATCCGCACCGCGGCGGTGTGGGTGATCGGCACCGCGACGCTGTCGACGCCGATCGGGCAGACCAGTCTCGGCAATTACATCTTTGCCGGCCTCCAGACCCAGAACTGGGTCTTCGTGCTGTTCGGCTGCGTGGCTTCCGCTCTCCTCGCGCTCGCAGTCGACCAGTTGCTTGGGCTGATCGAGAGCGGCCTGCGCCGCCGCAGCCGTGTGCGCAGCGGTCTCGGGGCGCTCGGAATCGCGGCCCTGGTTGCAGCAACGCTGGTGCCGACCATGGGGCGCTCGTCGTCAGGCTATATGGTTGGCGCCAAGACCTTCGCCGAGCAATATGTCCTGTCGGCATTGATGAGGGACCGCCTCGAGGCGGCGGGCCTCTCGGCGGCCGCACGCTCCGGCCTCGGCTCCAGTGTGATCTTCGGGGCGCTGAAGGCCGGCGACATCGATCTCTATGTCGACTATTCCGGCACGCTCTGGGCCAACCAGCTGCATCGCACCGACATCAAGCCGCGCGCAGAACTGGTGGCGGAATTGAAGACGGCGCTCGCCAAGGACGACATCACCCTGCTCGGCGAGCTCGGCTTCGAGAACGCCTATGCGCTGGTGATGCCAAGACGACGTGCCGATGCGCTCGGCATCCGAACCGTCGCCGATCTCGCCGCACATTCGGCCACGCTGTCGATTGCCGGCGACTACGAGTTCTTCTCGCGGCCCGAATGGGCTGCCCTGCAAAAGGCCTATGGGCTGCAGTTCCGCGCCCAGCGCCAGATGCAGCCGGACTTCATGTATGCGGCCGTTGCCAGCGGCGAGGTCGACGTCATCGCTGGCTACACCAGCGACGGCTTGATCGCCAAATACGAGCTCACAGCGCTCGACGATCCCAAACGCGCGATCCCGCCCTACGACGCCATCCTGCTGCTTGCGCCGAACCGCGCCGGTGACGCGCGACTGCAGGCGGCGCTCAAGCCATTGCTCGGCAAGATCGACATCGCCACCATGCGCGAGGCGAACCTGCGCGCCAGCGGCAATGATGCGAATTCATCGCCCGATGCGGTGGCGAGGTGGCTGTGGGAGAAGGTGGGCGGGCGATAAGGTGAGACTTCGTAGGGTGGGCAAAGGCGCGTAAGCGCCGCGCCCACGGTCTCTGAGTGTGAGAGGTGGTGGGCACGCTTCCGCCTTCGCTCTCCGAGCTACGGCGGACAAGTCGCTTTGGCCACCCTACGGATTCTCAGGATGACGGTAAGGGCTACAGCCCCCGGATCATCCCCGCGTCGATCAGCAGCCGGTTCAGCCGCCGCGCCTCGGCGCCATCCTTGCAGCCGTAAAAGATGCCTTTGCAGCGGAGCATGATCTCCCTCTGCTCGGCAAAGGACGGGTCGAGCGGGATGCCGGCGGCTTCCTGAACCACCAGCGGCAGATAGGGACCATCGATCGTGTCCATCACGGCCTGACTTCCAACCGGCTCGAAATTGATGGCGTCGATGGCGTAATAGGTCGCGTAGAGGCGCGCATCGTAGGCGTCGAGCTTCTTGCCGATCGCGCCCTCGTCGAGCCCGGGCTCCAGGATAGCAGCCGCAAACTCCGGCTGATGATCGCCGTAGCGAACGATCAGGAATGGCTCGCCGGGAAAGGTCCTCTTCAAACCGGCAACGAACGCCTTGTACTGCTCTGCGCTCATGGTCTGGCGGCGCAGATATTCATCGATGGACGGCACATTGCCCGGCGCGCGCCAATTCGGCAGCAGATCGGGACGGAAGCGGGTCTCCCAGGGGAAGTGGTTGGCACCGAGATAGATGAAGGCGAACAGCGGCTTGTTCGGCGGCTGCTGGCCGATCAGCTGAAGCGCCTTGTCGTAGAAGAAGCTGTCGGGCTCGACACCCTTGGCGCCCAGATCCTTGGAATCGAGGAAGCGCTCGATTCCCGTCGTCATCTGGAAGCTGCGCGCGCCCATGAAGCCGCCATGGGCGGGATAGAGCGACAGCGTGTCATAGCCGCAGCGGCGCAGCGCCAGCGGCAGGCCGCGCTCGACCCGGTTCGAGGCGATGCGGGTGACGAAATAGGCGAAGCGGCCGAATGAACGCGAGGAAAGCCCTGCGAGCACGTTATACTCGGTGAACCAGCTCGGCCCGCCATTGCTCTCGGCGAGGAACGTGCGCTGCTTGCCGTCCCACGATTTGAAATAGTCGCCATAGCGCGGCGGCACCTTGATGCCCTGGGCGGCGCGGATGTCGAAGCTCGATTCATCATGGATCATGATGATGTTGGGCCGGCGGCCAGCCGGGTGGCAGGCATCGACCAGCGGCATGTTGAGCCGCTCGCCGGTCGAAGCAGACGCCTCCATGAAGCCGTATTGCGCAAAATCGGAGACGGCCGTGACGCCCGAGCGGAAGAATTTCGAGAGATAGCCGTCGTCGTAATAGCCGCGCCAGGCCTCGTCCGGGTGATAGAGCGAATAGCAGACCAGGGCGGCAAGGCAGGCGAGCTTGCAGGCGAGCGCCGGCAGGCGGCGGATGCGGAACGGATCGAGCCACCACAGCGCATACATCAGCGGCAGCGTGACCAGACCGGCCAGGATCACCGACCAGCGTAAGTTCGGGAAGATCGTGAACAGGAACGCGACGGAGTCGCGGTCGATCATCATCAGGTCGATGAAGTTGACCGTCATCTGCACGACGTCGTGCTTGAGCCGCGACAGCAGCACCAGCACGACCACCATGGTCAGCGACAGCGCACCCGACAGCGCGGGGCGACGCAGCAGCGTGATCCAGAAGAAGTTGAGGATGCCCCAGGCCAGCGCGAAGGACAGGCGCGAGCCGAAATCGGTCTCGGTCTCGTACATCAGGGCGAGTGCCGCCAGATGCGGCGCTGCAACCGCGAGCAGCCGCCAGATGCCGAGCGCGGCGACGCTCGCCAGCACGGCCGTCGTGGCAGAAGGACCTGGATTGGGCGCGGACGCCATCGACGACACGCAACTTCTGGTCCGGCGCGGTGATGCCAAGCCTGGCTGGCCGACCCAAAAACAGCCAGGGCGTCCGGAGCAGCCGGAAGCCTGCACCGTGTCATAAAACTGTAACGGAATGATCAAGGAGAGGCAACGCGCGGCGCGGTCCGACCTTCGCTTAATGTTAGCGGGCTGCGCCGTACGGCATCGACCAGAGCCGCTGGCCCGCTAGGGCTTTGCGATACCTGCGATGAACAGGTCGATCACCCCCTCCGCCATCCGCTCGATCTCGCCCTCCCCGACGCCCCAGCGCGGGAAATGGCCGTCGAGATTCATCCGAGCGAAACCGTAGACGAGGGCGCGCCCGGCGACCTGGATACGCTTGAGGTCGGCCGACCGCAGCAGGCCTTGCTCTGCCGCGTCGACCAGCATCTGCTCCGTTAGCGCGATCAGCTCGGCGTTGTCTCGTGTCAGGTCCGGCGAGCTGCCATGGGCAAAATAGCGCCCGGTCGAGATGATCTCGAAATGCGCGGGATTGCGCATGGCCCAACGCAAATAGGCGAGACCGAAGGCGCGGAAGCGGGCGAGCGGGTCGGCGGCCGGAGCCTCGCGCAGCGCCGCATCGATCTCGGCGCGAAAGCGCCGCTGCGCCTCCTCGGCCGCGGCCGCCATGAGCGCATCGCGGTTGGGAAAGTGTCGGAACGGCGCCCCCGGCGACACCGCGGCCCGGCGCGCGGCCTCCCGCACCGAGACTTCGGCGCCTTCCGCTGCGAGTTGCAGCGCAGCATCGATCAACACGCGGCGGAGGTCGCCGTGATGGTACGGCCGGGCTTCCGTGGCAGGGCGGCGGACACGCGGCTTGGACGGCTGACGAACAGGCATGGATCCTTCTAGCCTCACCCGAACGTGAATGTAAGCAATGATTACACCGTTGACGGCGCATTCACGCCGAATGTAATCGATGATTGCATAGAGAGGGAGGTCGCCATGTCCGAACGTCGAAGCTGGCTCGAAGGGTGGCGGCTGCTGGCCGTTCTCTGCGTGAGCCTCGTCGCACTCAGCCTATGGATCGCCTCGATGCGGCAGTTCGAGGTCGAGGGCGTTCGCACGGTGATCCGCTTCACGGCGCGAAGCTCGCTCCTGTTGTTCTGCCTCGCGTTCAGCGCCGCGGCGCTGGCGCGGCTGTGGCCCAATGCCTGGACGCGCTGGCAGAAGCGCAACCGTCGCTATCTGGGCCTCAGCTTCGCGGCCTCCCACGCCATCCACGCGGCGGCGATCATGACGTTTGCCGGGATGGATCCGGCCGGATTTGCCGAGGCCACCTCGGCAGCCTCCTACGTCTTCGGCGGCATCGGCTACGGCTTCATCATCGCAATGGGCGCGACATCGTTCGACCGCACCGCCGCACTGATCGGCCCGCGCGCCTGGCGGGCCCTGCACCTTGTGGGCGGCTATTACCTCTGGCTCCAGTTCATGGTCTCGTTCGGCAAGCGCGTGCCGACGATGCCGCTCTATGCCGCCTTCCTGCTTCCGCTGCTCATCGTGCTGGCGCTGCGCATGATCGCGATGGCCCGCGATCCGCGTGGGCAGACCGTCCCGGCGGGCTGATGCGACGCCGTATTTGGCAGGAGCCGAGCCGCTCAACTGCGCTTCAGGCCGGGGAAAGAATGAGAGAGCGATGTCTCGCCGAGACGAAAAGAGCGAGACCGCTGTTTGCGATCTCGCTCGACCATAGCCGCCAAGGTCCAAGATTTGGCTTGGCGAGCGAAGCTTGAATTTCGCTCGTCATTCCGGGGCGCGCGCTGAGCGCGAACCCGGAATGACGGCGCAGACGTCAGTTCTTGCTCTTGTCGACCAGCGCGCCCTTCTTGATCCAGGGCATCATGTCGCGCAGCTTCGCGCCGACTTCCTCGATCGGGTGCTCGGCGAGCTTGGCGCGGGTCGCCTTGAACGAGGTCTGGTTGACCTTGTTCTCGAGCATCCAGTCGCGGGCGAACTTGCCGCCCTGGATGTCGGCCAGAACCTTGCGCATCTCCTTCTTGGTCTCGTCGGTGATGATGCGCGGGCCGGTGACGTACTCGCCGTACTCGGCGGTGTTGGAGATCGAGTAGTTCATGTTGGCGATGCCGCCTTCATAGATCAGGTCGACGATCAGCTTCACTTCGTGCAGGCACTCGAAATAGGCCATCTCCGGCGCATAGCCGGCTTCGACCAGGGTCTCGTAGCCGCCCTTGATCAGCTCGACCAGGCCACCGCAGAGCACCACCTGCTCGCCGAACAGGTCGGTCTCGCACTCTTCCTTGAACGTGGTCTCGATGATGCCGGCGCGGCCGCCGCCGATGGCGGAGGCGTAGGACAGGCCGAGGTCGTGGGCGTTGCCCGAGACGTCCTTCGCAATTGCGATCAGGCAGGGCACGCCGCCGCCGCGCTGATATTCCGAGCGCACGGTGTGGCCGGGGCCCTTCGGCGCGATCATCAGCACGTCGAGGTCGGCACGCGGATCGAGCAGGTTGAAGTGAACGTTGAGGCCGTGCGCGAACACCAGGGCAGCGCCCTTCTTCATGTTGTCGTGCAGGTGCTCGCGGTAGATGTCGCCCTGGAGCTCGTCCGGGGTCAGCATCATGACGAGGTCGGCCCATTTGGCAGCTTCCGCAACTTCCAGCACCTTGAAGCCGGCGGCTTCCGCCTTCTTCGCCGAAGCCGAACCCTTGCGCAGCGCAATGGCGACTTCCTTTACGCCGGAATCCTTCAGGTTGAGCGCATGGGCGTGACCCTGGCTGCCGTAGCCGACGATGGCGACCTTCTTGCCCTTGATCAGGTTCAGGTCGGCGTCGCGATCGTAATAAACACGCATAGGTCGTTTCCTCGTTCAGGGCCGAAATCGGCCAATGGTCAGTGTCCGAAGGGTGAAATTTGCGGATTTCGGGGGCTGTCTAGAGCATTTTCAGCCCTGAGGGAAACCCGTTTCTGCATGGAAATCCGCGACATCATGCATCCATGAAAACGGGGTAGAGGGAGGCCAGCAGCAGGATCGCCATCAGGATGTTGAAGGCGCGGACCAGCCGCTCGGAAGTCAGAACCGGCCGCAATGCGGTACCGAATAGCGCCCAGACTACCGTCGAGACCGTGCCGACGACGAGGCTGATCACGGTCTGAATGGCGATGTTGAGCGGGAATTGGGCGATCGCCGCATAGGCAGTGATGGTGCCGATCACGATCACCCAACCCTTGGCATTGATCCACTGGAACATGGCCGCGCCCCAGAAGGTCATGGGGCCGCGGCCATTCTCCTCGCCCGGCTTGGCCGGACCGGCCATGGCGATCACAGCGGCGAGATAGATCAGATAGGCGGCACCGGCATATTTCAGGATGGTCTGGAGGATCGGATAGGCCAGGAACACGGAGCCGAGCCCGAGGCCGACCGCGGCGACCATGAAGGCGAAACCGAGCACGATGCCGACGATGTGCGGGATGGTGCGCCGGAAGCCGTAGGTCAGGCCGGAGGACAGCAGCATGATGTTGTTCGGCCCGGGCGTGAAATACATCACGACCATGAAGACGAGGAAGGCGTAGAGCAGCGAGTACGTCATCATCACCCTCACGCAGTCTTCGGTAGAACTTGCGGGCGCTTCGCCAGCACCATCACGGCGATCCCAAAGATCACGGTCAGCATGCCGGCGAGGCGCAGCGGCCCGAACCGTTCGCCGAACACGATGCTGGAGGCCGCCGAGCCCACGAACGGCACCAGCAGTGCGAACGGCACCACTTGTGCAGCCGGATAGTCGCGCAAGAGGCGGCCCCATAGCCAATAGGCGATGCTGGTGGAAATGCCGCCGAGCATCAGCATGCAGAGCGCCGATGTGAGCGACATGTGCGTCAGCGACGTCCAGGTCGGCGCCGGACCGTTGGCGATCAGCGCCAGCACGAACAGCGGCACGGCCGAGGCGAGGCAGAGCCAGGCGAAGAGATCGAACATCGGCACGCCGCGGGCGCCGCGCAGCAACAGATTGCCGATGGCGAAGCTGAGCGGCGAGACCATCAGAACCGCGAAGGCGCCGACGCTGAAATCATAGCCGACGGTGCCGCAGATCATCAAAAGGCCCGCCGCGGCAACGACGATCCCCAGAGTCTGCACCGGCGTCGGCCGCTCACCGAACGCGAGCGCGGCAAAGCCGATCGTGAACAGCGCCTGGCTCTGCACCACGACGGAGGTCAAACCCACCGGCACGCCGTGGGCGATACCATAGGCCTGAGACAGGAACTGGCCGAGGAACAGCGTGAAGCTGATCGCGATCAGCAGTGACCAGGCGACCTTCGGCTTGGAAATGAACAGGCACGGCACCGCGGCGATGGTGAAGCGTAACGCCGTCATCAACTCCGGCGACAGCTCGTCGAGCGCGATCCGGCTCGCCACGAAGGCAAGCCCCCAGATGATCGCCACCATGACGGCGATGAGGATGTCGGCCGGCTTCATTGTTGTTTCCGGTTCTGCTTTGTCTCGCAGCCCTGTTTGTTGTTCTGGTCTAGCCTTGCTCGCCGGCTTTCGGTTTCCGCAGCAGATACGTGCCGTGCATCGGCGCGTGGTAGTCGGCCGCGACCAGGGTGAAGCCGACGTCGGTCAGCATCCGCTCCATCACCCAGCCGAAGGTGGAATATTCATCGCGCATGTGAGTCACCACGCCCTCGCGGGAGAAATCGTGGTTCTTGATCTGGAAGTCGGCCCATTGCTCGACGTCACGCTCGATCGCGTCGGGCATCGATGAGTAAACGATGTCGCGGAGAAAAAATGTCGCCCCGGGCTTGAGCGCGCGAAAAATCCGCGACATCGCCACCGCCTTCCAGAAATCCGGCAGGTGGTGCAGCGTGAACTCGCTGACGATGAGATCGTAGGATTCCGGCCGGTAGGCGAAGCTCAGCAGGCCGGCGGATTGGGTGCGCACAGGCGCCTTGCGGTCGCGGGCGTAGATCTCGGCGAGCGCCAGCATGGCCGGGGAAATGTCGATGGCGTCGACGTCGGCCCCCATCAACGCCGCTTCGGTGGCGAGCACGCCGTTGCCGCAGCCGATATCGGCGATGCGCCAGCCGCGCTGGACCCCGAGCATCTTCAGCGCGGCGCGCGCGCGCAGATCAGCATCGTCATGGTTGTCGTAGATCGAGGCCACAGCGGGCTCGATCCCCATCCGGTTCCGCTCGTTGTAGTACCAGTCGCGCGCCAACATGGCTCACATCCCTTCAGGCCCGCGACCTATCGCGGCAACACCCGTGCGCGACACCTCGACGAGGCCGAGCGGGCGCATCAGATCGATATATTGATTGATCTTGTCCGTATTGCCTGTGATCTCGAACACAAAGCTCTCGGTGGTGGCGTCGATCACACGGGCGCGGAACGCATCCGCCAGCCTGAGCGCCTCGACCCGATGCTCGCCCTGCCCGCGCACCTTGACCATCGCCAACTCGCGCTCGATCGAGCGCTTGGTCTGGGTCATGTCGACGACCTGGTACACCGGGATCATGCGGTCGAGCTGGTTCTTGATCTGCGCGATCACCATCGGCGTGCCCGTGGTGACGATGGTGATCCGCGACAGATGCTTCTGGGCCTCGGTCTCCGAGACCGTGAGGCTCTCGATGTTGTAGCCGCGCCCCGAGAACAGGCCGATGACGCGCGCGAGCACGCCCGGCTCGTTCTGCACGAGCACCGCAAGCGTATGCGTCTCGTTGGGATCGTGACGGTCCTCGATGAAATAGGCGGATGCGGGCTGGTTCATTGTCGTCCCCTCTTGTCTCTCCGTCACGCCGTCGCCGGCGCGTCCGTCCCGACCCAACGGCGGAACAGATCGAAATCGATATTGCCGCCGGACAGCACGAGACCGACGCGCTTGCCCTTCAGCTTGCTCTTTTCCTGCAGCGCCGCCGCCAGCGCGGCAGCACCGGCGCCTTCGGCGAGATTGTGCGTGTCGGTCCAATAGGCGCGGATCGCGAGCGCGATCTCACCGTCCGTAACCTGGACGATGCGCGAGGCGCCCTTGCAAACAAGCGCAACAGCTTCCGCGTCCGGAAAGCGTGTCGCCACGCCATCGGCCAGCGTGTCACTGGTCTCGGTCGTTACGACCTTGCCGGCCGCGAACGAAAGTGCATATGACGGCGCCTCGGTCGATTGCACACCGATGATCTCCGTCTTCAGGCCCAGCAAGTCGCGCACCAGGATGCAGGCGCTGATACCGGAGCCCTGCCCGATCGGAACGTAGAGCACGTCGAGATCGGGCACCGCGCGGAACAGTTCCAGTGCGTAGGTCGCCACCCCCAGCACGAGGTCAGGGTGGAACGACGGCACCATGTGCAGGCCTTCGAACTGCGCGCGGCGCCCGGCTTCTTCGCGCGCCAGCTGGAAATCGTCGCCGTGCTCGACCAGATCGGCGCCGAACGCGCGCATGGCATGGTTCTTCTCAACCGAATTGCCTTTTGGCACGTAGATCACGGCGGGCACGCCGTGACGCCGCGCCGCGAAAGCAAGACTTTGGCCATGATTGCCGCGGGTGGCCGAGATGATGCCCGGCACGTTCGGCCGCTCTCGCTTCAGCCGATCGAGATAGACCAGGCCGCCACGCACCTTGAAGGCGCCGGTCGGCGTGTGGTTCTCGTGCTTGACCACTACCGCGGTGCCGAGCCGGCGGCTGAGCAACGGCCAAGCATGCGCTGGCGTCGCCGGCACCGCCTGCCCCACGATCGCATGTGCGCGCTCGAGTTCGTTCAGGTCGAACATGGCGTCACACCAACGCCTTGCCGCCGGCGAATGCCTTCGCAGTCGCCTCGTCGTTGGCCTGCTCCGGCAGCAGCATCTCGTTGTGGGCCTTGCCGGAGGGGATCATCGGGAAGCAGTTTTCGAGCGCCGCGACGCGGCAGTCGAACAGCACCGGGCGCTTGACCGAGATCATCTCCTTGATGGCGCCATCGAGATCGGCCGGCTTGTGCACCTGAAGCCCGACGGCGCCGTAGGCCTCCGCGAGCTTGACGAAATCCGGCAGCGCTTCGGAATAGGAATGCGACAACCGGTTGCCGTGCAACAGCTGCTGCCACTGGCGCACCATGCCCATGTACTGGTTGTTCAGGATGAAGATCTTGATCGGCAGCTCGTACTGAACCGCCGTCGACATCTCCTGCATCGTCATCTGCACCGAGGCATCGCCGGCAATGTCGATGACGAGGCTGTCGGGATGGGCCACCTGAACGCCGACCGCGGCCGGCAGGCCGTAGCCCATGGTGCCGAGACCGCCCGAGGTCATCCAGCGATGCGGCTCCTCGAAGCCGTAGAACTGCGCCGCCCACATCTGATGCTGGCCGACCTCGGTCGTGATGTAGGTATCCTTGCCGCGCGTCTGCTCGAACAAGGCCTGGATCGCGTGTTGCGGCAGGATGACGTCGCTGCTCTTCTTGTAATAGAGCGAGTTGCGGGCGCGCCATTGCGCAATCTGCTGCCACCACGACTTGATGTCGGGCTTCTTCGCCTCCGCCTTGAACACCTGGAGGATGTCGCCGAGGACGTTGCCGCAATCGCCGATGATCGGCACGTCGACGCGGATGTTCTTGTTGATCGAGGACGGATCGATGTCGATGTGGATCTTCTTCGAGCCGGGTGAAAACGCATCGACGCGGCCGGTGATGCGGTCGTCGAAGCGCGCGCCGACGCACAGCATGACGTCGCAATCATGCATGGTCATGTTGGCCTCATAGGTGCCGTGCATGCCGAGCATGCCGAGCCAGTTCTTGCCCGACGCCGGATAGGCGCCGAGGCCCATCAGCGTCGAGGTGATCGGGAAGCCGGTGACCTCAACCAGCTCGCGCAACAGGTGGGTCGCCTCGGAGCCGGAATTGATGACGCCGCCGCCGCTGTAGATCACGGGACGCTTGGCGTTCGCGAGCAGCGATACCGCCTTGCGGATCTGCGTCGCATCGCCCTTCACGCGCGGCGCGTAAGAGCGGTGCACGTCGGACTTGCGCGGGGGATGGTAGGTGCCGGTGGCGAACTGCACGTCCTTGGGAACGTCGACCAGCACCGGGCCCGGACGGCCCGAGGTGGCGACGTAGAAGGCCTCATGCAGCACCTTGGCGAGATCGTTGACGTCGCGCACCAGCCAATTGTGCTTGGTGCAGGGACGCGTGATACCGACGGTGTCGCATTCCTGGAACGCGTCGTTGCCGATCAGATGCGTCGGCACCTGGCCGGAGATACAGACCAGCGGAATGGAGTCCATCAGCGCATCCGTCAGCGGCGTCACCATGTTGGTGGCGCCGGGGCCGGAGGTCACGAGCGCAACGCCCGGCTTGCCGGTGGAACGCGCATAGCCCTCGGCGGCATGGCCCGCGCCCTGTTCGTGGCGGACCAGGATGTGCTGGACCTCGCTCTGCTGGAAGATCTCGTCATAGATCGGAAGCACCGCGCCGCCGGGATAGCCGAAAATGTCGGTCACGCCGTGATCGATGAGTGCGCGGACGATCATCGCGGCGCCCGTCATCTGGTTCGGATCGTGGCTCTTGTCGCTCATTGGCTTGCTCCGGATGCGCTGTTGTCAGCGGCTTCGTTCGTGTCGGGTTCGGGAAATAAAAAAGGCCCCGAAGAGGGCCCATGCACACCGCCTGTCATGTGGATGGCAGCTAGCCACCCCCGGCGGTGTGCCTGGGTACGACGGCGATAAGGAGTTTGGTAATAATGTTACGCATGGCGGCGCTCGGCTTCCCAAAGGTTGCGCGAAACATAGCGGCCAAACCTTGGATGTCAAGGCAATGCGGCCGTTCCCGCGCGATTTCGGCAGTGTAGCGGTGTTCCCCGGGTTCGGCGAGAGGTAAATTCGGGAACCCGGCACAAAAGCGCGTCAGTCGGTGCGCCGTTCCGTCGGCACGGCCGCGGCGAGCCATCCGCTCGCTTGCTCCGGCCTCACCCATTCGAAGTCCGGCAGCTGGTGCCGGAACCAGGTGAATTGCCGCTTGGCGTAATGGCGCGTATCGGCGCGGCCAATGCTGGCGGCCTCCTCCAGGCTGAGCTCGCCGCGCAGGTGCCGGATCAAGGATGGCACGCCATGGGCCTTCATGGCCGGCAGCAGCGGATCGAGATGCCTGGCGGCGAGCCGCTCGACCTCCTCGAGCGCGCCGGCGCCCAGCATGGCATCGAAACGGGCATCGATGCGGGCATAGAGCTCGTCACGCTCGGGTGCGAGGAAGACCGCGCGAAATCTGTCCTTGGGCAGCAGCGGTGGCTGTCCCTCCCGCTGCCAATCGAGCAGCGAACGGCCGGTTGCCTCGATCACCTCGAGCGCGCGGGCAATGCGGGTGCGGTCGCGCAGGTTCAATCGCTCGGCCGCGCGCGGATCGCGGACTGCGAGTTCCGCGTGCAGCGCTTCGACGCCGTTCCGTTCCAGCCGCGCGCGCACATCCTCGCGCAGCTCGGCGGGGATCGGCGGCACCGCGGAGAGACCTGTGGTCAGCGCCTTGAAATAGAGCCCGGTGCCGCCAATGATGATCGGCAGCTGTCGCTGCGCCCTCGCCTCGTCGAGCGCCTTCGCCGCATCGCTTACCCAGGCACCGGCCGAGAAATTCACGGCGGCATCGACGTGGCCATAGAGACGATGCGGCGCGAGCGCCTCGTCCGCCGCGGTCGGCCGCGCCGTGATGATGCGGAGGTCACGATAGACCTGCATGGAATCGGCATTGATGACGACGCCGCCGGCGGCACGCGCAAGCTCCAGCGCCAGCGCCGACTTGCCGCTGGCGGTCGGGCCTGCGATAAGCACGGCCTTGCTGGAATACCCCTCGCTCACGAAAACCTCAAATGTCCCTCGTCGCCACGCTGATCTGCAACCCTGACAATCCCGCGCTCGACTCGACCATCGTCGATGGCGCCCGCGCCGTGCTGCCGCAGGCGGCGCCCGCGCACTGGCTGTTCGACAGGGTTGCGGTCGACATCCCCTTCGGCGCGGACAGTAACCTCGAAGGCGACCGCAACGCCATCGAGCAGCGGCTCCGCGAGCTCCGCGGCGATTTGCCCATCGACATCGTCGTGCAGCCTGTCGGCTTCCGGCGCAAGAAGCTTTTTCTCGCCGACATGGACTCCACCATGATCGGCCAGGAATGCATCGACGAGCTCGCCGATTTTGTCGGGGTCAAGGCGCATGTCGCTGCCATCACCGAGCGTGCGATGCGCGGCGAGATCGAGTTCGAGCCGGCGCTGCGCGAGCGCGTCGCGCTGCTCAAGGACCTGCCCGCCAGCGCGGTCGACGAGGTCCTGGCCAAGCGCATCACGCTGACGCCGGGCGGCCGCGAGCTGGTCGCCACCATGCGCGCGAACGGCGCCTATACCTGCCTCGTCTCCGGCGGCTTTACATTGTTCACGCGCGCGGTCGCCGCCAAGATCGGTTTCCAGGAGAACCGCGCCAACGAGCTCGTCGTGCGCGACGGCAAGTTCACCGGCGAAGTGAAGGAGCCGATCCTGGGCCGCGCGGCGAAGCTCGCCACCTTGGTGGACCTGATGGAATCGTTCGATCTCGACGACATCGACTCGGTCGTGGTCGGCGACGGCGCCAACGACCTTGCGATGATCCAGGCCGCGGGTCTGGGTGTCGCCTATCACGCCAAGCCGGCGGTGGCGGCCGCCGCGGCCGCGCGGATCGATCACGGCGATCTCACTGCGCTGCTGTATGCGCAGGGGTATCGGCGGGACGAGTTCGTGGAGGGGTAAAGCCTCCCCTCTCTCTGTCATCGCCCGCGAAGGCGGGCGATCCAGTATTCCAGAGACAGCGAAGCTAGAACCGAGAAGCCGCGGCGTACTGGATGCCCCGCCTTCGCGGGGCATGACAGTTGAATGTGGCGCGAACAGCGCCCACTACTGCACGCTCAGCGCGACGAACCGCAGCTCGCCCTCGCCGTTCGAGACCAGCAGCAGCACCGATTTCTTGCCGTCCTTCTTGAGCTGATCGACCCGCTTCTGGATGTCGGCGCCGCTCGACACCGCCTCCTGCGCCACCTCGACGATGACGTCGCCGGCGGACAGACGCTTATCGGCGGCGTCCGAATTGGTGTCGACATTGGTGACGACCACGCCCTTGACGCTGTCCTTGATCTTGTAGCGCGTGCGCAGATCCTTGCTCAGTGTAGCAAGATCGAGGCCCAGCGCTTTCTGCGTCACCGGCTTCTCCGGCGCCGGCTCGTCGGTCTTCACCGCGGCCTGCACCTTGTCGGGATCCTGGAGGCGGCCGAGCGTGACCTTCTTGATCTCTTCCTTGCCCTTGCGGATGATGACGACGTCGACCTCCTTGCCGACCGCGGTGTCGGCGACGACGCGGGACAGATCCTTCGGGTCCTTGACGTCCTTGCCGTCGAACTTGACGACGACGTCGCCGGGCTCGATGCCGGCGGGCTTGGCCGGGCCCTTGTCGTCGACACCGGCGACCAGCGCGCCCCGCGCGGGCTTGATGTTGAGGCTTTCGGCGATCTCGTCGGTGACGCTCTGGATGCGCACGCCGAGCCAGCCGCGGCGCAGCTCGCCGAACTGGCGGAGCTGGTCGACGACGCCCACCACCGTCTTCGACGGCACGGCAAAGCCGATGCCAATGGAGCCGCCGGACGGCGAGATGATCAGCGTGTTGACGCCGATGACGTCGCCGTCGAGATTGAACAGCGGGCCGCCGGAATTGCCGCGGTTGATGGATGCGTCGGTCTGGATGTAGCTGTCGTACGGCCCGGAGGAGATGTCACGGTTCTTGGCCGAGACGATGCCGGCAGTCACCGTGCCTCCCAGGCTGAAGGGATTGCCGATTGCGACCACCCAGTCGCCGAGGCGCAGCTTGTCGCTATCGCCGAACTTGACCGCGACCAACGGCTTCGTCGGCTTGATCCTGAGCACAGCGAGATCGGTCTTCTTGTCGACGCCGACCAGCTCGGCCTTGATCTTGGTGCCGTCGTTGAGGATGACGTGGATCTCGTCGGCGTCCGCAATGACGTGGTTGTTGGTGACGACGACGCCCGCGGTGTCGATGATGAAACCGCTTCCGAGCGAATTGGTCTTGCGCGGCGCGCTGTTCTCGCCGCCCTTGCTGCCGCCGCCGGGCCCTCGGCGGTTCTTGAAGAAATCGTCGAAGAACTCTTCGAAGGGTGAACCGGGCGGCAGCTGCGGCATCGAGTTGCTGCCCCCGCCCTTGGCTTCGACGTTCTGCGAGGTCGAGATGTTGACGACCGCGTCGATCACCTTCTCGGCGACGTCGGCGATGCCATCCGGTCCACGCGCATGAGCCGGCGCGCCAAACGCGCCGCAAGCACCGATGGCGAGCGCAACCAGCCCAAGTCGAACACCAAATCGCGCGCGGCGGCGCGAGCGGGACGGGGCAATGGTGGCAGCAGTCATTGTGATCTCCAGGCAAAAGGGATTCGGCGCCAGACTGCGCTCGAACGGGGGCACGGCGCAAGCGCGGAGCTTAACGGGCCTCAAGAGCCCGATAATACGGCGAAAACCAGTCTGGCGCCTTCACTTTGGCGTTGAGCCGAAGGCCTAAATCGGGCGCCGCATAACCCAGATCAGGACCAGGCCGGCCACGGCCGAGCCGATCCCGACCGCCCGCAGGATGTTGTCCGGCGTGGCGATGGCGCTTTTCATGGCTTTGCGCATCCAGTTTGGACTGGCCGCGAACATCAAGCCTTCGAGGACGAACAGGATGCCTAGGCCGATGAGGAAGTCGGCGAACGCAATGGACCTCATCGGAATGGAACCTCCCGCTATGCTGTTCTTGTCTGGACGAAGGGCGGCGAAATCCGCCGCCCTTTGTCTGGCTTACGGCTTCGCCTGCGTCTCGGTTGGCGTCCTGCCGGAGGGGCTACCGAAGTACCGGAAGAAATCCGACTCCGGCCGGAGCAGGAAGCGGGTATCGTTCGCACGCAACCCGTTCTCATAGGCCGTCATCGACCGGTAGAAGGCGAAGAAGTCGGCGTCCTTGCCGTAGGCTTCTGCAAACAGGCGGTTGCGTTCGGCATCGCCCGCACCACGGGTCTGCTCAGCCTGCGAATTGGCCTCAGCGATGATGACGGTCGCCTCGCGGTCGGCCCTGGACCTGATCTCCTGGGCCTTCTGCCCACCCTGTGCCCGGAACTCGGCGGCCTCGCGCTCACGCTCGGTCTTCATGCGCAGGTAGACCGCCTGGCTGTTCTGCTCCGGCAGGTCGGCGCGGCGGATCCGGACGTCGACGACCTGAATGCCGTAGCCATCGGCCTCGCGGTCGAGCTGGTCGCGAATGCGCAGCATCAGCTTCTCGCGGTCGTCGCGCACCACGTTGATGAAGGTCACCTCGCCGAGCACGCGGCGCAGCGCCGCGTTCAGGAGCGTTGTGAGCTGGATATTGGCGGCCTGGATCGAGCCGACGCTCTGATAGAAGCGCAGTGCGTCCTTGATGCGGTAGCGCGCGAAGGCGTCGACCACGAGCCGCTTCTGGTCGGAGGCGATCGCCTCCTGCGACGGGTTCTCCAGATCGAGAATCCGCTTGTCGATGTTGATCACCGAGTTCCAGGGCGCCTTGAAGTGCAGGCCGGGCGCGGTGACGACGTCGACCGGCCTGCCGAACTGGAGCACGATCGTCTGCTCGGTCTGCTGCACGGTAAACAACGACATATAGCCGACGATCACGACGAACAGGATGGCGAGCAGCGTGACAAAACCTGTGACCGGAGACTTCATCGGGTGCCTCCGCTCGACTGCGGACCAGTCGTAGGTGTCCGCTTTGGCGCCAGTTCGGGAAGCGGCAGATAGGGCACGACGCCCTGGCCCGAGGGGCCACCGTCATAGACGAGCTTGTCAGCCCCGCCGAGCACGCGCTCCATCGTCTCCAGGTAGATCCGTTCACGCGTCACGTCGGGCGCCTTCTTGTATTCCTCGTAAACTTTCAGGAAGCGTGCACTCTGGCCCTTGGCCTCGGCGACAGCCTGTTCCCTGTAACCTTCGGCATCCTGCTGGATCTTGGCCGCGCGCCCACGCGCCTGGGGGACAACCTGGTTGGCATAGGTCTGCGCTTCGTTCTGCAGCTGCTCCTGATTGGCGCGGGCCGCCTGGACGTCGCGGAAGGCGTCGATCACCTGCGCGGGCGGATCGACCTTCTGCATCTGCACCTGGGTGATCTGAATGCCGGCACCATAGCTGTCCAAAGTCCTCTGGATCAGCTCGTGCACGTTCTGCTCTGTGACGTTGCGCGCTCCGGTTAGGATCGGCTGGATCTGAGACCGGCCGATCACCTCGCGCATCGCACTCTCGGCGACCGCCTTCACGGTACCCTCGGGGTTTTGGATGTTGAAGAGGAAATCACCGACACCGTCCGGCTTGATGCGCCAGAGCACGGTGAAATCGACGTCGACGATGTTCTCGTCGCCGGTCAGCATCAGGCTCTCTTCCGGCACGTCCCGAATGGAGCGGCCGCGCCGCGCCGGATCCTCGATCACCGTCATGCCGATCGAGGTGGTGTTGACGCGCAGCGCCTTCGGCAGCAGCACGGTCTCGATCGGATAAGGCAGATGATAGTTCAGGCCCGGCTGCACGGTGCGGACGTGCTTGCCGAAACGCATCACCACGCCGAGCTCTTCGGACTGCACGCGGAAGAAGCCCGACAGCAGCCAGAATGCGACGATCAGCAGAATGATCAGCGTGATGCCGACGCCGGAGAAATAACCGCCCGGCATGATCTGCTGGAGGCGGTCCTGGCCGCGCCGCAGAAGGTCTTCCAGATCCGGCGGCCTCGGCCCGACCGGTTGCGGGCCTGAGCCCCACGGTCCCTTTGGACCCGAGCCCCACGGGCCACCGCCCTGATTCTTCCACGGCATTCGACGTTCTCCTCGGCAGGGTGGAATTGCCACCGCCCGCTTTGTCCGGTCCGGCTTTATAGGGGACAGGCAAGTCCCTTACAACGCAGCCCTGACCGTCTTCCGAGCTATGCTCGGGCACGAAAAAGTCAATGTAAACATTGGCAAAAGCGGTTAATGGCCGCGCCGCCGACGATATGTCACATAGGACAGGTCGGCGCTGTCGTCGGGGCCGGCCGGATGGCGGATGCGTTCGACCTCGTCCCATTCCGCCTTGTCGATTTCAAAATGCGTGTCCCCTTCTGGGCGCGCGTGCACTTCGGTGATCTCGAGACGATCGGCACGACCGAGCCATTGCCGGTAGATCTCGGCGCCGCCGATCACCGCGATCTCAGTGACCGAACGCCGCAGAGCGTCGCCGCGCGCGACTGCCTCCGCATCCGCTGGCGATGTCGTGACGATGGCCCCATTGGCGCGATAGGCCGGATCGCGCGTGACCACGATGTTGGTGCGGCCCGGCAGCGGCCGGCGCAGGGTCTCGAAGGTCTTGCGGCCCATTATCACAGGCTTGCCGATCGTCAGCGCCTTGAAGCGCGCCATATCGGACTTCAATCGCCACGGCATCGCATTACCCGCGCCGATGACGCCATTCTCTGCGATGGCGACGACGAAGACGATCTCCATCAGGCCGAGCTCCCGGCAAGCTGGGTCAGCGCAGGCCCGGTGACCCGGCACAGCGTCCAGTCGTCCATCATGACCGCGCCGATCGATTTGTAGAACGCGATCGAGGGTGCGTTCCAGTCGAGGACCGCCCATTGCAGGCGCGACCAGCCGTTGTCGACGCATTCCCTGGCGAGATAGGCCAGCAGCGCCTTGCCGAGGCCCTTGCCCCGATGCGACGGCCGCACATAGAGATCTTCGAGATAGATGCCGTGACGGCCGCTGAAGGTGGAGAAATTGAGAAACCACACCGCGAAGCCGACCGGCTCACGGTTCCACTCCGCGATCGCGCAATAGAGCTGCGGCCTCTCGCCGAACAGCGCGTCGGCGATGTCAGCCTCGGTCGCTTCGACCTCGTGCGACAGCTTTTCGTACTCGGCGAGCTCGCGGATGAAGGAGAGAACGAGCCCGGCTTCCTCGGGCCGTGCACGGCGGATGGTGAGCGACATAGGGCGCTAGACCGCCACTTCCGCCTTGATGTGCGGATGCGGATCGTAGCCGACGAGCTCGAAGTCTTCGTAGCGGAAGGAGAAGATGTCCTTTACCTCAGGATTGATCCGCATCACCGGGAGCGTGCGCGGCGCACGGCTGAGCTGCAGCCTCGCCTGCTCCAGATGGTTGGAATAGAGATGAGTGTCGCCGAGCGAGTGCACGAAGTCGCCGGGCTTCAGGCCTGTGACCTGCGCGACCATCATGGTGAGCAGCGCGTAAGAGGCGATGTTGAAGGGCACGCCGAGAAACACGTCGGCCGAGCGCTGATAGAGCTGGCAGGACAGCTTGCCGTTCGCGACATAGAACTGGAACAGCAGGTGGCAGGGCGGCAGCGCCATCTTCTCGACGTCGGCCGGATTCCAGGCGGTGACGATCAGGCGGCGGGAATCAGGCGTGCGCTTGATCATGTCGATGACATTGACGATCTGGTCGATGCTGCGCCCGTCGGCCGTGGGCCAGGAGCGCCATTGATGGCCGTAGACCGGGCCGAGATCGCCATTGGCGTCCGCCCACTCGTCCCAAATGGTGACGCCGTTGTCGCGCAGATATTTGATGTTGGTGTCGCCCTTCAGGAACCAGAGCAGTTCATGCACGATCGCCTTCAGCGGCAGCCGCTTGGTCGTCAGCATCGGGAAGCCGGCCGACAAATTGAAGCGCATCTGGTGGCCGAACACCGAGAGCGTGCCGGTGCCGGTCCGGTCGGTCTTCTCGGCGCCGTCGGAAAGAATCCGCTCGAGCAGGTCCTGATACTGGTGCATGTTGCGACTGAGCCTTTGGGGAGGCGGCGAACTTAACGACACCCCCGGCGTTACGACAGCGGCGATTCGCTGTCGCCGTCGATTATACCCGGAAAAGTGAGTGTTCCCGGCACAAACGGCAAGGGGCGGAACTCAGCGTTCCGCCCCCTCGCCTAGCGCCTTGATCGCCTTCGCTTAATTCGCCGGCTTGAGCACCGGGCTCCACTTCGCGATCTCGCTCTTGACGAGGGTCGCCAGCGCCTCCTGGGTTCGGTCCTTCGGCGCGGGGATGACGCTGCCGAGCTCGAGCAGGCGCTTCTTCACCGTCTCGTCGTCGAGCGCCTTGACGGCGGCGGCGTTCACGCTTGCCACGATCGCGGGCGAGGTTCCCTTGGGCGCGAACATCGCGTTCCAGGCCTGAGCCTGGAATGCCGGCAGGCCGGCTTCCGCCGTGGTCGGCACGTTCGGCAGCGACGGGTTTCGTTCGGCCGTGGCGATCGCATAGGCCTTGATGGTGCCGGCATTGATCTGCGGGACGGCGTTGACGATCTGGTCGCACATGTAGTCGACCTGACCCGCCACCAGCGCGTTCATCGCAGGTCCCGTGCCGTTGAACGGCACGCCGACGGGCTTGATGTCGAGGATGGAGTGGAGGAGTTCGCACGAGACGTGCGAAACCGAACCGACGCCTGCATGCGCGGCATTCACCTTCTCGGCATTCGCCTTCACATAGGTGACGAACTCCTTGAGATCCTTCGGCGGAAAGTCCTTGCGCGCCAGGATCAGGATCGGCGTGCCGGCCAGCAATGCGATCGGCTCGAAGTCCTTCTCGGGGTGATAGGCCAGCTTCGGATAGAGCGGCACGGAGGCGGCATGCGTGCCCATATGCCCGGTGATCAGCGTATAGCCATCGTTGGCCGCACGCGCGGCACGCGTCGTGGCGGTGGTGCCGCCGGCACCGACCACGTTCTCGATGATGATGCTCTGCCCCAGCGTTTGCGCCATGTGCCCGGTGACGATGCGTGAGATCACGTCAGTCGGCCCGCCGGCTGCGAACGGGACGATCACGGTAATGTTGCGCGTCGGATAGGTCTGCGCCTCAGCCGTTGCGATGAAGGCGCCCAGCGATGCTATCGCTGCTGCACATGCGCCTGTAAGCGCGCGAATGAACGTCATGGCGATCCTCCCTTTGGACACAATAAAATGCCGGCCCAAAGGCCGGCATTTCCATTTCACAAAGCCGTAACACAAGTCGATTCGACTTCCGAATGCGGCGCGCCGACGCAGGACCGAGCCGACTCGGCGCGCACGACCTCAGTTCTCGGACTCGGTGAACACCTCGTCGCGCTTGGCGCGCAATACAGGTAGCACCGTAAGGACGAGCAGGCTTGCCGCGACCGCAAGCAGCACCGCCGACAACGGGCGCGTCAGGAACACGCTCCAGTCGCCACGCGAGATCAGCAGCGCCCGGCGCAGGTTCTCCTCCATCAGCGGTCCTAGCACCATGCCGAGCAGCAACGGCGCCGGCTCGAAATCGTGCTTGATCAGCCAATAGCCGACGAGACCGAAGACGCCCGCGAGGATGACGTCGACCGGCGCGTTGTTCACCGAATAGATGCCGATCGCGCAGAAGATCACGATCGAGGGGAACATCAGCCGATAGGGCACGCGCAACAGCCGCACCCAGATTCCGACCAGCGGCAGGTTGATGATGATCAGCATCAGATTGCCGATCCACATCGAAGCGATCATGCCCCAGACCAGATCCGGCTGCTTCTGCATCACCTGCGGACCGGGCACGATGCCGTGGATGGTCATCGCGCCCACCATCAGTGCCATCACCGCGTTCGGCGGGATGCCGAGGGTGAGCAGCGGAATGAACGAGGTCTGTGCCGCGGCATTGTTGGCACTCTCTGGCCCCGCCACGCCCTCGATCGCGCCGCGGCCGAACCGGGACGGGGTCTTTGAGAGCTTCTTCTCGAGCGTGTAGGCCGCGAAGGACGCGATCACCGCGCCGCCGCCGGGCAGGATGCCGAGGATCGAGCCGAGCACGGTGCCGCGCAGGATCGGCGGCGTCGCATCGCCGAGGTCCTTCCTGGTGGGCATCAGTCCGGTGATCTTCTGCTGCACCAGATCGCGGTTCATTTCGGCGCCGTGGTCGAGGTTGCGGATGATCTCGGCAAAGCCGAACACGCCCATCGCCACGGTCGCAAAGCCGAGACCGTCGGCGAGCTCGGGAATGTTAAAGGCCATGCGCGAGGCGCCGGTCTCGATGTCCGAACCGACCATTGAGAGCAGCAGTCCGAACACGATCATCGCAATCGCCTTCAGCACCGAGCCCTTGGCCAGCACCACCGCGAAGATCAGGCCGAGCACCATCAGCGAGAAATATTCGGCCGGACCGAACGCCAGCGCGAGTTTCGTCAGCGGTGCGCCGAGTAGTGCGATCAGGATGGTCGCAACGCAGCCGGCGAAGAACGAGCCGATCGCGGCGATCGCGAGCGCCGGACCGGCGCGGCCCTGCTTGGCCATCTGGTGACCGTCGATGGCGGTCACGACCGATGTCGCCTCACCGGGTATGTTGACCAGGATCGACGTGGTCGAGCCGCCATATTGCGCGCCGTAATAGATGCCGGCGAGCATGATCAGCGCGCCGACCGGCGGCAGCCCGAAAGTGATCGGCAGCAGCATCGCGACGGTGGCGATGGTGCCGATGCCAGGGAGAACGCCGACCAGCGTTCCGACCAGGGCGCCGATCAGGCACATCAACAGGTTGATCGGGGTGAACGCGACGGCGAAGCCGTGAGCAAGATTGGCAAAGATATCCATCACGCCCTCACTGGATCAGGAAACGCGGATACATCGGCATCGGCAGCCCGAGCACATAGGGAAACAGGATTGCGCAGCCGACCGTCAGGCAGGCGCCGACGATCACCGCTTCCAGCCAGCGCGTCTCGTGCGAGCCCGTCGCCGCGATCATGAAGCTCGAGAAGGCCGTGACAACGAGACCGAGGGACCGGATCGACAGGGCGAAGAACAGGATCGCCGCCACCACGAACAGCGGCCCGCGCCAGGAATAATGCGCAAGCGCCGGTCCCGCCGTGATCAGGCCGGTCAAGGCGATGCCGGCAGACAGGGCAACCAGCAGCCCGCCGAACATACGTGGCGCAGTGCCCGCACCGAAGGAGAAGCCACGCATGCCCTGCAAATCGCTCGATGCCCACAGCGCAAACAGGGCAACGGCCATCAGCACGACGCCGCCGACATAATCTTGCGCCGAGCGGATGGTCATAAACAGCGTGAGGATCGCCACCGCAAACAGCGGATAGGAATAGATCAGCGCCAGCAGCACCTCGGACGACATCTTCTTGGCGCCGCCGCCGAATGATCCGAAGAGGGCGCTCGGCGCGCCGGCCAGCAGCGCCGTCGCATGACCGGTGACGACCGCCGCCGGACCGCGGCCGGTCCCCCAGCCGAAAATCGTCCCGATCGACCAGATCAATTCGAAAATCTGCGGCGCAATCGCCAGCAGACAAAAGCCGAGCGCCACCCGGGTGTTTCGGGTGGCCGTCGCTGAGTGGCCCATCGTGTCGGCCATGCCTGTCTCCTCCGCGACCTGTAAGTCACGAGCACTGTTGTTCTAAATCGGCTGGAACTGGATACCCGCCCGGATCACTGCCTAGCGATTTTCATCAGACAATGCCAGCAAAACCCAACACGCCGCGGTAAGCAAAAGCCAGAGGGGATTGATGCGCGAGATGGACGCGACCACTGCAACCATCGCGGTCAGACGCAGTGCAGCAATTGCTGGATCGGCCCGATTAACGTCACGATAAGCGTTCGGACCTGGCAAGTCCTGCGAGGTCGGACCGGTGTCCTGGTCGGCCTCTGGTGCTTCGCCTCAACCGCGGTGCAGTGGGTCTCGCGCACTGCCGGCGCAGCGGCGACGGCGAAGAGCGAGATCGGGCCGAAGTGGAGATCAGCGCCTAGTCGGCTTGCGGCTCGTCACGCTGCTACTTTCCGCCGCAGGAAATTGAACGTCGCTGAGACTGACATTGTCCGTTCGCTGGAGCAGCAGCGTTTCATTATGCGCAAGGATTCGGCACATCGGGCTGGCGACCTCTGGCAAAGGCCAGAGCCGCGATAGGCCCGGCACTCCGAAGCCTATCCAAAGGGAACCGCGGGATCGCGCCTCCAACCCTCTGTTTTTCGAAAGCTTTGCCCCCTATATTGGGGGTGCCGGTTCGCCGGCTATGGAAATAAACGGTCGTCGCAATAAACCATTCGGACCCGGGGGCGGTACCCGGCGCCTCCACCAAAGCCCACCATCGGGCGTGCCCGAAGCTGGGCTTTGGCGGGGGCGAAATAGGATCGACGAGGGCGTAAAGGGCGTACTTTTTCCCGGTATTGTTCCGCCGTTATCGGGCTACTGCAATAGTTGCCAACGACAACTTTGCTCCGGTTGCTCAGGCTGCGTAACGCAGTTTGAAAGACCACTCTAAAGTCCTAGCGGGTTAAGCTCCGCTAGGCGGGGTTCGGAGGCACCTGGCAACAGAAGCCTCCACTTTACTCTTTGATTCTTCCCCGGCGGGGACTCCTGCTCGCCCGTCAGGCGCGGTACTATTGCGACTTGGCGAGTCGGATCGGCAGGGTTCGGCTGCTTGGATGCAACAGGACCACCATGGCGACCGATCATATCCGATACGATGTGCTGGCCCGCGATGCGCTGCGCGGCGTGCTGCGGAAGGTGCTGACCGATGCCGCAGCCCATGGCCTGCCGGGCGAGCATCATTTCTTCATCACCTTCGTGTCCAAGGCCGAAGGCGTGAAGCTGTCGCCGCGGCTGCTCGCACAATATCCGGAGGAGATGACGATCATCCTCCAGCACCAGTTCTGGGACCTGACCGTGCTCGAGGACCGTTTCGAGGTCGGCCTGTCCTTTGGCGGCATTCCGGAGCGGCTCGTGGTGCCGTTCAGTGCCATCAAGAGCTTCCTCGATCCGTCCGTGAAGTTCGGCCTCCAGTTCGACACCTCCGACGTCGCCGAGGTCGCGCCGGACAATCTGCCGGCAGCGCCGGCGCCATCGGCCGTATCGGTCCCGACACCTGCCGCGGAGAAGCCGGAAGCTGCCGACGAGCCGCCGCCGCCGAGTCAGGGCGGCGCCGAGGTCGTGCGGCTCGATCGTTTCCGCAAGAAATGATCTAGGTTGGGCGCAGAGCCATCGCGCCCGGCCAACTGTCTATATAGAAGAGCACATGAACAGGCCGCGCGGCGTTTCGCGCGGCAGAATGGATGTGCTCATGGCCAAAGCGTCCCACTCGAAGACTGCCCGCCCCGCAACCCGCACCGAGACCGACAGCTTCGGTCCCATCGAGGTCGCCGCCGACCGCTATTGGGGGGCGCAGACCGAGCGCTCGCGCCAGAATTTCCGCATCGGCACCGACCGCATGCCGATCTCACTCGTGCATGCACTCGGCATGGTCAAGCTCGCCGCCGCGCAGTCCAATCTCGAGCTCGGCCTGCTCGACCGGCGCCGTGCCAACGCCATCATCCGCGCCGCGCGCGAGGTGATCGAAGGCAGACTGGACGACCATTTTCCGCTTGTCGTCTGGCAGACCGGCTCGGGCACCCAGAGCAACATGAACCTCAACGAGGTGATCGCCAACCGCGCCAACGAGCTGCTCGGCGGCGAGCTCGGCGCCAAGAAGCCGGTGCATCCCAACGATCACGTCAACATGAGCCAGTCGTCGAACGACTCCTTCCCGACCGCGATGCACATCGCGGCGGCAAGCCGCATCAATGCCGATCTCGTCCCTGCCCTCGGCGAGCTGCTGCGCGCTCTGCGCAAGAAGGAGAGGGAGTTTTCGAAGATCGTGAAGATCGGCCGCACCCATACCCAGGATGCGACGCCGCTGACGCTCGGTCAGGAATTCTCCGGCTATGCCGCGCAGGTCGAAAGCGGCATCGCCCGGCTCAAGATCGCGGTGAAGGACCTCTATCCGCTGGCGCAGGGCGGCACAGCCGTCGGCACCGGCCTCAACTCGAAGCCGCGCTTTGCCAAGCTGTTCGCAAAGCACGTTGCCGGGATTACGAAGCTCCCCTTCACCAGCGCCGCCAACAAATTCGAGGCGCTGGCCTCGAACGATGCCTATGTGCTGGCGCACGGCGCCATCAATTCGGTCGCGACCGGCCTGTTCAAGATCGCCAATGACATCCGCCTGCTCGGCTCCGGCCCGCGCTCGGGCCTCGGCGAATTGATCCTGCCGGAGAACGAGCCCGGCTCCTCGATCATGCCGGGCAAGGTCAACCCGACCCAGTGCGAGGCGATGACCATGGTGTGCTGCCAGGTGTTCGGCAATCACACCGCGATCACGGTCGCCGGCAGCCAGGGTCATTTCGAGCTCAACGTCTACAAGCCGGTGCTGGCCTACAACATGCTGCATTCGATCCGCCTGATGGCGGATGCCGCGCGCTCCTTCACCGAGCATTGCGTCAGCGGCATCCGCGCCGACGAGAAGCGCATCAAGGAGCTGATGCAGCGCTCGCTGATGCTGGTGACGGCGCTGGCTCCGAAGATCGGCTACGACAACGCCGCCAAGGTGGCCAAGACGGCGCACGCCAACGGCACCACGCTGAAGGAGGAGGCGCTGCGGCTCGGCTTCGTCTCGGCCGACGAGTTCGACCGCCTGGTGCGCGCTGAGAAGATGATCAGCCCGGGATGATTCCGAATTCCGATAGCCATCCGTAATGATACGGACGCTCGGCGCCCAAAAATATGCGGTTTTGGGGGCGGGATTTGATTACCGTCAATGTTGCGGCGGGGCGGCGTGTTACGCAGCTCCACTGCCCTCGACGGGGCGAAATTCATCGTTTGATGGCCCAAGGGCCGATTGACGAGGACGAGCGAATGGCGATCAAGTCTTCTGCGGCGCAATGTGGCGCCCTGTTTCTGAATGTTTCATCCTGCCTGAAGAGGAGCGGATGATGGAGACGCGGCATGGGGAACGTCATCAACCTGAATCGTTTCAGGAAGCGCGTCGAGCGGGAAGCCTCGGCGAAGCAGGCGGACGCCAACCGGGCGAAGTTCGGGCGCACGAAGGCGGAACGGTCGTCCGAGGCGAAGCTGGCGGACCAGGCCAAGGAGAATCTGGACCAGCACCGGATCGATCGCGAGGAGCAGCCATGAAGTCGCCGGTGGTGAAACGATCGATCGTCGTCGCCGGCCACAAGACCAGCGTCAGCCTGGAAGAGGCGTTCTGGAACGGCATGAAAGAGATCTCCGGCCTGCGCAACATGACGTTGTCCGAGCTGGTCGGCGAGATCGACAACAACCGCCAGCAGGGCAATCTGTCGTCGGCGATCCGTCTCTTCGTCCTGGACTACTTCAAGAGCCGCGCCATGGCCGCCCAGCCGGATAAGGTCCCGGCCCAGTAGCCGTCGAGGGGCGCCCACGACGGCGCCCCGGCCTCTGCACATTTAAAATCGCTCTAAGGTGCAGCTTCGGCGGGCGGGCACGCTTGACCTCAATGCCCGACGTTGAAAATACAGGGCATGACCGATACCACTGATACGCGTTCGCACATGCCGCTGGGTCTGGCCCAGCGCGGCTATACCGGCGTCATCCAACACCTTGCCGCCAAAGAGGCTGGCTCGGCGCTTTCGGACGTCGAGCTCGAGAGCCGCCTGATCGAACTCGGCTTCGTCGAGGGCGCCCGGGTCGAGATCCTGCATGAGGGGTTGGTCGGGCGTGATCCGATCGCGGTGCGGGTCGATAGCACCACGATCGCGGTCCGCCGTCGCGAAGCCATGGCCATCATCGTCGCCTGACGCGCGACCGCAATCTGCCCCGCAGGCCCTTGATCCCATGGAAGCACCGCTGCTGCATCTCGCCCTGGTCGGCACGCCCAACAGCGGCAAGACCTCGCTGTTCAACGCGCTGACCGGCAGCCGGCAGAAGGTCGCGAACTATCCCGGCGTCACGGTCGAGCGCAAGGAAGGCTTCTTCGTCACCCCGCTCGGCCGCCAGGTCTCCGTGGTCGACCTGCCCGGCACCTATTCGCTGCGCGGCCGCAGCCCGGACGAAGAGATCACCCGCGACTTCGTGCTCGGCAAGGCCTCCGGCGAGACCCTGCCCGATCTCGTGCTGTGCGTCGCCGATTCCACCAATCTGCGCCTGACCATCCGCCTGCTGCTGGAGCTGAAGCGCACCGGGCGGCCGATGATCCTCGTGCTCAACATGTTCGACATTGCAAGCCGCCGCGGCATCACTGTCGACGTCGCGCGGCTCGCCAAGGAGCTCGGCGTGCCCGTGGTCACCTCGATCGCGGTGCGCAAGGGCGGCACGGCCGACCTGCTCAAGCTGACCGACGAGATTTCCGCGGAGCTCGCCGCCGAGCCGGTGGAGAACAGCTGGCGCGCGCTCGGCGTCTCCGAGCTGCGCGCCACCCAACGCGAGGCCGATCGCATCATCGCCGACTGCGTCAGCCTGCCTGCTCGCCCCGACACCTGGACCGCACGGATCGACGCGATCGTGCTGCATCCGGTCGGCGGGCTGATCGTGCTCGCGCTGATCCTGTTCGTGATGTTCCAGGCGGTGTTCGCCTGGGCGCAGCCGGCGATGGAGCTGCTGAAGTCCGGGTTCGACTCGCTCGGCGAACTGGTGCAGGCCACCCTGCCCGACGGCTTGCTGCAAAGCTTCCTGCAGAACGGCGTGATCTCCGGCGTCGGCAGCGTCATCGTGTTCCTGCCGCAGATCATCCTCATCTTCCTGTTCATCCTGCTCCTGGAAGATTTCGGCTACATGGCGCGCGCGGCGTTCCTGATGGACCGCATCATGGGCGGCGCCGGCCTGCACGGCCGCGCCTTCATTCCGCTGTTGTCGAGCTTTGCCTGCGCCATTCCCGGCATCATGGCGACGCGCGTCATCGACAACAAGCGCGACCGGCTGACCACGATCCTGATCGCGCCGCTGATGACCTGCTCGGCGCGCATTCCGGTCTATACGCTGATCATCTCCGCCTTCATCCCGGCCAGAGACGTCTGGGGCTTCATCAACCTGCAGGGCCTCGTGATGTTCGGCCTCTATGCCGCCGGCATCATCAGCGCGCTGTTGGTCTCGTTCGTGATCAAGTTCTTCATGCTGCGCGACTTTGTGCCGGCGCCGTTCATGTTGGAGCTGCCGGACTACAAGATGCCGCGGCTGAAATCCATCGTGATCGGCATCTACACCCGCGCCAAGATGTTCTTGCAGCGCGCCGGCACCACGATCTTCTCGATGATGGTGCTGATCTGGTTCCTGGCCTCCTTCCCGCAGCCGCCCGCGGGCGCGACCGGGCCGGCCATCGAGTTCAGCCTGGCGGCGATGATCGGCAAGGCGCTCGAGCCCCTGCTCGCCCCCGTCGGCTTCAACTGGCAGATCGCGGTGGCGTTGATCCCGGGCATGGCGGCGCGCGAGGTCGCGGTCGCGGCGCTCGGCACCGTCTATGCGATCGAGGGCGGCAACGAAGCGGTCGAGCAGATCGGCCAGGTGCTGGCGACAAAATGGTCGCTCGCCACCGCGCTGTCGATGCTGGCCTGGTACATCTTCGCCCCGCAATGCGCCTCCACGCTCGCCGTGATCCGGCGCGAGACCGGCAGCTGGGCCTGGATGGGCGCCACCTTCGCCTACATGCTTGTGCTGGCCTATGCGGCGAGCCTCGTGACGTACAACGTCGCCGTCGCGCTGGGGGCGGGGTAGCCCTTCCAAAACGAAACTGCGAAAACAACCCCATGCACAGTAGACCGGGGGTCGTGAAATCAATGAGTTACGCGCAAGGCAACGATCCGGCCGTCGCCCGTTGACCCGTCGGGCAAAACAGGGGCATGACGTCACGATCAGCCCGCAGCGATAGCAGCATGAACGACGACACGCCTCGGAAGCGGCGATCTGTCGCCGTGGACCATTTCACCACCGACCGCCTGACCGCCGAACGGTTGCGCGAGGATCACCTCGCCGACCTCGTCGCGCTGCATCGCGACGCCGAGGTCTCCCGCTATCTCGGCGGGGTGCGGACGCCCGAGGTCACGAGGGCTTATCTCGCAACCAACATGGCCCATTGGGACCAGCACGGCTTCGGACTCTGGACGCTGCGAACGAAGGACGGGGGCCTTCGCCGGACGGGCGGGCATTCGGCACATTCTCGTGGACGATGTCGACGAGGTCGAAATCGCCTACGCGTTCAAGCGCGAATTCTGGGGCCAAGGATTTGCCAGCGAGATCGCGACCGCGCTGACGGACATCGGGCTGTCACAGCTCGCACTGCCGTCTCTCATCGGCATTGTGTATGTCGGGAACGGTGCATCGCGGCGCGTGCTGGAGAAGTCGAACTACCAGCTCGAGCGAAGCACGAACCGTCACGGCGAGGACGTCGTGATCTACCGCATCCGGCAGTGAGGGCAGCAGCGGGATGGACCGCGAGCGGACCGTTTGTGTTCATTTTTGAACCGACACCATCCACGCGTCGGCACAGTCTGAGCGGCAACGAAGCGGTCGCCTGACCGCCCGAAGCGCCTCGGGACGGGAACTCAGGCCCGGCATCGGAGTTCCTTAGACGGACCTTTTCAGTCATCCGGCTCCGGCATGCGCCTGGAGCGCATGGAGCTTTGGGAAGATACGCGTAAGGGGGGTTCATGACCGGTCAATCCTCCGCTGCCCCAGGCAGCGACTTCAAGGATTTGCCGCGGGTGTCAACCGGCAGCGAAGGGCTGGACGACATCCTTGGCGGCGGCCTCGATGCCAACCGGATGTATCTCTACGAAGGCCGGCCGGGCACAGGCAAGACTACGATTGCGCTCCAATTCCTTCTTCGGGGCGTGCGCGACGGCGAACGCGTTCTCTACGTTTCGCTCTCCGAGACCAAGAGCGAGCTCACAGTGGTGGCACAGCGGCACGGCTGGTCGCTGGACGGCGTCGATATCTTCGAGCTCGTTCCACCGGAAACGACGCTTGATCCCGAGCGGGAGCTGACGGTTTTTCATCCCGCCGAGATGGAGCTGAGCGAGACCACAGGTCTGATCTTCAAGGAAGTCGAAAGGATCAATCCCACCCGCGTGGTGCTCGACAGCCTGTCCGAATTGCGCCTGCTGGCGCAGAACCCGCTTCGCTACAGGCGCCAGGTTCTGGCCCTGAAGCACTTCTTCACCAATCGCAACTGCACCGTGGTTCTGCTCGACGATCTGTCATCCTCCCAGGATGATCTGCAACTGCATTCGATCGCGCACGGCGTGGTGATGCTGGAGCAACTCGCCATCGATTACGGTGCCGAGCGGCGGCGGCTTCGCGTGATCAAGATGCGCGGCATCCGTTTCCGGGGCGGCTTCCACGACTTTACCATCACGCAAGGGGGGCTGCGGATCTTTCCCCGGCTCGTCGCAGCCGAACATCACAGATTATTCGATGGTGAGATGGTGACCAGCGGCAACCCCGAGCTCGACCAGCTCCTGGGAGGGGGGCTCGAGCGCGGCACCAACGCTCTTCTCCTCGGCGCGGCCGGCGTCGGCAAGTCGTCAGTTGCGCTAACCTACGCCATCGCGGCGGCGGAACGCGGCGAGCACGCCGTATTCTTCGCCTTCGATGAAGGACGCGGAACGGTTGAGGCACGCGCCAAAGCGCTCGGGCTGCCGCTGGACAAACATCTCGCGTCCGGAAATATCCGCTTTCAGCAGATCGATCCCGCCGAATTGTCGCCGGGTGAGTTCGCGGCAACGCTCCGCCGGAGCGTCGAGGTCGACAATGCCCGCATCATCGTCATCGACAGCCTGAACGGCTATCTGAACGCGATGCCGGATGAACGCTTCCTCGTTCTGCAGATGCATGAACTGCTCAGCTATCTGGCCCAGCAGGGCGTGCTCACCATCCTCATTCTCGCCCAGCATGGGCTTGTCGGTCCCATGGATACGCCGCTCGACCTCAGCTATTTGAGCGATGCAGTGGTGATGCTGCGTTATTTCGAGTTCGCCGGAACGGTTCGGCGCGCCTTGTCGGTCGTCAAGAAGCGAAGCGGCGGCCACGAGCATGGCATCCGCGAATTCCGACTCGGTAGCAACGGAATCAAGCTCGGCCCGCCACTTCATGAGTTCAGCGGCATCTTTTCCGGCAATCCCCGCTATACCGGCACGGCCCTCCCGGAAGGGCCGCTCGAATGAGCGCGCAGCGCGATCACCGCGTTCTCGTCTTCGCCCCGGTGGGCCGCGACGGACCGGCATCGGCCGAACTTTTGCGCAACGCGAACCTCGAGGCGATCAGTTGCCGGGACTTGGCCGAACTCGTCACCGAAATGGCGGCAGGCGTTGGCACCGTATTTCTTGCCGAGGAAGGATTGTTCGGCAAGGACACCGCGGCGCTGGCACAATGGATCGCCGGTCAGCCGCCGTGGTCCGATCTGCCTTTCGTCGTTCTCACCAGCCACCGGGAGCAGCCCTCGGTCATCGCCTGGCGACGCAGTATCGTCGAGCTTCTGCGCAACGTTTCGCTGCTCGAACGGCCGGTTCAACCGATCACGCTGACCAGCACCATCCAATCCGCACTGCGGGCTCGGCGGCGTCAATACGAGATCCGGGCTCTGCTCGAGGCGCGCGAGCAGACGGCCCAGGAGCTCGAGAAGCTGGTGATCGAGCGGACGAAGGCGCTGGAGGAAGCCAACACGCAGCTTCGCCTCGAGATCGAAGAGCGAGCACGCGTGGAGGAAACGCTTCGGCAGGCTCAGAAAATCGAGGCCATCGGCCAGCTCACCGGCGGCGTCGCGCATGACTTCAACAATCTCTTGATGGTGATTTCCGGCGGCCTCGACATGCTCGAACGCCAGACCGATCCGACCCGGCGCCGCCGCCTGATGGACGGGATGATCCAGGCGGCGCAGCGCGGAGCGAGCCTGACCAAGCAGCTTCTGGCATTCTCACGGCGGCAGAAACTCCGGCCGGAGCCTGTCGACGTCGCCGCGCAGATCGGCGGCATGCGTGAACTGCTCGATCGCAGTCTCAGGGGCGACGTCCATGTCGAATTCGACTTTCCGGAGCAGCTTTGGCCGGTGGAGGTCGATCCCGGCGAGCTCGAGCTGGTCATTCTCAACCTGGCCGTCAACGCCCGCGACGCCATGCCCAATGGCGGCACGATCATCGTGCGCGGCGAAAATCTACCCGACCTGAACGATGGGGAGATCGCCGGCGACTATGTCCGCTTGTCCGTCGTCGACACCGGTGTCGGCATGCCCCCGGAGATCATGTCGCGGGTGTTCGAGCCGTTCTTCACGACCAAAGACGTCGGCAAGGGGTCTGGACTGGGGCTCGCACAGGTCCATGGATTTGCGACGCAGTCGCGGGGCACGGTGCGAATTCAATCGAAGGTCGGCCGAGGCACGAGCATCGAGCTGTACCTGCCGCGATCCTTCGAGACTCCCTCCGACGAGCGACACCTCATCGACCTCACCAGGGTGCGCCCGAAAAAGAGCAATCAGGGCCAGATCCTGCTGGTGGAGGACGATAACGAGGTTGCCGCGCTGGTCAGCGAGATGCTCGGTCAGCTCGGCTACGAGGTCACACGCGCTTCCAGTGCCGCAGCAGCGCTCGGTGCCCTGGCGGACGGCCGTCCCATCGATCTGATCTTCTCCGACATCATGATGCCGGGCGGCATGAACGGGGTCGAGCTTGCGCGCGAGGTCAGGAAGAGACGAAGCGACATACCGATATTGCTGACCAGCGGATATGCCGAAGCCTCGGTCCATGAAGCGGAGAGCGCGGGTATCGAGATCCTGCCCAAGCCCTATCACATCGACGAGCTCGCCGCAGCCCTGGCCGCGGCGAAGTCAGGTCTTCGGCGCGATGCAGGCGCCAAACGCTCCAACTCGTGCTGAGAGTCCCTCCGGACTTCGCTGCGCTCAACTCCGAGCGCGATCTCAGGAGCCTTACCGGAAATATCCCAGCACGAGATCGATATCGGCGCTGCGGGCCGCCGTGCCGTTCAGCTCGGCGTCGATGACGCGGCGGCAGGCGTCCACCGCGGCGTGATCACCGAGGTCGTTGGCGGCTTCCAGCACGAGCCAGGCGGCGTCCACCGAGGCCTTGTCCGAAGCTGCGCCGCCGAGATCGGTGGCGCCGACATTGGCGAGATTCTTCTTGCGAACGGCGGTGCCGAATTGAGGTAACATTGCAGGTACTCCCCTCTCCTCAGTGGACCTGTCAGTGGACTTGAAGTTCGGGCTGACGGCCCGCATCGGCACCCGCGCCGGTCTTGCGCGACTGGTAGAACTTCAGAATGCTGCGCGACGTCTCGATCTTGAGCCGGCCGTACTCGCGCTCGTTGTCCTGGAGCTCGCGCGCCGTGATCAGATGATCCTTGGCGCCGAGGAACAACAGCGACATCGTCGTGTCCCAGGAGAAGTCGAGCGCCTTGCACAGCACCAGGATCATCTCGCGGTTGCGGTCCATCAGCGCGCGCTCGATCACGTCGACCGGCAGCGCCGACAGCAGCGACAGGCCGATCTGCACCTCGTCGAAGCGATGCTGGCGGGCATAGTTCGAGATCGAGTCCTGGTTGAGATTGCCCTGGCGATACTGCGTCGTGACCACGCGCTTGGCGACGAAATAGCTGCGCGAGGACGGGCCGAACTTGGACTGGAGATCGCCGGTGACCTCGGTGACCGAGCTCTGGATCTGCGACATCATCTCGGGCCGCTCGGTCTCGAGGCGGCGGCGGACGTCTTCGGAGGCTTTCGCGATCAGCTGCTGGAAGATGTGGCGCGGCACGTCCTTGCGCAGGCCGAGCTGCTCGGCAAGGATCGAATCGCCCTCGGCGCGGCGGACCATGTGCAAGAGACCCGAGCCGGAGAAGCGCGCGCCCTCGTTCTTGGCGACCGAAGTCACGACCTCCTGGTTGCCGCGCTTGACCAGCACGTCGGTCACGGCTTCGCCGATCGACTGGCGCTGCGAGATCGCCAGCAGATGCGCCTGGCCCTTGGTCATGGCGCTCTGGACCAGCATCTTCTCGTCGATGCGGTTGGAATCGCGTAGCACGGGACCGGCAACCGCGATCTCGTCGTCGAGGGCGAGCCTTTCGATGACGTTGAGCGGGGCGTGATCGCAGGCCGACATCACTTCGGAGAGCTGCGCGCGCGCAGCCACCTCGATCTCGTCGGCGAGCCGGCCGATCACCTCGCCGAACATGCTGATCTCGTCGTCGCTGTAGCGGCCGGTGATCAGGATGTCGGTCGCATGCCACAATGCACGCGCCCGGCTTTCGTCGGTGCCGCGCGCGATCGCGTCGTCCAGATCCTGCAGAAGCGATTTCGCCCCGTTCATCTCGATCACCCCAGTTCTTGGCAGCCCTTGGCGAGCCGTCCCGCCGCTCGCGGCGCGACGCCGAATTCCTCTGGGAACCCACGCTAGAGATGAAACGCGAGAATTCAGTAAAGTCGGCAAATCAGTTTTGCCGACGAAAATTCCGTCAAATGCGAGGGAATGGATTTACTGTTGTGCAAGAGCCGAGAAGCTTTGGGCACTGAAACCTCTCCGCGTCATGGCCGGGCTTGTTCCGGCCATCCACGCCTTGCCGCATGGCACAAAGAACGTGGATGCCCGGGACAAGCCCGGGCATGACGAGCATCGGCAACGGAGCACTTTAGATAGCGCCGTCTACGGATTCTGCGGCGTCAGCACAAGCGGCGGCTTCGGCCTGGGCTTGGCGGGCGGCGGGCCCGGGGCGGGCTTCACGTCGATGGCCGGAGGGAGCGGCGCGAGCTGCTGGCTCGCGAGCGGCGGGCTCGTCAGTGAAGGGCTTGTCAGTGAGGGGCTGGGCGCGGCGGGCGCGGCCTGCGGAGCTTTCGGGGTCGGCGCCACCCTGGGCTTTGCCGGCGCGCGGCGCGGGTCCTGGCCCGGCAGCGGCACGTTGGGTGGCGCCTGCTCGGTCGCTATCTCCGGGGACACCAGCGTCGGCAGCGCAGCGGTGGCCGGCGGCGGCTCGCCGCGCTCGATGGCGTCGAGCCGCCGCGTCTCGCGATCGATCGTGCGCACCGCAAGCCATGACGACAGCGGTGCGAGGTCGATGGTACGGCTCAGCCTGTCGGGCGGGCCTGCCGCAAACAGCTGGATCTCGGGCGGGGCGCCGGAAAGCCCGGTCATGATCGGCGTCAGGCTGGCGCGGATGTCGGCCTGGTCCGCCGGAATGTCGTAGCCGCCGGAGACGATGGCGCGGGCGTTCTTCGCTTCCAGCGGCGTTGCGCCGATGCGCAGGCGGCCGTCGCGGATCGTGAACGGAATCTGCGCCGAGGGCACCGCGATGCGCCCCGCCGACAGCGCGGGCTCGACGAGCTGCCGCAGCCGGTTGTCGTCATTGACCTGGCCGCCGTCGCTGGCGCGGATGGCGATCTCGAACGCACGCGGATTGAGGCCGGCGATCTCGGCGGATTCGAGCGTCACCGTGCCGTTGCCGGCGAGCGCACCGGTCAAGGCCGCGACGCTGCGGCCCTGGCTGGTCAGCGCCATCTGCACCGAGGCGCGCCCCTTGGGCAGGGCAAGGTCGCGATAGCGCAGCGCCGCCGCATCGACGTTGCTGAGCTCGATGCGCGCGTTCAGGGCAAGCCCACCCGCGCCATTGCGCGCGTCCAGGCTTGCGGACATGTCGCCGCCGCCGACGCCGCCCTTGAGCGCATCGAATGCGAGCGACTGGCCGTCGCTCCGGATCGTGCCGCCGAAGGGGCGCAGCTCGATGCCGCCGGGCAATGTTCCGCGTAAGGCCTGGAAGGCGATGCGGCCGCGCCAGCCGCTGACCAATCCTGCGCTGAGCGGCTCGCCGGACTCACGACCGGCTGCGCCGACGGCGATTGCGAGCGCCGGCGCCAGATCGAGCGAGTCGAGACCGACCTCGCCGTCGATGCTCTTGTCCTGATCGAGCGTCACCGAAACATGGCCGCGCAGATGCGAGCCCGCGGCATTGCCGTCGAGATCGCCGAAGGTCAGGCGATTGCCGGAGAGCGTGAGGCGGGAGGACAGGCTGACGTTCTGCGCCGACTTGCCGGCCGGGCTGGTCCCGAGCAGCGGCGCCAGATTGGCGTTGCGCACGCGCAGGTTCACGCTCGCCTTCGGTTCGAGCGATTTGGGTTCGAACGATTTGGGTTCGGACGGTTTGGACTCCGACCATTCGACGCTGCCTTGCGCGTCGGCATCGAGCCCGCCGCCGCTGAGCTTTGCGTTCAATTGCGAGGGACGGCGCCAGGCTCCGCTCAACCGTCCTTCGAATTGCGAGGCGCCCTCGCCCGCGGCCACGATGCGGTCGAGCCCCAGCAGTGCCAACAAGGCGCCGGCTTGCGGCGCCGCCACTTTCGCGTCCAGCGTGAAGTCGCTGTTGCGCAGGCGTTCGAGGTCGATACCGCCGATGGCGGCCGCCGGCGTCTGCGCGGCCAGGGTCGCCGTGGTCTTGAGCTGCGGTGCGTCGAGGTCGAGCACGAAGCGGGCATTGCTGCGATCGGCATGCTCGGCGTTCTTGTCGAGGCTGAGATCGAGCTTGAGACGGGTCGCGCCGGGCAAGGACGGGAGCGCATCGAGGCGCGCGCGCAGCGCGGGCGCGAACGGCTCGACCAGCGCGGTGAGCTCGCGCAGCGAATTGGCCGAGGATTTCAGCGCGAGCTTGCCGGTCGTCTTGGTGCGGTCGAAGCTGCCGCTCGCCTCCGAGGTCACGCCGCCGCCCTGGCCGAAGCGCAGCTGCTCCAGCGACAGCGACGCCGGGCTGTAGGCGAGCCTGGCTGCGAACGGCCGCAGCTCCTGGCCGGCGGAGATCGCGCGGCCAATATCGAGCGAGAGCTTTGCCTCTTCCGGCCATTCGCCTTGCGGCCCCGCCAGCGCGCGCACGAAGCTCGTGGCGGCATCGAGGTCGAGCCGGTCGGCCCTGAGGTCCGCATCGATCCGCGAGCCGTTGCTCGCGCCTGTCTGCACGAAGACGATGCGGCCTTCGATCGCGCCGCCATCGATGTCGGCCTTCAGCCTGTCGATGGCGAGATGATTGGCTGCGATGGTGACGTCGCCCGCGAGACGCAGCGGCCGCGTGCTGCGGCGGGTGATCTCGCTGCGGCCCTGCAGCCAGGCAACCAGCGTGTCGGGATCCGGGGATTCAACGCTGAGCCGGCCGCTGAAACTGTCGGCGCCGGGAGCCGCGCCATTGAGCGAGACCTGCGTCATGCCCGGCGCGCGCAGCTCCAGCCGCCGGAAGGTCCAGGACCGGCCGTCGGTCGCAAGCTCGGTCGCGATGTTCTGGAGCGGACGGCCGCCGAGCATGATCTGATCGGCATTGAACTCGATCTGGGCAGGGATCGGCACCTGCGGGATCGCCGCCAGCCCTGCGCGCAGCGCCGGCAGGACGCGCTGCGGATCGGCATCATCCTTGGCGGTCAGCCTGTCGGCATCGACCTGCCGCGCCGACAGCACCGCGCGCAGCAAGGGCGATGCGCCAAACCTGAGATCGCCGACGCCGCCGAGCTTCAGCGCGGTGTCCTCCGGGCCGAAGCTCGCGTCGATCTGGTCGAATTTGGCGCCGGCCGGATCGGCCTTGAGCCTGGTCGCCAGCTTCCAGGGCGTCGGCCCCGCCTCGGCCGCCTTCCTGGCCGCGGGCACGGCGAGAGTCAGCGCGCCCTCGAATTTCGGCTGGCGATTGTCGAAGGCGAGCACGCCCTCGAGATCGGCGAGGATGGCGCGCTCGCCGGGATCGATGTTGAGGTGGAGACGGGTGGCGCTGCCGTCGGCGCTGGGGCCGGAGGAGACGCGGAACGGGTAGCGCACGCCGCGCGCGGTGAAGCTGCCATCGCCCCGCACCGAGCCTGCGAGCGAGCGCACATCGCCGGAGAAGGCGATATCGTTCAATTCCAGCGTCGAGCGGCTGGCGGCATCGTGCAAGGCGATGCGGCCGGTGAGGTTCAGCCGCTCGATGGCGAGGGAGGCCAGGTTGAAGGTGCCGCTCGCGGTGGAGGGCAAATCGACCCGTCCGCGCGCGTCCAGACCAAGATCGACCGCCATGCCGCCGACCGAAAGCTCGGTGGCGCGCCATTCGCCGCGCATCAGGGAGCCGAGGCTGAACTCGACATCGAGCTTGTCGGCGCGCAGGCGGCCGAGATCGTTGTTGCCGCCGAAGGTGACGCCGCGCAGCCGCAGCGTCGGCGCCGGCAACAGCCGCGCATCGAGCTCGCCCGCCACCCGCACCGGCACGCCGATGATCTTGCCGGCCTCCGCCTCGAACTGGGGCCTGAACTGGTTCCAGTCGATGTAGTAAGGCCCGATCAGCGCGGCCAGCAGCGCAATGATGAAGGCAATCGCCAATCCGAGCAGCGTCGTCTGCACGGGTCTCCCCTCGGCCAAACCGGCCTGGGCCGAAGCTGAGAGCCTCAGGCGCGCCGGAACAGCCCCTTATATAGGGGGAAGTATGGCGAAGTCACAGCGACTGTTGCGCGCGGAGGTTAACGCTGAGCGCCCCCTCACCAGCTCGCCGGCAGCCGCCTCAGCCCGCGCAGCACGAAGGTCGGCCGCCATTCCGGGGTCTCGATGTCGTCGATGCGCAAATCCGGCAGCCGCCGCAGCAGCGTGGCGATGGCGATCTCGGCCTCGATCCGCGCCAATTGGGCCCCAAGGCAGAAATGGATGCCGCCGCCGAACGACAGCGGCTTGACGTTCGCCCGGGTGACGTCCAGCCGGTCGGGCCTGTCGGGGTAGACCGCGCCATCGCGGTTGGCCGAGCCGAGCAGGCACAGCACGGTCTCGCCCTTGGGGATCGTCACGCCGCCGAGGTCCTCGATCTCCTCCAGCGTGACGCGCCCGGTCATCTGCACCGAGGAATCATAGCGCAGGAACTCCTCGATCGCGTTCGTCATCAGCTCCGGTTTCGCTTTCAGGAGCGCAAGCTGATCCGGGTTGCGGTGGAGCGCGAGCAGGCCGTTGCCGATCAGGTTGACCGTGGTCTCGTGGCCTGCGCCGAACAGCAGGATGATGTTGGCGGTCAGCTCCTCGTTGGTGAGCTTGTTGCCGTCCTCCTCGGCCTGCACCAGCTGGGTGATGAGGTCGTCGCCGGGATTCTTGCGGCGCAGCTCGAACAGCTGCTGGAAATACATCTGCGCCATCAGGTTGGCGGCGTTGCCCTGGCGGATCTCCTCCGGCGAGAGCGGCACGGGGTCGAGCAGCCGTCCGCCGTCGCGCGAGCTCTTGTAGAACACTTCGCGATGCTCCTCGGGGATGCCGAGCATGTCGCAGATGATGGTGACGGGCAGGCGGAAGGCGAAATCCTCGATCAGGTCCATGTGGCCGCGCTCGATCACGGCATCGATCGCCTGGTCGACGATCTCCTGGATCCGCGGCCGCATGTCCTCGACGCGACGGGCGGTGAAGGCCTTCACGACGAGGCCGCGCAGGCGGGTGTGGTCCGGCGGATCGGCTTGCAGCATCCAGTAGCTCATGCTGCGAAACACCGGCTCCTTCATGATCTCCGGGCCGTAGCGGCGCGTGGTGCGCTCGACGAAATCCTTGCCGAAGCGCTTGTCACGCAGCACGAGACTGACCTCGGCGTGCCGGCTGGCGACGTACTGGCCGAAAGGCGTCACGTGGATCGGATCGACGGTGCGCAGCCGTTCATAATGCGGATAGGGATCGCGGATGAAATCCGGCGAGAGCGGGTTGAACAGCGGTCCGCCAGCGGGTTGCACTTGCTCGTTCATGGTGACCTCGGATCGGTTGCCGCATGACACGCATACGCAAGGCTGCCCACCGCCCGGCGTAACCATCCCTGTAAATTATCAACTCGATACATTGTTGTATCGAGTTGCATTCTGCCCTAAGCTGCGCCGATGTCAAGGTTGAGAACCAGGCCGACCAGGGACGACACGCGCGAGGCGCTGTTCGAGGCGGCCGCGCGCGTGTTCGAGGAGGACGGCATCGGCGGCGCCAGCATCGAGGCAATCGCGGCGGCGGCGGGCTTCACCCGCGGCGCGTTCTATTCGAACTTCAAGAGCAAGGACGAATTGATCATCGCCATGCTCGAGGACCATGTCGCGCAGTCGATCCGGCGCAACATGGACATCCTGGCGCAGCACGACAATCTCGACGATTTCATCGCGGCGCTGAAGACGATGGATCGCAGCCGCCAGGATCCGCTCGGCCGCTCGCCGCTGCTGCACATGGAGATGATCCTGTTCGTCGCGCGCGCCGAAAAGCGCCGCCCGGAGCTTGCCAAGCGCCTGCGCGCGCGGCGCAAGCTGGTCGCCGACATCATCGAAGCGACATCGAAGAGCAACGGGCGCAACGTCAATCTGAACCCGCCCTGGATCGCCTCCGTCGTGCTCGCGCTGGAAGACGGCTTTCGCCTGCACCGGCTGATCGACCCCGAGACGACGCCGGCCGACAGTTTTTTGCGCGCGATCACGGATCTCCGGCGCAGGACGGGACTAGCCTCGGCCTAACGGGTGCCTCCCGCGGGCGGCGCAGCTGCGCCGATAGGCGCCAGCCCTTCTCGCCGCTTTCCGAGACGGATCTGAGCTGTTTCGCCGCCTGCTCGGTGGCAGCTCCTTCTTACTTCTTCTTTCCAGGTCCGAAATCCGGTTGCCAAGCGGCTTCCTTGCGGGACGGGGCCGCGGCGATCACCTTGGCCTTTTCCTTCTTCGGCTTCTTGGCTTCGCGGTTGCCACGTTGCTGGCCCTTGGCCATGTCGCTCTCCCTTGCTGGTTTGAGTTCGTCGAATTCATTCGGCTGCAGGACACGGCCGCGCGGGGTGCAGACCCTGACATCCATGTAGCCTTCGCGCAGCAGCTTTTCCGCGAGACGCAGCGCGACCGTCGCAGTTCCATGACCGAGATTGGAACTGCCGTATTCGTTGGTGCCGCTGACCAGATACGGCACGCGTGTTGTCCTAGCCATTGAGCACCGCAGCGGCGCACACGAGAAGCAGCAGAAACAGCGGAACGATCACCGGCGGCACGATCCATTCCGAGATGCGAACACGCGACATCGAACGCTCCTGCGAACCTTTGGCGGGAGCACACGTGACCCTCAGTCACCGGTCGATGCCGTTGAGAAGCGCGGTGATGGCAACGAGCCTACGCTCACGCCGAACCAATAGCGAGCAGTAAATGCGTCGCGGGCTAGCCTCGCTCCGTGGCAACTAGCGTTCGCCAGCGTGCAGACGATAGTGCTGGCTATTGGCCCGCCAAAGGCGCATGGTCGCAACAGCCGGCACCGGTTGGGGCTTCACTTGCGAAAGGCAGGCGTGCATGACCATCCGTTCGCGGCGAGAGACCGTCGTCTTCAGACATCCGTTCCAAATCCGCGGCGTCGCGCGCATCTTGCCGGCGGGCACCTACGAGGTCGTCACGGATGAGGAGACGATCGACGGCTTGACTTTCGCCGCCTATCGCCGAATTGCCACGATGATCACTGTGCCCGCCGAGGGCGCACGCGGGACCATGGAGGTACTGTCGATCGGTTCTGTCGATCTTGCTGATGCGCAAGCAGCGGACGCGAGCATCGTCAATGAATGACCGGCCGGTCGATCTCGACAAGCACCGTGGCATGGCCGCGCAGAAGGCCACCGACCTGCGCCGCGCGCTGGCCGAGGTCGAGGCCCATCTCAGGGAGCTGCGCGAGCGCGAGGCCGATCTCGAACACCGCATGATGACCGTACCTGCGGCGTCATGGCCGGAGGCCGCGGTGAAGGCGCGTCATCTGCTCAACCTCTATGCTGCGAGTCTTCCGGCAGAGGACACGCGCCACCGCGCGCTCGTGTCGGCGCTGTTCGACGATTTCGCACGCCTGTCCGGGGACGGCTGAGCGGAGCGACGGCCGGCTGCATTCTACGCGCATGCTGGCGCGAGCCAGGAAGCCGACCTGATATGGAGTAGGCCATGACACTGACGAGCGGCCGCTTTATCGGCCATGAATACGAGCGGATGATCGTGCGGTTCTCGATGCATGACGGCGCCCGGGAGATTCCTTGCGCGATTTCGACCTCCGCGATGGACGGTCTCGAGCAGGGCCCGCAAGTCAGGCCCGAGCAGCGGGAAGCCCAATTCGCTCGTCTACGGGATCGCATCGAAGCATGCGCTGCGAACAAGTATCGCGCCACAGAATTCGAAGGTACCCCGCCGGGCATCGTGCTGCGAGGCATCGATTTCAGGCGATAGGATCTCGGCCCCAAGCAAAATAGCCTGCGACCGGAAAGCAGATCGTTGCTACTCCGGCCTTGCCTTGATCTCCGGCAAGGGCGGCTTGCGTTCGAAAGGCTTCTTTTTCGGTGGCGCGGGCAGCAATCCCTCCCTGATCGCCTGCTTGCGAGCCAGCTTGCGAGCGCGGCGAATGGCCTCGGACTTCTCGCGGGTCTTTCTCTCCGACGGCTTTTCGTAGGACCGTCGCTGCTTCATCTCCCGGAAGACGCCCTCGCGCTGCATCTTCTTCTTGAGAACGCGAAGTGCCTGCTCAACATTGTTTTCTCTGACGAGTACGTGCAATTGATCCTCCTGGCTCGGGCTGCGAATGCGACACGTCCTGCAGCGCAGCCAATTGCGCAGGAGCTTCATTGCGATGTGTGAGATAGTGAGCCGCGACATTGGTCGCGGCTTCGGACGAGCCGATCTGCTTGTCACGGCGAGCAGCTTGGTGGCGTCACGTGACCATTGTCGTGCTGCGCTGTCAATCGATAACGCCTTGCTCGCAGATCGATGGACAAGCGCCGCGGAACAGAAGAAGCGCATCGCAGCAAACAAACTGGCTTCGCTCCTTGCAAATGCGCGAAAGTTGTATATATTGAAGTTGTTCGATTAGCCGCTGTGCCTTGTTGAATGCGCCCGCGGGCTCCTTTTCCAAAGACATCGACGAAGTTGAAGGTAACCGCGCGATTGTCGCGCGGGATGCGCTCGCGCGCTTTGGAGAAGAAAATGACGACAGGTACGGTCAAGTGGTTTAACGGCCAAAAGGGCTTCGGTTTCATCCAGCCAAACGACGGTGGCAACGACGTGTTCGTTCACATCAGCGCCGTTGAAAGGGCTGGGCTTGCCGGTCTCGGCGAAGGCCAACAGGTCAACTTCGAGATCAAGACCGACAAGATGCGAGGCAAAGTCAGCGCCGAGAACCTCTCGCTGGCTTGAGATCGTTGCGCCGTTTCACGGATGTACTGAAACGGTCGCTTTGCCCGCTCAATCCCTGGATTGAGCGGGTTTAGTCTTTGCGGATCCGGGTGAACGATGAGCAGCAAGAAGCCGGCAGAGCCGTCACCCGAAAGCATCACACGTTCCGATCGCAAGCGCCTGGCCGCCGAAGAGGGCGCGCGGGCATTGGCGGACGTGGAAAGGCAAGCCATCGAGGTTCGCAAGAACATGGCGCGACTTCGAGAGGCGCGCCAGGCGAGGGAAGCGGCCGATGAAGCTCTTCGATCGACTTTGCCGGCGCCCAAGCTCAAGAAGCGGACAAGGAAGTTGGCGCGATAGCCGTCTTCAACGCCGCCTGCGAAATCTGAAGTGCCGATCCCATGCCGGAGAGTGCAGATCGTGCCTCGCATAAAGCCAGATCACGGAACCATCACATTCTTTCTCGCGTCCGGCGCAAATCGGCAGATGTGCCGGCTTGCAACGACATTCAACACGCAGAAGCAGGCCTTCAGCTATCTACAGAAGCATCGCACGGAGTTCGAGCGCATGGCGCGGGCGCGCCTGGCTTCAGGAGAGCTCGAGGAAGGCATTGTCGTGCTTTCGATGCTCTAGCGTTACACGTGATGAGCACGAGCACACATTGCGATTTCATCGGCGATCTCATGGCGATCTCAATTGACCAGCCTGACTTTCTCGTAGACGAATGTCGCTGTCAGAACAGGGCCATCCGCATTCCGAACATTGATGGCGAGGCCGTCGCTGCTGGCGAGCGGGTCGCGCTGCTTGACAATGTCGGCAAGAGACAGCGCCGCCTCGATCTCCGCGGCCCGCCGGCTGGCCAGATCGAGACCTTCCTCGTCGACAACGAGCGCTTCACCATCCCAAATATCAAAGTAGAACTGCGACACTAACCCGTCCTCTCGGACCGGTCTCGCCGTTCAGCCTCCCTTGCCAACCGTTCAGCCTTCAGTCGCTCTCGATTGTCGTGGAAGACCCGTTCTGCCTTCTCATAGTCGGTCGCGGGCTTCGTCGCGGTCTGCTTGAAGAGCTTGTTCGCCTCGGTCGTTGCACGCGATTGGGAATGCCTTCGCATTGCTCGTCCTCCTGTCGCTGGTGATTCGAAGTCCGCCGGTGCCGGCGGCTTTGTTGCTCGTCCTATTCCGGGATCGGCTTGCTGCGTCTGAGACACTACTGCGGTGGCGCTGCTTTTCCGGTCTTTTCATTGGGCCCGTGCAGTTTGCAAACAGGACGTGGCGCCTGCCCGCCGGCGGAGCACCAAGCCGCAGGCCGCGAATGCGTTCCTACCGTCCGGCAATATTGCCCAAAGGCGGCTACGCCGACTGCTTCACAGCAGCCCTGTCCGCTACAAGGTCCAGCCGCCCCAGCATCGCCCTCGCCTGCTCGGCGCAATGCTCGATCAGCCAGCGCTCGAAGGCGACCGGCGGCAGGGGCGGCGCGTAGAGGAAGCCCTGGACGATGTCGCAGCCTAGCTCGGCCAGCGTCTTGCGCTGCCCCTCGGTCTCGACCCCCTCGGCGACCACGCTCATGCCGAGGCCCTGGCCGACGCGGACCACGGCGGTGGCGATCGCGAGCGCGCCCGCGTCCTGCTCGATGTCGCGCATGAAACTGCGGTCGATCTTGAGCTCGCGGATCGGCAGATGCGCTAGCCGGCTGAGGCTGGAATAGCCGGTGCCGAAATCGTCCACCGAGAGGCCGACGCCGAGCTCGCGGATCGCGTTCATCGTCTCCAGCGCCGCGGCGCCGTCCTGCATGAACGCGCCTTCGGTGATCTCCAGCATCAGCGCATCCGGCGGCAGATCGTGCTCGGCCAGGATGTCCTTGAGCCGCGCGGCCAGCGTGACGTTGCGGAAATTGATCGGCGACAGATTGACCGAGACGCAGGGGATGTTGAGCCCGGCGCGGCGCCAGCTCGCCATCTGACGGCAGGCCTCGCGCACGGACCACATACCGATCTGCTCGATCAGCCCGCATTCCTCGGCGAGCGGGATGAACTTTGCCGGCGAGACGTCGCCGAGCACGGCATCGCGCCAGCGCGCGAGCGCCTCGACGCCGTGGATCGCACCGTCGCAGCTGCGAATCTGCGGCTGATAGCTGAGGCTCAGCACACCTTCCGCGACGGCGCGGCGCAACGCCGCGATCAGCGCCAGCCGCTGCTCCGCGAGCACGTTCATCTCGGCACTGAAGAGGCGATGCGTCGAGCGTCCGGCCTGCTTGGCCATGTACATGGCGGCGTCCGCCTGCTGCATCAATGTGTCGATGTCGGTGGCGTGATCCGGATAGAGGCTGATTCCGATGCTGGCGGACATCGGCATCAGCTTCGATCCGAGCCGCAACGGTGCGGACAGGGCCTCGGTGATCCCGGCCGCGATGCGCTCAGCGGCCTCGGCATTGCGTTGCGGCAGCAGGATGACGAACTCGTCGCCGCCGAGCCGTCCCAGCATGTCGTCGGGACCGATCTGCTCGCGCAGGCGCTGCGCGAGCAGGATCAAGAGCTCGTCGCCGGCGGCGTGGCCGAGCGTGTCGTTGACGTCCTTGAAATGATCGACGTCAAGGAAGGCGAGCGCGACATGGCCTCCGGTCGGACAGGCATTGATCGCGGTCGTGATCAGGTGGCGCAGCTGCGCGCGGTTCGGCAGGCCGGTGAGCATGTCGTGATAGGCGAGCCGCGCGATTTCGGCGCGCGCCTCCTTGCGCTCGATCGCGAACGCGCCGAGGTTGACGCAGGCATCGACGATCTGGCGGTGCCATCGGCTCGGCGCCCGCGGTTCGCGATAATAGAAACCGAAGGTGCCGATGACCCGGCCGTCCTTGGCCTTGATCGGCGTCGACCAGCAGGCGCGCAAGCCCACTTCGAGCGGCCGCGCCTTGTAGGGCTGCCAGCGCGGATCGGCATCGATGTCGGCGACCAGAACCGGAATGCCGTAGAAGGCTCCGGTTCCGCACGTGCCGACCTCGGGACCGATCGCGATGCCGTCGAGCGAACGGGAATAGTCCTCGGGCAAGCTCGGGCCGCCCAGCGGATGGAGCAAGCCGGCGGCATCGACGTGCAGCAGCGAGCAGACGACGCCGGGCGCGATCTGCTCGACGCGGCGGCACAGCCGATCGGCAATCTCGGTGATCGGCGCCTCGTCGGCGAGCGCCGCCATGATTAGTTGCTGCAACGAGCGCAGCTGCCGGGATTCGGTGATGTCCTCGAGCAGCGCAAAGATGTGCTTGACCCGGCCTTTCTTGTCGCGGAAGGCGTCGATCCGGGCAGAGACCCAGATCTCCTCACCATCCCTGTCGTAGACGAGCACCTCGGCCTCGTCGCGCTGGCCGCCATGCATCAGCCGCTTGACGAGCTTCGCAATCGCCTTGCGATCGGTGTGGCGGCCGGCAATGAGCTCGCCCGCGCGGCGGCCTTCGGCCTCCTCGCTGGTATAGCCGAACAGCGCCGTGAACGCGGAATTGACGTAGACGATGTTCTGCTCGACGTCGGTGATGATCACCACGCGGTTGGTCTGGTCAGAGACCGCGTGGAGAAGTGCGATCCTGGCGCGGCGTTCGGCATCGAGGGTGACGTCGCGCGCGAACACGATGTGATGGGTCGCGCCGTCGGCCGTCGCCGAAGATATCGCGATCTGCGCCTTGATACGGCTGCCGTCGTGCCGCACGAGGCTGATCTCCTCGCGGAAATCTGCGGTCGCACCGGCGCTTAGGCATTTGAGGGTGAGGACGGCGGCATCGCGGCCGAGCACCTCGGCGGCGGCGAATTTCCAGATCCGGTCCGCGGCGGGGTTGAAATGGATGACGCGATGCGCCTCATCGACGATGACGATGCCGTCGTCGGCGCGCTCGAGCGCGGCGCGCAGCACGTCAGGAGTTTCTGTCGCAAGGTGATCGGAGGCGGACATCGTCGGGACCAGCGGCATCGGGAAATGCGGCAATCGGCGAGAGGTTAATGCTCCGATGGTGTCCAAGACGTTTTTGCAGTTCCGTCGCGCCGCGCCAAGAGACGGCATGATTAACGCTTCGCGAAAACGCCGAAGGTATCTTGAAGCGCTCTGGACCTATTCGGATGCCGTTTTGAGCTTGTGCAGCCGGCCGGCCACGGCCCGCACCTTGCCCGGCGCCGCGCGCCAGATCGCGAGCGCCGACACCCCGCTCACGGCCATGGCGAGGGCGAAAGCCAGCGTGTAGTCGCCGGCGCGATCATAGAGAACGCCGGTCAGCCACGGTCCGGCCGCACCGCCCGCCAGCGCCGCGAGCATGATCGTGCCGAAGATGCTGCCCTGGTGCCTGCCTTGGAATATCTCGAACACCACCGCGCCCATGATCGAGGTGAGGCCGTAGCCGAGCGCGCCTTGCGTGAACACCATCAGATAAACCAGCCAGAGCGAAGCCTGATATTTCAGCGCGATCAGCGCGGCGAAGCAGACGACGAAACCCGCACAGCTGATCGCCCACACCCACTCCCTGCCGATGCGGTCGGAGACGTGCCCCAGCACGATCTGGCCGGGAATGCCGAGCAGGCTGACCATTCCGAGCGCCCACACCGCAACGCCGGGGCTGAAGCCGACATCGAGCAGGAATTTGGTCTGGTGCACCTGCACCGCATACCAGATGTACAGGCCGCAGAAATAGCCGAGCCCGATCCACCAGAACCGCGCGGTCGCGACGGCGCGCCGCAGCGTCCAGTCGGTGTTGACCCAGACGTGATCGACGACGTTGGAGACCGGGCTTGCCGCGCCTGCGGCGGGGGCGGCATCGCCGTCCGGCTGGAGCCCGATGTCCTCCGGGCGCTTGTGCAGCAGCAGGTTGATCGGCGCCAGCGCGATCAGGACGAGCAGGCCCATCGCGGTGCAGGCGGTGCGCCAGCCGGTCTGCTCGATCATGTGCTGCACCCATGGCAGCAGCGTCACCGAGCCGATACCGACGCCGGCGAAAGCGATGCCGATGGCGAAGCCGCGCTTGCGGATGAACCAGTTCGGCAGGAACAGCGACTGGCCGGAATAGCCGAGACAGACGCTGCCGGCACCGACCATGACGCCGATGGTGACATAGAGGTGCCACGGCGCGCTGGTCAGCGGCGCCAGCAAAAGGCCGCCGCCCATCAGCACGACCCCGAGCTCCATCACCGCCCGCGGACCCGCGCGGTCCATCAGGCGGCCGATCAGCGGGCTGACCACGCCCGACACAACGAAGCCGAAGGAGAAGGCGCCCGCCGTGACGCCGCGCTCCCAGCCGAACTCGGAGATGATGGGTGGAAAGAACAGCGAAAAGGCGGTGCGCGCGTTGACGCCGATCGCCATGGTGACGAAGGTCACGGCGACCACGATCCAGCCGTAGAAGAACGGAAGCCGCATGTTGTATGCTTGTTTCATCCCTAGACGGTTCTTCGGACCATCCGGGGATGTCCGGGTCAAGCGCTTTTCGCGCATGCCTCGGGCGCGCTCAGGCGGCGTCGAGCCGTGAGGATTTGACCGGCGCGTCGAACAGGATCCGCTCGATCGGATGCGGCCGGCCGAACAGATAGCCTTGCGCGAAATTGACGCCGAGCGCCTTCAGCCGGTCGAACTCCTCGCGCGTCTCGACGCCTTCGGCCGTGACCGACATGTCCAGTCCGCGCGCCAGCGTCACGATCGAGGAGATGATGGCGGAAGAGCGCGGCTGCTGCGTCAGATTGCGAATGAACGACTTGTCGATCTTGATCTTGTCGAACGGGAACGCGGTCAGGTAGCTGAGCGAGGAATAGCCGGTGCCGAAATCATCGAGCGCGAGCTCGACCCCGAGCTGCTTCAGCCGCTCCATGAAGGCATGATTCTCGCTGCCGCGCTCCAGCAGCACGGATTCCGTGATCTCGATCTCGAGCCGCTGCGGCGGCAGGCCGGAATCGGCGAGCGCCGCGCAGATCATGTCGAACAGCTCGGCTTCCTTGAACTGGATGGGCGAAAGATTGACGGCGATCATGAGATCGGCAGGCCAGCCGGCTGCGTCCGCGCAGGCGCGCCGCAGCACGAATTCGCCGAGCGGCACGATCAGCCCGGTCTCCTCCGCAAGCGCAATGAACTGGTCCGGAGGGATCAGGCCGCGCGTCGGATGCCGCCAGCGCACCAGCGCCTCGAAGCCGCGTCGTTCGCCGCTGAGGGCATCGACGAACGGCTGATAGTGCACCTCCAGCTGGCAGCGCGCGATGGCGTCGCGCAGATCTCCTTCCAGCGTGTTGCGGGCCTCCAGCTCGGCCGACATCGCCTCATCATAAACAGTGAAGCAGTTGCGGCCGGCCGATTTCGAGCGATAGAGCGCGAGATCCGCTTTCTTCAGGAGCTGCTCCTGATCGCTGCCATGATCCGGCGCAATTGCGATGCCGATGCTGGTGCCGATCTCGACGCGGTGTCCGGGCAGCAGGAACGGCTCGCTCACGAGCTTGGCGATCCGCGCCGCCAGATCGGTCGAGCAGGCGCGCTGGTGCTCGCCGGCTTGCTGGATGATGGCAAATTCGTCGCCGCCGAGCCGCGCCAGCACGTCGTTGGCGCGCAGCGCGGATTTCAGCCGCTGCGCCACCTGGCGCAGCAGCGCATCGCCGGCCGCGTGGCCGAGGGAATCGTTGACGTTCTTGAAGCGATCGAGGTCGAGCATCAGGATCGCGAAGGGCTCGCCCCTCACGCTCAACTTGCCGTTCATCTCGTCGAGCCGGGTGAGGAAAAAGGCGCGGTTCGGCAATCCCGTGAGGATGTCGGTCTGGGCAAGCTCGAGCACGCGCCGGTTCGCCAGCGACAGCCGCCGCGAATTGCGGCTGGCGAGCATCAGATAGGTCGACAGCGACAGCGTCAGCAGCATGCCGACGACGAGGACCGCAACCGCGCGGTCGTAAGTCGTCGCCAGCGGACCGCCGGCGGTCGGAACCGCCCGCACCTGCCAATCGGTGTCGCCGATCTTGAGACTGCCCGACCAGTGCAGGGTCCGCGCGATGTCCCGCATCGACCGCAGCGCCGAGGCGGCCGACGCATAATCCGGCAGCATCTGCTCGAGGCTGACGATCTGCGCCGTGTACGGCGGGAAGACCGTCATGCTGACCGCGGGGCTGGCTCCGGTGGTCACGCGGATAGACTGGATCAGCAGCGGCAGGTCGAAGACGCCGACCACGACGCCGGCGATATTGCGGCGCCGGTCCGCGATCTCCTCGCGCGAGGTTCCCTTGGCGTAGACGGGAACGACGACGAGGACATAGGACGGCCGGTCGCTGTCCTTCGGCCCGAACAGGCGCGTGCGCATGGCTGCGACGCGATCGTTGTCGCGCGCGCGCTCCAGCACTGCCCGTCGCTCCGGAACGGTCGTGTAGTCCATGCCGTAAACCGACGAGGTCTTCGGCTGCGTCGAGTAGAACACCGGAAAATATTCGTCACTCTGCGGCGCGATGACGAAGCTCTCGCCCTGCAGCGCCTTGATGTGATAGCTCGACACACCGTCCCGGATCGCCGCGGCCTCGTAATCCGCGCGCTCCTTGCGGTTGATCCGCGGCAACCAGGAGATGCGCAGCATGCCGGGGTGACGCTCGAACAGGCGGGCGCTGAAGGTCTCGAATTCGCTGCGGGTGACTTCTTCGTTGGTCGATTCGAACAACGTGCGCAGCGCGAGAAGTCTCGATATGTACTCGTTCATGCCGTTCTGCAGGACGATCGCCTGGGTCTCGGCTGCGTTCTCGAACTCGATCCTGTTGACGCGATCTTCCCACCGCGCGACGGCGGCAGCGCCCACGATCGAGAACAGCAGGCCAACGCCGACCGCGACGAGCGCAGGACGATAGAGCCCGAGCAGCGGCGCGGCACGCCACCATCCGCCTCTACGTCTCCGATCCTGATCGTTCTGATCGCGACCGCCCATCTTGAAGCCGCCGTCCCCTGTCCGCGACGAACCGAACCTCTGGTTGAGGTGCCGGTGCCGCTATCGGAACAAGACGGCGGTTAAGAAGTGCACAATTTCGGAAACCAGTCGTACCGCAATGCGGAAATTAGTTAACGAAGTGCACGAGCGATCCCGGCTTTCTCGACATAAGTTGCCGGTTTTCCCCGGTGTAATACGGCCTCTCTGCGCCGTGGCGCTTAGCGAGCTATTCAGCCTCGCAAGGCTATGTTGCGCAAGGTTTCTTTCAAGGATCCGGCAAGCCTCCCGATGCATCGAATTCGATCAGCGAGATCCGTCGTTCTGACCATCGCGCTTCTGGCCGCGACCACGCTGGTTGCGAGGGGCAACGAGGCCGGCATCAGCGAGGATGCAATCCTGTTCGGCCAGGCCGCGGCGCTGGAAGGCCCGTCCTCCGCGCTGGGACAGCGCATGCGGCAAGGCATCGTCGCCGCATTCACCGAGGTCAATGCCAAGGGCGGCATTCACGGCCGCAAGCTCCAGCTCATCAGCCGCGACGACGGCTACGACCCCGACCGTTCGGTGGCGCAGACGCTGCATTTGATCAACGACGACAAGGTGTTCGCGCTGATCGGTGCGGTCGGCACGCCGACCGCGATGGCGACGATACCGATCACCAGCTCCAGGAACGTGCCCTTCATCGGCCCGTTCACCGGCGCCGAGTTCCTGCGCGATCTCGAGCTTCCGAACGTCGTCAACATCCGCGCCAGCTACGGCGCGGAGGCGGAAGCCTGGATCAAGCATCTCACCGAGGATCGCAAGTTCACCCGCATCGGCATCTTCTACCAGGACGATTCCTTCGGCCGCGACGGGCTTGTCGGCGTGAAGCGGGCGCTCGCCAAGCGCGGGCTCGAGCTCGCCGCCGAGGGCACTTACGAGCGCAACACCCGCGCGGTCGGCCAGGCCTGGCGCATGATCAAGCGCGCCGACCCAGAAGCCATCGTCATGGTCGGGACCTATGGTCCGTGCGCGGAGTTCATCAAGCTCGCCCGCCGCGGCGGCGCTCGTCCAACCTTCGTCAACATCTCCTTCGTCGGCGCCGTTGCGCTCGCCGCGGAACTCGGCCCTGAGGGCGACGGCGTCATCGTCTCGCAGGTGGTGCCATTTCCCTGGGACCGCTCGCTCAAGCTCGTCGCCGACTACCAGGCGGCCCAGAAGGCGTTCGACCCGACGCTGACACCGGATTTCGTGTCGCTGGAAGGCTATCTGTCCGGCCGGCTTGCGGCCGCGGCGCTGGAAAAGGCCGGCCCCAATCCGACCCGCGCCAGCCTGCTGCGCGCCATCAACGATACCGGCCGTTTCGACATCAGCGGCAGCATCGTCACCGTCGGCACACGCATGCTCGACACGCCGCCGAAGGTGTTCCTGACCGTGATCCAGAAGGACGGGACGTTCAAGGCGGTGGACCGGCTCTAAGACCCTTCACGGCCGCCGCGTCCAGCGATCGGCGTTGACGGCGCCTTGCGGGATTTCTCCCCTCGCGATGGCCTCGACCTGTCGCACGGTCTCCAGCGACTGGTATTCGATGGCCTGCGGCGTCAGCCCGCCGACATGGGGCGTCGCGATGACATTCGGCAGCTTGGCAAGATCGGGCGTCGGCATCTGGTCCGGCGCGCGGCCGACATCCATGGCGGCGCCGGCGATGCGGCCCTCACGCAGCGCGCCTGCCAATGCGGCCTCGTCGACCAGATTGCCGCGCGAGAGATTGATGAAGACGGCGTGCTTCTGCATGCGCGCCAGCGCCGCCTCCCCGATCAGGTTTTCGGTCTGCTCGTTGGCGATGGCGAGGCAGACGACATAGTCCGATGCGGCGAGGAGCTCGTCGAGATCGACCTGCCGGATCGCGGCATCGCTGACGGTTACGAAGGGATCGGAGACCAATACCTCCATGCGCAGCACTTTTGCGATCTCGGCGAGGTAGCGCCCGATGCTGCCGTAGCCGATGATGCCGATCCGGCTGCCGGCGAGTTGGCGGCCCATCCGTGCTTCCGGCTTGCGGCCTGCCTGGTAATCTGCGGTGGTCCGCGACACGCCGCGGGAGAGATCGACCATGAAGCCGAGCGCGAGCTCGGCCACGGCCTGCACGAAGCCGGGCCCGGCGCGGGTCACGAGCACGCCGGCTTGCGACGCCGCATCCACGTCGACGTTGCGGATGTCGACGGCGCAGCGGACGAAGGCCCGCAGACGCGGCAATTGCGCAAAGATCTCGCCGCGCCCTTCAGTCATGCGGTCGGCGACGATGATGTCGGCGTCTTTGGCTGCGCGCACCAGGCCGGCGGCGTCCAGCGGCTCATCCTTCTCGTGCAGGATCACCTCGGCGGCCGCCCGCAGGCCGTTCAGGCTGCGATCGCCATAATAGTTGCGCCGCATCTCCGGGGTGTGCGCGAGCAGGACCTTCACGACAAGCCTCCTTCACTAGCCGAATGCCCCCGACAGCGCGGTCGAAAGGTCTAGCACAAGGACGGCTCCGGCAGATACCCTGCCCCATTTTGCCGCGGCCCCTGCGTGATCCAGCGCACAGACGCCCTCATGGCGCGGACTTAGAAAAGGTGCCATCATCGTGCGCATTGCCGTTGGAGGTGACATCATGCGCCGTCCAGTCTTTTCGAATTTGCTTCTTGCGTCCGGTCTTCTCGCACTTTCCCAATTGATGACGCCCACGGACGCGGCCGCTGAGGCGCGGCTTGCGCTGGTGATCGGCCAATCGTCCTATCGCACCGTGCCGGAGCTGCCGAACGCCGCCAACGACGCCAAGGGCATGACGGAGCTGCTCGGCAGTGCCGGCTTCACCGTCACCACGGCGGCCAATCTGGCGCAGACCGAGATGCGCGCGGCGATCTCGGACTTCGCCGGCAAGGTCAGTGCCAGCGGCCCCGACACCGTCGCGCTGGTGTTCTATGCCGGCCACGGCCTTCAGATCGACGGCGAGAACTATCTGGTGCCTGTCGATCTCGACCCCAAGCGCGAGGCCGACATCCCGCTGCAGGGCGTGCGGCTGAACGACATGCTCAACACGCTCGGCGCGCTGCCGACGCGGGCGCGCATCTTCATGCTCGATGCCTGCCGCAACAACCCGTTCCCCGCGCTCAGCGGCGCCGGCCACGGCCTTGCGATCGTCGATACCAAGGCCGGCGCGCCCGGCTCGTTCATCTCCTATTCGACCTCGCCCGGCGCCGAGGCCGAGGACGGCAACGGCCTCGACAGCCCCTATACGACAGCCGTGCTGACGGTCGCCAAGCAGCCGAACCTGCCGATCGAGGAGATGTTCAAGCGCATCCGCGTCGCGGTGGCGCAGTCGACCGACGGCCGGCAGATCCCCTGGGAAAGCTCCTCGCTGACCACCGATTTCAGGTTCTTCGGCGAGAGCGGCGGCAGCACGCCCGCTCTTCCCGGCGCATCCGCCATGGCGCTCGCCGGCGGCACGCGCAACGTCGCGGACTGGCGCAAGACATTGCAGGGCAAGCCGGCCATGGTCGCCTATGAGCTCGTGATCACCGAGGACACCGTGGAGGCGTATCAGGCCTATATCGAGCTGTATGCCCAGGACACCCGCACGCCGCGCCTTCGCACCGTGCTGGAGCGGCGTCGCCAGATGCTGGCGTGGGAGCGTGCCACCGCGATCAACACCCGCGCCTCGTTCGAGGCATACCTCGCGAACTGGGACAACAGCGATCTCGCGGCAACCGCGCGCCGGCTGCTGCTGCGCGTGCAGAACCGCAACTACACCGTGCCCGTGGCCGCCGCGGCGACGCCCGTCGCGGTCGCGATGGCGCCGACCTGCCCGTGCTCGACGCCCGCGACCCCGGCAACGCCGGTCCCGCCCGTGATCAAGAAGCGCGTCGAGGAGACCCCGCCGAAGCGCAAGGTGGTCGAGACGCCGCCCAAGCGACGGCCGCCGTCCGAGCAAGTGGTCTACGAGCGCGCACCGCCGCCGGATCGCGGCCCGCCGCCCGAGGCCGTGATGCAGGGCATCGGCATCGGTGTGGGGATCGGCCTCGGCATGGGAATGGGCGGCCGCGGCGGCGACCATAACAGCGGTGGCTACCGCAGATACTGAGCCGGTCCGGCACCAGCAGCATTCGGCTCGCGCCAATCGCGCGAGCCGAACTCATTGCGACAGGGCCGGATGGTCCCGGAGCACGGCTTCTCGAATCCAGCCTGCCTGGATCGCACGCGACAAGATCTGCGCCGTCTTGATGTCCTCAGCCTTCATGCAGAGATCCACGATGCGGCGCACGGCGTCGTCGCGCATCAGATCGTCGGAGATCTTCATCGCGATCTCCATGGCAGCGCGGGCTGCGCGCTCATAGCGCTCGCGCGTGCTGGTCGGCGCCGAAGCGCCGGCGGCTTCGGCGATCGCCCGCGCAGCCTGGCAGATGTTGCGAATCCGGTCGGCTGCGTCGATGTCGCCGAGCGGCCCCCCGATCGGCTCGTCCCAGACGTCTGCCGGCTCTCGCCTCGCGAACCACTTCATTGCCCCACCAATGGTCTTCAATTGCTCACGGCGTTCAGGACATGCGGCGCGGGCCGATCGCCTCGAACTGCGCCTTCTGCTCGTCGTTGAGCGTGGCGTAGAAATCATCGAGCGCCGCCCGCACCGACTTGATTCCGTCCAGCATGACATCGAGACGCTTGCGGATCGCGGCCATGCGGGCCGGAGGCGTCATCACCTCATTGGGCTCGCAGGACGCCTTGAGCGATGCGCTGACCTTGGCGCTGGTGTCCTGGAGCACCTGGAGTGCCCCGCGCTGGGTGTCGGTGGGACGAAGCCGTTCTTCGATCGTTGCGCCGGGCCAATCGAACGCGGCGGACGGGCTGCAAGTCTGCACCGACGATCCGCCCGCATTGTTCGATGCCGCGGCACGACGTTGATCGTCGGCAAGCGCATTGAAGCGCGCCTTCTGCTCGTCGTTGAGCGAACCATAGAACTGGTCCAGCGCAGGCTGAACCAAATCGACGGCCTTCTGCATCGCCTCGACCCGCTGCTGCATGGCGGCGAGCCGGCCGGGCGCCGTCGCTGCGGCCTGCGTCGGACAGGAGGTGCGGATCAGCGCAGCCGCGTCGATCGAGGCGTTGCCGAGCGCATCGAGAGCAGCGCCTTGCGCGTTCGTCGGCTGCACCGCGGCTGCGATCTGATCGATCGGCAGGCCGACGATGGCGCGCCGATCGCTGCCGCAGAGCTGATCGAGCGGCGCGCTGCGCGCCCGCCGCCGTCCCTGCGGCTGCTGCGGCAGATAAGCCGACAGCCGATCATGGCCATAGGGGCCGAAAATGCCGGCATAGATGTCCGGATACCCGTAGCCCCAGAAGCCGAGCCCGTCGCCCCAGATTGTGTAATCGTAGAGATCGTTATAGGCGAACGGCCAGAACAGCGGCCCGACCCAGCCGTAGCCGCCGCCGGGATGTTGCCACCATCCGCTGCTTGCACCGCTCCAGCCGGCGAGTGCCGCCGCCGCGGCAATCTGCGCGCGGGCCGCCGGATTGCTGATCAGCCGGCCGTTGCGGAAGGCGCTGGCGTTCCAGGCGTTGCGGAAGTTCGCCGGCCGTATCGCGGCATTGCGGATCTGACCGAAGTTCGGGCCGCCACGCCGGGCGCCGGTTGTGAACCGCATCCCGCGATGATGCCCGCCATGCGCATGCCCGCCGCCGTGGCCGCGGACATGGCCGCCGTGGTGACCGCCGCCGCGCCCGCCGCCATGCCCACCTCCATGGCCACCTCCATGGCCGCCGCCGTGTCCGCCCTTCGCGAACGCGGCCCCCGCAAGCATGCAGGCAAAGGCCACCGCGGCAATTCCCATGACCGGTCGCACCATCGCACCCTCCCGCGCAAAGCCCTGCCATTGAGCATCGGAAATTGGCGGGAATTGGAACCGGCAGGATTGCCGAAAGTTCCCGGTTCCGGAGGGCGCCGCCTTATGCCTCCGGCACGATCTTGCCGGGGTTGAAAATGTTGAGCGGATCGAGTGCCTGCTTCAGCGCCCGCATCGCATCGAGCGCCTCGGGGCCGAGCTCGGCCTCGAGATATTTCTGCTTGCCTTGGCCGATGCCGTGTTCGCCGGTGCAGGTGCCGTCCATGGCCTGCGCACGCTCGACCAGACGATGCATGAACTCCTCGCCGCGCGCCATCTCGTCGGCGTCGTTGGTGTCGCACACCAGCGAGCAGTGGAAATTGCCGTCACCGACATGGCCGACGATCGGCGACAGCAAATTGAGGCGCTTGAGATCCTCCTCGGTCTCGCTGACGCAGTCGGCGAGCCGCGAGATCGGCACGCAGACGTCGGTCGCGACCACGCCGATGCTGTCGCCGGGCCGCAGCGCCTTCACCGACCAATAAGCATCGTGCCGCGCCTGCCACAGCTTGGTGCGGTCCTCCGGCTTGGTGGTCCAGGAGAAATCGCCCCCGCCGCAGTCCCTCGCGATCTCGCCGAACGCCTTGGATTGCTCGGCGACCTCGATCTCGCTGCCGTGGAATTCCATCAGCAGCAGCGGCGTCTCCGGCAGCGTCAGCTTGGAATAGGCGTTGCAGGCCTTGACCTGCGCGGCATTGAGCAGCTCGATGCGCGCGACGGGAATGCCGGTCTGGATCGCCAGGATCACGGCCTGGCAGGCGCCGTGGACGGTCTCGAACGACACCGCACCGGCCGCGATCGTCTCGGGGATGCCGCGCAGGCGAATGGTCAGCTCGGAGATGATGCCGAGCGTGCCTTCGGCGCCGACGAACAGATGCGTCAGGTCGTAGCCGGCGGACGATTTCTTGGCGCGCGTGCCCGTGGTGATGATCTCGCCGTCGCCGCGCACCACTTTCAGCGCCAGCACGCTGTCGCGCATGGTGCCGTAGCGCACCGCATTGGTGCCGGAGGCGCGGGTCGAGGCCATGCCGCCGAGCGAGGCATCCGCGCCGGGATCGATCGGGAAGAACAGGCCCTGGTCGCGCAGATGTTCGTTCAGTGCCTTGCGGGTGACGCCGGGCTGGATCACGCAGTCGAGGTCCTCGGCATGCACCGCGAGCACCTTGTTCATGTCGCGCAGGTCGATCGAGATGCCGCCGGCGGGCGCGTTGACCTGGCCTTCGAGCGAGGTGCCGGTGCCGAAGGGAATGACGGGCACGCGATGTTTGGCGCAGATCCGCACCACGTCCTGGATGTCGGCGGTCTCCTGCGCCATCACCACGCCATCAGGCGGCTGGTTGGGGATCCAGGTGGTGGTATGGCCGTGCTGCTCGCGCACGGCCTGCGAGGTGATGAGGCGGTTGCCGAAGCGCGCGGCAAGCTGCTCCAGCGCGCTTGCGAGGGCTTTCGGCTCCGGCCGCGGCGGATTATTGGTGATGGTCGTACCCACGGAATTCCTCCCGACGAGAAGAGACCGTGGCAAAGGACATATAACCGGTCAAGTCAAGGGACCGGACGCATAGCTTGGGAAGGACACATGCCGGAGACCGCCGCCACAGCGCCGAATGCAGAGCCGTTTCGCTCCTCGATCATGCAGGTCGAGCCGCAATGGATCGACTATAACGGCCATCTCAACATGGCCTATTACAACGTGATGTTCGATCGGGCGATCGACGAGTTCTGGCTCGAGCTCGGGATTGGCCCGGTCTACAAGACAGAGCGCCACGGCTCGACCTTCACCGCCGAATGCCACGTGCGCTATTTGCGGGAGATCCATCTCGGCGATCCCGTGCAGATCTTAGTCTGGCTGCTCGACGCCGATGACAAGCGGCTGCACACATTCGAGGAGATGCGGCACGGCACCGAGGGCTGGCTGTCGGCGACGTCCGAGAACATGTCACTGCACATGGACATGAATGCGCGGCGCGTCGCGCCTTTTCCGACCGACATCCAGCAGCGCATTGCTGGAGTTGCCAAGTCCCACAGCGCCTTGACGCGACCCGAGGGCATCGGCCGGAGCGTGACGATGCCCTCGAAGCGTTAGTGGCTCAGGCGCCGTCTGCCGCCTGTGGTTCACCTCTCCCCGTCGGAGAGAGGTGACATCGCAGCTATATTCTGTTGCGGCCGCGGGCGAGGCCGACGACGGCCGAGACCAGGAACAGAACGACTGCGATGAAGAAGATGATCTTGGCGATCTCGATCGAAGCGCCGGCGACGCCGCCGAAGCCCAGGATGCCGGCGATCAGTGCGATAACCAGAAACGTCACAACCCAGCCTAGCATGGTCAAACCCTCGTCTTGATGTTGTCTGCGATCGACGCGGCTGGCCGCGCCACCTGTCCTGACAATCTCGACGCGGGAACGATAGTTCCGGTCCCGGCGGGAGCGAAATTCGCTGGCTCAGCTGGAACAAATCGGCCTGCCGCGCACGTGGAAAACCCGGCCCGGCGCCCCATATAGGCACCAATCCCTGTTAAGAAGGCTCCCTTCCACCACCCCGCGGTGCCATCGTGGGGCCGATGATTCGCATGACCGAGCCGAGCAAGATCACAGCCGTACCCGACCACCAGCCCGCAGCCGGCGGCATCGCCGCGCGTGCGCGCGCCTCGGTGGGCCCGAAATACCTCGCCGGGCTCAATCCGGAGCAGCGCGAGGCAGTGGAGACGCTGGATGGCCCGGTCCTGGTGCTGGCCGGCGCCGGCACCGGCAAGACCCGCGTCCTGACCACGCGCATCGCGCACATCTTGAGCCAGGGCCGCGCCCGCCCGGCCGAGATCCTGTCGGTGACCTTCACCAATAAGGCCGCGCGCGAGATGAAGCACCGGCTCGGCCAAATGCTCGGCCACGCCGTCGAAGGCATGCCATGGCTCGGCACCTTCCACTCCATCGGCGGCCGTATCCTGCGCATCCATGCCGAGCTGGCGCAGCTCAAGTCGAACTTCACCGTGCTCGACGTCGACGACCAGGTACGGCTGCTCAAGCAGCTGCTGCAGGCCGAGAACATTGACGAGAAGCGCTGGCCGGCGCGGATGCTGGCCGGCCTGATCGACGGCTGGAAGAACCGCGGCTTGATGCCTTCACAGGTACCGTCGGGCGAGGCCGCGATGTTCGCCAACGGCAAGGGCGGCAAGCTCTATGCGAGCTACCAGGAGCGGCTGAAGATTTTGAATGCGGCCGACTTCGGCGATCTCCTGCTGGAGAACATCCGCATCTTCCGCGAGCACCCGGATATCCTCAGGCAGTACCAGCAGCGCTTCAAGTTCATCCTGGTCGACGAGTACCAGGATACGAACGTCGCACAATATCTGTGGCTGCGGCTGCTGTCGCAGGCGCCTTCTTCCACCTCTCCCCGCTTGCGGGGAGAGGTGGCATCGCGAAGCGATGCGGGTGAGGGGGCCTCTCCAAGCACCGAGCTCGTGGAGACTCCCCCTCATCCCGGCCTTCTCCCCGCAAACGGGGAGAAGGAGAAGACCAAAAACATCTGCTGCGTCGGTGACGACGACCAGTCGATCTATGGCTGGCGCGGCGCCGAGGTCGACAACATCCTGCGTTTCGAGCACGATTTCCCCGGCGCCAAGGTCATTCGCCTGGAGCGCAACTATCGCTCGACGGGTCACATCCTCGCCGCCGCCTCGCACCTGATCGCGCACAATGAAGGCCGGCTCGGCAAGACGCTGCGCACCGAGGACCAGGACGGCGAGAAGGTCACCGTCACGGGCTCATGGGATTCGGAAGAGGAAGCCCGCGGCATCGGCGAGGAGATCGAGCAGCTGCAGCGCCAGGGCGAGAAGCTCAACGAGATCGCCATTCTCGTGCGCGCCTCCTACCAGATGCGCGAATTCGAGGACCGTTTCGTCACGCTGGGCCTGCCCTATCGCGTCATCGGCGGCCCGCGCTTCTACGAGCGCGCCGAAATCCGCGACGCGCTGGCCTATTTGCGCGTCATCAATTCGCCGGCCGACGATCTCGCCTTCGAGCGTATCGTCAATACGCCGAAGCGCGGGCTTGGCGATGCCACCGTGCAGATGCTGCACGATCACGCCCGCAAGCGCCGCATTCCCCTGTTCGAGGCGGCGCGCGCGGTGGTCGAGACCGACGAGCTGAAGCCGAAGGCGCGCGGCTCGCTTCGCGATCTCATCGCCCAATTCGAGCGCTGGCGCGCGCAGCGCGAGGTCACCGCGCACACCGATCTCGCCCAGATCGTGCTCGACGAGAGCGGCTATACCGAGATGTGGCAGAAGGACCGCTCGGCGGACGCCGCGGGCCGGCTGGAGAACCTGAAAGAGCTGGTGCGCTCGATGGAGGAGTTCGAGAACCTGCAAGGGTTCCTGGAGCACATCTCGCTGGTGATGGACCGCGAGGGTGGCGCCGAGGACGACGCGGTGTCGCTGATGACGCTGCATTCGGCCAAGGGGCTCGAATTCGACAACGTGTTCCTGCCCGGCTGGGAGGAAGGCCTGTTCCCGAGCCAGCGCACCTTGGACGAACAGGGCCGCGCCGGCCTGGAAGAAGAGCGCCGGCTCGGCCATGTCGGTCTGACCCGCGCCCGCCGCCGCGCAAAGATCTATTTCGCGACCAATCGCCGGATCCATGGCACCTGGTCGACCACGATCCCGTCGCGCTTCCTCGACGAATTGCCGGCGGCCAATGTCGAGATCACGGAGTCCAAGGGCGGCTCTGGATGGGGCGGCAGCGGCGGCTACGGCGCCTCGCGCTTCGACGACATGGAGGCGTTCGGCTCCAGCTATTCGACCCCAGGCTGGCAGCGCGCGCAGGCCAACCGGAATCGCGGCCGAAGCGGCGGCTTCGAGGAAGAGGCCGCGACGTTCTCGACCTCCTCGTCATCCGGTCCCGATTTCGGCAGCTTCGCCTCGCGCCGGCGCGGGCCCTTGACGATCGAAGGCGAGCTGGTCGCCAAATCGACCGGCACGACGTCCGAATTCTCGCTGGAAGACCGCGTCTTCCACCAGAAATTCGGCTATGGCCGCGTCACCAAGATCGACGGCAACAAGCTCACCATCGCCTTCGACAAGGCCGGCGAGAAGAAGGTCGTGGACAGTTTCGTGCAGCGGGCGTGAGACCCGATATGGCTCAGTACGTTGCCATCATCGAGGATGCCGACCCGGACGAAACCGTGAGCTTGTGGTTTCCGGATCTGCCCGGCTGCATCTCCGGCGGCGACGACGTCGAGGAGGCGCTGGAGAATGGGCCCGAGGCGCTGGCGTTCTTTGCGCAGGAGCTGACCGCGGACGGGCGCCAGCTGCCCCCGCCGCGGACGCTGGATGAGCTCAAGGCCGATCCCGAGGTTGCCGAGGACCTCAGGAACCATACCGTCGCCCTGGTCGACTGGCCGCCCCTCGCTGAGGCCGAGTGAGGACTGTTCGCCGCACTGCGCAACTCTCGACAGTTCTCGCCCGAACGCCCCTTGACCGCCGCGAACTTCCCCGTATCAGATGCAACCCATGGTCCGGGGCTCCGTCACATTGATCGTGCTTGCATTGGGGATGCCGTCGCTTGCGGCGGCGGAGACCATGAGCTTTGGCGATTCGATCGGCAAGCTGGCGGCGAGCTGCGGGGCGGAAATCGTCGCCAATTGCCGCGGCGTCAACCCGGATTCGAACCGGCTGAAGGAATGCCTGTCGCGCAATCGCGACGTGCTCTCGCCGCAATGCACGAGCGACTATCTCGGCGTGTTCGACGCCATCCAGAAGCGCGTCGCCGCGCGCGTGACGGTAGCGAACGCCTGCCAGCGCGAGATCGTCAAGGTCTGCGGCGGCTCGACCAAGGAGACCAGCAAGTCGATCCCGTGCCTGGTCTCGACGCCCAAGGGCATCAGCAACAACTGCCTGAAGGCCGTTGACGACGCGGGGTATCGCTGATGCGCGCGACCGGGCTCGCTACCGCAGGACTGGGCTTGGCGCTGGGGCTCGCTTTGCTCGCGGGCCCCGCCGGCGCGCAGACGGCGGCGCCGACCCGCGACGACATTGTCGCGAAGCTGAACCATTTCGAAGAGGCCGCCGAGGTTGACCTGCCCGCGCTGAAGCAGCAGGTGATGGAGCGCGCCAAGACCAGGATCAAGAACGATCCGGGGCCGGTGAACCGGCCGCTGATCGCGCCGGAGCTCGCCAAGCTGCCCGCCTTCAATGCGCAGATCCAGTTCGACGCCGACACGCCGATCATCCAGCCGGCGTCCTACCAGACCGTTGGCCGCATTGCGGACGCGCTGGTTCATTCCTCGCTGCTGCCCTACACTTTCCTGATCGTCGGCCACGTCGAATCCAATTCGAAGACGCGCGAGGCCAATGCGATCCTGAGTCAGCGCCGGGCCGATGCGATCCGTGACGTCCTGGTGAACACCTTCAAGATCTCGACCAAGCGGCTGCATCCGATCGGCCTCGGCGAGGAGCAGTTTCTCGATCGGGCCAAGCCGACCTCCGCCGTCAACGGCCAGTTGCAGATCCTGACTTATGCCAAGCTGCCGGAAGAGACGCGTCCGGCTGCGACGCCAGCGCCTGCGGCGAAAAAGCCCGCCAAGAAGCGCTAAGCGAAGGCGGCTCCGCGGCTGACGGAACCCCTTGAAGTGCGGATTATTTTGCAGCCTGTCCCGGGCGCGCGCGCACGGTTTCACGCGACAAAAGTGCCGGTTTGTGCACCGCTCGGTCCAGTGCTATAGCCTCTATTCGCCCTTCCCGACCCCGTGCTGCATGAGACCGAAATGGGTGGCTTTTTCCAGCGCCAACTTGCCGTTTATGTCGAGTACCATCGCGATCCCCGCAACACGGCGATGCATGTGGTCGGCATCCTGCTGCTGTTCACCGGCGCCGTGCTGCCGCTGACGCTGGTCAAGCTTCCGCTGTTCGGATTCAACGTCAGCCTGGCGGTGGTCCTGGCTGTTCCGGTCTTGATTTATTGGCTGCTGCTCGACGCGGCGCTCGGGCTCGGCATTCTGGCCGTCTCCGTCGTGCTGTTTTCGGTTGCGACGACCATCGCGGCGCAAGTCGGCACCGCGACGATGTGGGCGATTTTCGCCACGCTAGTGGTGCTCGGCCTCGCCGCACAGGCCATCGGCCACAAGGTTTTTGAGGGGCGCGAGGCCTCGTTGTTCACGTTCCCCTCGCATCTTTTGCTTGGACCGATGTTCGTCATGGCAAAATTATTCATTGCACTGGGTTTCCGTCGCGACCTTGCCGCGATTCTGGCGCCTCTTCCGGCCAATTCCCTTTCAACCCGATAACGCTCGAAGCGAAACAGCAACCTACTGCATGGCTCTCGTCCTGGTTACCGGTGGCAGTGGCTTCATCGGACATCACCTCGTAGAAGCGCTCCGCGCCCGTGGGCAGCGGGTCCGCGTTCTCGATGTCCGTGTGCCGAGCGCGGCGAACGCGGATGTCGAGCACGTCCACGGCTCGGTGCTGGACTGTGCCGCGGTCGATGCGGCGATCGCCGGCTGCGATCAGGTCTATCACCTCGCCGGCCTGCCCGGCATGTGGGTCGCCAACAAGCAGGACTTTCACGAGGTCAATTGCCGCGGCACCGAGATCGTGCTGGCGGCGGCGATGAAGCGCGGCGTCTCGCGCTTCCTGCATTGCTCGACCGAATCGATCCTGTTCCCCTATTCCGACCTCAAGGGCGTTCCCGCCGAAGAGGCGCTGCAGCCGGCCGAGGCAATGCCCGGCGCCTACACCCGGTCGAAATCGCTCGCCGAGCATCATGCCGCCAAAGCGGCAGAAGCGGGCTTCCCGCTGGTGATCGGCACGCCGACCATGCCGATCGGCGCCGCCGACCAACATCTGACACCGCCGACCGCGATGCTCTGGTACTTCCTGCAGAAGAAGGTGCAGCCGCACCTCAACTTCCTGGTCAATCTGGTCGACGTCCGCGACGTCGCCATGGGCCTGGTCCTGACCATGGAACGCGGCCGCCTCGGGCAGCGCTACATCCTCGGCGGCGACTGCGTCCCGCTCGGCGACATCCTGCGCATGATGTCGACGATGAGCGGACGCCGGCAATTTCCCGTCGTCGTACCCGGCAAGATCGCCGAGCTCTCCGCGATCATGCTCGAATACATCGCCGACCACATCACGCGCCGGCCGCCCAACGGCACCGCCGAGGGCGTGCGGATCGCGCTCGCCGCGAGCGATCTTTCGATCGGCAAAGCCCGTACCGAACTCGGCTATTCGCCGCGTCCGATCGAGCCCGTCTTGCGCGAAACCATCACCCACCTGCTCGCCCGCAACGGCCAGCAGCCCTCCGGCGCCCTCAAGCATCACGCGCTGTCCTCGCGTGCGAGCTGACGCCGCTTCAAACGCAAAGAATCTTCATGTCTTTCGATTTCAGCAAGCTTCTCTCTGTCGCCTGGGGTGGCTGGACCACGACCTGGCCGACGCAACTGCTCGCCCTGATCTGGCTCGCTTTTCTGGTCAGCTGGGTCGGCGCCTCGTTCTGGCAGGGGCAGACCAAGAAGCAGGTGATGACGCTGGAGTCGCAGCGCTATCGCCTGCCGATCCTGGTCGGCGGCATCCTGTACACGCCGTTCATTGCGGAAGCCATGGGCTGGAAGCCGCTTTGGGTGCTCGGCAACACCGGTATCATCATCGCTGCGGTCCTCTCAGTCGCCGGCATCGCTTTCGCATGGTGGGGCCGGCTGCATCTCGGAAAATTCTGGTCCAACACCATCACCCAGAAGGAAGACCACCGCGTCATTGACACCGGCCCTTACGGTATCGTCCGCCACCCGATCTACACCGGCCTAATCTTCGGCATGCTGGTGACCGGCGTTGCGATCGGCTTGGTGACGACGATCCTCGGCGCGATCCTGATCTCGCTCGGCATGTGGCAGAAGGGGCGGATGGAAGAGGTGTTCCTCTCGAAGGAGCTCGGCGAGGACGCCTATGGCGCCTATTGCCGCCGCGTTCCGATGATCATTCCGTTCACGTCGCCGCGGTAAGGGCGTCACGCTCGTATCCCGGGCGCGCTGCGTTGCGTCCGAGGCACGAGCGCACGATCTGCCCCCCCAAGGAACCACCCCTCCGCTCGTCCGTTAGCCCCGACATCTGTCAACGGCCGCAGAGCATCGAGCCATGTCGGACGCCTACGATTATTTTCGCGCACACGCGATCGCCGCCGTTCGCAAGGCGCGGGCGCTGCCGCCCGGGCGTACGAAGCAGAAACAGCGCACGGTGGCGCGGGTCTATCATCTGCTGTCCCGGGAAGCGGCGCTGGCGCCGAACATCCGTCACCTGGACGATTTTCGCGCAGCACGACGGCTGGAGCGGCAGATCGGTCGTTGATCTCCGGGCCGACGCCGCGACCTGTCCCATGCAAATTCGATCGGCTGCCATTCCACGGGAATCGGCCCCTGCGGTGCGCCGCATAGGTTGACGTCGGCCTCGTCAGCCAGTTGGATGCGCGCGCAACCCGGGGCTTGTCATGACGTTTTCCAGCATCTTCGCGCAGTTCGTCGCGTTCATCGGCGGCATCGCGCTGCAATGGCGCAAGATGACGGGCACCGAGCCCGCGCCGGCCTGGGGCGAGAAGCCCGCCATTCCCGAAGCCAAGCCGCAAGGCGCGATTCCGACCTTGAAGATGCCGACCGCACGCGGCTGGCGCGACGGACAGAAGCCGATCGCCGCACCCGGGCTCAAGGTCGATGCGTTCGCGACCGGTCTCGACCATCCGCGCTGGATCGAGGTGCTGCCCAATGGCGACGTGCTGATCGCGGAGGCAACGCAGATCGCGGGCGCCCCGCGCAGCGTGTTCCACTATGCGATGCAGGCGACGATGCGGCGCGCCGCCGCGCTCGGCGTCTCCGCCAACCGCATCACGCTGTTGCGCGACAAGGATGGCGATGGCGTCGCCGAAGTTCGCGGCGCGTTCATGGAGAACCTCAACCAGCCGTTCGGCATGGCGCTGGTCGGCGACACTTTCTATGTCGGCAACACCGACGGTGTGATGGCCTTCCCTTACGTCTCCAACGCCGACCGCATCACCGCGCCGGGCAAGCGGCTGACGACGTTCAAGCCCGCCGGCCACTGGACGCGCAGCCTGCTCGCCAGTCCCGACGGCAAGAAGCTCTATGCCGGCGTCGGTTCGCTCAGCAACATCGCCGAGATGGGCATGGAGGTCGAGCAAGGCCGCGCCGCGGTCTACGAGCTCGATCTCGTTGCCGGCACGCATCGCATCTTTGCGGCCGGCCTGCGCAATCCCGTGGGCCTTGCCTGGGAGCCGACGACCGGCGTGCTCTGGACCGTCGTCAACGAGCGCGACGGCCTCGGCGACGAGACGCCGCCCGACTATCTCACCTCCGTGCGCGACGGCGGCTTCTACGGCTGGCCCTATTGCTACTGGGGCAAGACGGTGGACGACCGCGTTCCGCAGGATCCGGCGATGGTCGCCAAGGCGATTCAACCGGACTACGCGCTCGGTGGCCATACCGCCTCGCTCGGCCTGTGCTGGATGCCCGCAGGCACCCTGCCCGGTTTCGGCGACGGCATGGTGATCGGTCAGCACGGCTCGTGGAATCGCAGCAAGCTGTCCGGCTACAAGCTGGTGTTCATCCCGTTCGTGAACGGCAAGCCCTCCGGCCCGTCGCGCGACATCCTGTCGGGCTTCCTGTCGCCGGACGAGAAGGAATCCTACGGCCGTCCGGTCGGCGTCGCGATCGGTCCCGACAAGACGTCGCTGCTGATGGCCGACGACGTCGGCAACGTGATCTGGCGCGTCACGGGGGCTTAGGAGCTCACGTCCCGACGCAGAGCGTGGCGCGCTGCTTGCGGAGCAGCGCGATCACCGACAACGCGGTGATCAGGCCGGTCTTGGGATTCTCGGACGGGATGTTCTCAATGCCCATCGAGAAGCGCGCTGAGTCCGCCTCGACCTCGATGCGGTGAACGTTGCGCGTCACGGTCGGGTCGGCCCAAACCTGGATCTCGGTGCGATCGGGCCCGATGCCCGCGAGCGACAACGCAACGGCGACATTGACGTTGGCCGGAAAGCCCTTTGCCGCTTCGCGCGCGCTGCCCTCGAACAGCTTCAGCGGTTCGCGCAGATTGTCGATGTCGATGTTGTTCTGAACGATGAACGGCGCGCCCTTCAAGCCGTCGATCGGCTTGCGGGTCACCATCTTCACGGAATGGATGGTGCCGATTGCGGCGGCGTTGACGGCATCGAGGCCGATCAGCGCGCCGGTCGGCACCAGGATACGGCCGCCATTGGCGCGGGCGAGATCGACCAGATCGAAATTGTCGAGCAAGCCGCCGACGCTGACTACGACCGCGGCCTTGCCGCGCTTCACCGCAGGCTCGACGATCGCACGCAGCTGGCTGCTCGGCGCGCATTCGACGACGATGTCGGCGGCCTTGCCGAGTTGGTCGAGCGGCAGGATTGTCGGTGGGCGACGCAAGCCGTCGATGAAGGCTTGATGCTTGGCGGGATCCCGCACGGCCACGGCCGCGAGCGACAGGCCCTCGATGCCCTGATCGAGCGCGGTCGCGATCTTGGTGCCGATCGAGCCCAGCCCGGCAATGGCCACCCGCAATTCGCCTGAAGCCGTCTGATCCGTCATCACCATCCCTCTGTCCTGGCCTCTGTCTTGGCCGATGTCATAGCCGCTCACGCCTCCCGCGCATAGCTGCGCAGGCGGGCTTCCAGAACCGCCAGCATGGCATCGCGGGCCGGATCGCGCGAGCCGCGCAGCCAGGCGGCGGCAAGCGGCAACCGGCCCACCGGCCCGCTCTGCCTCAGTCGAAGCGGCACGAAGCGCACACCGGTCACCGCCATCCGTGCGGTCCAGCGCGGCACGATCGCGACCCCGAGCTTCCTTGCCTCGAGGTTGATGATGGTCTGCTTCTCGTCGGCGACCTGAACGATGCGCGGCGTCAGGCCGGCCTGTTCGAACAGCTTTATGGTGAGGTCGTGGCTGTGCGGCCGCGAGCGCCGGTCCGGCACCAGCATCGCCTCGTCGGCGATATCCGCCAGCGTGATCGCTTTGCGCCCGGCCAGCGCGTGCCGCCGCGGGAACGCAACGATCGCGCTCTCCTGGAGCAGGCCGCGGAATTCGAGCCGCTTGTCCGGCCGGTCAGGCGGACGGACGAAGGCGAGATCGAGCGCGCCGGTCAAAATCTTCGGCAGCAGCCGGACAGTCTTGTCTTCGAGGAGCTGCACCGCGATGTCAGGATGCCTGACGCGGAAATCGCGCAGGAGCGGCGGCAACAGTCCGGCCGCCGCGCTGTCGATAGCACCGACCCGCAGCCGCCGCGCGGTCCCCGCGCGCGAGCGATTGCGCAGGTTGCTCTCGACCGCCTCGACCTTGGCGAGGATGGTGCGGGCATCGCGCAGCAGCGTCGTGCCGTCCTCGGTGAGCGACACCGCGCGCGTGGTCCGCGCGAACAGCCGAGTGCCCAGGTCTTCCTCCAGCAGCTGGATCTGCCGGCCGAGCGCGGAGGGCAGCATCTGAAGCTGCTGCGCCGCGCGGCCGAAATGCAGCTGCTCGGCCGTCGCCACGAAGCATCGGAGCTGATGCAATTCCATTCGCCGTCCTCTCGCCTCGCCCGACCGCGCTTGAGACTTGCGCGAGGTCGTCATGCCCGGGCTTGTCCTGGGCATCCACGTTCTTGGGCCGCGGGGAAAGGCGTGGATGGCCGGGTCAAGCCCGGCCATGACGCCGTGGCGACCTCCCGATGATTATATCATTTTTTTGTATAAACCAGCGCCGATTGAGTTTGCCCGGCACTCTCGTCTAGATTCGCCAGCGACGCCGACGGCCGGATATGCCGGCGCGGTCTCTCAAACGGAGCCTTCCCATGCGCACCCATTCGATCGCAGCCATCCCCGCCGACGGCATCGGCCCCGAGGTGATCTCGGCCGGCGTCCGCGTGCTGGAGGCTCTCGCAAAACGCAGTGGCGATCTCGCCTTCAACGTCAAGACGTTCGACTGGGGCTCGGATTATTACAAGAAGCACGGCGTGATGATGCCGGCGGACGGCCTCAGCGAGCTGAAGAAGTTCGACGCGATCTATTTCGGCGCGGTCGGCGCCCCCGACGTGCCCGACCACATCACGCTGTGGGGCCTGCGCCTGCCGATCTGCCAGGGTTTTGACCAATACGCCAATGTGCGGCCGACCAAGATCCTGCCGGGCGTCGCCTCGCCGCTGCGCAATGTCGGCGTCGGCGATCTCGACTGGGTGATCGTGCGCGAGAACTCGGAAGGCGAATATGCCGGCATGGGCGGCCGCGCCCACAAGGGCCTGCCGGAAGAGGTCGGCACTGAAGTCGCCGTCTTCACCCGCGTCGGCGTCACGCGGATCATGCGCTATGCGTTCCAGCTCGCGCGGTCGCGCCCGCGCAAGCTGCTGACCGTCGTGACCAAGTCGAACGCGCAGCGCCACGGCATGGTGATGTGGGACGAGATCGCGGCCGAGGTCGCCGGCGAATTCCCTGACGTGACCTGGGACAAGATGCTGGTCGACGCCATGACGGTGCGCATGACGCTGCATCCGAAGAGCCTCGACACCATCGTCGCAACCAATCTCCACGCCGACATCCTCTCCGATCTCGCCGGCGCGCTGGCTGGAAGCCTCGGCGTCGCCCCGACCGGAAACATCGATCCGCAGCGCCGCTTCCCCTCGATGTTCGAGCCGATCCACGGCTCGGCGTTCGACATCACCGGCAAGGGCATCGCCAACCCTGTCGCGACGTTCTGGACCGGCGCGCAGATGCTCGAGCATCTCGGCGAGAAGGATGCCGCCTTACGGCTGATGGCCGCCGTCGAGCGTGTCTGCGCCGCGGGCGTGCTGACGCCGGATGTCGGAGGCAAGGCGACCACGAAGGAGGTCACGGACGCCGTGATCGATGCGATCCACGGATCGAATGTTTAGTCTTATCGGATCGAGTGTCGCCAAGGACTCGCTGCACCTCTCCCACTTGCGGGGAGGGCGACGCGCTCGGCAGCGCAATTGCGCGCCAGAGCGCGGCGGGTGGGGGCTCTCTGGGGTCCTCGATCGAGGAGAGACCCCCTCCCCAACCCTCCCCCGCAAGCGGGAGAGGGAGCGCACCGCCTTCTGCCGCAAGATAACGGCCCCTACCTCCGCGCCGCCGGTGACGCCGGCGGCGTGGCCATCGCGGCGGCCGGCTCGGGCGGTGTCAGATGGCGGGGGACGATGATGGTCTGGCCCGGCGTCAGCTGCGCGTTCTCGGGCAGCGAGTTGCTCTGCGCCAGCGTCCACAGCGGCACGCGGTTTGCTGCTGCGATGCTCTCCATGGTGTCGCCGCGGCGCACCGGCACCCGCACGCCGCTGTCCCACAATTCGACCAGCGTGTCCGCCGGCACGAGATAGCGCAGCGGCACGGCATCGGCCTGCGTTTGCGGCGGAATGCGCGGCAGCTGCGTCACCATCTCGACGATCTGACGATGGATATCGTCGGACTTCTCGATGTTGATGTGGGTGACGCGCGCGTTCCGCTTGAGGTCATAGCTGGCGTAATGGCCGCGAAAGCCGGGAACAGCCACGACGTCGCCGCCGCCGAGCACGCTGTCGGACAGGAAGATGTTGATGAAGCGCTCGACGTTGAGGGGAACATCGCCGGTCGCTTGCGCGGGATCGATGGCGATGACGAGGCTGATCGGGATGTTCTCCTTGGCCGCCATCTCGGAGATGACGATCGAGCACAGCCCGCCCATGGAATGGCCCATCAGCACGATCGGCGCCGGCGATTCCTTATAGCTGGAGATGGCGCGATCGCCGATCCACCGGCAGATGGTGAATTCGTAGACGTTGGCCGAGAAGCCGGCCTTCGTTAGCTTCTCTTCGAGCCGATCCATGCCGGTCGAGAAGATCGGGCCCATGGCGCCGCGGAACAGGTAGATTTTTGGCGGCGGCAACGGCTCGAACGGCGGAGGCGGCGGCGGCGCGGCGGGGGCGGTCGCGTTGGTCTTGGACTTGGGGGGAGTAGCAGCGGCCATGCCACTGCTCAAGGCGAGCAGCACCACTGCTGCCAGCGCGAGGAGTCGCCTCGAATGAATCATCAGTCCAGCAGTCCCACCACGGGAGGCAGGGGCCTCCCCTGACCGGCTTAGTGACCATCGATTGGGTGGATTTTGGGGCACGGGAACCGACCATCTCTCGTCCGGCGCCCTCTCCGGCTGCCGCGCCGCTGGACGTGGCTGCGACCGTCGGCCTCAGGCGGGCCTCTCCCGGGCTAAAGCGGCAGCAGCCGATTGAGCAATTCGAGCAGGGTGCGTTGCTCCGCCTCGGTGAGCGGGGCCAGCATCTTCCGGTTATAGAGCCCCGTCAGGCTTGCCCCGTCCTGAATGAGCTTGGCGCCCTTCGGCGTAAGCATCAACTCGACGGCGCGGCGGTCGGATTTCGAGCGGTTACGCTTGATGAAGCCGGACGATTCCAGCTCGTTCAGGATCTTGATCAGGTTCGGCAGGCGCAGGCGGAGCAGGCTGGCAAGGCTGCTGGGGGGAACGCCCGGATTGTCGCGAATGACGACGAAGATCGCGTAGGTCGCCGGCGTCAGGCCCAGTGCGGCGAACTCCTCGTAGAAGCCTTCGAAGAACTTCAGCTGCGCGAGCCGCAGCATGAAGCCGGGCGTGCGCTGCAGCGCGCGCAAGTCCAGTGACGTCTCCGACGGTTGAGGGGGCTTCGCTCCGGGTCTGACTGCTTTCGGGCTCATGATCCTGGATCCGGCGGCCACAAGTCGGCCGAATTGACACTCTCAAAAATAGCTATAAAATATAACTATTATAGAGCGGCACCAAGACCGCCCATGGGAGGGACACAATGAACAGCAAATTCCTGCATAAACTGTGCATGGTGGCCGCGGTGCTGACCGCCGCACCGGCCTTGGCCCAGGACGTCGTGAAGATCGGCATCCTGAACGATCAATCGGGGCCGTTCGCGAGCTATCAGGGCATCGGCTCGGTCGTCGCCGCCAAGATCGCCGTCGAGGACTATGGCGGAAAGGCCGCCGGCAAGCCGGTGGAAGTCGTTGCGGCGGACCATCAGAACAAGACGGACATCGGCATCGGCATCGCCCGGCGCTGGTACGAGAACGAGAGCGTCGATGCGATCTTCGACATTCCGAACTCGTCGATTGCGCTCGCCGTGGCCGGCATGAGCGCCGAGAAGAACAAGGTCTTCGTGGGCTCGGGCGCCGGCACGGTGCTTCTGACCGGGGAGAAGTGCACGCCAAACACCGTGCACTGGACCTACGACACCTATTCCTACGGGCGCGGCCTCGGCAAGGCCATCGTGCAGCAGGGCGGCAAGAAATGGTTCTTCATCACCGCGGATTACGCGTTCGGCCATGATCTGGAAAAGCAGGCCGCGGAAGCCGTGAAAGCGTCCGGCGGTGAGGTGCTCGGCAGCGTGCGGCATCCGTTGGGCACGGCTGATTACGCCTCATTCCTGCTCCAGGCCCAGGCGTCGGGCGCGAGCGTCATCGCATTCGCCAATGCGGGGGACGATACCATCACCTCGATGAAGCAGGCCGCCGAGTTCGGGCTGACGAAGGATCACAAGCTGGTCGGATTGATCCTCGGCATGAACGGCCTTCCCGCGCTTGGGCTCAAGTTTGCGCAGGGCGCGCAGATCATGAATCCGTTCTACTGGGATCTGACCGACGGCACGCGTGCTTTCGCGAAGCGCTTCGCCGAACGCATTCCCTCGAAGGCCTATCCGAACGACATGCAGGCCGGCGTCTATGCCTCGGTCATCCACTACCTCAAGGCGGTCGACAAGGCCGGCGGCGCCAAGGACGGCAAGGCCGTGGTCGCGACGATGAAGCAGATGCCGACCGACGATCAGTTGTTCGGCAAGGGCTACATCCGCAAGGACGGCCGCAAGATCCATCCGCTCTACCTGTTGCAGGTCAAGGCCCCCGAGGAATCGAATTCGTCCTGGGATCTGCTGAAGGTCGTTGCCACGATCAAGGGCGAGGACGCGTTCCGGTCCGAGAGTGACGGTCAGTGCCCGCTCGCAAAGCAATAGCGGTTCGGAGCTGACCATGAGCGGCATTGCATCCAGTCCGGTCGATCCGTTCGCGCCCGGCTTTCTGACGGATCCCTATCCCGCCTATGAGGCGCTGCGCGCAATCGGGCCGGTGTTCGAAGTGGAGCGCTACGGCGTGTGGGCCATGGCGCGCAATGCCGAGGTCGAAGCGGCCCTGAAGGACTGGAAAACGTTCATCAGTGGCGAGGGCGTCGGGCTGAACGGGATGAACCCGGCGCTGCCAAAGCCGCTGACCCTGCAGATCGATCCGCCCGACCACGACAAGGGCCGCCGCGTGCTCGGCCGCACGCTGTCTCCGGGCGTCACAAGGAAGCTGCGCGAGACGTTCCAGCGCGAAGCAGAGAGGAAGGTCTCGGAGCTGATCGACAAAGGCACGTTCGATGCCGTGACCGATCTTGCGGAAGCCTATCCGATGAAGGTGTTTCCGGACGCGATCGGCATCCGCCCCGATGGGCGCGAGAAGCTGCTCGCCTGGAGCACGTTCGTATTCAACAGCTTCGGCCCGGAGAACGAGATCCTCGCGGCGTCGCGGAAGGACGGCCTCGCGGCGCAGAGCTGGATCATGGAATGTTGTGCGCGCGATGCGCTACGGCCCGACAGCCTCGGCATGATGATCTACCAGGCGGCCGATGAGGGCGAGATCACCGAGCACGAGGCGACGCATCTGGTGCGGCCGTTCCTCACGGCCGGGATCGACACCACCGTCAATGGCATCGGCAATACCCTGCTCGCGCTCGCCACCCATCCGGACGAATATCGCAAGCTGCACGAGAAACCAGAGCTGGCACGCAACGCCTTCGAGGAAGGTCTGCGCTACGATTCACCGGTGCAGACGTTTTTTCGTACCACCTCGCGCGATGCCGAGATCGGCGGCGGCATGATCCCGGCGCACCGCAAGGTGCTGCTGTTCATGGCCTCCGCCAATCGCGATCCCGCGCGCTGGGACAAGCCGGCCCGTTTCGACGTGGAGCGGGTTGCGACCGGCCATGTCGGCTTCGGCGCAGGCATACACGCCTGCGTCGGCCAGATGATCGCGCGTCTGGAGGGCGAATTGATCTTCGGCGAGCTCGCAAGGCGCGTGAAGACGATCGAGCTCACGGCGGAGCCGAAGCGCAGGCTCAACAATTCCCTGCGCGGGCTGGAGAGCATGCCGGTTCGCGTGACGCCAGCTTAGGCGGGCATCACGCTGCAGGATGCGCGACGGCTCAATTCCTCGCCGGATCCGTTGCCGCCGCCGCGCGTGCGGGCCGCGGCGCAGCGGGTTCGGCGACTCGCGCAGCCGGGGCGCGCGAGCGCATGATGGCGGCGTCGATCTCGGCGATGACGCGGCGCTGGATCGCCTCGTTCTTGTCGATCGAGATGTGGCCGACGCCACTGCCGCGGATGTCGACATTGTCGAGCTTGCCGCGGAACCCGGCCGCGGCCCGCACCGGCTCGCCGGGGCCATCGCCGATATAGATGTTGATGTAGCGTTCCGCGCCAGTCGAGAGCTTGGTCTTGAACACGGAGTCGAGGCCGATCGCGAGCTTCACGGGCACGCCGAGCTGGTTGAGCTTGGCGATCATGTCGGGCAGCGCGGTCGCACCCGAGGAATGGCCGACCAGGATGATGGTCTTGAGCCGACCGGCCTTGTAGGCAGCCGCCGCTTCATCGGCGAGCGAGGACCAGGACACGAAATTGGCGACGGTCACCGGGATGCCCTGCGCCTGGAGGCGGGCGCCGATCGTGTCGAGGCCGAGCGAGAAGATGTTGAGCACGCCGCGTAGCAGATAGACATGCGTGGTCGCCACCGCGGCCTGGCTCGGCGCGGCCTTGGCGGTGGTCGGGCTGATGGCAACAGCTGACAGCAGGAGCAGACCCATCGCCCACGCACGGAGGGTGGACAATTGGCTTGCGCCGGCGGTGTGACGGCCGTTCGGTCTCATCGATCTTTTCCCTGGAGACAATACGCTTCGCGATTGGCCAAAATCGTAGCCACGGCGCGCTCGCAGACGCAACAAAGAGGCGCGTGAGCGCCAATCTTAGCAGCAAGCCGTGACCATCGCGCAACACTTGCCCGGAACATGCCACTAAAGCGCCTGTTTTGAGACCATTTTTCTCCGGGGAATTGCGGAGGGACAATGGCGTTCCTATTTCAGGGCTCCGCCGACCTGTCCTCCTGGATGGTCCGGCCCCCTCCCCAGCCTTTGCTCCTCAGCCTCGCGGCCATCATGTCTTCCATCATCTCCGTCGCCAATCTGTCGAAGACCTATGGGTCCGGCTTCAAGGCGCTCAAGAACGTCAACCTCGACATCAAGCGCGGCGAGATTTTTGCGCTGCTCGGCCCCAACGGCGCCGGCAAGACCACGCTGATCTCGATCATTTGCGGCATCGCCAATCCGAGCGAGGGCCGGGTCCTGGTCGGCGGCGAGGACATCCAGACCTCCTACCGCAAGGCGCGCTCGCTGATCGGCCTCGTGCCGCAGGAATTGCACACCGACGCGTTCGAAAGCGTGTGGGCGACCGTGAGCTTCTCCCGCGGCCTGTTCGGCAAGCCGAAGAACCCCGATCACATCGAGAAGGTGCTGAAGGCCCTCTCGCTGTGGGACAAGAAGGACAACAAGATCATCACGCTCTCCGGCGGCATGAAGCGCCGCGTGATGATCGCCAAGGCATTGTCGCACGAGCCGCAGATCCTGTTCCTGGACGAGCCGACCGCCGGCGTCGACGTCGAGCTGCGCAAGGGCATGTGGGAGGTGGTACGCGGGCTTCAGCAATCCGGCGTCACCATCATTCTCACCACGCATTACATCGAGGAAGCCGAGGAGATGGCCGACCGCATCGGCGTCATCAACAAGGGCGAGATCGTGCTGGTCGAGGACAAGACCACCTTGATGCAGAAGCTGGGCAAGAAGCGGCTGACGCTGCATCTGCAGAACAAGGTGACGGCGTTGCCGGAAAGCCTCAGCCAATACGAGCTCGAGCTCTGCGACGGCGGCGCGACGCTGGTCTACGATTACGACACCCAGGGCGAGCGCACCGGCATCACCAGCCTGCTCGGCGATTTGCGCGCCGCCGGCATCCGCTTCAACGACCTCGACACGACGCAATCGTCGCTCGAGGACATCTTCGTCGACCTCGTGAGGACGTCATGAACCACCGCGCCATCCGCGCCATCTACCTGTTCGAAATGGCGCGTACCTGGCGGACCCTGCTGCAAAGCATCGTCTCGCCGGTGGTCTCGACCTCGCTCTATTTCGTGGTGTTCGGCGCTGCGATCGGCTCGCGCATCAGCGAGGTCGAGGGCGTCAGCTACGGCACCTTCATCGTGCCGGGCCTGATCATGCTTTCGGTGCTGACGCAGAGCATCGCCAACGCCTCGTTCGGCATCTACTTCCCGAAATTCACCGGCACGATCTACGAGATCCTGTCGGCGCCGATCTCCTATTTCGAGATCGTGCTCGGCTATGTCGGCGCCGCCGCCACCAAGTCGATCATCCTGGGCCTGATCATCCTGGCGACCGCCGGGCTCTTCGTTCCATTGCATATCCAGCATCCGGTCTGGATGCTGGCCTTCCTGGTGCTGACGGCGGTGACGTTCAGCCTGTTCGGCTTCATCATCGGCATCTGGGCCGACGGATTCGAGAAGCTGCAGATGATTCCGATGCTGGTGGTGACGCCGCTCACCTTCCTCGGCGGCAGCTTCTATTCCATCGACATGCTGCCGCCGACATGGCGCACGGTCGCGCTGCTCAACCCGGTCGTCTATCTGATCTCCGGCTTCCGCTGGAGCTTTTACGAGATCGCCGACGTCAGCGTGTCCGTCAGCATCGGCATGACGTTGGCCTTCCTGGTGATCTGCCTGGTCGTGATCTGGTGGATTTTCCGAACCGGATACCGGCTCAAGAACTGACCACGCGGCGCTCGCGAAAATGTCAGCGCCGCCGGCCGGCGCGGCACAAAGCGGCCTTGCTTACGCCTGCCATCACGTTAACGATGGACAGGCTGGCCGCTGGAACCAACGCCGGGCTGCAGGCATAATGCACGCCGGGGGACGGAGAGCCGCGGCGCTAAGCATGAACAGGCCGGAGGCCAGAAGTCAGATGCGTTCGTTTTTTATTGCTCTCACATCCCTGATGCTTTTGAGCGCGGGCACCGCGCAGGCCAAGGTCGAGATCACCGTCTACAAGGACAATCAGCAGATGACCGTCGCCGTCGACGGGGTCGCGCGCTACCGCTGGCCGGTGTCGACCGGCCTCCCCTCGCGCGAGACGCCGAACGGCGCCTTCCGGGCCTTCCGCATGGAAGAGGATCACTACTCCAAGGAATTCGACGACGCACCGATGCCGCACGCGATCTTCTTCACCAAGGTCGGGCACGCCATCCACGGCACGGACTCGGTCGGCCGGCTCGGCTCGCCGGCATCCCATGGCTGCGTGCGCCTGTCGCGCCAGAATGCCTCGACGCTCTATGCGCTGGTGCAGCAGCAGGGCGTGCTCAACACCACGGTGACGCTGACCGGCTCGGCACAGGTGGCGCTGGCGCGCAATCCGCGCGGCCGCAACAACACTGCGGTGGCCCGCGCCCCGCAGCCGGCCGAAGACCAATACGCCACCACCGGCGCCCCCGTGGACCTGACCCCGCCGGCGCAGCCCGCGCGGCGCTACATGCCGCAGGACGACAATTACATCTACCCGGCCGACGGCAGCGACACCGGCGCGCGCTATCCGGCGCCGCGCTCGGCCACCCGCCCGCTCTACGACGCGCAGGTCTATCAGCAGCAGCCGCGGCCTTATTACGACCAGGGCTACGGCCAGCAGGGCTATTACTATCAGCCGCAGCCGCGGCAGGTTTATCAGCCGCGCGGCTACTACTATCAGAACTGACCCGGCGACCATCAACCGCCCTTGACCGTCGAGGCACCATGCCATCACGTGCCACGACAATCCCGGTGCTGCTCTCGCTGCTCACTGCCGGACAAGCCATGGGATCTGATTTGGCCTTCGACCTCGAGGCGCATCGCGGCGGGCGGGCGCTGCTGCCGGAGAACACCCTGCCCGCCTTCGCCCATTCGCTGACGATGGGCGTGGACACGCTGGAGCTCGACGTCGGCGTCACCGCCGACGGTGAAGTCATCGTCGCGCATGAGCGCGGGCTCAATCCCGATCTCGCACGGCGGCCCGATGGCGCCTACATCGCTCCGCCCGGCACGCCGTTCGTGAAATTGCGGCTCGACGAGATCAGGACCTATGACGTCGGCCAGATTCGGCCGGACAGTGCCTATGCGAAACAATTTCCGGGCCAGCGTGCCGTCCCGGGCACTCGCATTCCCACCTTGCGCGAGCTGTTCGCGCTGGTGCGCAAGTCCGGCAACAGGCAAGTGCGCTTCAACATCGAGACCAAGATCGATCCGAACCGTCCCGATGAAACGCTTGATCCGCAAGAATTCGTCGCGAAGCTGCTCGGGGTGATCGAGACCGAGGGAGTCTCCGATCGCGTCATGATCCAGTCGTTCGACTGGCGAACCTTGCGTCGCGTCCAGCAGCAGGCGCCGAACATCCCGACCGCGTACCTGACGATCCAGCGCGGCCTGGCTCCGACGGTAGCGCTCGACAAGGCGACAAACTGGACGGCGGGGTTCAACCCGGCCGATCACGCCGGCTCGCTGCCGCGCACGATCAAGGCTGCGGGCGGCGCGATCTGGTCGCCCTATTTCGGCGACGTGACCGCGCCTCTGGTCTCGGAGGCCCACGCGCTCGGACTGCGCGTCGTGGTGTGGACGGTGAACAAGCGCGAGGACATGACGCGCATGATCGAGCTCGGCGTCGACGGCATCATCTCGGACAGGCCGGATCTATTGCGAGAGGTGGCCGGCGCTAAGGGAATTGCGCTGCCGGTGGGGACGCCCGTGGCGCCGTAGTTGCGATGCCTCGTAGCCCGGATGGAGCGTAGCGAAATCCGGGACAGTACCACGCCGGGAGCGCCCCCGGATTGCGCTTCGCTCCATCCGGGCTACGAAGAGAGCCCTACTCGCCGTCCTTCCAACGCCGATATAGCGCGCCAAGGATGTTGGAATAATCGTCGGTCCAGACCCGCACCCTGTCGTCGGCTTCGGTCTGTTCCCATTGCTTGGAGGACGCGAGCCTGCCGATGTCGGCCTCCTCGCGCGCGGAGATGACGACGTCAGTGGAGAAGATGTAGTCACCATCGCGCCCGGAATCCTCGTTGAAGACCCAGCTCTTGAGATCATTGGCGTCCGCGATACCGACGACGACGGTTTCGAGGTCCAGATGCCGGTTGGAGACGTGCATCACCACGGCACCGTGCGGCGCGAGCTTGTCCTTGTAGATCTTCATCGCCTCTTCGGTCGCAAGATGGATCGGGATCGCGTCGGACGAATAGGCGTCGACGATGACGAGATCATAGGCGCCGTCGGGCTCCTTGGCGAAGGTGAGGCGCGCATCGCCGATGACGGGCTTCATGTCGGGCATGCAGCTCGAGATGTAGCGGAAATTCCTCGGGTCGCGTGCCGCGTCGACCATGGACTGATCGATCTCGAAAAAGGTCCAGTCCTCCCCCCGCTCGGCGGCGCAGGCGAGCGTGCCGGAGCCGACGCCGATCGCGGCGACCTTCAGCGGCGCGCCCTTGCGCTCGCGGATCGCGCTGACGGCCTGACCGATGCCGCCGTCCTTGTGATAATAGGTGATCGGCTCGGGCCGGCCGGCAACAGGCGTGCCGTCATTGTTGCGGAAACGCTCGGCGCCATGAATGGTGGTGCCGTGCATCAGCACGTGGAAATAACCGCCCGGCGTCACCACGATCTTGTGCACGCCGAAGAAGCTGCGCACGGTCGTGACGCGGCCCTCGTCCGCGGGATAGACGCGGATCAACGCCAGCGCCAGCACGACGGTGGCAAAGATCTTCCAGCGCCCGGCATTGAGGATCAGCGCGAGCAGCGCGGCGAGCACGCCGACGGCGCCGGCGACCCAGACACGATAATCCTCGAACCAGGTCGAGAGGCCACCGGTCGTATATGACGGCGCGATGAGCGCCACCGCGAGCGCGGCGAGCGCCAGCCAGTACCATTTGACGATTGCGGCCAGCCGCTCACTCCCGGACGGACGGCACAGCGCGGCAAGCGCGATCAGGATCGGATATTCGGCGATCCACGAGAAGGTGAAGGGCGCAACGAGCCCCGCGAACAAGCCGCCGACCATGCCACCGAACGACAACGCGACATAGAAGCCGGTGAGATATTTGGCGGCAGGCCGCGTCCGCGCCAGCTCGCCGTGGCAGGCCATGGCGATGACGAAGAAGCAGAGTTGATGTCCGCCGAGGGTCAGCAGCAGGTTCTGCTCGCCGCCGAAAGCCAGCAGGACGACGACGCCCGCAATCGCGACCGGCTGGAGCATCAGCATCCATTTGTGCGGCAGCAGCGGCCGCGACTGGAACACGACGACCCAGGTCAAGAGGTAAAGCGACAGCGGCAGCACCCACAAAAGCGGCGCCGCCGCGACGTCGGTCGAGATGTGCGCGGTGACGGCGATGAGCAGGCCCGATGGCACGGCGGCGAGGAAGATCCAGCGCAGCCGCGTCAAGAGGCCGGGCGCGGGTGCATTCACGTCCTCGGCCCGCGTGTCGGTCACCGCCAACTTCGGCGAACGCAACAACAGCACGCCGCAGGCGCCGATGAGGAGGATCAGCAGGCCATAGCCACCGGTCCAGAACCGGTTCTGCATCTGCAGCGTGAACATCGGCTCCAGCAGGAACGGATAGGACAACAGCGCGAGGAAGCTGCCGACATTGGAGGAGGCGTAGAGGAAATAGGGATCGTGCCCGGCCGGATGGCCGGTGCGGACGAACCAGGCCTGCAGCAGCGGATTGTTCGCGGCGAGCGCAAAGAACGGCAGCCCGATCGAGACCGCGAACAGGGCGAGCAGCCAGACTGCGTAGCCCGAAGCCGGCGGCTCGCCATAGGCGGAGGCGATGCCGAGCGGCAGCGTGGCGAAGGCGGCGAACAGCAGCACCAGATGTACCGCGACGGGGACGATCCGGTTCCGCGCCTGCATCAGCAGATGCGCATAGGCATAGCCGGCCAGCAGCAGCGACTGGAAGAACACCATGGCCACCGACCACACCGCCGGCGAGCCGCCGAGCCGCGGCAGCACCATCTTGGTGAACAGAGGCTGCACCGAGAACAGCAGCAGCGCGCTGACGAAGATCGCAGCGGTGTAGACCGTCAGCAGCAGCCGGTTGCGCGACGACGACGGCTGCTCCGTGGCGGCGGGTTGCACGATCGAATCCATGAATGCTCCGGCTCAAACCCCGGCGGGCGCCGGATCGCGCGCAATGGAGCACAAGGCGCCTGGACGGGCAATAAAGTGTGGCGTGATGTTGCAGCAAGGAATGCTTGATATAAGAGGGTCGTTCCGGGCGATGCAAAGCATCGAACCCGGAACCTCGAGATTCCGGGTTCTCGCTTCGCGAGCCCCGGAATGACAGTAGACCGGGCCTCGCATTCTTCATGACAGATACCGACGTCATCATCATCGGCGCGGGCCATAACGGCCTCACCTGCGCGACCTATCTGGCGATGGCGGGCCTGCGCGTGCGCGTGGTCGAGCGGCGCAAGGTGGTCGGCGGTGCCGCGGTGACGGAGGAGTTTCACCCCGGCTTTCGCAATTCTGTCGCCGCCTACACCGTGAGCCTGCTCAATCCGCAGGTGATCCGTGACCTCAAGCTTGCCGAGCAGGGCCTGCGCATCGTCGAGCGGCGTGCGCAGAATTTTCTGCCCGCGCCGGACGGCAGCTATCTCCTCACCGGCGAGGGACGAACGAAAGCCTCGGTGGCGCGGCTCAGCGCGCATGATGCGGAAGCGCTCGACGGCTTCGCGCGCGAGCTGGAAGGCATTGCCGACGTGCTCAGGCGGTTCGTGCTCCGCGCGCCGCCGAACCTGCTCGACAGCTTTGGCACCAACGCGGTCCGCGAGGCCGTGAACGCTTTGCAGAGCGCCAACATTCTGCGCGGCCTGACGCTGGAACAAAGCCGCAGCCTGCTCGATCTGTTCACGCGCTCGGCCGGCGAGATGCTGGACGAACGTTTCGAGCACGATCTGGTCAAGGCGCTGTTCGGCTTCGACGCCATCGTCGGCAATTATGCCAGCCCCTACGCCGCCGGCTCGGCCTATGTGATGCTGCATCACGCGTTCGGGGAGGTGAACGGCAAGAAGGGCGTGTGGGGCCACGCCATCGGCGGCATGGGCGCGATCACGCAGGCGATGGCGCGCGCGGCACGCGACCGTGGCGTCGTGATCGACACGGATGCCGGTGTGCGCGAGGTCATCGTCGAGCGCGACCGCGCCGTCGGAATCGTGCTGGAGAACGGCTCTGCGATCCGCGCGAAATATGTCGCGGCCAATGTCAATCCAAAGCTGCTCTACACGCGGCTGATCGCGGCCGATGCTCTGCCTGCGGACTTCCTCGCCCGAATGCGGCATTGGAAGAACGGCTCCGGCACCTTCCGGATGAATGTGGCGCTGGACCGCCTGCCCTCCTTCACGGCGCTCTCAGGCGAGGGCGATCACCTCACCTCCGGCATCATCCTGGCGCCGAGCCTTGGCTATATGGACCGTGCCTGGCTCGACGCGCGCGCGCAGGGCTGGAGCCGCGAGCCCGTGGTGGAGATGCTGATCCCCTCGACGCTCGACGACACGCTGGCCCCGGCCGGCAAGCATGTCGCGAGCCTGTTCTGCCAGCATGTCGCACCAGGGCTTCCCGATGGAAAGTCGTGGGATGACCATCGCCACGAGGTCGCCGATCTCATGATCGCGACGGTGGATAAGTACGCGCCGGGATTTGCGGCAAGCGTGCTCGGCCGTCAGATCCTGTCTCCGCTCGATCTCGAGCGGCAGTTCGGGCTGCTTGGCGGCGACATCTTCCACGGCGCGCTGACATTGAACCAGCTGTTCTCGGCGCGGCCGATGCTGGGCCACGCCGATTATCGCGGGCCGCTGAGAGGCCTCTACCATTGCGGATCCGGCGCCCATCCCGGCGGCGGCGTCACCGGCGCCCCCGGCCATAACGCCGCGCAGGCCATCCTGCGGGATCACCGCGCCCTGTTCGGAAGCCGTGGATAGGGCTGTGGATTGGTTGTGGACAGGCTGTCGAAAGGCCTGTGAGCGGCCAGAGGAGGCCTGGGCGATACGGCCAGGAGCGATCCTGGGGAAAGCCGGTGGGAAATCGGCGGGGCGATCAGGGGAAAAGTGGTGGACAAAGTCCGGACAAGCAGGCGGATAAGCTGTGAAGTCGGGCGGCAAAAACGACCTCGCCCGCCAGGGGAGACCCCTAGCGGGCGGTGATCAGAAACAGCCTTTGAAGAAAATAGCCCCCGCTGGAAAATGGCGGCGGAAATTACTTCAAGGAGGTGCTAATCGAAGTGAACTTCTCGTTCATGGTGGTGCCCAGGCCGTTCACCACGGTAATGATCGCCAGGGCGATACCCGCGGCGATCAGGCCGTATTCGATCGCGGTTGCACCGGACTCATCCGACCAGAACTTCTGAATCATGCGCTTCAAGACTCGCCTCCGTTTCAATTCCAAGCTGCGTTGACTTGCTTCTACATCCGAAAATATACGCGGCACGCCCTACAGGCGCGTTAATGCGGGAACCTCAACTTGTCCGAAAACTGGGCAGCAAAAGTTCCAAAAATTGAACGCGACGGAACCCTGAATGCAGCCTTCCCCGACCTATCGCGCCAGCTTTTCGACCGGCAGCGAAGCCGACGCCAAGCGCGTCGTCGACGTGCTCACCGAGGTCTTTTTCGACGGCGATGCGGCGGTCGCCGCGTTCGAACGGCCTGACGGACGCTGGGACGTCACGTTGCATTTCGCCGCAGCGCCCGATCAGGCATGGCTGCGCGAACTCGTTGCAACTTCAGCAGGAAATGAGATCGCGGCGACGCTCGTCTTCGACACTGTCGAAGCCAAGGACTGGGTCAAAGCCAGCCTTGAAGATCTCGTCCCGGTGCCGGCCGGCCGCTTCGTCGTGCACGGCAGCCACGATCGCGACCGTGTGGCGCCGAACAAGCTTGCCATCGAGATCGAGGCGGCGCTCGCCTTCGGCACCGGTCACCATGGCACGACGCGCGGCTGTTTACTTCTGCTTGACCATGTCCTGAAGAGCTCCCGCCCAAGGAGCCTGCTCGATCTCGGCACCGGCACGGGCGTGCTGGCGATCGCGGCGGCGAAGGCGCTGCATCGCGCGGTGCTCGCTTCCGACATTGATCCGCCATCGGTCCGGGTGGCCGCCGAGAACGCCACGCTGAACGAAGTTGGCAACCATGTGCGGGTGATCCGCGCGACCGGCTTTGCCGCGCCAGATTTTGCGCGTGCAGGCCCGTTCGACCTGGTGCTCGCCAATATCCTTGCCAATCCGTTGCGGCAATTGGCAAGCCCGATGACGCGGCACCTTGCGCCTGGCGCCCGCGTCATCCTCTCCGGCCTCTTGACGCACCAGGCGCCCGCCGTGATCGCCGCCTACCGCGCCCGCGGCCTCGCGCCGGTGAAGCATCTGCGCATCGAGGGGTGGAGCAGTCTGCTGCTGAGGAAGGTGGGATGAACTAACCGCGTCGCGACGGCGGTGCGCTCCCTCGCCGCGCTATTCCGCCGGCTTCTTGTTGCGGCGTGACGCGCCCTGCCCCTGCAAAGCGCGCCTGGCGCGGCGCTCGGCGAAACGCTCGATCATCTGGCTGATGAGGCCGCGCGGCTTCTTCGGTGTCGTTGCAGCCGGAGCGCGGCGCGCCGGCGGCGAAATCTTCTCAAAGGTGAACGCTGGCATCGTGTGTCCCCTCGCCGTTGAGATGAACCACCTGCTCGAATTTCCCTGTTATCCGGACGAAGCGCAACTGCCGCATCCTTTACTCCACTCAATTCGAATGGAACTATTTCAAGCACGGTCCATGCCAGATGCGACGCAAATGCGTCTACATTGCGGACTGATCTCCATGATCCTAAAGTGATCCACCATGTTCGAAGCGCACTTCCAGACATTCGAGGAGCCGGAGGCCGGCGTCGCGTTGGCGGCACGGCTGGCCGCACTTCGCGAAGAACTTGCCCGTCGCAAGTTGACCGGCTTCGTCGTGCCACGTGCCGACCAGCAGCAGAACGAATATGTGCCGCCATCGGAAGAGCGGCTCGCCTGGCTGACCGGCTTTACCGGCTCGGCGGGACTAGCAGTGGTTCTGCCGCAGGAGGCTGCGCTGTTCGTCGACGGCCGCTACACGCTGCAGGCGGCCAAGCAGGTCGATGCCAAGGCATGGGCGGTGGAATCGCTGATCGATCCGCCGCCGGAGAGCTGGGTGGCGGCGCATCTGAAAGCCGGCGACCGCCTCGGATTTGATCCGTGGCTGCACACTTTTTCGGCAGCAGAACGGCTGTCCGCCGCCTGCGCCAAGGCCGGGGCCGAGCTGGTCGCGGTCGACAGCAATCCGATCGACGCGATCTGGCAGGACCGGCCGCAGCCGCCGCTCGCCCCCGTCGCGGTGCACAGCCTTCAGCACGCCGGTATCACTGAAGCGGAGAAGCTGACCCAGATCAGGGCCGAGATCGCCAAGCTCGGCACCGATGCCTTGGTGCTGTCGGACAGTCACGCGGTGGCCTGGACCTTCAACATCCGCGGCGCCGACGTCGCCCATACGCCGCTGCCCCTGTCCTACGCGCTGGTGCCGAAGGACGGCCGTCCCACCATCTTCATCGACCACCGCAAGCTCTCCAACCTCACACGCGACCATCTCGAGCAGTCCGCTGACGTGCGCGAACCGGACGCCATGGCGCCGACGCTGATGGCGCTGGCCAAGAGCGGTGCGGCCATTGCGCTTGACAATGCCACAGCGGCCGACGCACTCAGCCGCCTGATCAGCGGGGCCGGCGGCAAGCCGGTGCGCGGCAGCGATCCGGTTGCACTGCTCAAGGCGGTCAAGAACGCGACCGAGATCAAGGGCACCAAGACGGCTCATTTGCGCGACGCCGTGGCGCTGGCGCGCTTCCTCGCATGGATCGATCGCGAGGCGCCAAGCGGCAAGCTCACCGAGATCGACGCGGTCGAGGCGCTGGAAACCTTCCGCCGCGACACCGGCGCGCTCAGGGACGTCTCGTTCCCGACCATCTCCGGCACCGGCTCAAACGGCGCCATCGTGCATTACCGCGTCACCCGCAAGAGCAACCGGCGGATCGCGCCCGGCGATCTCCTGCTGATCGATTCCGGCGCGCAATATGAAGACGGCACCACCGACGTCACCCGCACCATGGCGATAGGCGAGCCGACGGATGAGATGCGCGACCGCTTCACCCGCGTGCTGCGCGGCCACATCGCGATCGCGCGCGCCGTCTTTCCGGACGGCACCACGGGCGCGCAACTCGACACGCTGGCGCGGCAATATCTCTGGGCCGTCGGGCTCGATTTCGAGCACGGCACCGGCCACGGCGTCGGCAGCTATCTCTCGGTGCACGAAGGACCGGCACGAATTTCGAAGCTCGGCACCACGCCGTTGAAGCGCGGCATGATCCTGTCGAACGAGCCCGGCTACTACAAGACCGATGGCTTCGGCATCCGCATCGAGAATCTCGAGCTGGTCGTCGCCGCCGACATCAAGGGTGCCGAGAAGCCGATGAACGCGTTCGAGACGCTGACCCTGGCGCCGATCGACCGCCGTCTGATCGATGTCGCGATGCTGAGCCGCGACGAGCTCGATTGGCTGAACGCGTACCATGCGCGCGTCAGGGACGACGTGCGGCCGGCGCTGGACGAGGCGACGAAGACCTGGCTCGATCAGGCCACGGCGGAGCTGAAGCTCTAACTCCGTCATAAGACTGCCTGCGTAGGGTGGGCAAAGCATCCGCTGCCGCTCGAAGAGCGGAGGCGGATGCGTGCCCACCATCCATCTCCGGGTGACGGCAGCAATGGTGGGCACGCCGCGCAAAGAGCGCGTCTTTGCCCACCCTACAGGCCCAGCGCCTTGACGCCTCGCGCATAGCCGTATGCCGAAATGAGCGTATTCGCTCGCAACGCGATGCGGCTAGTGTCCGGCGATGCACGGCATCATCAGCAAGCCGCCCGAAGCGGCCGGCAACCTCGCGACCTCGCGTCTGGTGTTGCTGCTGCTGGTGGTGATGACCGGGGTCGCACCGATCTCGCTCTACATCCTGGTTCCGGCGCTGCCGGTGCTGGCGACGGATTTCGGCAGCGACATCTCGATCGCGCAGATGACGGTGTCGCTCTACATGGTCGGCATCGCGCTGTCGCAGCTGATCATGGGCCCGCTGTCGGACCGGTTCGGGCGGCGTCCGGTGCTGCTCGGAGGACTTGCACTGATGGTGGCGGCCAGCGTCGCCTGCATTTTCGCCGAGACCCTGCCGCAATTGATCGCCGCACGCTTCTTCCAGGCGCTCGGCGGCGCATCCGGCATGGTGATCAGCCGGGCCATCATCCGCGACATCTACGAGCGCGACCGCGTCGCCTCGATGATCAGCCTCGTGGTCGCGGCGCTGATGATCGGGCAGATGGTCTCGCCGCTCACCGGCGGCCTGATCGAGACCGCGTTGGGATGGCGCGCGATCTTTTATGCCATCACCATCGCCGCCATCGTCGTTGCCGTCGGGATCGCCTTGGCGCTGCCTGAGACCCGCCGCAGCCGCGCCGCCGGCAGCGGATTCCGCGGCGATATCGGCATGCTCATCCGCAACCGCGCCTTCGTCGGCTATGTGATGTGCCAGGTGCTGGCGTCCCAGATCATCTTCACCTTCGCCGGCGGCGGGCCCTACATCGTGGTGACGCAGATGGGCCGCAGCAGCGCCGAATACGGCGCCTGGTTCGCAACGACGGGCTTTGCGTTTCTGGTCGGCAACCTGCTCTGCGTGCGCTTTGCGCCGCGCCACTCGCTGGAGAAGCTGATCTGGTTCGGGCTCGCCCTGCAACTCTGCGGCAGCCTTGCGAACCTGCTCTGGAGCTTCGTCGGCTGGAACGAGGCGCCCGCCTGGCTGTTCGGCACCCATATGATCGTGATGGCCGGCAATGCCTTCGTGATGGCGAATTCCGCCGCCGGCGCCATCAGCATCCGTCCCGAAGCGGCCGGCACCGCCTCGGGCGCGATGGGCTTCCTGCAGCAAGGCGTTGGCGCGCTGATGTCGCAGTTCGGCGCCTATCTCGGCGGCCACTCCGCAACGACGCTGCCGCTGACCTCAGCGGTCCTCGCGATCTCGATCCTTTGCGCCTGCGTGATGATGTTCGTCGTGCCCCGCCGCGAGGCGGTAGCGAGCGAGGCGCTGATCGGGCAGGCCGAGGAGGACGAGACGGGGATGATGTGAGGGGCGCCGAGTAGAGTCCCTCTGCGGAACGACTCTGGATTGCTTCGTGGAGCCTGTCATCGGGCCGCGCTTTGCGCGGACCCGGTGGCTCGCAATGACGACGCGGAGAGAGCAGTGCCAAAAATGAGAGGCGGGGCTGGGCCCCGCCTCTCTCAATTCAAGTCTGTGTTTCGGCTTACGCCTGGCTCGCGATCGCCTTGCCGAGCGCGGCCTGCGCCGCTGCAAGCCGCGCGATCGGCACGCGGTAGGGCGAGCAGGAGACGTAGTCGAGACCGATATGGTGGCAGAAGGCGACGGAGGCGGGATCGCCGCCGTGCTCGCCGCAGATGCCGACCTTGAGCGAAGTGCGGGTCTTGCGGCCGCGGGCGACGCCGATCTTGACCAGCTCGCCGACGCCTTCCTGATCGAGCGAGATGAAGGGATCGACCGTGAGGATGCCCTTCGCCACATAGGGACCGAGGAAGCTCGCCGCGTCGTCGCGGCTGATGCCGTAGGTCGTCTGCGTCAGGTCGTTGGTGCCGAACGAGAAGAACTCGGCCGACTGCGCGATCTCGCCCGCGAGCAGGCAGGCGCGCGGCAGCTCGATCATGGTGCCGACCTGATAGGCCAGCTTGGTGTTGGTCTCGCGCATCACGGCCTGTGCGGTGGCATCGATCCGTGCCTTGACCAGGTCGAGCTCGGCCTTGGTCGCGATCAGCGGCACCATCACCTCGAGGCCGACGGCCTTGCCGGTGCGCTTCTGCGCCTCGACCGCCGCCTCGAAGATCGCGCGGGCCTGCATCTCGGCGATCTCGGGATAGGCGATGGCGATGCGGCAGCCGCGGAAGCCGAGCATCGGGTTGAACTCCGAGAGCTCCCGGGCGCGGTCGGCGAGGCGCCGCGGGTCGGTGTTCATGGCGCGCGCCACTTCCTCGACCTCGGCATGGGTGTGCGGCAGAAATTCATGAAGGGGAGGATCCAGAAGCCGGATCGTGACGGGCAGGCCCTTCATGATCTCGAACAGCTCGACGAAGTCGGCGCGCTGCATCGGCAGCAGTTTTGCCAGCGCGGCGCGGCGCGACTGCTCATCCTCGGAGAGGATCATCTCGCGCACAGTGCGGATGCGCGTCTCCTCGAAGAACATGTGCTCGGTGCGGCAGAGGCCGATCCCTTCCGCGCCGAACTTGATCGCCGTGCGCGCGTCGTCAGGCGTGTCGCCGTTGACCCGGACGCCGATCTTGCGGACCTGGTCGGCCCAATTCATCAGCGTGCCGAACTCGCCGGACAGCTCCGGCTCGATCATCGGCATGCGGCCGGCGAGCACCTGGCCGAGCGAGCCGTCGATGGTGATGACATCACCGGTCTTGAAGGTGCGCGAGCCGATGCTCATGGTGCCGCGGCCGTAATCGACGCGGATTGTGCCGCAGCCGGAGACGCAGGGCTTGCCCATGCCGCGCGCGACCACCGCCGCGTGCGAGGTCATGCCGCCGCGCGTGGTCAGGATGCCTTCGGCGGCGTGCATGCCGTGGATGTCTTCCGGGCTGGTCTCGATGCGGACCAAAATCACCTTGCGTCCGTCGCCCTGAAGCTTGGCCGCCTCGTCCGAGGAGAACACGATCTCGCCGGAGGCCGCACCCGGCGAAGCCGGCAGGCCGGTTGCGATCACGTCGCGCTTGGCGTTGGGATCGATGGTTGGATGCAGGAGCTGGTCGAGCGAGGCCGGATCGATCCGCGTCACCGCTTCCTTCTTCGAGATCAGGCCCTCATTGGCGAGCTCGACCGCGATACGCAGCGCCGCCTTGGCGGTGCGCTTGCCGCCGCGGGTTTGGAGCATCCAGAGCTTACCCTGCTCGACGGTGAACTCCATGTCCTGCATGTCGCGGTAGTGCTTCTCGAGCAGCGTGTAGATCCGCGTCAGCTCCTTGAAGGCTTCCGGCATCGCCGCTTCCATCGACGCCTTGTCGGAGCCCGACTCCTTCCGCGCCTCCTCGGTGATGTCCTGCGGCGTGCGGATGCCCGCGACCACGTCCTCGCCTTGTGCGTTGATCAGGAACTCGCCGTAGAGCTTGCTCTCGCCGGTCGAGGGGTTGCGGGTGAAGGCAACGCCCGTGGCCGATGTCTCGCCCATGTTGCCGAACACCATGGCCTGCACGTTGACCGCGGTGCCCCAGGATTCCGGAATGTCGTGCAGCTTGCGGTAGGTCACCGCGCGCGCGTTCATCCAGGATGAGAACACCGCGCCGATCGCGCCCCAGAGCTGGTCGTGCGGATCCTGCGGGAATTCCTTGCCGGTCTCGCGCGCGACCGCGTCCTTGTACTTGCCGACCAGTTCGACCCAATCCTCAGCCGACAGATCGGTGTCGAGCGTGTAGCCCTGGCTGTCCTTGAAGGTGTCGAGGATCTCCTCGAAGTGATGATGCTCGAAGCCGAGCACCACGTCGGAATACATCGTGATGAAGCGGCGATAGCTGTCATAGGCGAAACGGCGGTCGCCCGACAGCTCGGCCAGCGCTTCCACGGTCTGGTCGTTGAGGCCGAGATTGAGCACGGTGTCCATCATGCCGGGCATCGAGGCGCGCGCGCCGGAGCGCACCGAGACGAGCAGCGGGTTCCTGGTGTCGCCGAACACCTTGCCGGTCAACTTGCCGACATAGTCGAGCGCCTTCTCAACCTGCGGCTTCAGTTCCTTCGGGTAGGTCTTGTCGTGCTCGTAGAAATAGGTGCAGACCGAGGTCGGGATGGTGAAGCCCGGAGGCACCGGCAGGCCGAGATTGGCCATCTCAGCGAGGTTGGCGCCCTTGCCGCCGAGCAGGTCGCGCATTTCCGTCCGGCCCTCGGCCTTGCCGTCACCGAACGTGTAGACCCATTTGCCGGCCTTCGCCGCTGCCGGCGCCGCCTTGGCAGGCACAACCTTCTTCGGCGCAGGCTTCGCGGCAACCTTCGGCGAAGCCGCCTTGGTCATTGCCTTTGCCACCGGCTTTGCAGTGGGTTTGGCGACCGGCTTCGGCGCGCTCTTGGCCAGCGCCTTGCGGGCCGCCGGCGCGGCCTTCGCCTTGGCGGAGGGCTTTGATTTCGCTGCAGTTTTAGAAGGCTTCGAGGCGGCTTTGGCCATAGCTTGCACACAACCTGCGAGAGGAATGGGAAATCGCGGGCCTTACACCACTTTGGGCGGGCCCGCGCAAGACGGACAGTTCCGAAAAGTGAACGCCTAGAAGCGGAGCCACTTCAGGAGCCCGAGCCCGATCGCGCCGTTGACGATGAGGAAGATCGCGACGATGAGGTTGAGAAGCCGCGGCATGATCAGGATGAGCACGCCCGCAATCAACGACAGGATCGGCGAAATGTGGGCGACGGTGATGTGCATGAACTATCTTTCTGTGAGGTGAGGCGAATCGCGCGCGGATCATAACCGGATGGGTTCCGGGAGTAGAGATGCGCAAGGGCTGCTGCGAGTTCCGGCCTCACGAAAACTGCCCGAAATTGCCGCGAATGCGGCATGCCTTTTCCCGGAACATTGGCTTGAGGCACGCATTGGCAACCGGTCGCGCCGCTCGCGCGCCCGCAGAATCACGTCGAAGGAGTTGTCCATGCGGAACAGGATTTTTGCTCTCGCAGCGCTCGCGGCCGCAACCGGCGCGCCCCTTGCGGCGCAGGCGCAAAGCGATGTCACGATTGGACGCGCGCCCGCCATGGTCGACGGCGCGCCGACGATTGCCGTCGAACAACGGCCCGCCTTCCGCGAATATGTCGTTGAACAACGTGTGCCGCCCTTCCGCATTCCGGATCGCGTGGTGGTCGGCACCACCTTACCCGAGGCAGGCGTCACCTATTATGACGTGCCGCAACGTTTCGGCGCCACGACCTATCGCTACACCGTCGTGAACGGCGAAACCGTGCTGGTCGAGCCGCGCTCGCGCCGCATCGTCGAGGTGCTGGACTAAAGACGCAGCCGCTCCATTCGATGTCCGGCGCGTCACATCAGGTTGGCGCGAGCAGTGTTAAATCGGACATCAGGCCCCGCCCGGTCCTCCCCCCGCCGGGCGGGGCTTCTTTGGGCAAGCCACATCAGCAGCCGTCATTCCGGGACACGCCGGAGGCGTGGGCTATGGTGCGCAATTGCGCACCTGAGAATCCATACTCACGATCGTGGTTATGGATTCCGGGCTCGCGCTACGCGCGCCCCGGAATGACAGCGGTGTTTGCCGCAAACCGCGCCTCAATCCTGGATCTTCGAGAAGTCCGCTACCGCGCGCGTGGCGCTGCGGATCTCGTTGAGGAGCTTTAGGCGGTTCTCGCGTACCTTGGGATCGTCGTCATTGACGCGCACCTTGTCGAAGAAGGCATCGACCGGCGGACGCAGCTTTGCCATCGCACTCATCGCGGCGGCGAAGTCTTCCTTGGCCACCGCAGCGCTGGCTTCCGCCTTGACCTCACCGATCGCCTTGGCCAGCGCCTTCTCCTCAGCGAGGCTGTAGAGCGCAGCATCCGGCGCGCCGTCGAAGCTGCGCTTGTCCTTCTTCTCCTCGATGCTGAGGATGTTGCTGGCGCGCTTGGTGCCGGCGAGCAGGTTCTTGCCGTCGTCAGAGTCGAGGAATTTTCCGAGCGCCTCGACGCGGCGGACGATCATCAGGAGATCGTCCTGGCCGCCGAGCGCGAACACGGCATCGACGAGATCGTGGCGCGCGCCCTGCTCGCGGAGTTGGACCTTGAGGCGATCGGCGAAGAAGGCGAGCAGATCGCTCGGAAGCTTCGAGGCATCGGCCGGCTTCACCGACAAGCCGGCGAGCGCTGATCCCGCCACCTTTATGAGCGACAGACGCAGCGCGTTCTCGGCGATCAGCCTGATCACGCCCAGCGCCGCACGACGCAGCGCATAGGGGTCCTTGCTGCCCGTCGGCTTCTCGTCGATCGCCCAGAACCCAACCAGGGTATCGATCTTGTCCGCGAGCGCCACCACGACGCTGACCGGATCGGTCGGAACGCGATCAGCAGGCCCTTGCGGCTTGTAGTGCTCCTCGCAGGCCGCGGCGACGGAGGCGTCTTCGCCCTGAGCCAGCGCATAGTATTTGCCCATCAGGCCCTGCACTTCCGGGAATTCGCCGACGACTTCCGTCAGCAGATCTGCCTTTGCCAGATGCGCCGCGCGCGTCGCCTTGGCGACATCGGCGCCGACCAGCGGCGCGATCTCGGCGGCCAGGCGCTCGATGCGCTTGATGCGTTCCGCCTGCGTCCCGAGCTTCTCGTGAAACACGATCTGATCGAACTTCGGCAGCCGGCCCTCGAGCTTGGTCTTGAGGTCGGTCTCGTAGAAGAACTTCGCATCCGACAGCCGCGCGCGGATCACGCGCTCGTTGCCGGCAATGATGGTTTTGCCACCGTCGGTCGCCTCGATATTGGCGACCAGGATGAACTTGCTCGCGAGCTTGCCCGTCTTGGGGTCGCGCACCACAAAACACTTCTGGTTGTTGCGGATGGTGGCGCGGATGACTTCGTCGGGCGTCTTCAAGAACTCCGGCTCGAACGAGCCCATCAGCACGACCGGCCATTCGACGAGGCCGGCGACCTCGTCGAGCAGATTCTGGTCCTCGACCAGCTCAAAACCTTGCGCGAAGGCCAGCTGCTTGGCGTCGGTGAGGATGGCGTCCTTGCGGCGCTCGGGGTCGAGCACGACTTTTGCTGCAAGAAGCTTAGCCTCGTAGTCCTCGAAGCGGCGCACGGAGATCGGCGCCGGCGCAAGGAAGCGATGACCGTAAGTGGTCTGGCCGCTCTCGATGCCGTCGACCTCGAATTTCACGACATCGGGCTCTTCGGTCTCGGGGCCGAAGGTCGCGGTGATCGCGTGCAGCGGACGCACCCAGTTCAGCGAGCCGGGCTTGCCCGAGCGCGCGCCCCAGCGCATCGATTTGGGCCAGGGGAAGGTGCGGATGATGACAGGCAGGATCTCGGCGAGCACGTCGATCGCGTCGCGGCCGGGCTTCTCGATCAAGCCGATGTAGAAATCACCCTTGGGGTCGCGCTGGATTTTGGCTTCGTCCAACGACTTCAAACCGGTTGCCTTGAGAAAGCCCTGCACGGCCGCATCGGGCGCGCCGACCTTCGGGCCGCGACGCTCGGTCTTCAGATCAGGCTGGCGCGCTGGGATGCCGTGCACGGTGAGCGCAAGGCGGCGTGGCGTCGCGAACGCCTTTGCGCCCTCATAGACTAGGCCTTCGGCAACCAGCTTGTCGGTGACCATGCGGCGCAGATCGTCCGCCGCCTTCGCCTGCATGCGCGCGGGAATTTCTTCGGAAAACAGTTCAAGCAAAAGATCGGGCATCAGGCCGCTCCGCCCGCTTCAGTGTGGGTCCAGGCCTCGCCACACGCTTTTGCCAGCTCGCGCACGCGCAGAATGTAGCTCTGCCGCTCGGTCACGGAGATCACGCCGCGGGCATCGAGCAGGTTGAAGACGTGGCTCGCCTTGATGCACTGGTCGTAGGCCGGCAGCGCCATCAGATGCTGTTTCCGGTTGCCGCCGTCGCGCCAGCCCGCGTCGAGATATTTTTTGCAGGCCGCCTCCGCCATCCTGAACTGCTCGAACAGCATCGCGGTGTCGGCATACTCGAAATTGTGCCGCGAATATTCCTGCTCGGCCTGCAGGAACACGTCGCCATAGGTGACCTTCTGATCACCGTCGCGTCCGTTGAAATTGAGGTCGTAGACGCGGTCGACGCCCTGCACATACATCGCGAGGCGCTCGAGGCCGTAGGTGAGCTCGCCCGCGACCGGCGCGCATTCGAAGCCGGCGACCTGCTGAAAATAAGTGAACTGGCTGACTTCCATGCCGTCGCACCAGCACTCCCAACCGAGGCCCCAGGCGCCGAGCGTCGGACTCTCCCAATCGTCCTCGACGAAGCGGATGTCGTGCACGGCGGAATCGATGCCGATCGCGGCGAGCGACTTCAGGTACAGCTCCTGAAGGTTCGGCGGCGACGGCTTCATGATCACCTGGAACTGGTAATAGTGCTGCATCCGGTTCGGGTTCTCGCCGTAACGGCCGTCTTTGGGCCGGCGCGAGGGCTGCACATAGGCGGCGTTCCACGGCTTTGGCCCGAGCGCGCGCAGCGTGGTCGCCGGATGGAAGGTGCCCGCGCCCATTTCCATGTCGTAGGGCTGCAGGATCACGCAGCCCTGCTCGGCCCAGAACCGCTGGAGCGCGAGGATGAAGCCCTGGAACGAGCGTTCCGGGTGCATATGGGCGGGCAATGAGGCGTCCATCGTCAGATCGGGCTCTCGCGGGGGGTTTGAATCGCGCGGGACCGTATCGACGGCGGGGATGGGAATCAAGGCGAAGGGGCCGGATTCGGGCGTCACTCCGGGGCGCCCGCAGGGCGAGCCCGGAATCCATTGCGCCGCTCACTCCGTGGTTCGATGGATTCCGGGTTCTCGCTTCGCGAGCCCCGGAATGACGAACGCGTGGAGGTGTGCCCTAACCCGGCCGGTAAGCTCCGGTCACGGGGTCACGCTTCAGCGTCTGGATATCCCCCATGCGGGCGGCCTCGGTGACGCGCGACAGGCGCATCTCCTCCAGCTCCTGGTTGATCCGGATGGCGGTCTTGTAGGCCCAGCGGACCACGGCAAGCCCGCCCAGGACGCCCGCGAAAGCGACGAACGGCGGCATCGGTCGATCCTCGTCTCATGCTCAGCCCCCACACGCATTGTTGCGCAGATGGACCTGCGCCGCAATCGGCGCCGCCTGGGCGAAATGGCGCGGGAGCGCGAGACCTAGAACCCGAATTTCGCCCAAATCGCCCGCGTCTCGACCGCCGAGATCAGCTCGTCCGGCAGCCCGGCCATTGATTCCAAGGCCGAAAGCTGCCCCGCGCCGGGCGATTTCCGGCCCAAAAGGCCGGAGAGCAGCCCGGTCGGCTGCGCAATCACGGGGGTGAGAACCTTCTCACCATAACGGGCACGAAGAGTTGAGCGGAGATCGCCGATGCTGTCGGCGAGCCCCAGCGCGATCGCGCTGTCCCCCGCCCAGTATTCGCCCGTGAACAGCGTATCGTCCGCTCCCTTCAGCCGGGCGCCGCGGCTTTCCTTGACCAGCGCGATGAAGATCTGGTGGATCTCGCGCTGGATCGCCTTCAGCCTCATGACGTCATCCGGGTTTTCCGGAAGAAACGGGTCGAGCATCGCCTTGTGCTCGCCCGAGGTGTAGAGGCGCCGCTCGATGCCGAGCCGCCTGATCGCCTCCTGAAAACCGAAACTGCCGCCGACCACGCCGATCGAGCCGAGGATCGAGGAGGGATCGCAGATGATCTCGTTGCCCGCGCAGGCGATCATGTAACCACCGGAGGCCGCAACGTCCTCGACGAACACGAGCACCGGCAGCTTCTTCTCCGAGGCGAGCTGCTTGATGCGCAAGTAGATCTGGCGCGACTGCACCGGCGAACCGCCGGGCGAGTTGATCACCAGCGCCACGGCCTTGGCGTGCCGATAGGAAAACGCGCGCTCGAGCACCCGCGCGACGCCGGCAAGCGTCAGGCCCGGACGCAGCGGCGTCACCGCACCGATCACACCGGACAGCCGCACCACCGGCACGACCGCCGTGCCGGGACGAAAGCGCGCCGGCAGATATTGCATGAGCTTGTCGGCCAGGCCGGAACTCTCACGATCGTTCAATTGTTCGGCCATGGCCTTACCTCTGATTAACCATTTCTTATCACGCGAGTGTCATTGAAAGTGCCAGGAACGTGTTTTGCAGAATCCGCGTTGGGAAGCTGCAATAGGCAGCGGAAGGAAACGCCATGAAGATCTATCTGCTGTTGCTGCTGATCGGTGCGCTTTTCACGGCGCTTCACTTTACGTCGCCGCAAGAGCAGCAGACGGAATCGCTTCCGCAATAAGCCGTCACGGCCTCGCCAGCGGCAACGCCGCCCTCCCCTCCAGAATATCCTTCACCTCTTTCTTCGGCACGTTTGACTCCTCGTTGAGCATGAGGCCCGGCAGCAATTGCGTCGGTGCCCGGCCGCCTTTGACTGCGCGCACCAGCACCCGGATGGCAGGCTTTCCCGCTTCGCCATGAACCGGCAGGATCGCGAGGCTGCCGAAGCCGCGTGACAGCGCTGCCACGACGTCGCCAATTCCGTCCGCGCGCCAGATCAGGGTCAGCACGCCGCTCGATCGGAGAATGCGCCGGGCTGCATGCACCCACGCATGCAGCGTCTCCTCCCTCGCCACATGCGCGGTGTGGCGCGCCTGATCCGGCGAGCCGCGATGGCGTGCGGGGTCGTTGAAGGGCGGGTTCATCAATACGGCGTCGGAACCGTCGGGCAGAAGTCCGTTCGCTGCAAACGCCTGCGCGTCGGCGGTGACGTCGAGCACGATGACCTCGGCAGGAATCGCGTTCGCGGCGGCGTTGGCCCGCGCGAGCTGCGCCAGTTCCGGATCGATCTCGACCAGGCTGAGCCTGATCCCCGCGACGCGCCGCGCCAGCGCAAGGCCCGCCGTGCCGACGCCGGCGCCAAGCTCGACCACGCGGTCACCCGCCTTAGCGTCGGTCGCTGCTGCCAGCAGGATGGCGTCGTGCCCGGCGCGGTGGCCTGACCGCTTCTGCATCAAGCGCAACTGCCCGCCGAGAAACGCGTCCTCGGTAATATCCGCGGCCTCAATCATCGCCGCGCAGTTCGTGGCTGAGGCCTGCCTCGGTGAGGAGCGCCCTGGCTTCCTCGGCGTCGTCCTCATGAACCAGGATCCGCCGCGGCAGAATGCCGAGAGACCCCTCGATGATGCTCATGTTCTGGTCCAGCACCAGATGATGGATGTTGGCGCCGTCGAGCAGCGCGCCAATCGCCGACACCAGCACCATATCGTTGGTCCGAACCAGTTCACGCAAAACGGAGGTCTCCTGCCTGAAAGTGGCTAACGCGGCAAATGTCAATGGTTCCGCGGCCCTTGCCGCATCCGCCGCCAGTTTCTATTGTATTTCCATCAGAATAGCCCTTCCGGGGCAAATATTGGAGACCGGCGTGGCCGTCATCGTACCTTTCGAAACCCCCGGCGCGTCGATCGAAGAGCTGGTTGCCCTTGTCGCTCCCGATATGGAGCGCGTCAATGCCACGATCCTGTCGCGGACGGGCTCCGACGTGACCATGATCCCTGAAGTGGCCAACCACTTGATCTCCTCGGGCGGCAAGCGCCTGCGCCCGATGCTGACGCTCGCCATGGCCAACCTCGCCGGCTACACCGGTGACGGCCACATCAAGTTAGCTGCCAGCGTCGAGTTCATGCACACCGCCACCCTGCTCCACGACGACGTGGTCGACGAGAGCGAGATGCGCCGCGGCAAGCTGTCGGCGCGCATGCTCTGGGGCAACGAGGCAAGCGTGCTGGTCGGCGACTTCCTGCTCGGCCAGGCCTTCCGCATGATGGTCGAGGTCGGCTCGCTGCGCGCGCTCGACATCCTCTCCGCGGCGGCCGCCACCATCGCCGAGGGCGAGGTGATGCAGCTCGCCGCCGCCAAGAACACCGCGACCACCGAGGACGAATATCTCGCCGTGATCCGCGGCAAGACCGCCGAATTGTTCGCCGCCGCCTGCGAGGTCGGCCCCGTGATCGCGAACCGCCCGAAGGCGGAGCAGACTGCCTGCCGCTCGGTCGGCATGAATCTCGGCATCGCCTTCCAGCTCGTCGACGACGTGCTCGACTACGGCGGCAAGAGCGCCAAGCTCGGCAAGAACACCGGCGACGATTTCCGCGAAGGCAAGATCACGCTGCCCGTCGTGCTCGCCTTCCGCCGCGGCAACGACACCGAGCGCGCCTTCTGGATCCGGGCGCTCGAGCGCGGCGAGATCGGCGATTCCGATCTCGATCACGCCATCGGCCTGATGAACAAGCACCGCGCGCTCGAGGACACGCTGATCCGCGCCCAGCACTACGGCGCCATGGCCGTGGATGCGCTGGCGCTGTTCCCGCCCTCGCCGATGAAGAGCGCGCTGGAGCAGGTCGTGGCGTTCTGCTTGGCAAGATCGCATTAGGCGACTGACGCTCACGCTTTGCGCGCTCCCTGCACCCGTCATTGCGAGCGCAGCGAAGCAATCCAGAATCCCGCCGCGGAAACAGTCTGGATTGCCTCGCTGCGTTCGCAATGACGGAGTACGCCGCGACGGCACCGCTTGCTCTCGTGTCCCGGACGCGCTGCAGCGTGAAACGCTGCTGCGCAGAGCCGGGACCCATGCGACATCCGCAATCATGATCAATATGGGTCCCGGCTCTGCAGCGCACCGCTAGGGGGCGCTGCGCTGCGTCCGGGGCACGAGAGCGCGCTTCATCTCACCAGCAGAATCCAGCCTCCCTCACTCCACATGCCTCCCCGCGCAGTTACTTGCATTTTGCAAGTGACTGACCTACCTTGCCCGCATGCAACCCAAATCCCCTTCGATCCTGGAATGCCCGGTCGGCCGCGCGGTAGAGACGGTCGGCGAATGGTGGAGTATCCTGATTCTGCGCGATGCGTTTCAGGGGGCGACGAGGTTCGACGAGTTCTCGCAAAGCCTCGGCATTGCGCCGAACATCCTGTCGCGGCGGCTGGCGCATCTGACCGAAAGCGGCATGTTCGTGCGTCGCCGCTATCAGGAGCGCCCGCCGCGCTACGAATATGTGCTGACGGACAAGGCGCGGGATTTCTTCCCCGTGATCGCTACGCTGCTCGCCTGGGGCAACAAGCATCTGGCGCCGAAAGGCGAATCCATCCTGCTGGCGAACCGGAGCGACATCCGCCCGCTCGAGCCGATTGTGGTCGATGCCGCCGACAAGCGCCCGATCACGCTCGCCAATGCGGTCGTCGTCGCAGGTCCCCGCGCCAGCCGCGGCATGCGCGCACGGCTTGCTTCGCTCAAGGCCATGAACCCGGCCGTCGCGCCGGCTGGAGACTGACATGCGTCGTATCGTCGTGACGGGAATGGGCGCGGTGTCGCCGCTTGGCTGCGGCGTCGAATTGACGTGGCGGCGGCTGCTCGCCGGGCAAAGCGGGCTGCGCCCGTTGCCGGAATGGGCAGAGGCGCTGCCGGCGCGCATTGCAGGCCTCGTGCCCGATAAGACCGATGATGCCGAAGGCGGTTTTGATCCGGCGCAGGCTGCCGCGCCCAAGGATCAGCGCAAGATGGACCGCTTCATCCTGTTCGCGCTGCTCGCGACGGCAGAAGCCGTCGCGCAAGCCAAATGGACACCGCAGGATGCTGGCGCGCTCGAGCGCACCGCGACGATCATCGCCTCCGGCGTCGGCGGCTTTCCTGCGATGGCGGAGGCGGTGCGCATCACCGCGCAGCGCGGCGCGCGCCGGCTGTCGCCGTTCACGATCCCCTCGTTCCTCGCCAATCTCGCCGCCGGCCACATCTCGATCAAATACGGCTACAAGGGCGCGCTGGGCACGCCCGTCACGGCCTGCGCCGCCGGCGTGCAGGCGATCGGCGATGCCGCACGCATGATCCGATCAGGCGAAGTTGACGTTGCGATCTGCGGCGGCGCGGAGGCCTGCATCGACATCGTCAGCGTCGGCGGCTTTGCGGCGGCGCGCGCACTGTCGAGCGGCTTCAACGACGAGCCCGCGCGCGCCTCGCGTCCGTTCGATCGCAACCGCGACGGTTTCGTGATGGGCGAAGGCGCCGGCATCCTGGTGATCGAGGCGCTGGAGCATGCGCAGGCGCGCGGCGCGACGCCGATCGCCGAGATCGTCGGCTACGGCACGACCGCGGACGCCTATCACATGACCTCGGGGCCGCCGGATGGCGATGGTGCCCGCCGCGCCATGGAGATCGCGCTTCGGCAGGCCAAGCTTGCGCCCGCGGATGTGCAGCACCTGAACGCGCACGCGACCTCGACACCGGCCGGCGACGAAAGCGAGCTAGGCGCCATCGGCGCGCTGTTCGGCCGCAACCGCGGCATTGCCGTGAGCGCGACCAAATCGGCCACGGGTCACCTGCTCGGCGCCGCCGGCGGGCTGGAAGCGGTTTTCACCGTGCTCGCGTTGCGCGACCAGATCGCGCCGCCCACGCTCAATCTCGAAAACCCCGATGCGGGCGCCGAAGGCATCGATATCGTCGCAGGCAGCGCGCGGCCGATGCCGATGCAGCATGCCATCTCCAACGGGTTCGGCTTCGGCGGGGTCAATGCCAGCGTGATCTTGCGCCGGCTGGGATAAGCGAGAGGCCTTGCAATCGCCGCCCGCTCCGCTACGAAAACGGCATGATCGAAACGAATTTCTGGCTGTTCCTGGCCGCAGCTCTCCTCATTGCCGCCGTTCCCGGCCCTGGCATTTTTTACGTCGCGGCGCGAACCTTGTCGGAGGGGCGTGGCAGCGGCTTCGCCTCGACCGCGGGCACGGCGCTGGGCGGACTGGTTCATGTGGTCGCGGGCAGCCTCGGCATCTCCGCCATCATCCTGGCCAGCGCGGAGCTGTTTGCCGCCGTGAAATTCGTCGGCGCGCTCTATCTGGTCTGGCTCGGCATCAAGACGTTTCGCAGCGCCGGCAACAACCTGTCGCTCGGGAGCGAGCCGATCGGCGACAAGCGCGCATTTCGCGACGGCGTACTGGTCGAAGCGCTCAATCCGAAGACCGCGGCATTCTTCCTCGCCTTCATTCCACAGTTTCTCGATCCGTCGGACTCGAACCCAACGCTGCAATTCATCCTGCTCGGTGCGATCTCCGTGGCCCTGAACACGCTCGCCGATGTCGTGGTGGTGCTGATGGCCTCCGCGACGCGCGCGCAGCTGACCGGACGGCCGCTTCTGATGCGTCGCCTCACGCAGGGCTCCGGCGTCTTCATCGCGGGCCTCGGCCTCTCGCTCGCCCTGGCGCGGCGGCCGGCCAATGGCTAGCGCCCCGCAAAGCCGCTTCTATGAATCGCACGGCCTGCGGCTGCACTACGCCGACTGGGGCAACGAGGGTGCACCGGTCGCCATCCTGGTGCACGGCGGCCGCGATCATTGCCGCAGCTGGGATCACATCGCGCGCTCGCTGCAACCGCATTTTCGCGTCGTCGCGCCCGACCTCCGTGGTCACGGCGATTCCGACTGGACGAAAGGCGGCAGCTACGCACTCACCGAATATGTCTACGATGTCGCGCAGCTGGTTCGCACCTTAGCCACGCCTCAGGTCACTCTCATCGGCCATTCGATGGGGGGCATGGTGAGCCTGATCTTTTCGGGCGCATTCCCCGAACAGGTCACGAGGCTCGTCGTCCTCGACGGCGTGACCATGTTGCCGGACACACCGAAGCCGCCGGCGCATGAGCGCATCGGCAGATGGGTTAGCCAGCTCGACAAGCTCCACGACCGCACCCCGCGCCGCTATCCGAGCCTCGAGGACGCGGCCGCGCAGATGGTGCTTCACAACAAGCGCCTGTCACGGGACCTCGCGCTGCATCTCGCCAGGCATGGCGCGCGGCAGAACGAGGACGGCAGCTACAGCTGGAAATTCGATCCCTATCAGCGCGCCTCCGCGCCACATCGGCTCTGGCCCGACGATCACATCGAGCTGTGGTCGCGGATCACGTGCCCGACGCTGCTGCTCAATGCCGGCGAAAGCTTTCTAGCGGGCGCTCGCTCCGCCGGCCTGGAGCGATACTTCCAGAACGCGAGCGTTAAGACTATTGCCGGGGCGGGACACTGGCTGCAGCACGACAAGCCGCAGGAGGTGTTGGGTGAGATCCGGCGGTTTCTCGAGCTCAATGAGGACGAAGGCTAGCTCAACGTGCCCGCATGCACCCACCAGGCCGGGTGATCGCGCCGGATCGTTTCGGCCGCGGCATGTGCCTCCTCAGATGCGCCGTAGATCGCAAAGCACGTCGCGCCCGAGCCGGACATGCGGGCGAGCTTGACGCCGGCGGAATCGCGCAAGGCGTCCAGCACCTCGCCGATCACAGGCTCGATCCGCAGCGCGGGCGCTTCGAGATCGTTGGCGACGGTCTCGAGAACCTCGACCCAATCGGAAATCGAGGCACCCTCCTCCGGCCAGGCCGGAGCGCGGATGACGTCGGTGACGCCGACCAGGAGCTCGCCGTTGCGCAGGCCCAGCGCCTGGAACACGTCCTTGGTGGCGACAGGCACACGCGGATTGACCATGACGCAAGGCATGCTCGGCAGCGCGAGCGGCAGCAGCTGCTCGCCGACGCCGGTCATGTCGCAGGCGCGCGAGAGGAGGCACACCGGCACGTCGGCGCCGGTTGCGAGCGCGACCTTCTGAATGCGGGGATCATCGAGCGACAGATCGTTGAGACGCGCCAGGAGCCGCAGCGCGGCCGCGGCATCCGCCGAGCCGCCGCCGATGCCGGCTGCAACAGGGAGCACCTTGTCGAGCGCGAAGGCGCCCAGCTGCAGGCCAGGGATCGCCTCGGCAAGGAGCTTGGCGGCCTTGAGCACGAGATTGTCGGCTGTGTGGCCGCAGGCGGCAGCCAGCGGCCCAGTCGTGGTGAGCTTCAGCTCCCCGCCCGGCTCCAAGGTGAGCCGGTCGGCGCAGTCGGCAAACGCGACCACGCTTTCGAGATCATGATAACCATCGGCACGACGGCCGACGACGCGAAGGCTCAAATTGACCTTCGCCCGTCCCTCTTCAATCAACGCCGACATTGGCGATCAGCCCCCAAGACTCACTTGTTTGCGCATGATCTGATCGGAAAACCGCTCCACACTTTTCCGGATCATGCGCCTAGCTTAGCCGCCCCTGCCGTCGTCCTTCTTCTTTTCGGCCTGCGCCGCAGAAGAGTTCGAATTGTCGTCGGGAAGGCCGTTGGCGATCTTGGCCTCGATCTTCGGCAGCTCTTCCGGCTCGGGCTTGAGATCGCGCGCATGCGACCACTGGAATTTTGCCTCCAGCGTGCGGCCGACGCGCCAATAGGCGTCGCCGAGGTGGTCGTTGATGGTCGGATCCTCGGGCTTGAGATCGATCGCGCGTTCGAGGTTCTTCACTGCCTCCTCGAAATTGCCGATGCGGTAATAGGCCCAGCCGAGGGAATCGACGATGTAGCCGTCGTCGGGACGCTGCTCGACGGCCCGCTTGATCATCTTCATGCCTTCGTCGAGATTCACGCCCTGGTCGATCCAGGAATAGCCGAGATAGTTGAGGACGTGCGGCTGATCGGGCTGCAGCTCCAGCGCCTTCTTCATGTCGGCCTCGGCCTTGGCCCATTGCTTGGAGCGCTCCTGGCAGATGCCGCGATAATAGTACCAGACGCTGTTGGCCTTGTCGTTGCCGGGCGGCAGCACCTCGATGCCTCGTGAATAGGTCGCGCCGCAATCGCCGAACCGCTTGCGGCCGCGCTCGATGTTGCCGAGCGCCATGATGGCTTCGAGGTCCTTGGGATCCTCCGAGGTGACGCCCTTGAGGATCTTGATCGCCTCGTCGGTGCGGTCGGCGGAATCGAGATCGATGGCGAGCTGAATCTGCGCGTTGCGCTTGAGCGGCGAGTTGGCGGGCACGCGCTCGTAGACCTTGATCGCCATCTTCGGCCGCTTGACCGATTCGTAGAGATCGGCGAGCGACAGCAGTGCCAGCGGATGCGTCGGCTGCAGGTAGAGCGAGAGCTGGAGATAGACCAGCGCCAGATCCTCGCCACCGCGGCGGGTCAGCGTCGCGCCGATGCCGTAGAGCGCTTCGGCGGCGCCGGCCTGCGCGGAATCGACCAGCGGCGGCATCTTCTTGCCGGCCTTGGTTTCGCGCAGGCCTTCCTGGATCAGCGGATGGCGTGCCAGCTTCTTGTCAAAGGCCTGGTAGATATTGGTCGCCGCGGCGGAATCCTTGTTGCGCGACAGCCAGCGCGCATAGGCCTCGGTCACGCGCAGCATGGAATCGTCGAGCTTGTAGGCGCGCTCGAAGCGCGTGCCGGCGTCCTTCTCCTTGCCGGAGAGCTCCAGGATCATGCCGGTGTGGAGATCCTTGAACAGTGGATACCATTCCGGACCTGTCAGCTTGTCGATGGTGGCGACACCACCCTTGGCATCGCCCGCACCATAGGCGGCCCAGCCCGACAGCAGCGTGGCGACGAGATCGGTGATCGGACCACGGATCGACTGGTTGATGTTGGTCTGCGCCGCGACGTACTTCTTCAGCTTGAGATCGTGCACGCCGACGACGAGACGGGCGACGCGGTTGGTCTTGTCGATGGTGAGGATGCGCTCGGCGAGCTTGACCGCCTCCTCGATGTCGCCGTCGGCGACCGACGAGATGAAGGCACGGTCGAGCAGCTCGTTGTTCTTGGGATCGGTGCGGAGCGCCGAACGGTAGAATGCGGCGGCCGAGGTCGCGTCGCGCTCAACGCTAGCATGGCGGGCGGCGAGATAGCTGCCGGCGCCGGTGAGCGACTTCAGATCGTTTCGCGTCGGAAATTGCGCCGCCGTGTTTTCCGGATGATCCGGCGTCTGCGCCAGGACCGCGCCGGGGACCGTCGCGATCGCGGTGCCCATGAGGGCGATGGCGGCAGCAGTCCAGCGGTTGAAACGATTTGAAAACATCAGGGCTCGCCTTGAGTTGGGTGGTGCCTGGGTTTGCAGCAGAAGACCGTATCGCAAGCGAACGCGGCCGGTGACATCCGGGCCCGGAACCGTCAGGCCGACAATGCCGCTTTTGGCGCTTCGCCGCAAGGATTCGGACCCGGGAAGATCCCCTCCGCACGCCCAAACCGGCCCATTGAAACCGCGCCAGCGCCCCAAGACGCCGCCACTATGGCCTTATCGTGGCCGCGGCGGGTCGCCGCAGCCTCGTCCTCACGGGAACGTGCGCCTGGTCACCTGCGATGTCCTCACATCGCCTCGTAGTTCGGGCCGCCGCCGCCCTCCGGGGGAACCCAGGTGATGTTGCCGTTGGGATCCTTCACGTCGCAGGTCTTGCAGTGGACGCAGTTCTGGGCGTTGATCTGGAAGCGCGGGCCGGAGCCCTCCTCGATCCATTCATAGACGCCAGCCGGGCAATAGCGGTTCGAGGGGCCGGCATAGACGTCGTGCTCGGACGTCTTCTGGAGGTTCATGTCCGTGACCTTCAGATGGATCGGCTGGTCCTCCTCGTGATTGGTGTTGGACAAAAACACCGAGGACAGCTTGTCGAACGTGATCTTGCCGTCGGGCTTCGGGTAGTTCCTGGGCGCGTGGCTCTTGGCCGAATCGAGCGTGGCGCGGTCGGGCTTGACGTGCGACTGCGTGCCAAACAGTGAGGCGCCGAACAGCGTATTGCACCACATGTCGAAGCCGCCCAGCGCGACGCCGAGCACGGTGCCGAACTTCGACCACAATGGCTTGACGTTGCGGACCAGGAACAGGTCCTTGCCGACCGATGAGGAACGCCAGGCGTTCTCGTATTCGACGAGCTCGTCATTGGCGCGGTCGGCGGCGAGCGCGGCCGCAACATGTTCGGCAGCCAGCATGCCAGTGCCCATCGCATTGTGCACGCCCTTGATGCGCGGCACGTTGACGAAGCCGGCCGCGCAGCCGATCAGCGCGCCGCCGGGGAAGCTCAGCTTCGGCACCGACTGATAGCCACCCTCGGTGATCGCGCGCGCGCCGTAGGCGAGCCGCTTGGCGCCTTCGAAGGTGCCGCGGATCGAGGGATGGGTCTTGAAGCGCTGGAATTCGTCGAATGGGGACAGATAGGGATCGTCGTAGTTCAGATGCACGACGAAGCCGACGGCGACGAGATTGTCGTCGTAGTGATAAAGGAACGAGCCGCCACCGGTCTTGAGGTCAAGCGGCCAGCCGAATGAATGCTGGATCAAGCCCTTCTGGTGCTTGGCGGGATCGATCTGCCAGACCTCCTTGAGGCCGATGCCGAACTTCGGCGGCTCGCTCTTGGCGTCGAGCGCGAACTTGTTGATGAGCTGCTTGGTCAGGCTGCCGCGGGCGCCTTCGGCGAACAGCGTGTACTTGCCGAGCAATTCCATGCCGCGGGTGAAGGAATCCTTCGGCTTGCCGTCGCGGCCGATGCCCATGTCGCCGGTGGCGATGCCCTTGACCTTGCCCTCCTCGTCATAGAGCACCTCGGCCGCCGCAAAGCCCGGATAGATCTCGACGCCAAGCGCCTCGGCCTTGCGCGCCAGCCAGCGGCAGACATTGCCGAGCGAGCCGATGTAGCAGTGATGATTGTTCATCAGCGGCGGCATCATGAAATTCGGCAGCTTGATCGCGCCGCCGCCGGTCATCCAGTAGAAGCGGTCGTCCTTGACCTGCGTCTTCAGCGGGCAGTCGGCATCCTCGCGCCAGTCCGGGATCAGCTTGTCGAGGCCCGCGGGATCGATCACGGCGCCCGAGAGGATGTGCGCACCAACCTCGGAGCCCTTCTCCACCACGACGACGTTGAGCTCGGCGTTGAGCTGCTTGAGCCGGATCGCGGCCGACAGACCCGACGGGCCGGCGCCGACGATGACGACGTCGAATTCCATGGATTCGCGCGGGGGAAGTTCTTCGGTGCTCATCTGATCTCAGCCCTTGAGACGGTCCTTGGTCGTTTGCGCCCTCTTGTTTCCGATTTTTCCGGGTAGGACAACCTCGGAATCGCGTTCCGCCGGGATGCAAGGCCGCCCAAACGGGACCACCCCCGGTTCTGGTACGCCAGAACCGGGGAGGTCCCGATCATTTCTTAACGCGTTTTCTTCACGCGAACCGGTGTCCACCTCGCTTGAAAACGCTATGCTATAAAAGTCAGACTTTCCCATGATCCCCGAACCCGCACCCACCGTCCGAGAGCTGCTCGCCTTCTATCTGGAGGCCGGTGTCGACTGCGCGCTCGCGGAGGAACCGATAGACCGCCTGGCGGAAATCGATGCGCCGCCACCCAGCCCGCGCGCGGCCCCGCCAGCCGAAGCGCCGCGGCCGGTCGCCGCGCCCGCGGTCATGCGCGGCGAAGCCGCGCCTGCACCGGACGTCGCCATCGCCTCGGCACGCGAGGCTGCACGCACCGCGCCGACCCTGGAGGCGCTGCGCGAGCTGATGCAGAATTTCGAGGGCTGCGCGTTGAAGCACACCGCGACGCGGCTGGTGTTTGCCGATGGCAACCCGCAGGCGCGCATCATGTTCGTCGGCGAGGCGCCGGGCCGCGACGAGGACATCGAGGGACTGCCTTTCGTCGGGCGCAGCGGCAAGCTGCTCGATCTGATGATCGGAGCCATCGGCCTCAACCGCACCACCGCCTACATCGCCAACGTCATTCCCTGGCGGCCGCCCGGCAACCGCACGCCGACGCCGCAGGAGACGCAAATCTGCCTGCCCTTCATCCAGCGCCAGATCGAGCTGGTGAACCCCGACGTGCTGGTGACGCTCGGCAACCCTTCGACGCAGACGCTGCTGTCGACGCGCGAAGGCATCATGCGCACGCGCGGGCGCTGGTTCGACTACGACACCGGCCAGCGCGTGATCCGCGCGCTGCCGACGTTTCACCCGGCCTATCTCTTGCGCTCGCCGGCCTACAAGCGGCTGGCCTGGCAGGATCTGCGGGCGATTGCGAAGGCGCTGGCGCAGGGCGCCGTGTAACGACGCCCACGCCGTCATTCCGGGGCTCGCGAAGCGAGAGCCCGGAATCCATCGAGCGGCAGAGTTGGTGGATGAATGGATTCCGGGCTCGCGGCTTCGCCGCGCCCCGGAATGACACCGACCTACGTCCCCTTCGGCCGCACGATGGCCCAGCCGATGCGCAACAGCTGCTGGCGGCCGGTCACCAGCCATTCGAAGGCGCGCGGGACTTCCGGCACGATGCCGGGAAAGCGCTTGAGGATCTCCGGCGGCGGCGTGCCCGCGGTATCGGAGGCGCGCCAGACCACGACGCCGCCGGTCTCGCTGAACTTGGTCTGGCTCATCCACGGCGTCCGCGCGGGGGCGGCGTCGATGAACAAATGCGGCCGGCCGGAATGCAGCGCGATCAGGCTAGCGAGCTGGGTCTCGCCGGCGACGGCGCGCAGGCGATGGTTGGTGCGGCGGGCGAAGCTCTCGTCGAAGAAGTCCGAGATCGCGCGCGCCGGCATCGAGGTCGCAATTTCGCTAGTGCCCGTCCAGGGCAGGAACAAGACGCCGAGCACCACGCCGGCGGCGGGCGCGGCAACGGCGGCGGCCCAGACCATGCGCAGCATGCGCGCGCGGCGCATCGCGATGAGATCGCCGGCCGCGACGACCACGGCGAGCCCCGTCATGATCAGCACGACGCCGGGGCCGCCGACGACGGAATCGAGCCCCAGCAGGCCGGAGATCAGCACTGCGCCGAGCGGCAGAGCGAACGCGAAGAAATAGACGAAGTTGCGCGCGAGCGGCTCGACCGGCGGGCGGTAGATGATCGGCGGCTCCTCGCCCTTGCCGGCGAACATTCCGGTGTTGAGAAAGGTCAGCGCCGGGATCGCCGCCGCCCCGAGCACGAGGCCGCCGAGCAGCCAGACCGCATGCAGCGCGCGGTCGTTGAGCTCGGCGACTGGCGGCAAGGCCGGCAGCGTCGGCGTCTCGGCCCGCATCAGAAAGACCGCATAGGGCAGCGCCAGCACGGCGACGACGATTAGCGCGAACAGCGGATCGAGTCCGCGCAGCGTCCGGCGGCCGCCGGCGGTCGAGACCGCGAAGACGACGATCAGCAGCAGCAGGAAGATCGCGGCGGGCGTCGTCAGCAGCAGGAGGCCGGCTTCGATCGACCAGGCGAACCACGCATTGCCTCGGCGCTGGCCGATGATCTGCCAGGAGTGCAGCAGCAAGAGCGCCCAGAGCGGCCGCGCCAGGATCAGCGGACCGAAGTCCAGCGCGGACGAGGAGAAGGCCAGCACCGTCATGGTCAGGAGCACGGCGAGCACCGCCTGCTGCGAGCCGACCACGGCACGGGAGAGATGATAGAGCGCGATGAAGGTCGCGATCTCGCAGAGCTGGGCGAGCACATAGACGCCGAGCATGTGGCCGCCGGCGGCGCGATAGGCGATGTCGGCGAGCCAGATGGCAAGCGGCGGGCCGAGATCGGTGCCGACCTGGTATTCCCTGCCGAAGGCCAGAAGGGTCGCGAGAGTGCCGGGCGGGCTGCGGTAGAACACCAGCGCCACGAACAGCCACATCGCAGCCTGCAGCAGCACCGCAATCCAAACGATCAGCCGCGGCCGGGCGCGAATGAGCTCGATGACCAGGGAGGTAAACCGCATGCAACGTCCGAAGGTGCAGCCAACCCGTCCAGCCGGCCCTATTCGCTCACGTCTGTTTTGATAAAGGGCGTCACGGGTTGTGGCAACCGCCGCAGTTCGTCATGCCCGGGCTTGTCCCGCCTGCGCGGCCGAAGCCGCTTCGGCGCGGCGAAGGCGCGGGCATCCACGTTCTTCGTGCCGCTGGTAAGACGTGGGTGGCCGGGTCAAGCCCGGCCATGACGGATGGGAAAGCTGTAGGAGGATCGCTAGAGATTTACGGAAGCGTCGATCTCGACGCTCGCCTCCACCTGCACCTCGACCTCGGTGACCGAGAACAGATCCTGCACCGGCTCGACGGTCCAGGGCATGTGCTTGGCGCGGGCGGCGGCGACGGGAGCGAAGAAGCTGCGGTGGTGGATGGAAGGGCCGAGGCGATCAAGCGCGTCGAGATGCTCGGGGACGGCGTAGCCCTTGTGCTGCTCGAAGCCGTAGCCCGGGCAGTCCTGCGCCAGTGCGCACATCAGCCGGTCCCGGGTGACCTTGGCGACGATGGAGGCCGCCGCGATCGAGAGCACGATACCGTCGCCGCCGATCACGGCCTCGCAGTCGCATGCGGTGTCGAGCCGGTCGCGGCCGTCGACGAAGACGTGCCTGGGCGCCTCGGGCAGGGCCACCACGGCGCGCTTCAGCGCCCACAGCGAGGCGCGCAGGATGTTGTCGCGGTCGATTCGCGCCGGCGAGGCGACGGCGACCGAGACCTGCGCGGTGGCGCAGATCTTGTCGAACAGCTTTTCGCGCTCCTCGGCGGTCAGGCGCTTGGAATCGTCGATGCCGCGGGGAATCCGGTCGGGATCGAGAATCACCGCGGCGGCCACCACGGGGCCTGCGAGCGGGCCGCGGCCAGCCTCGTCGCAGCCCGCGACCGGCCAGACGCCGCGCTTGATCAGCACGCGCTCGCGGCGGAAGCTGGGGGCAGCAACGGCAATGATGCCTTTCCTACCGGCAGGGACCTTCGCAGCATCGGCCGCAGATATCTTTGCCGCCTTGGCGGGCACAGCCTTCGGCGCGGCCTTTTTCTTCGGCGCGGCTTTGGCTGGGGTCTTGGCGGAGGGGTCCCGAATCATGGCCGGGATCGTGCGCCAGGGGGCTTCGCCAGCGCAACCGGGAACCCACGATATTCCCGTTATTCAGGCCGCCCGCCCTACTCCGCCAGATGCACCCGCCGGTCCTCGCCCACCTCGATGCCGGGTGCGACCACGACTTCCCAGACATGTGCATCGGGATCGGCAAAATAGCCGCAATAGCCGCCGTAATCGGTCGCGTGCGCCGCCTTCAGCAAGGTGGCCCCCTTCTCGACGGCGAATGCCAGCACCTCGTCGACCTCCTCGCGGGTCACGCAATTCCAGGCAAGCGTCATGCCGCGAAAGGTCGTGGGCCTCGGCTGGTCCTCCAAGGACGCGTCTGCGGCGAGCCGATCCCAGTGATAAAGCGCTAGCACCGGACCGCCGGTGTCGTAGAACGCAACCGCCTCGCCGGTCTCCTTCAGCCGGCGCGAGAAACCGAGCGCGTCGTAGAAGGCGATGCTGGCGCGGATGTCGTTCACACCGAGCGTGATGACGGTCAGCCGCGGCACCGGCACCGCGAGTTCCTTGAGCATGCGACACCTCTTGCACGTGTCCGCTCAAAACAGGCTGAGCTGATCACCGTTCCGCTTCGGCCGCGCAAAGTGATCAATGGTCAGCTTGGAGCGCCGCTTGTTGAGGCCGAGCCTCTCGCAGGCGATCTCGAAGCGGCGGCCGATGGTCCAAGCCATCGGTCCGGTGCCCTTCATCCGCTCGCCCCATTTGGCGTCGTAGTCGCGCCCGCCGCGCATGTCTCGGATCAGGGTGAAGACGTGGCGATAGCGGTCCGGATAGTTCGCCATCAGCCATTCGCGGAAGAGATCGCGCACCTCCAGTGGCAGCCGCAGCAGCACATAGGCGGCTTCCTTGACCCCGGCATGGGCGGCGGCGTCGAGGATGCGCTCGATCTCGGAATCGTTCAGTGCCGGGATCACGGGCGCGACCATCACCGTGGTGGGAATGCCGGCGTCCGAGAGCTGCTTGAGCGCCTCCAGCCGTTTCGGCGGCGTCGAGGCCCGCGGCTCCATGGTGCGCGCCAGCTTCGGATCGAGCGAGGTGACCGAGATCGCGACCTTGGCGAGGTTGCGCTTGGCCATCCGCTGGAGAATGTCGATGTCGCGCAGCACCAGCGCCGACTTGGTGACGATGCCGACGGGATGCCCTGCGCGCTCCAGCACTTCCAGAATGCCGCGCATGATTTTGCGCTCGCGCTCGATCGGCTGGTAGGGATCGGTGTTGGTGCCGATCGCGATCATCCGCGGCTCGTAGCCGGGAGCCGCAAGCTCCTTCTCGAGCAGCGAAGGCGCCTCGGGCTTCACGAACAGTTTCGACTCGAAGTCGAGCCCCGGCGACAGACCGAGATAGGCGTGGGTCGGCCGCGCGAAGCAATAGACGCAGCCGTGCTCGCAGCCGCGATAGGGATTGATCGAGCGGTCGAAACCGATGTCGGGGGAATCGTTGCGGGTGATCACCTTGCGCGAGGTGTCGATGGCGACACTCGTCTTGAACGGCGGCAGCTCGTCGAGGCTCTGCCAGCCGTCGTCGAAAGCGACGCGCGCCTCGGCCTCGTAACGGCCGCTGGCGTTGGACTGCGCGCCCCGCCCTCGCCGTCGGGCGCGGTCGATGGCGACGCCAAGCTCGGGGAAATCTGAAGGCGCACCCGCCGGCTCGGAGGGCGCCGTGACCGGCGGGTGCTTGAGAGCATGAGAGGATGCTGGACTCATGCAGCCAAGATAGCACGACATAGGAACAAATCAAGAACACAAACCAAAAACGTGAAAACAACCCCATGCACAGTAGAGCTGCCCAAACTTCGCGCGCCTGCCTTTGACCTCACGCAACACGGCCGTCACGACCATCCCGTTTCATGCCCGACGGATCGATCGCCCCGGAACCGGGTTGGTGACGATCGCGAAGTGAAGGTCGGCAGGAACATGACAATCCAACAAAAAACGGCCGAAGCGAGCAGCGACCTCGATCTGCTCGATCGCTATTGGCGCGCCGCCAACTACCTCTCGGTCGGGCAAATCTACCTGCTCGACAATCCGCTGCTGCGCGAGCCGCTGCGGCCCGAGCACATCAAGCCGCGTCTGCTCGGACATTGGGGCACGACGCCGGGGCTGAACTTCATCTATGCCCATCTCAACCGCGTCATCCGCGCGCTCGATGTCAGCGTGATCTATGTCTGCGGTCCCGGCCATGGCGGTCCGGGCATGGTCGCCAACACTTATCTCGAAGGCAGCTACAGCGAGATCTATCCCGATATTGCGCGCGACGCGGACGGATTGCGCAAGCTGTTTCGGCAGTTCTCCTTCCCCGGCGGCATCCCGAGCCACGCGGCGCCGGAAACGCCGGGCTCGATCCACGAGGGCGGCGAGCTCGGCTATGCGCTGGTGCACGCCTATGGCGCCGCATTCGACAACCCGGATTTGATTGTCGCCTGCGTGGTCGGCGACGGCGAGGCCGAGACCGGCCCGCTCGCTGCGTCCTGGCACTCCAACAAGTTCCTGAACCCTGCCCATGACGGGGCGGTGCTGCCGATCCTGCATCTCAACGGCTACAAGATCGCGGGCCCCACCGTGCTTGGGCGGATGCAGGACGCGGAGATCCGCGACCTCTTGCGCGGGTTCGGCCACGAGCCGCTGTTCGTCAGCGGCGACGATCCCAAATTGATGCACCAGGCCATGGCCGATGCGCTCGACGTTGCATTCGCCAGCATCCGCTCGATCCAGCAACATGCCCGCGACGGCCGCACAACCGTCGAGCGGCCGCGCTGGCCGATGATCGTGCTGCGCAGCCCCAAGGGCTGGACCGGCCCGAAGGAGGTCGACGGCAAGAAGGTGGAGGGCTTCTGGCGCGCGCATCAGGTGCCAGTCGCAGGCTGCCGCGAGAACCCGGAGCATCTCAAGGTGCTCGAAGACTGGATGCGCAGTTACGAGCCGGAAAAGCTGTTCGATGGCAACGGCGCGCTCGTTGCCGAGCTTCAGGCGCTTGCGCCCGAAGGCGTCAGGCGCATGGGCGCCAATCCGCATGCCAATGGCGGCGTGCTGAAGAAGGAGCTGAAGCTGCCCGACTTCCGCAGCTTCGCGATCGAGGTGACGCAGCCCGGCGAAGTCGTTGCGGAAGCGACGCGCGAGCTCGGCAAATTCCTGCGCGATGTCATCCGCCTCAACGCGAAGGAGCGCAACTTCCGCATCATGGGCCCGGACGAGACGGCATCGAACCGGCTCGACGCAGTGTTCGAAGCCACCGAACGCGTCTGGATGGAGCCCACCGAGCCTTACGACGTGCACCTCGCCCAGGACGGCCGCGTCATGGAGGTGCTGAGCGAGCATCTCTGCCAGGGCTGGCTGGAGGGCTATCTGCTCACCGGACGGCACGGCTTCTTCTCCTGCTACGAGGCCTTCATCCACATCGTGGATTCCATGTTCAACCAGCACGCCAAATGGCTGAAGGTGACGCGGGAGCTGCCGTGGCGGCGTCCGATCGCCTCGCTCAATTATCTGCTGACCTCGCATGTCTGGCGCCAGGACCATAACGGCTTCAGCCATCAGGACCCCGGTTTCGTCGATCTCGTCGCCAACAAGAAGGCCGACATCGTCCGCATCTACTTCCCGCCGGATGCCAACACGCTGCTCTGGATCGCCGACCACTGCCTGCGCACCTATAACCGCATCAACGTAATCGTCGCCGGCAAGCAGCCGGCGCCGCAATGGCTGTCGATGCAGGACGCGGCGACGCATTGCGATGCCGGCATCGGCATCTGGACCTGGGCGGGCACGGAGGACGGAAAGGGCGAGCCCGACGTCGTCATGGCCTGCGCCGGCGACGTGCCGACGCTGGAGACGCTCGCTGCCGTCGACCTCCTACGCAAGGCGCTGCCGGACTTGAAGATCCGCGTCGTCAACGTCGTCGACCTCATGACGCTGCAGCCGAGGGAGCAGCATCCGCACGGCCTGTCCGACCGCGACTTCGACAGCCTGTTCACGCGCGACAAGCCTGTGATCTTTGCCTATCACGGCTATCCCTATCTCATTCACCGGCTGACCTATAATCGCACCAACCATGCCGGCATGCATGTGCGCGGCTTTGCCGAGGAGGGCACCACGACGACGCCCTTCGACATGGTCGTGCTCAACGAACTCGACCGCTACCACCTCGCGATCGAGGCGATCGAACGCGTGCCGGGACTGGCGACCAAGGCCGCTCAGGTGAAGCAGCAATTCCGCGACAGACTGATCGAACACTCCCGTTATGTCCGCGAGCACGGTGAAGACATGCCTGAGATTCGTGACTGGGTCTGGCAAAACAGCGCCGGCGGCAACACGCCGGCCGAGGCCGGCGATTAGCGATGTCGGACACGGTCCTCGTCCTCAACTCGGGATCGTCGAGCATCAAGTTCGGCCTGTTCGATGTCGCGGCGGCCGAGCCCGCCCTGCTCTGCAAGGGCCTGCTGGACGAGCACGAGGCCAAACCCCGGCTGGTGGTGAAGGGCCCCAGGGGCGAAGACCTGTTCGAGACAAGCAAGCAGGCGCCGGCGGCAGCCGGCGGCCATCTGTTCGCGGACGTACTCACCTTCATCGAGGACCGGTTCGGTGGACGCAGCCTGCGGGCCATCGGCCATCGCATCGTCCACGGCGGGCCGGATTATTCAGGCCCGGAGGTCCTGACAGACGACATCATTGCGAAACTGGAGGCCTTGACGCCGCTGGCGCCGCTGCACCAGCCGCGCTGCCTCGCGCCGGCGCGAACGCTCGCGGCGATCCGGCCCGAGCTGACGCAGATCGCGTGCTTCGACACCGCCTTCCACCACGGCCTCGCGCCGCCGGCGAGCCGCTTCGCCATTCCCCGGCGATTCGAGGCGCGTGGCGTCAGGCGGTACGGCTTTCACGGCCTCTCGTTCGAATATGTCGCGGGACGCCTGGCCGAGATCGCGCCGGAGCTCGTGGCCAAGCGCACTGTCATCGCGCATCTCGGCAATGGCGCCAGCCTCTGCGCCCTGCGCGATGGCCACAGCATCGACACCACGATGGGGCTGACGCCGCTCGACGGCCTCGTGATGGGCACGCGTTGCGGTACGATCGATCCGGGCGTGCTGCTCTATCTGCAACAGCACGAGAACATGTCGGTCGAGGATGTCCAGCACCTGCTCTATCACGAGTCAGGCCTGTTCGGCGTCTCAGGGATATCCGCCGACATGCGCACGCTGCTGGCGAGCCGCGAGGCTGCGGCGCGTGAAGCCGTGGATCTCTTCACCTTCCGTGCGGCGCAGCAGGTCGCGATGATGGCGGCCACGCTCGGCGGCCTGGACTGCCTGATCTTCACCGGCGGCATCGGCGAACATGCCAAGGAGATCCGCGGCGCGATCGGCGAGCGTCTCGCCTGGATGGGCGTGCGCATCGACGCCGCAAGCAACGATGCCGCGCGCGAGCGCATCAACGGCAGCGGCAGCATGGTCGAGGTCTTCGTCATTCCCACCAACGAAGAGATGATGATCGCGCGCCATTGCGCGGCTCTGATCTAGGGCGTTATCCCGTTGCGAAAACACCCTCTCCGCAAGCGGGAGAGGGAGTGCACTTACGTTATAGCAATCAAACCTGATCTCATCATGCTTAGTGACCGCGGCCGGTCAGGAGCTGAAAAGTCCCCATCGCGACCTCGATCAGGATCAGCACCACGACGGCGATCTCCAGGCGGAGCGAGCGCTGGGTATCGATGATATCGGTCAGCGCGTTGGCGGTCTCCGACACCGCGGCAAGCTTGCGCTCGAGCGTGTCGAGGCGCTCCTTCAGTTCGTATTCGTCCTCCAGGCGCGAATAGAGCCGGTCGAGCTCGGGCTTCTCCCAGAGCACGTCGGGCTTCTCGGCGACGGCGACGCGGCCGGCGACCCGCTGCTGCACCAGCAGCGCGTTGCCGATCAATTGCAGGATACCCTTGCGCCGTTGCGGCGTGCGACCGCGCTCGGCGAGCTCCCGTGCAAACGGCTCGATGACGTCGAAGACCGCGGCGACGCGCCGCTCGTCGCGCGCCAGCGACGTGCTCTTGGCGAGTGCGTCCGCAACCAGCAGCAGCCGGTCGTCGGAGAACTTGGCGAGGCAGATCGGCCCGCCCGGCTGGATCGTCTCGCCGGCTTCCTCGTTGCAGAGCTGCGCCTGCGCGATCTCCTCCTCGTAGGGGCTGAACTCTCCGGTCACGCGCGATCTCAGGTTGTCGACGAGGACCTTCTCCTCCGACGGCAACAGCCCGATCAGCACGACGACGCCGTAGCGAAAGATCACGGCAAGGCCGGCATGAACGCGGAAGGCGGCCGGCGTCGAGGACACCAGCGTGCCGATCTCGAGGCCAGACGCGTTGATGCGGTCGCCCAGCATCAGCGCCCGGATCCGCAAGGTCGGCGCGGCCTCCTGCTTCGGCGATGTTGGCGCGGTGCCAACGGCGAGGTGATCGGCGTTCATGCAAAGTCTCTCCCGGGCAGCGAAACGTCGCCACGAAGCATTCGGGGTTAATACCGTCAGGATCGGCTTGTGCCGAAACATTCGGCAATATTACCAGCCGCGCCTGGCACATCTGGCCGCGATGAACTCGCGGCAGTTTACCATCGCACGCCGAAGCCCCTTCCGAAAGTTGCACTCGGCAGCGCGACGGGTTTATGACAACATCATGCAACGCTACGCTTCTCCCGAAGTGCGGAAACTGAAGCCTCAATCATGCTGAGCGTCATCATTCCGACCGAAGGTGTCGAGCAGACGGCGGTCGCAACCCTGGCCGCGCTGGTGCCCGGCGCCACAGCCGGCGTAATCCGGGAAGTGCTTCTGGTCGACGGCACGCGCAACGGCGTTATCGAGCGCGTTGCCGACGTCGCGGGCTGCCGTTTCATCGGCTTCGAAGGGCATTCGCAAGGCGCTGCGCTCGCCGCCGGCGCGCTCCAGGCCCGATCGCCCTGGCTGATGTTCCTGCCTGCCGGCGCTGTGCTGGAAACCGGCTGGATCGAGGAAACCACCCAGTTCATCCAGGCCGTCGCCACCAGCGGCCGGGATCGTGCCGCGGTGTTCCGCTATGCCCGCTCGCCTTACGCAAATACCGCAGTGCGCGACGTCCTCTGGGCGGTGGCGCGCAGGCTCGTCGGCCCGCTCGGCGATCAAGGGCTGCTGATCGCGCGCGATCATTACGACCGGATCGGCGGATACCCGCCCCACGCCCGGCATTCCGAGGCGCGGCTGCTCCGGCGGCTCGGCCGGTCGTCCCGGACCATGCTGCGCAGCCGGATTGTCATGGTCGGCTGAAGCGCCGAGATACTTGCCAACGTCAATCAATTAATTGACAATGGCAAATATCGAGGTGATCCCATGCTATCGAAAGCTTTGCCGTCAAGCGCCGTGGCCGAACAGGCTGCCGGCGACCCCGTCGCGGCGGTTCGCGCCTTCAACCGCTTTTACACCCGCAAGCTCGGTGTGCTCGACCAGCACCTCGGCAAGAGTCCGTTCTCGCTCAGCGAGGCGCGGGTGCTCTACGAGCTCGCCCATCGCGACGACCTTGCCGCAAAAGAGATCGGACACGAGCTCGGTCTCGATCCCGGCTATCTCAGCCGCATCGTCCAGAGCTTCGACGAGAAGGGGCTGATCACGCGAAAGCCGCTGCCCGCGGACCGCAGGCAGTACCAGCTCAGCCTGACCGCCAAAGGCCGGCAGGCTTTCGCCAAGCTGAACCTGAACTCGCAAAACGAGGTCGCCGCGATGCTGGCTCAGCTTTCGCCTGGCGATGCGACCCGGCTCACGCAGGCGATGGCCACGATCGAGGCCGTGCTGGAGCAACGCCGAAGCCCGCCCGCTTCTTTCATGCTGCGCAGCCATCGCGTCGGCGACATGGGCTGGGTGATCTCCCGCCAGGGCGCCGCCTATGCTGCGGACTACAATTGGGACATCAGTTACGAGGCGCTGGTCGCCGAGATCTGCGCACAGTTCATCAGGAATTACGACGCCGCGCGCGAGCACTGCTGGATCGCGGAGGTCGGTGGCGAGCCGGTCGGCTCGGTGTTCCTGGTCAAGGCCACGGACGAGATCGCCAAACTCCGCCTGTTGCAGGTTGAGAAGAAAGCACGGGGCCTCGGCGTCGGCCGCGCCCTCGTCGAGCAATGCATCCAGGGCGCCCGCGAGCGCGGCTACAGCAAGATGACGCTGTGGACGCAGAGCATTTTGGTGGCTGCGCGCGGGATTTATCAAAGCGCGGGATTCAAGCTGGTCGCGACGGAGCCGCATCACAGCTTCGGTGCCGACCTGGTCGGCGAGACGTGGGAGCTGGATCTCTGATCTCGCAGCGAGCGAGATGCGCGTGGCTGCGCCCTCTCCCCTTGCGGGAGAGGGCATGTCAACTAGCAAACGCAAGCTCGCTTGGGTGAGGGGTATGTCTCCACAAGCATTGGTGCGCGCGGAGAGAACCCCTCATCCGGCGCTTCGCGCCACCTTCTCCCACAAGGGGTGAAGGGAAGAAAAGCAAGAACTCACACCGTCGCGCCCTGCGCTTTCGGCCGGCGCAGATGCTCGTCCAGCCGCGGCATGATCTCGACGAAATTGCAGGGGCGCGTGCGGTAGTCGAGCTGAGCCGCCAGGATGCCGTCCCAGCCGTCGCGGCAGGCGCCGGGCGAGCCCGGCAGGCAGAAGATGTAGGTCGCGCCCGCCACGCCGGCGGTGGCGCGACTCTGGATCGTCGACGCCCCGATCTTGGCATGGCTCAGCATGTGGAAGGCGATCGAGAAGCCGTCCATGCGCTTCTCGAACAGCGGCTCGATCGCCTCGGGCGTGACGTCGCGCCCGGTAAAGCCGGTGCCGCCGGTGGTGATGACGACGTCGATGCCGCTATCGGCGATCCAGCGGCGGATCACGGCGCGGATCGCCTCGACATCATCGGTGACGATCTCGCGCGCGGCGAGATGATGACCCGCAGCGGTGAGACGATCGGCGAGGGTCTGACCGGACTTGTCGTCCGCAAGCGCGCGCGTGTCGGACACCGTGAGCACCGCAATGTTGAGCGGGATGAATTGTTTGGATTCGTCGATGGAGGCCATTCTTCACCCTCGCTCGTCGTTCCGGGGCTGACGCGTTACAACGCCCCCGCACCGAACGTGTTGCAGGCCTGGACCGTGCCCTGCTGGTAGCCGATCATGAACCATTGCTTGCGTTGCGCCGCCGAGCCGTGGGTGAAGGAGTCGGGTACCACGCGGCCGGTGGCCTGGCGTTGCAGCGTGTCGTCGCCGATCGCGCTCGCCGTGGTCAGCGCCGCCTCGATGTCGCCGGGCTCGAGGAAGTTCGGACGCTTCTTCGCCTCACGGTTGACCCAGACGCCGGACAGACAATCGGCCTGCAACTCCACCTTGACCTGGAGCGCATTGGCCTCGGCCTTCGAGCCGACCTGCTGCTGCAGCCGCGTCACGCGCGGAATGATGCCGAGCAGGTTCTGGATGTGATGGCCGACCTCGTGCGCGATGATGTAGGCGGTGGTGAAATTGCACGCCGACTTGCCGGAGCAGCCGCGAAAGCGGGTCTCGACCTCGCGGAAGAAGGCGGTGTCCAGGAAGATGGTCCGGTCGGGCGGACAATAGAACGGCCCCATGGCCGACTGCGCCATGCCGCAGCGACCGCCATTGGTGGCGTTGCGGAACAGCACGATCTTCGGACCGGTGTACGACTGGCCGTTGGCCTGGAAGATCTCGCTCCAGCGATCGTCGAGCTCGCCGAGGATGCCGGAGATCATGCTGCCCATCTCGTCGGTCGGCGCGCCGCGCTTGCCGGAGGAGGCCTGACGATCGGTCTGATAGGTCGGCGCATGGCCGCCGCCGGAGAGGATCTCGGCGCCGCCGATCAGGATGCGGGGATCGATGCCGAAGGCGTAGCCGACCAGGCCGAGGATGATGATGGTGCCGATGCCAAGCCCGCCACCGCCCATCGGCAGGCCGAACCCGCCGCCTCCGCCTCCGCCAAAGCCACCACCTTCGTCGCGACGATCCTCGATGTCGTCGCTGCGGCGGAAGTCATCGTAGCGCATGGCGGCCTTTCCTCTGGGGTCCCTGATTTAAGTTTCGACGGCGCACAGAAACGCGAAAGCTCAACGCGCCACATACGTAAAATTTCCGTTGCTTTTATCAATATCGTGGCCGGCAAAAATTGCCTAGTGCGACAGCCTGTCGATGCCAGCAAATTTTTCCGAGGGCCGAGCAGTTTTTTCCGAGAGAAATTTACAGCCTTTTTCCCGCCACGATCGATCCCGCGAGCCGCGCAATCGCGAAATACACTGTAAAACAAGGCGAATGCGCGCAACAATTTGTGCGCGAACGATCATGCGGGGAGTGCTCACGAAAGCGGCGGGTTAAGTCGATTTTTACTTTGCCCCTTCAATGTAACGGGCAGTCGGTTGTTTGGTCCCGCGTCGCCGACAGCGTCGCCTGAGTCAGAGTTCTTGAGTCATGGTAGAGTCGCGTCGCGGGGCGTCTGCAAGGGCGCCCCGCACAAATTTTGAGTCCCCTTCGCATCGCATCATCGTCGGTGATTGCGTCGCCGAGATGTCGAAGCTGCAGGCAGGCAGCGTCGACCTGGTGTTCGCCGATCCGCCCTACAATCTGCAGCTCAAGGGCGACCTCAAGCGCCCCGACGAATCCCATGTCGATGCCGTCAACGACGACTGGGACAAGTTCGATTCGTTTGCCGCCTACGACGACTTCACCCGCGCCTGGCTGCTCGCCGCACGCCGCGCCATGAAGCCGTCGGCGACGATCTGGGTGATCGGCTCCTATCACAACATCTTCCGCGTCGGCGCCATCATGCAGGACCTCGGCTTCTGGCTGCTGAACGACATCGTCTGGCGCAAGACCAATCCGATGCCGAATTTCCGCGGCCGCCGCTTCACCAACGCGCACGAAACCATGATCTGGGCCGCGCGTGACGAAAAAGCCAAGGGCTACACGTTCAACTACGAGGCGCTGAAAGCGGCCAACGAGGACGTGCAGGCGCGGTCCGACTGGCTGATCCCGCTCTGCACCGGCGAGGAGCGCCTCAAGGGCGCCGACGGCAAGAAAGTGCATCCGACGCAGAAGCCGGAAGGCCTGCTGGCGCGCGTGCTGCTGTCCTCGTCCAAGCCCGGCGATCTCGTCATCGACCCGTTCAACGGCACCGGCACCACCGGCGCGGTCGCCAAGCGCCTCGGCCGCTCCTATGTCGGCTTCGAGCGCGACAAGACCTACGCCAAGGCGGCCGAGGCGCGCATCGCCAAGGTCGAACCGTTGCCGGAAGAAAGCCTTGCCCCGTTCATGACCGCGCGCGAGGCGCCGCGCGTTGCGTTCTCCGAGCTGATCGAGCGCGGCATGATCATGCCCGGCACCAAGCTGTTCGACGCCAAGAAGAAGTTAGGGGCGCTGGTGCGCGCCGACGGCGCCATCATGCTTGGCGACAAGGTCGGCTCGATCCACCGGATCGGCGCGGTGGCGCAAGGCGCGCAGGCCTGCAACGGCTGGACCTTCTGGCACGTCGAGACCAGGAAGGGCCTCAAGCTGATCGACGAGCTGCGCGCCGAGATCCGCGCGGGAATGGCGGCGGAGTAGCTTTCCCACCGTCATTCCGGGGCTCGCGAAGCGAGAACCCGGAATCCATCGAGCCACGTCCCATGCCGCCCAATGGATTCCGGGCTCGCGCCAAGAGGCGCGCCCCGGAATGACAGCGGCGTGAGTTGAAAGCCGCGCCAACCAGGACTAGATTCGCCCGACTAGCCCCCTCCTGACCGGTTGGGCTCCCATGCGACGACAGTCCGAGACATTGCTGCTGGTGCCGCTGCTGCCGATCTTCCTGATCGGCATGTTTCCGATGTTCCTGATCGCGCTGCTCGGATTCTTCGGCCTGGCGCTGTTCGGCGTGCTCGTGATCTGCGTCGGGCTCGCCAGCAGCAACGAGGCGCACGACAATTTCAACCACGACGTTATCGTCCACGGCTATGCGCGCGGGTCGGAGCGCGCGGCACGGGCCTCCGACATGCATCTCGCCGCGCGGCTCGGCCTGCGGCTGGAGGCCGTGGGCGCGGCCATGGTCCTCGCGGCGGCAATCGGCCTCTGTTACGCCGCCTGATCTGCGTACCGCGCAGACACCGCCCGGCAAACTCGCCGGTTGCTCTCTCGGGCGAGGTTCAGGCAAGACAGGCTCGCCCAACGAGGCCGCGGCCGCGCGGGGCAATATAGACACCGGGGAGATGCTTGATGCTCAAGTTCTATTTCAATGGATCACCGAACCCGACCAAGGTCGCGCTCTATCTCGAAGAATCCGGCCTGCCGTTCGAGCCGGTGAAGATCGACACCCGCAAGGGCGAGCAATTCACGCCGGAATTCCTCAAGATCAATCCGAACGGCAAGGTGCCGGCGATCGACGATGGCGGCACCATCGTGTTCGATTCGAACGCCATCCTGCTCTATCTCGCCGAGAAGACCGGCAAATTCCTCCCCTCCAACCGCGCCGAGCTCTTGTCCTGGCTGATGTTCGTCGCGAGCGGCGTCGGGCCCTTTTCCGGTCAGGCTGTGCACTTCAAGCATTTCGCACCGAAGGACCAGAACCACGACTACGCCCATAACCGCTATCAGTACGAGACCGACCGCCACTACAAGATCCTCGACGCTCACCTGAAGGACCGCCGCTACATGGTCGGCGACAGCTATTCGATCGTCGACATGGCGCTGTGGGGCTGGGCGCGGATGGTGCCGTTCAAGCTCGGCGACGACGCCTTTGCGCGATACCCGAATGTGAAGCGGCTGGTCGACGAGATCTCGGCGCGCCCGGCGGCGGCGCGCGCAGTCGCCCTGAAGGACAAGTTCACCTTCAAGGCCGAGATGGACGACGAAGCGCGAGCCAACATGTTCAAGCACATGACGACCAAGGTGGCTTGATCGCGCCGCTGTTCGAGGCCACGCGCATCCGCGTGGCCTCTTGCTTTCAAGACGTCAGGCGGCGTGGACCGAGCTGAGGAACTTGGCGACTTCCTGCTTCAACCGGTTGCTGTCGGCCGAGAGCGAGCGCGCCGCCGACAACACCTGCGAGGAGGCCGAGCCGGTCTCGGAGGCGCCGCGCTGCACGTCGCCGATGTTGGACGAGACGAGCTGGGTGCCCTGGGCCGCCTGCTGGACGTTGCGGGAGATCTCCTGCGTCGCCGCGCCCTGCTGCTCCACGGCCGCGGCGACCGTCGAGGCGATCTCCGACAGCCGCTCGATGGTGCCGCTGATCTCCCGGATCGAGCCGACCGACTCCTCGGTCGCGGCCTGGATGCCGGAGACCTGCTGGGCGATCTCGCCGGTGGCCCTTGCCGTCTGCTCGGCGAGCGCCTTGACCTCGGTAGCGACCACGGCAAAGCCGCGGCCGGCTTCGCCCGCGCGCGCCGCCTCGATCGTGGCGTTCAGCGCCAAGAGGTTGGTCTGGCCGGCAATGGTGCTGATGAGCTCGACCACGTCGCCGATCCGCGCGGCGGCCTTGGAGAGCGCGCCGACGCGCTCGTTGGTCCGGCTCGCCTGACCGACAGCCTCGGTGGCGATGCGGGCGGATTCCTGCACCTGGCGGGCGATCTCGGAGACCGAGGAGGAGAGCTCCTCGGTCGCAGAGGCGACCGCCTGCACATTGGCCGAGGCCTCCTGCGAAGCGCTGGCGACCTCCGTCGAGAGGTCCTGGGCGCGCGCGGCAGTCGTCGTCAACGTGCCGGCGGAGGCTTCGAGCTCGCCCGATGCCGACGACACCGTGTTGACGATCTCGCCGACGGCCTGCTCGAACTGATCGGCGAGCCTGGCCATGTCTTTCCTGCGGTTCTCGGCCTGCCGCGCCTCGAGTTCGGCCTGCTCGGCGCGCATGCTCTCGGTCTCGATCATGTTGTCCTTGAAGACCTGGATCGCCTTGGCCATGTCGCCGATCTCGTCGGCCCTGCCCCGGCCGGGAATCTCGACCTCGAGATTGCCGCCGGCAAGTCGCCCCATCGCCTGCGTCATCGAGGTCAGCGGACCGACGATGCTGCGGGCGATCAGGAAGGCGACGATGCCTCCGAACAGGATGGCAAGGCCGCCGGCGATCTCCTGCACGGTCGTCGTTCCCGCGATCACGGCCTCGGCGGTGGTGCGCGATGCCTGGTAGTCCTCCTTCAGCGTCGTTTCCGCCACCTTGAGCTTGCCGATGCTGTCGACGATGAGGGGCGCGAGGCTCTTGTGGTAGATCTCGTCCGCTTTAAGCATCGCTGCGGAGGTCGTCTCGAACGCCGTCTTGTAGGTTTCAAGCGAGGTCTTCACCGGCGCCAGCGTGGCGCGCAACGCCGCCGCCTGCGGGCTCTTTTCGAGTGCCCCGAGCCGTTGTAATGCCCTGTCGATGCTCGCCCTGAAGGTCGCAGGGCCCTGCGCATCGCGAAGGGCCAGAAAACGCCAATTTACGATCCTCACGAGCAGGATTCGGGATTCGAGATCGGCGACGAGGGAAGCGGTATCTTCATCGACGGCGGCGCGCGCCACGTCGACGAGCTTGTTCGTCTTGGTGGCCAGGTCCTCGCCACTCGGCAGCAGCGTCGCCTTGCCCGTTCTCGTCTCGTTGACGGCGTCGCCGAGATTGTCACGCAGGCGTCGCATTTTCGCGATCTCGTCGATCAGGCCGTTGTAGAGCGCGCGCCGCTCCTCGGAGAGCGCCCCCTGAGCGCCGACCCGGAGCAGCTCGCTCGCCGCGGTCTCGCGCTCTTGCGCTTCCTTCATTGCGGACTCGTTGCCGTCGTAGACGTAGCGCAAATTGGCCCGCTGAATAGCCTGCAGATGGGCCGATATTTCCAGCACCCGCGCCGTGCTGTCCGAGAGGGCGGATTGTCTTGCGACCTGATCCTGCACGTCCCGCAAATTCCAGACGGCAACCACCGCCATCACGACACCCACCGCCACCAGGGCCATGAAGCCTGCGTACAGGCGTCCCCTGATCCGCAAACGAAATTTCGGCATTCCCACTGTCCACCCAGATGCATGTGAATTAAAGGGGCCGAACGACTCCGGCGATCGTCACGGCCACTCCGACAGCCGCACGCCGCGCCCTGGCGGCCTACGCTGCACCGCGACACAATGGGGGACACTTCTTAATTGAACCTTCAAATTCCTCGCGCGCCCGATCTCGACCCGCACCAAATCTGCCGATTTTGGCGGCAGCTATGCAAAGCCGCATGCGAATCCGCTGTGCCATGCACGCCGATGCATGCTGTTCGTCAGGGGATGCCTATTGGGCGCCGGCCTGCTGCAATTTGCCGAGGGCATTTTCGACCACTTCCAGCGTGTAGGGCTTCTGGACCACCGGCGCGGAGGCCAATGGCTCGGGGATCGGCGCGCGCTCGCCATAGCCGGTCGCGAAGATGAAGGGCACCCCGATCTCCTTTAGCTTCTGCGCCACCTTGATGCTGCTCTCGCTGCCGAGATTGAGATCGAGCAGAGCAAAGCTCGGCCGCGAACGCTCGATCGAGCGCAGTGCCTGGTCGACGGTTGCGGCGGTGTCGACGTGGCGGGCGCCGAGGTCGAGCAGGATGACCTCCGCGGCCATCGCGATGATCAGGTTGTCCTCCACGATCAGGGCCGTGTCGGAAATCCGTGGACGGGCAGATTGCTGCTCCTCGATACGCATGGCGGCTCCCGCGATGGATGGGACGAGCTGGACGAAGTTGGGCGGAATGACGAACTTCGCCTGGACGCCCAGGAGGTCGAAACGGATCTCGGCATCGCCCTTGAGATCGAACGGCACCGACCGCTCGATGATGGTGGTGCCGAAGCCGCGCCGCGACGGCGGCTGCACGGGCGGACCGCCGCTCTCCTTCCACTCGATGACGAGGCTGGAAGACGGGTCGAGGCGCCAGACCACCTCGACACTGCCGGTGGAATCGGCAAGCGCGCCGTACTTGGCGGAATTGGTCATCATCTCATGAACGACGAGCGCCAGCGTCGCGAACGCCTTTGGATCGAGCGCGACGTCCGGACCGCCCATCTTCACCCGGTCTGCGCGCGCACCGAGATAGGCGCCGGCCTCGGACTCGACCAGGGTGCGGAGCGCGACGGGTGCCCAGTTCAGGTTCGTGATCTGGTCGTGGGCGCGCGCGAGGGCCTGGATGCGGCCGCCGAGCACGCTGGCGAACTCCTCGATGCCGGTCGCAGTCTCCTTGCTCTGCGCCACCAGGGCGCGCACGAGGCTCAGGATGTTGCGGACGCGATGATTGAGCTCGGCGATCATCAGTTCCTGCCGCTCCTGTGCCCCGCGGCGCTCGCGCGCGGCGAGGTCGGACAGTTGCAGGATCACCTCCAGCAGCGTGACGCGCAGGCTCTCGGCGATGCGGATATCGGCCGCCGACCACGGCTTCGACTGCCCCGCCACCGTTTCCTGCCATAGCTCGAAGCTCTTGCGCGGGGTCAGACGCGGCCCATGCGGCCCTTCGTCGTAGACCTTGTTGGGATCGGCGGCCCATTTCACCGATCGCGTGACTTCGCGGCGGAAGAAGATCAGGCAATCGCGCGGGGTCCGCGAGATCGGGATGGCGAGAAAGCCCGCCGCGCGGTCACGGAAGGCCTGGCCGGCGGCGTAGACCTGGGCGATCTCGGCGCTGGCGAAGATCCGGCCCGGCGAAGTCCGGTTGATGAAGGCGACGAGATCCTTCACCTCGTCTTCGGTCGGGGTCTCCCCCTCGAGCGCGATATTGTTGTCGGACCAGACTGCGACGCCGTCGCACTCGATCATCTTGCGATAGTCGCCCAGGAAATCGACGATCGCCCGCCGGCTGTGCTCATGCGAGGCCGCGATCTCGATCAATCGCTCCTGGACCTGATGCGCGCGGGCCTCATAGGCGACGTCGCCCTCGCGCTCGCGGCCTTCCACGATCCACGAGAACATCTGACCGAACAGCTCGGAGGCCGTGCGCTTGTCGAACGAAATGTAACGCGGCGAATAATGGTGGCAGGCAAACAGACCCCACAGCTTGCCGTCGCGCAGGATCGACACCGACATGGAGGCGGCAACGCCCATGTTGCGCAGATATTCGATGTGGATCGGCGACACCGAGCGCAGCACGCTCATCGACAGGTCTAGCAGTCCCGCATTATGCGTGGCCGTGGACATCAGCGCGGCAGGCCGCGCGTCGACGTCGGCGATGATGCGCAGCCAGTTGCGCTGATAGAGCGCGCGCGCCTGCCTTGGGATGTCGGAGGCGGGGTAACGCAGACCGAAAAAGGATTCGAGCCCAGACTCCGCCGTCTCGGCGATCACCTCGCCAGACCCGTCCGGGTGAAACTGATAGACCATGACGCGGTCGAAGCCGGTCAGCACCTTAAGCTGACGCGCCGCCTCGCGCGCAAGATCGGCCATTCCGCGCGTCTTGCGGATCCGTTCGAGCATCAAGCGCACGAGCTCGCCGGAATTGACGCCGGGCTCGTGGACGCTCGGCTCCGCCTCGACGATCAGATAGACGCCGGAGAGATGGATCGAAAGATCAAAGGGTGGCTTGCCGGGCTGCAGCTCGACGCCGAACAGGCGCTCGGTCGCATCCGGACCGCCGAGATGATCGACCCGGCTGCGGATCGTTTCGACCGCCGCCTCGGAGATCACGCCCGACAGCGGCCGCTGCAGCAGGTCGGCAACATCCGTTCCAAGGAAGCTCTCGACGTTGTCCGACGCCATGCAGATCGTGAAATCCGAGAGCACGGCCAGCAGGAAGCCAAACGGCTGCACGCTGCCAGGAATGTGGATCGGCTCGCGATCGCAATTGGTGAGATTGACGGCCTGGTTCATGACCGGTCCGCCGCCTGCTCGAATGCGGCGAAGGCGATGTGGGCCGCCGCGATCGCCTCGTCTTCGTCCCAACGCTCGTCGATTGCAAGCTTCGCCAGGAAACTTTGCCAAAACCGCCTGCCGGTGCCGTGACTGAGATAGGCGACAGCTTCGCGGAGGCGCGGATTGCCGGAATCCGCGACCATCTTCAGCAGGAATTTTGCCCCGAGACGGGAGCCTTCGAGCACATACATCGTGCCCAGCACGCCGCTGCGCGTCAATGGGGACACGGACACCAGCCTCGGCACCGCGCTGCCGAGGCGCTCGAGATCAGCCAGGATTGCCACGCTTCGCGACCGCTCCGGCCAGTCCGGGAAAGCCCTGCTGACGTCGGCCTCGACGAGTGCCGTCTCGAGCGGCAGCAAGGCGCCGGCGCTGGCTTGCAGAAAGCGCCGATAGCCGGAGAGCTCGGTCAGATCGAACGCCGACAGCTGCGCGTCGAGGTCGCGGTGCGCGGCCGACGTTGCGTCTCTTAGTCGTTCGCGCAGTCCGGAGAAGCTGCGGCCTCCCTGCGTTGAAACGTCCGAAGCCCCAGCCAGCATGAAATTCCCGAGAACGCAGGTTGCCGCGGGCGCGACGCGCCCGGCAACCGAGGGAACGCCGGCGGCACGCAATAGTTCCGCCGGCCTTGGCACTGCGAGAGGCGAGACATCGGGGGTCCACTCCGTTCATTTCCGCCGAACCGGCTTTCTGAGCTCGTGCTCGATCTCGCTCCGGGACATCCCGAAATCCTGAAGCTCGCGTTCGGTCATGGCCGCGAGCTGGCAGCGGACCCGAGACCGCGCGCGCCGCGCCTGCAGGAGTTCCAGCAGCGCCCGGCAGGCCCGCACAAACATCGCGGGCCGTGACGAACAGGAGCGGCCGGTGGACGCGACCTCGTCCAAGCCGTTAGCCCGCGGCCCTCGCGGGGGCTTGCGGAAACGGGCCGAGCGCCTTCTCGGTCAGCATGGAGTCGCAGTACTCGCGAATCTCCTTGATCCTGCCGTCCTCCAGACGAAACACGAGGCAATAATCGTTGTCGTAACGCACGCCCTCGGGCGTGACGTTATCGCCCTTGGCTTCGACCACCACGATGTCGTCATCGGCGATGAAGCGATGGGCGACGGTACGCGTGCGGTCGCGCAAGCGCGTGCGGACATAACCGTGCAGATCCTTGAGGATCGCCTCCTTGCCGGCAAAGGTGCGCGACCAGGAATATTGCCCGGTGACGACCCATTTGGCGTCGTCGGCGAGACTTGCGCTGAACAGGGCGCGGTCGCGCGCGGCGGGATCGGGATTGGCGGCCGCGGCAAAGATATCCTGCAGCAGTTTCTTGTTGGCGCTCGCGTTCATGGCGGCATCTCCTCGTGGTGACAACGCCGAGATCATCGCCGGGCCAACGTCATTCTTCAAATCGATATGAAATATGATATCTATTCACCTCATGAATTTGAAAACGCTCGACCTCAACCTGTTGACCGCGCTCGACGCATTGCTCCGCGAAGCCAATGTCAGCCGCGCGGCCCTGAGGATTGGCCTGTCACAGCCGGCCACGAGCCACGCATTGCAGCGCCTGCGCGACATCTTCGGTGACCCGCTGCTGGTGCGCACGGGCGTACGGATGGAGCTGACGCCGCGGGCCCAGTCGCTGCGTGCGCCGCTGGCGCAGGCGCTCGACCAGGTCCGCGGGCTGTTCGTGCCCGATGACTTCGATGCCGCGCGCAGCGAGCGGCAGTTCCGCCTGATGATGCCGGATCTCGCGGTCGAGCTGTTGATGCCGCCCTTGATGGCGAAAGTGACGCGCCTTGCCCCCAACGTCCGCATCGACGTGGTGCCGTGGCGGGGACCTGCGATCTTCCACGCCGAGTTCGCCCGCACCATCGATCTCGTGATCTCGATCGGCAACGCCTTCAAGGGGTTTCATCGCCAGTTGCTCTACACCGACAGCGACGCGCTGGCGGTGCGGCGCGGCCATCCCGTCGGAGCGAGGCTGAAGCGGCGCGAGGCGTTCCTGGCCGCCCGCCATGTCGGCGTGATCATCCGAGGCAACGCCGAGGATCTCATCGACACCTGGCTGCACAGCAAAGGCGTCGAGCGACATATCTCGCTGGTCGTGCCAGGCTATCTCGAAGCCTTGCACGTTGCCGCGCGCACCGATCTCGTCGCCTTCGTGCCGCGCCGGCTGATCGCCGCGCTGTCGAAGCAGCTCGGCCTCGTCGCGGTGACGCCGCCGTTCGATCCCGGGATCGACGAGCAGTTCATGTTCCACCCGACGCGCGCGCAGATGGACCCCGGTTCGATCTGGCTGAGAAGGCTGATGCTGGAGACGGGGCGGCAGCTGGAGCAAGCCAGGCGGAAACTCCCGTAGCAAGCTCTCGTAGGGTGGGTTAGCCGAAGGCGTAACCCACCACTTTGGCTTCCGCAGCGACAGAAGAGGTGGGTTACGCTGCGCTAACCCACCCCACAACAGCTGCGCTCCTACGCCTTCTGCGCCGCCATCACCTTGCTCACCGCGGGGCGATCGGACATGCGCTTGAAGTGATCGGCGATCTTCGGCGTCGCATTGATGTCGACGCTGTCGCCTTCGAGCCAGGTCGAGAGCGTATAGAGATAGGGATCGCAGATCGTGTACTGATCGCCCATCACCCAGGGTCCCCGAAACATCTTCTGCTCGATCAGCTTGAAGCAAGCGCCCATGGTCTTCGGCACCATCGCCTTCATGTCGGCGAACGAGCTCTCCTCCGTCGCCCAGCGCGCGCCGCGCATCTTGTGGGCGTGGTTGATGTGCACGGTCGAGCAGAGATAGGAGTTGAACGACTGCACCTGGGCAAAGTCGAAGGGATCGTCGAGCGGCGCGAGCTTCGCCTTGGGGAAGGTCTGCGCGAGGTAAGCCAGCATCGCCGGCGTCTCGGTCAGGACGCCGCGGTCGGTGACCAGCGCCGGCACCCGGCCCTTCGGGTTGATGGCGAGATAGTCCGGGCTGTTCTGCTGGTTATCCTTGAAGCTCAGCCGCTCAGCGGTGTAGTCGGCGCCGGCCTCTTCCAGGGTGATGTAGGTGGCGAGCGCGCAGGTGCCGGTGGCGTAGTAGAGCTTGAGCATGTCGGACCTCATGGGGAAAACCGGAGGTTAACGGTCCTCCGCCGCGCCGTCCATAGGCGGCCTGTTCGCAGTTGCCCACGGCCGCCCGGCTGTGCCAAGACGCCTCCATCGGAGGGGTTTTCTCATGACGGTACTCATCGCCGGTGGCGGCATCGGCGGGCTGACGCTTGCGCTCAGCCTGCATCAAATCGGCGTTCCCGTGAAAGTGTTCGAGAGTGTCGCGGAACTGAAGCCGCTCGGGGTCGGCATCAACGTGCTGCCGCATGCGGTGCGCGAGCTGATCGAGCTCGGCCTGCTGGACAAGCTGGACGCCAGCGGTGTGCGGACGCGCGAGCTCGCATATTTCTCCAAGCACGGCAAGCCGATCTGGAGCGAGCCGCGCGGCCTTGAGGCCGGCTACAAATGGCCGCAATTCTCGATCCATCGCGGCACGCTGCAGCAGATCCTGCTCGACACCGCGCTCGAGCGGCTCGGCCGCGACAACATCCTCACCAGCCATCATCTGACCGGCTGGAGCGAGACGGCGGGCGGCGTGCGCGCCGACTTTGTCGACAGGGCGACCGGCAAGGCCGCCGGCACCTACGAGGGCACGATCCTGATCGCCGCCGACGGCATCCATTCCGCCGCACGAGAAAAGCTCTATCCGAACGAAGGCCCGCCGATCTGGAACGGCCGCATCCTCTGGCGCGGCGTCACGCCGGCCAAAGCCTTCCTCACCGGCCGCAGCATGATCATGGCCGGTCACGAGATCCTGAAATTCGTCTGCTATCCGATCTCGAAAGAAGCGGACGCCGACGGCAACCACCTCATCAACTGGGTCGCGGAGCGCCACATGCCGCCGACCTATCAGTGGCGTCGCGAGGACTATAACCGCACGGCGCGGCTCGATGAGTTCCTGCCCTGGTTCGAAAGCTGGCAGTTCGACTGGCTCGACGTGCCCGCCCTGATCAGGAACTGCCCGCACGCTTACGAATATCCGCTGGTCGACCGCGATCCGGTGTCGCAATGGACCTTCGGCCGCGTCACGCTGATGGGCGATGCCGCGCATCCGATGTACCCGATCGGCTCGAACGGCGCCTCGCAGGCGATCCTCGACGCGCGCGTCATCACGCGCGAAATCCTGGCGCACGGTCCGACGCAGGCGGCACTGCTCGCCTATGAGGCCGAGCGGCGGGCCGCAACCACCGACCTCGTCCTGCTCAACCGCAAGAACGGTCCCGAGCAGGTGATGCAGCTGGTCGAGGAGCGCGCGCCTGACGGGTACAAGGTCGTCACCGACGTGCTGTCGCAAAAGGAGCTGGAGGACATCGCCGCGAACTACAAGCGCGTTGCGGGATTTCAGGTCGAGGCGCTGAATGCGAAGCCGCCGATCGTAAGCAAGGACGCGCGGGCGAAGGGGTGAGTTCTTTGCTCAAGGCGAGATGTGCGCGAATACGCCCTCTCCCCTTGCGGGAGAGGGCAGCGACGCAGGTAGAAGCGGACTCACTTGGGTGAGGGGTTCTGTCCGCAGGTAAATCTTTTGCCGTAGAATTCGCTGAGGCAAACCCTCATCCGGCGCTTCGCGCCACCTTCTCCCGCAAGGGGAGAAGGAAGAGCAGTGCGCACCGCCGAACTATTTTCCCACCACCCTCGCCGCCTCCAACAATCGCTCGCTGGCGCTTGCCGTCGCCAGCACCGTGCCGTCCTCTGCCATCAGCTTGGCTTCGACGAAGGCGATGGTCTTGCCGAGCTGCGTGACCTTGGCTTCGCCGGTGATCGGACCGGGCTTTGCGGGTGCCAAAAAATTCACGGTCATGCTGATCGTGGTGGTGTAGAGCCGGCCCTCGCTCATCACCAGCACCGCCGGACCCATGGTGTCGTCGAGCATCGCCGAGAGCATGCCGCCCTGGATGAAGCCCGCGGGGTTGCAGAACTCCGGCTTGCCGTCGAAGCCGAGCTTGATCCAGCCCTCCTCCGGACGGGCATCGAGCAGGCGCCAGCCGAGCAGCTCGGCGCATGGGGGCCTTGGGAAGTTATCGAGCGCGGTCTTGACCATGCGAGATCTCCTTTGCCCCCTGTTAGCGCAAGACTGCTGACAGCCTGCTGTCAGCAGGATGGATGCTAGAGATCCAATCCATGCGCGATGACCTTGCGCATGACGTTGGGCAGCGCCTCATCTGCCAGAGTCGCGATCGGCACCCAACGCATGCCCTCGGGCGCGCGGACCCGGGCCTCGGCCTTGGCCGTGTAGACCACCAGCTCGAGCGGAAAATGCGTGAAGACGTGGGTGACGACGCCCACCTTGCGCTGCCAGCGCGACAGCCCCTTGAGCTGCGGCGCCTGCTGCTTCGCCGTTGCGTCGTCCTGGCCGGCGAGCCAGTCCGAGCACGGCACCTCCGTCATGCCGCCGAGCAACCCCTTTTCGGCCCGCGAGCGAACCAGCAATTCGGCACCGCGCGTGACCACGAAGGCGGCGCCGCGCCTGAGCGTCCCGCTCTTCTTCGGTGCCTTGCGCGGGAACGTCTCCTGGGTGCCCTGCGCGCGTGCCGTGCAGTCCTCTGTGAACGGACACAGCGAGCAGGCCGGCTTCTTCGGCGTGCAGATCGAGGCGCCGAGATCCATCAGCGCCTGCGCGCTGTCGCCGGCGCGAGACTCCGCCAGCAGCGTCGCGGCCAGTTGCTGGATGAGCGGCTTGGCTTGCGGCAGCTCCTCCTCGACCGCGAACAGCCGCGACACCACGCGCTCGATATTGCCGTCGACCGGCATGGTGCGGCGGTCGAACGCGATCGCCGCAATCGCCGCCGCCGTGTAGGGCCCGATCCCCGGCAGCGCGCGCAGCCCCTCCTCGGTATCCGGAAACACGCCGCCATGCTCGCGCGTCACCGCCACGGCGCAGGCATGGAGGTTGCGTGCGCGCGAGTAATAGCCGAGCCCGGCCCACATCCGCAGCACGTCGTCCTGCGAGGCTCGCCCCAGCGCCGTGACATCCGGCCAGCGCGCGACGAATTTTTCGAAATAAGGGCCGACCGCCTTCACGGTGGTCTGCTGGAGCATGATCTCGGAGAGCCAGACGCGGTAAGGATCGGACGCCTCGCCCGGCCCGGCGCGCCAAGGCAGTCGGCGGCGATGGCGATCGTACCATTGCAGGAGCGCGAGCGGGCGAACCGACGACGCCGTACTCTGTTCCTTCTTGCGCGCAGTCGTGGAGAGCATGCACCTTTACTAGAGGAGGATTCCGCCTGTGGCCAGCGCGACCGGACCGTTGCGCCCTATAACGCCTTGCGTTATACACAGACATGATCCAGAGCTTCGCCAACTCCGAGACAGAGTTGATCTGGTCCGGTCGGCGAAGTCGAAAACTGCCGTCCGACATTCAGAATGTGGCTTTGCGAAAGCTGCGCTTGCTAAACCAGGCGCGGGTGTTGGCGGGATCTCAAGGTTCCGCCGGGCAATCGGCTGGAAGCCCTGAAAGCCAACCGCGAAGGTCAGCACTCGATCCGGATCAACGATCAGTGGCGCATCTGTTTTGTGTGCGATGAAGGAGGACCGAGAGATGTCGAAATCGTCGACTACCACTAGGAACGGGTTCCTCCGCAATCCCCATCCCGGCGAGATCCTGCTGGAGGAGTTTTTGAAGCCGATGGAGCTGAGCCAGAACGCGCTGGCGCGGGCCGTTCACGTCCCGCCGCGGCGGATCAACGAGATCGTCCTCGGCAAGCGCGACATCACCGCCGACACTGACCTGCGGCTCGCCCGCTATTTCGGTCTGTCGGAGGGCTTTTTCCTGGGTCTGCAGATGGACTATGATCTGATGCAACGACGGCGCGAGATCGATCGCGACCTCAAGGCGATCCGGCCTCGCGCCGCGGCATAACGGACGGCTCATGTCCAAATCCGGCCCCATCTTCAAGCCCGGCCGCGTCAGCGCCAAACCGCTCGGGATCCTGCTCGACGACGTCTTTGCCGAGGCCTATGCCAAGCAGGGCTTTGCGGCGCGCGAGCTGGTGACGCGGTGGGCGCAGATCGCGGGGCCGGAGATCGCGGCCCATGCCGAGCCGCTCAAGATGCAATGGCCGCGGCCGGTGGAGGGTCAGCCGCAGGAGTCGGCAACCCTGGTGCTGCGGGTCGAGGGGCCGATGGCGCTGGAGATCCAGCATTCGGCCGACGTGATCCTGGAGCGGGTCAACCGCTTCTTCGGCTGGAGCGCGGTCGGCAAGCTGGCCTTCCGCCAGGCACCCCTGTCGCGGCCGCGGGCCCGGAAGCGGCCCGGCCCACCCGACCCCAAGGCCGTCGCCAAGGTGGCGGAGAACCTGACCGAGATCGAAGATGAAGAACTGAAGACCGCGCTGGCGCGCCTCGGGGCCGCCATCAAGCGAAATTGAGCCTCATTCCGCGGCCAAACTGGACCTGTCCGTAGCGCCCGCCATTGCCTCAAACGACGTTTCAAGCTAGCGACAGGCCGTCCGAGCAGGAAACCTTGACCCGTCCTTCGGGCGAACCTTGCCAATCCCGGGAGCCGACCTTGATCATCACCCGCCGCGCCTTCACCACGATGCTGTCGCTGACCGGGCTTGCCGCGTTCGCCGGGCTCTCGCCGCTGCGGTTCATCTCGGACGCCATGATCCCTGAAGCAATGGCGCAGTCGGCCGCCGACGTCGCCAAGCCGGTGTCGCTGCCCGACATGGCGCTCGGCCCGAAGGATGCCGCCGTCACCATCACCGAATACGCCTCGATGACGTGCCCGCACTGCGCCGCCTTCAACGAGCAGGTGTTCCCGAAGATCAAGACGGAATACATCGACACCGGCAAGGTGCGTTACATCTTCCGCGAGTTCCCGCTCGACATCAAAGCCGCCGCCGGCTCGATGCTGTCGCGCTGCATCGCCAAGGACGATGCGCCGAAATACTTCGCGGTCACCGACATGCTGTTCCGCCAGCAGAATGACTGGGTGATGAAGAACACCACCGAGACCCTGACGCGGATCGGCAAGCAGGCCGGCCTCACCCAGCAGCAGGTCGAGGCCTGCCTGAAGGACCAGGCGCTGCTCGACAAGATTGCCGCCGACCAGAAATATGCCAGCGACGTGCTCAAGGTGGATTCGACGCCGACCTTCTTCATCAACGGCGAGAAGATCAAGGGCGACACCTCGTTCGAGGAGTTCGCCAAGAAGATCAACCCGCTGCTGAAGAGCTGATTCGCGCGTCAAGATCCTGATTCGCATCTCGAAAGCCGTATCTTTCCCGGCATAAATCCCTTGGGAAAAGCGGCTTTCGCCGGTTGCCCTCGCGGCGCACCGCGGCCATTGTCCAGCCGCATGAGGCGCCTCGCGCGACTCACCCAGACAGCGACATTGCCTTCCATGGTATTGTCCCGGCAGGGGGATTCGCGCCTGCCAACAGAGATGCGTGCTTATGAAAATCACCCGCCTGCGCCTTCACGGTTTCAAGTCCTTCGTTGAGCCCACGGACTTCGTCATCGAGCCCGGCCTGACCGGCGTTGTCGGCCCCAACGGCTGCGGCAAGTCGAATCTCGTCGAGGCGCTGCGCTGGGCGATGGGCGAGACCTCCTACAAGTCGCTGCGCGCGGCCGACATGGATGCGGTGATCTTCGCCGGCTCCGGCAACCGTCCGGCGCGCAACCATGCCGAAGTGACGATGACGATCGACAATGCCGATCGCACCGCGCCGGCGGCGATGAACGACAGCCAGATCCTGGAAATCTCCCGCCGCATCGAGCGCGAGGCGGGCTCGGTCTACCGCATCAACGGCCGCGACGTGCGGGCCCGCGACGTGCAGATCCTGTTCGCGGACGCCGCCACCGGCGCACGCTCGCCCGCCCTCGTTCACCAGGGCAAGATCGGCGAGATCATCCAGGCCAAGCCCGAGCAGCGCCGCCGCGTGCTGGAAGATGCCGCGGGCGTTGCCGGCCTGCATGCCCGCCGTCACGAGGCCGAGCTGCGGCTGAAGGCGGCCGAAACCAATCTCACCCGCGTCGAGGATGTGATCGGCCAGCTCTCCGGCCAGATGGAAGGCCTGAAGAAGCAGGCCCGCCAGGCCGTGCGCTATCGCGAGGTCGCCGCCAAGGTCCGCAAGGCCGAAGCCACGCTGTTCCACCTGCGCTGGGTCGGTGCCCATGCCGACGTCAACGAATCCGGCCAGACCCACGATCTCGCCGTGCGCGAGATGGCCGAGCGCACCCAGCACCAGGCCGAAGCGGCCCGCATCCAGGCGATCCGCGCCGCCGAGATGCCGGCGCTGCGCGATGCCGAAGCGCGCGCCGCCGCCGGCCTGCAGCGCCTGACCAATGCCCGCGAGCAGCTCGACCGTGAGGAAGAGCGCGCCAAGGAGCGCGTCGCCGAGCTCGAGCGCCGCCTCGCCCAGTTCGAGGGCGACATCTCCCGCGCCCAGCAGCAGACCATGGACGCCGACGTCGCGCTGCAGCGGCTCGACGCCGAAGATGCCGAGCTGAAGGAAGAGATCAAGTCGCGCGTCGAGAAGCGCTCCGGCGTCGACGAGCGCGTTGCCGAGGCCGAGGCGGTGCTGACCGAAACCGAGCAGCGCTTCGCCGAGCTCACCACCGCACTCGCCGACCTCACCGCCAAGCGCAACCAGCTCGAGGCCAACGTCCGCACCCATCGCGACAAGCTCGCCCGGCTCGATCAGGAGATCGCGAACGTCACGGCGGAAGAGCAGAAGCTCACCGAAGCAACCGGCGGCTTCGGCGATCTCGACGAGCTGACCGCGCTGGTCGAGACGGCGGAAGAGACGCTGGCGGCCTCCGAAGCTGCGGCGCAGGCCAGCGAAGCGGCGCATGTCGCGGCACGCCAGACGCTGGAATCCTCACGCTCGCCGCTGGTCGAGGCCGACAAGCGCGTGCAGCGGCTCGAGACCGAGGCGCGCACGATCTCGAAGATCGTCAACGGCGAGACCAAGAATTTGTGGCCGCCGATCATCGACGGCATCACCGTCGACAAGGGCTTTGAAAAGGCGATCGGCGCGGCACTCGGCGACGATCTCGATGCGCCGATCGATCCGTCGGCGCCGATGCGCTGGACCAATGTCGGACACACCGAGGGCGATCCGGAGCTGCCCGAAGGCGCCGTTCCGCTCTCCAACCATGTGCAGGCGCCGGCCGAGCTGGCGCGTCGCCTCGCGCAGATCGGTGTCGTCCCGCGCGAGCGCGGCGCCGAGCTGGTGTCGCAGCTCAAGACCGGCCAGCGGCTAGTCTCGCCTGAGGGCGACGTCTGGCGCTGGGACGGTTTTGTTGCCGCGGCGCATGCCCCGACCGGCGCCGCGCGGCGCCTGGCCGAGCGTGCCCGCCTCGTCGACATCGAGAACGAGCTGGAGCAGGCCCGCATCGACGCGCAGATCAAGCGCCAGGCGCTGGAGAACGCCGAGTCCGAGCTGCAGATGGCGGCCAGCACCGAGGGCGCTAGCCGCGAGGCCTGGCGCGCCGCGCAGCGCGAGCTCAACGTCGCGCGCGAGCGCCACGCCAATGCCGAGCGCGAGATCAGCCGCCATGCCGCGCGCAAGGCGACGCTGTCGGAGGCGCACAGCCGGCTCGCCGCCGATCGCGCCGAAGCCGAGGCCGCCTACGAATACGCCCAGGCCGGCATCGGCGAGCTGCCGTCAAGCGAGGACACCGAAACCCAGCTCGCCGCCGTCCGCAGCGACATCGAAGGCCGCCGCCGCATGGCCGCCCAGGTCCGCGCCGAGGCGCAGGCGCTGGCACGCGAAGCCGAGCTCGCCGATCGCCGCGTGCAGGCGATCCTCGCCGAACGCACCGAGTGGCAGAACCGCAAGGAGAGCGCGGCCTCCCATATCGACACCATCCAGGCCCGCATCGCCGAGCTCACGATCGAGCGCAGCGAGCTCGAAAACGCCCCGGCCGTGTTCGCCGAAAAGCGCAGCGCGCTGATCACCGAGATCGAATACGCCGAGAACGACCGCCGCATGGCCGCCGACGCGCTCGCCACCGCGGAAACCGCGATGGCCGAGACCGACCGAGTCGCCAAGCTGACGCTCGAAGCACTGTCGAGTGCCCGCGAGGCCACCGCCCGCGCCGAGGAGCGCATGGAAGGCGCCCGCCGCCGTCTGGAAGACATCGAGCGCGAGATCCGCGACATGCTCGAGGTCGAGCCGCAGGCCGTCGCCGGCCTTGCCGAGCTCGAGCCCGGCGCCGAACTGCCGCCGCTGCACGAGATCGAGGAGGACCTCGAGAAGATGCGCCGGGACCGCGAGCGCCTCGGCGCCGTCAATCTGCGCGCCGAGGAAGAGCTGCGCGAGGTCGAGACCCAGCACACCGGCCTCGTCACCGAGCGCGACGACCTGGTCGAGGCCATCAAGCGGCTGCGCCAGGGCATCCAGAGCCTCAACAAGGAAGCTCGCGAGCGGCTGCTGACCTCGTTCGACGTCGTCAACGACCACTTCAAGCGCCTGTTCGTCGAGCTGTTCGGCGGCGGCGAAGCCGCGCTGCACCTGATCGAGAGCGACGACCCCTTGGAAGCCGGCCTCGAAATCATCGCCAAGCCGCCGGGCAAGAAGCCGCAGACGCTGTCGCTGCTCTCGGGCGGCGAGCAGGCGCTGACCGCGATGGCACTGATCTTCGCGGTGTTCCTCACCAACCCGTCGCCGATCTGCGTGCTGGACGAAGTCGACGCGCCGCTCGACGACCACAACGTCGAACGGTACTGCAACCTCTTGCACGAAATGACCGGCTCGACCGACACGCGCTTCATCATCATCACGCACAATCCGATCACGATGGCGCGGATGAACCGCCTGTTCGGCGTCACCATGGCCGAGCGCGGCGTGTCGCAGCTGGTGTCGGTGAGCCTCGCCGAGGCCGTGGACATTCTCGACCAGAACGTGGCGTGATCTTGGACCGTCATTCCGGGGCGATGCGCAGCATCGAACCCGGAATCCATGGTACGACCGACGCTGCAGATAAATGGATTCCGGGTTCTCGCTTCGCGAGCCCCGGAATGACGTGGGGTTGCTGATGATCTCCCCCACCCTTCCCGCCGAACTGAAAGCCGCCCTCGACGGCAAGCTGCAGGGCTTCTCTCGCAGCGACGCGGCCCGGCGCTCGCAGAGGATCTCGACTACGTATCGCGCCGGCGGCACCTCCGGCACGATCAAGTCGGACGCAGATGCGCTCGCTTATGCGCTGGCGCGCATGCCCGCGACCTACGCGGCGGTGGCGGCGAGCCTCAATGCGCTCACCGAGATCGCGCCTGATCTCGCCCCCGAAACATTGCTCGACGTCGGCGCCGGTCCGGGCACCGCCAGCTGGGCCGCCGCGGAAGCCTTTCCGTCGCTACAGGATTTTACCCTGCTCGATGCCAACGCCACGCTGAGCCGGCTCGCGCTCGAACTGGCACACGGCAGCTCGCGATTGGCGGAGTGCCGTTATCTGCCCGGCGATGCCGGCGGCAACCTCGCCGAGGTCTCACAGGCCGATTTCGTCATCGCCAGCTACATCATCGGCGAGCTCAGCGAGGCCGATCAGCGCAAGCTGACCGAGGCGATGTGGGCCAAGGCGCGCCACGCGCTGGTGGTGATCGAGCCCGGCACGCCCGCTGGCTATGCCCGCATCCTCGCCCTGCGCCAGCAGCTGATCGCAGCTGGCGCCTTCGTCACCGCGCCCTGCCCGCACGAAAGGCCGTGCCCGCTCATCGCGCCCGACTGGTGCCATTTCAGCCAGCGCCTGCCGCGCTCGCAGGCGCACCGGCAGATCAAGGGCGCCGAGGTGCCGTTCGAGGACGAGCGCTTCATCTACGTCGCCCTGACCCGCACCCCGCCCGCGAGCCGCGCCGCGCGCGTGCTGGCACCGCCGGACGTCGGCAAGGCCGAGATCGCGGCCAAGCTTTGCACGGAGGCTGGGGTTGCGCCGGCAAACGTCCCGCGGCGGGACAAGGCGGCCTATGCCGAGGCCCGGCGCTGGCGCTGGGGCGATGCCGTCATGTCCGAAAGTTAATTTCGCTGGCCGTGCCTGCCTTGAACTCGGGCCGTTCCTGATCCGACCAAGTCTTACCTTCCCTCCGCGCCGGGCTCTCATCCTGCGTTAATTTCGTCTACCCTAGCGCCCGCCTTCTTCCCTCTTCAGGAGTTCTCCATGTCGACCGGCTGGATCGTTCTCGGCGTCATCGTCGTCCTCGCGCTGATCGCTTTCAGCGCCTACAACCGCCTGGTGGCGCTGAGCCAGCGTGTCGGCCAGGCCTTTGCCGACATCGACGTGCAGCTCAAGCAGCGTCACGACCTGATCCCGAACCTGGTCGAGACGGTGAAGGGCTACGCCTCGCACGAGCGCGGCACGCTCGACGACGTCATCAAGGCGCGCAATTCGGCGATGTCGGCACAGGGTCCGGCGCAGGTGTCCGCGGCCGAGAACCAGCTCTCCGGCGCGCTCGGCCGGCTGATCGCGCTGTCGGAGGCCTATCCCGACCTCAAGGCCAACGCCAATTTCCAGCAGCTCGCGTCCGAGCTCTCCGACCTCGAAAACAAGATCGCGGCGAGCCGCCGCTTCTTCAACAACGCGGTGCAGGAATACAATACCGGCATCCAGCAGCTGCCCGCAGCTCTGTTCGCGGGCATGTTCGGCTTCACCAAGAAGGACTTCTTCGATCTCGGCGCCAGCCGCACCGAGGTCGAGACCGTGCCGCAGGTGAAGTTCTGATTTGAGCCGATAGGCCGGCAGGGCATCGCGTCATGGCCGCGTATGGTCTCTACACGCACATCGCCTCGAACAAGCTTCGTTCGATGCTGCTGCTCGCCGGCCTGTTCGCGCTGGTCTATGTGCTGGTCTATGCCGGCGCGCTGGTGGCCGAGGTGTTCATCGACGACAGTGAGACCGCCGCGTACTATCTGAGACACGCCTTCTCGGACCTGCTCAAGGCCGCGCCGATTGCAACGGTCGTGGCGGCGGTCTGGATCGTGATCGCCTATTTCTTTCACCAGTCGATGATCGATGCCGTGACCGGCGGCCACAGCGTCACCCGGCAGGAACAGCCGCGGCTCTACAATCTGCTCGAGAACCTCTGCATCTCGCGCGGCCTCACCATGCCGAAGCTGAAGATCATGGAGAGCCCGGCGCTGAACGCGTTCGCGACCGGCCTCAATCCGCGGCAATATTCCATCACGGTCACCACGGGTCTCCTCGATGCCCTCAACGACAAGGAGATCGAGGCGGTGCTCGGCCACGAGCTGACCCACATCAAGAACGGCGATGTGCAACTGATGGTGGTCGCCGTCATCATCGCCGGCGTGGTCGGCTTCTTCGGCGAATTGTTCTTCCGCCTGTTCACGAATCTGAACTGGAGCTCGGGCGGCTCCTCGTCCTCGTCGTCGCGGTCGTCCTCGTCGTCGAGCGACAGCAAGAGCTCCGGCGGCGGCGCGATCATCGTCATCATCATCGCCATCGTGCTGATCGTGCTGGCCTGGCTGCTGTCGCAGGTGGTGAAGCTCGCACTGTCGCGGTCGCGCGAATATCTCGCCGACGCCGGTTCGGTCGAGCTGACGAAAGACCCCGACGCGATGATCTCGGCGCTGCGCAAGATCGAGGGCCGCGGCGAGCTGCCGGGCGCGACCTCGGCGGTGATGGAGCTCTGCGTCGACAATCCGCGCGAGGGCTTTGCCGACCTGTTCGCGACCCACCCTTCCGTGCAGTCCCGGGTCGACGCGCTGGTCAAGTTCGCCGGCGGGCGCGATCCGGGACCGCTGTCCGAACCGACTGAAGGAACCGATCAACCGGAGGCACAGGCGGGCCAGCTGGCCGCTCCACCCTCGCTGCACGCGATTCCATCGAACGACACTAAGCCGGCCGATGGCCTGCCGAACTCCTCCGGCGCCACAATTGAGATTAGAACGGGTCCCTGGAGCCGTTCTTGACGATCATGCCAACGAAGCGAAGACGTCAGGAGAGGCGGCTAATCCATCCGATCTTCCCGTTACCCCTTACGAAATACCAATCTCCAAGACGCAGCAATATGTTCGCTCCATCCTTGGTGCTCGCAGCAACACCAATCCCAAGATCCTTCCTTGGACCAGAGAACATGGGCAAAGACTTTCCTGCTATCTGAAAGCTCTCGTCCAGCGCCAAGGCGGGTGTGATCTGCTCGGCCTGCTGCAATTGTTTCAGCATATCTGTCAGAGCCGACTCAGACAACGAAGTGGTGTAGGCCATCGCCTGAGCGATGTGCAGGGGCCGTAAAGGATAGGATTCTTCAGTCAGCTTGAGTCTTGAGATCATTTTTGCAAACGTTGCACGATACGACGGGGTGCCACTGTCAGTGAATTTGAGCTCCCGCTCAACGATGCCTTTTGCATAGAGTAGCATTGCTTCGTAGGGTTTCGCACTTCGCCCATTCAAGAAGGCGTCCACGGCCCATTCCGAACCTGAGGCGAAGTCTGCGCCCAACGCAGATCGCGTGCTCGCGTCAGCATCTCCGTCGAGCGACTCTACAATGCGATTGTAGTAAAGCGATATCGCAGCAACGGCGAAGCGCTCAGTCTTGATTGGCGAGTCACGATTCTCGCCAGCGTTGGCCTTCATCCGCTGGAGTTTTAGCTTGAAAAGACGTTCAAGTGCATCAACCGGAAGCAGTTTCACGAAGCGAAGCGCTTCGGCTCTAACAGGCGGTTCATCGGAAGCGACAAACTCGAATATCCGCAGGATATCCCCGTCCTGAAGGTAAGGCAGCGATTTCCTGAAATCACGCTTCTTCGTCCCCTCCAATTGCCAGTAGGTCAGATCACCCGGGATCAGGCTGTTGTTGATGATGGCATTGATCAGAAGTTTTAGGGCTCGGGATTGCTGCTGCGGGAGAGTTCCCGGATTAATACTCGTCGCGATCGGGAGAACATAGCAATTTACGTTGGGCCAGTTCGGATAGATTTGATCCTGACGCACCTTCTTCTCCAGATCATCGCCATTCAAGAAGGCATCGATAAGTGGTCGAATGGTAGCATCAGGCTGACATCCGGGAGCAGCAACGGGCGTGGATTGCGAAACAACCGTATTGCTTGTCTTTGGGGTAGTGATTGGGGGCGCGCTACTGACGCCGCCCGTCCCAGTCGGGGTGAGCACCTCATTGGACGATCGCACCTCCGCCTGCGCGACCTGCCGAGTGGCGGCCTTGCTGTCAGTGGGCGCGGCGGATTTTTTCTTAGTGTAGAATATCTTGAGCGGCCCGGTACGTGGGCCAACGTAGGCCACTTTGCTGCGCACCAATTGTAGCGGCGTGATGACGTTTACCTTGTCGGCAGGACCACTGCCTGTGCTGAATACGCCGGTGAGACAGAGGTTCTTGTAGTCGGCGGCGTCCGAATTCCTGTCAGCCTCGACGAGGGTATCTACATAGCGCTTGTTGAAACTAAGCGCCAATGGTGACCTATCCTGTAGCCAGAATACCAAGTTGCCATTTTCAGCCTGCTCGTCCGGAGCCTGTTGAGCGTGCAAGAAATCAATCTCGCATGTACCCAAAGGCTTGTAGCCCTCCTTCTCCACGCGATACAGCCGAACCGTAATTTTGAAATCATCCTTGTCCTCAAAGTGAAGCCCGATTGTGTTGTTGTTCTTCCTCTGCATCACCACGCCATCTGAATTGATGTCGATCGTCGCAAAGGCCTTTGCTTCGGCGAAGTTCGTTGTTTCAAGCAGCGGCAATTCTGTGATCCGAACCTTCCAGTCGAGACCGCAGGCAGGTTTGAGCGAATAGGCAACCGAGCCTGCCAGCAGTGCCGCCGCGATTCCACCAGCAGCATCCACGGTCCATGGCAAACCAAGGAGCTTAAGCTGGCCGCGGATGCGAAGCGCCCCGCCAAGCGTCAGCCCGCCCGCCCCGAACAGCAGAGCGTAGGACAGGATCAGCATGGTGTATTCGGCGCACTTGAACATATTCCAGTGCGCGACAAACGCGATGAACAATGCACCGAGGATCACGAGAAATACAGGAAGGAGCACCTGGCGAACTGGACCGTTTTCCCGACGCAGCACTTCGGCATCGGTTGGTTTCCAACCGGGATCGCGTTTTGCGTCCTTTTCGTCGGCAGTGTTGGTTCCTGGACCGCCAGCATCGCTCATGGGCCGCCCCTAAAATTTCTTGTGAAAATTTGAGATTGCCAAATTTATGATGCACACGCAAGGGGCGAGAGGAACCGCCATCTAGCTGATATTTTCACTAGATGCAGGACAGTCTACACAGCCGGATCCGCAGTTTCGGTTGCTAGGTTGAATTCTCCCTTGTTTCTGCCATGTTCGCGCCCAACAGCAGACTCGGGACGTCTTTCGGGACATCGATTTGGGGCCCGGCCGATTGCGACCTCGCGATCGGGGGCGCGCGTTAGGGGACAGCAATGGCAAAGCCGGCAGTGGTTGTGGTGGGCGCGGACAAGGGCGGGGTCGGCAAGACCACGGTATCGCGCACCCTGCTCGATTATTTCTCGGCCAACAACGTGCCGACGCGGGCGTTCGATACGGAGTCGCCGCGCGGAACCCTGAAACGCTTCCACCCCGACATCACCGAGATCGTCGACATGACGACGACGGCCGATCAGATGAAGATCTTCGACACGCTCAACGCTGTCAGCCCTTCGGTCACCGTGATCGACGTCCGCGCCGGCCTGCTTTCGCCGGCGCTGGCCTCGCTGCGCGACATCGGCTTCCTCGACGCCGCCAAGGCCGGCCAGATCACCTTCGCCGTGTTCCACATCCTCGGACCCTCGATCGCCTCGCTGGAGGAGATCGCAGAGACCGCAGGCTTCATGGGGGGCGCGAAATATTTCCTGGTGAAGAACTTCATCAACGACACCCAGTTCTTCCAGTGGGACCAGGCGACCTACAATTCCTACTTCCACCGCATCAAGGACGCGACCGAGCTGACCATCCCCAAGCTCAACGAAATGGCCTATGAGCAGGTCGAGGTCTCCTCCGTCCCGTTCCTGAAATTCGTGGCCAACAAGGGCATCAGCGACGAGGCCGCGAACTATTCCTTCGTGCTGCGCGGTTATGTCCGGCACTGGCTGGCCAATGTCTGGAGCGAATACGACCGCATCCGCCTGACTGACATCGTCGGGTCGAAATCCGCCACCCGCAACAGCGAAAAATAGTTGCGCAAGCCGGGCTGATACGGCTGGATTGGGCGGTGAGTTGGCCTGATATAGCTGGCGATGCCCGCGACACCCGTCTACATCATCTGCTCGCCCCGCCCGCAGGTCGGCAAGACCTTGCTGGCGCGGCTTTTGAGCGAATTCCTGCTGCTCAAGAACGGCAACGTCGCGGCCTTCGACGTCAACCTGAAGGAGCCGTCGCTGCTCGATTACCTGCCGAAGGTGACCGAGACCGCCGACGTGATCGACACCTTCGGCAAGATGCAGCTGATGGACCGCGTCATCGTCGATGACGGACTTGCCAAGGTGATCGACCTCGGCTTCCACGCCTTCGACGAGTTCTTCAAGATGACCGACGAGATCGGCCTGCTGAAGGAGGCGGCGCGGCGCCACGTTGCGCCGATGATCCTGTTCGTCGCCGACACCGACCGCGTCTCGGCCCGCGCCCACGAGATGCTCCGTGGGCGGATCCCGCGGATGAACCTGGTCACGGTGGACAACGAATATGTCGTCCGCGGCGAGCTGCCGCCGGCAATGGGAGGCGGCCGGCTGTTCCGCCTTCCCGCGCTGCCCGGTTTCCTCAAGACCTATATCGACCGGCTGAATTTCTCCTTCACGGGCTATCTGCGCCAGGAGAAGGACTCTTCGACCGAGCTGCACCAATGGACCCGGCGCAACTACATCGCCTTCCGGGAGCTCGAGCTCAGCCTGATATTGCAGCGGTCGTGAAGCATTCGATCGGGAAGCCCGGTGTTCACCTCTCCCCAGCGGGGAGAGGTGAACCGCGTCCTTGGCCCACACACCGCCCCCGAAGCTTGTTCTGCCTCGTTGACGCTCAGTGCCCCTCGAACGACATCAGCGTGCGCACGGGCACGTCCATGGCGCGCAGCTTGGCGGCGCCGCCGAGCTCGGGCAGGTCGACGATGAAGCAGGCGGCAACCACGTTAGCGCCGATCTGGCGCAGCAGCTTGACCGCGCCTTCCGCGGTGCCGCCGGTGGCGATGAGATCGTCGACCAGGATCACGCGCTCGCCGGGTGCGACCGCGTCGACATGCATCTCCATCTCGTCGATGCCGTATTCGAGCGAATAGGCGATGCGCACCGTGGTATGCGGCAGCTTGCCCTTCTTGCGGATCGGCACGAAGCCCGCCGAGAGCTGATGCGCCACCGCGCCGCCGATGATGAAGCCGCGCGCCTCCATGCCGGCGACCTTGTCGATCTTGTTGCCGGCCCAGGGGTTGACGAGCTCGTCCACGGCTCGGCGGAACGCGCGCGCATCCGCGAGCAGGGTGGTGATGTCGCGGAACATGATCCCGGGCTTGGGATAATCCGGGATGGTGCGGACGCTGGCCTTGATGTCGTGGTCAAAAGTCATTCGTGCCTCTCAATTGACCGGCGCATCCAGCCGGAACGCGTTTTCGACAATACGTAGCCCCACCTCGCCGCCGAGCGACATCAGCGATTCCGGATGGAATTGCACGCCGGCGACCGGCAGGGTCTTGTGCTCCAGCGCCATGGCGACGCCGTCCTCGGTGCTGGCGGTGACGCTGAGCACCTCCGGCATGCTGTCGCGCTCGACATAGAGCGAGTGATAGCGTCCGATGACGATCTCGTTCGGCAAATTGCGCATCAGCCGTCCGCCGCGCACCTGCACCCGCGAGGGCCGGCCGTGGGCGGGATGGGTGAGCTGGCCGAGCTCGCCGCCGAAATATTCGCCGATCGCCTGCACGCCGAGGCAGACGCCGAACACCGGCAGCTTCCTCTCGAGCGCCGCATCGATCGTCGCCTTGATCCCGAAATCCTCAGGGCGCCCGGGGCCGGGCGACAGCACCAGCAAGTCCCACCTCTTCTGCTTGAGCATGTCGAGCGCATGCACATAGCGGACCACGGTGACGCTGGCGCCGACCTGGCGGAAATAATCGGCGAGCATGTGCACGAAGCTGTCGTCATGGTCGATCAGCAGCACCTGCTTGCCCGAGCCGGTGGCATCAGGCGCAAAGGTCGAGAGCGGCTTCGGCGGATCGCCGCGCAGCGCCTGGAACAGCGCGGCCGCCTTGACCTGGCACTCGCGGTCTTCTGCGGCGGGGTCTGAATCGAACAGGCAGGTGGCGCCGACGCGCACTTCGGCGAGGCCATCCTTCATGCGGATGGTGCGGATGGTGAGGCCGGTGTTAATGCTGCCGTCGAAATTCACCGCGCCGATCGCGCCGGCATACCAGCGCCGCGGCGAGCGCTCGTGGTCCTCGACGAACTGCATCGCCCACAGCTTTGGCGCGCCGGTGACGGTGACAGCCCAGGCGTGGGTGAGGAAGGCATCGAGCGCATCGAAGCCGGGGCGCAACATGCCCTCGACGTGATCAACGGTGTGGAACAGCTTTGAGTAAGTCTCGATCTGGCGGCGCGCCAGGACCTTGATGGTGCCGGGTACGCAGACGCGCGCCTTGTCGTTGCGGTCGACGTCGGTGCACATGTTGAGCTCGAACTCGTCCTTCTGCGAGTTCAGCAGCTGGCGGATCTGCTCGGCATCGCCGATCGCATCAAGGCCGCGCGCGATCGTGCCCGAGATCGGGCAGGTCTCGACGCGGCGGCCGTCCGAACGCACGAACATTTCGGGCGAAGCCGAGACCAGAAACTCGCCCTCGCCGAGATTCATCAGCGCACCATAGGGCGACGGGTTGATGACGCAGAGGCGCTGGAACACTTCGGCCGGCGAGCGGTCGCAGGGCTCGGCGAACAGCTGGCCGGGCACGGCCTCGAACAGATCGCCGCGGGCAAAGGCGGCGCGCGCTGTCTCGACCGTGGCCTGATATTCGCCCGGCGCGTGATCGGCAAAGCCCTGACGCGGCGTCTTCAGATAGGGGCTGTCGGCGGTCTCGCGCGGCAGGCCTTCGGTCGACTTGCCCTTCCAGGCGAAATCGTAAGAGAGCACGACGCCGCGGCCGGTGGCACGATCATAAGCAAGCAGACGATCGGGCACGTAGAGCACGATGTCTCGCTGGTCGGCCTCGCGCGGGCGCTTCTGCACGAGGTCCTCGATCTGGAAGACGAGGTCGTAGGCAAAGGCGCCGAACAGGCCGAGCAGGCCGTCATCACTGGCGGAGAAGGCGGCGACGAGATCGCGCACCAGCGACATCACGCTGGCACGCCGCGTGCGCTGGTCCTCCTCGACCGGCGCATCACCGCGGATGATGTGGCCGGCAAGGCAGCTCGCCGTTCTCTCGGAGATGACGACACAGGGTTCGCGCAGGACATCGCCGAGGAAGGCGATCAGCACCTCTCCGCGCGCGTTCAGCGCTTCCAGCTTGAAATTGACGCCAACTGTCTCGAGCTTGAGCGGCGGGTCGGAGAAGCCGAGATCGAAGCTCTCGTAGCGGCCGGGCACGGTCGTGCCCGAGGACAGCACCACGCCGCGGCGGCGGTCGAGCAGGTTGATCAGGTCGTCGAGCCGGTTGGCGCCGCCGGTGAACTGCTCGGCCACACGCGTGATCGCAAGCCCCGCGCGGGTCACGTAGTCGCTTCGAGCCGGGAGGGCAAAGACTGTCCTGTTCATGTCGTCCTCTTACGAAACTTGTCGAGGGAACGCCACACAGGACAAACGATCAGGCCGCCGCGCTGTGCTGGCGACCTCAGACGATTTTGGGAAAAGAAATCGCACCGGCCACCTCGTCAGGAGGTGCGCCACCAAAGACGGGCTGGGCGGACGGCGGTGCTCATGGGCGGATAATCACCATGGCGCGGGGGCGCCGTCAAGGGTGCGGCAAGGCGGTAGCCCGGATGGAGCGCAGCGCAATCCGGGGTTCGTCCACAATCGGAAAGTCCCCGGATTCCGCTTCGCTCCATCCGGGCTACGGACTAGAGGCCGCACCGCTTCCAAAGCGCGGCCATGTCTGCATCGGTCGCGTACTCGGCTCGATCGGCCTCGCGGAGCCCCTCAAGAACGGCAGCGCGATGGTCCTCCGGGACCTTGAAGGCCTCACGCTTCGACTGCGCATCGGCTTCAGATTTGTCCTTCACGCCCCTACCCCAGATGCTTCCTGAAAAACTCCGTCGCTCGGCCCCAGGCGAGCTCGGCGGCTTCGCGGTCGTGCACGGCCTGGCGCTGCTCGTTGACGAAGGCGTGCTCGGCGTCATAGCGGAACAGCTCCAGCGACTTGCCGGCGGCCTTCATGGCCTTCTCGAAACCGTTGACCAGCTCCGGCGTGCACCAATCGTCCTTGTTGGCGAAATGGGCCTGCAGCGGGATCTTGACGTCGGCAGGCTTGGCGGCCTGCTCGGGCGGGATGCCGTAGAACACGACGCCCGCCGCGAGCTCCGGGATCTTGGTCGCGCCGATGATGGTCACGGCGCCGCCGAGGCAGAAGCCGGTCAGCCCGACCTTGGCACCGTTGCGCGACAGATATTGCGTGGCGCCGCGCACGGTCTGCGTGGTGGCGTCCATGAAGTCGAGCGAGTTCATCTCCTTGTTGGCGCTGTCCGTGTCGTGATACGGCACCACCTTGCCCTTGTAGAGATCGGGCGCCAGCGCGTCGAAGCCGGCCAGCGCGAAGCGGTCGCACAGGCCCTTGATCTGATCGGACAGGCCCCACCATTCCTGGATCACGACGACGCCCGGCGCATTGCCGCGCCCGGCATTGGCGAGATAGCCCGAGGCGTCCTTACCGTCCGGGCGCTTGAAGGTGATGCTGGTTCCCATGGTGTCCTCCGGTGAGTTTCTGGGGGATCGGTTGGCGGCATTTTGGCGGGTGGGAGGGCGATAGGCAATCGTGCCGAGCAACACACTCTCGTGCCCGGATGAAATGCAGCGCGCCCCTGGCGATGCGCAAATCGTTTGCGGCGATGCATTGCTGATCCGGGGCCCAGCCCCACGCATCCAGTGTCCCGGCTCGCGCGCTTCGCGCGTCCGGGACACGGGACCAACAAAAAAGCCCCCGTACGGGGGCTTTTGCATTCTCGTCTTTCGCCGCTCAGTGCGAGTCGGCCCAGACCTTCTTCTTGGTGAAGTACATCAGGCCCGCGAAGACGATCAGGAACACGAAGACCTGGAAGCCGAGGCGCTTGCGCGCTTCCATGTGCGGCTCGGCGGTCCACATCAGGAAGGTGGTGACGTCCTTGGAGTACTGCGCGACGGTAGTCGGCGAGCCGTCGTCATAGGTCACCTGGCCGTCGCTGATCGGCTTCGGCATCTTGATGGCGTGGCCCGGGAAGTACTTGTTGTAGTACGAGCCCTCCGGGAGGGTGACGCCCTCCGGCACCTTGTCCTCATAGCCTTGGAGCAATGCGGCGACGTAGTCAGGCCCCTGCTCCTGGTACTGGGTGAAGACGTCGAAGATGAACCAGGGGAAGCCGCGCTTGTAGGAGCGCGCCTTGGTGATCAGGGACAGGTCCGGCGGCGCCGCACCGCCGTTCGCGGCACGCGCGGCCTGCTCATTCGCGAACGGCGACGGGAAATAGTCCGCCGGCCGGCCCGGACGCTCGAACATATCCCCCGCATCGTTCGGGCCGTCCTTGACCTTGTACTCGGATGCAAACGCCGCGGCTTGCGCCACCGAATAGCCGGGCCCGCCGGGCTCGGCGAGGTTACGGAAGGCGACGAAGGACAGGCCGTGGCAACTGGCGCAGACCTCCTTGTAGACCTTGAGGCCGCGCTGCAGCGCGCCGCGATCGAACTTACCGAAAGGGCCCGAGAACGACCATGTGTTGCCTGGCGGCTTATCGCTGCCTTCGGCTGCTTTCGCGCTGTCGATCGAGCCCGCGAACAGCGAGCCGGCGAGCGCCAGCACGATCGCGGTCGAGACCATCGGCGTCGACCGGCTGCCGGTCTTGGCCAGCACGGCATCCGAGATCGAGTTCGGCACCGGCCGCGGCTTCTCGATGCGCGCGAGCAGCGGCAGCACGATCAGGAAGTAGGCGAAATAGCAGAACGTCAGGATGCGGCCGGCGATGACGTAGATGCCTTCCGGCGGCTGTGCGCCGAGATAGCCGAGCAGGATGCAGACCGCGACGAAGATCCAGAAGAACTGCTTGGCGAGCGGTCGGTACTTCGAGGACCTGGTCTTGGCGGTGTCGAGCCAGGGCAGGAAGCACAGGATGATGATCGCCCCGAACATCGCGATGACGCCCGCGAGCTTGTCGGGAATCGAGCGCAGGATCGCGTAGAACGGCAGGTAATACCATTCCGGCACGATGTGCGGCGGCGTCACGCCCGGGTTCGCGGGAATGTAGTTGTCGGCGTCGCCGAGATAGTTCGGCATGTAGAAGATGAACCAAGCGTACAGCAGCAGGAAGCAGGCGACGCCGAACATGTCCTTGATGGTCGCATGCGGCGTGAACGGCACCGTGTCCTTTTCCGTCTTCGGCTCGACGCCATCAGGGTTGTTCTGGCCAGCGACGTGCAGCGCCCAGACGTGGAGCACGACGACGCCTGCGATCACGAACGGCAAGAGATAGTGCAGCGAGAAGAAGCGGTTCAGCGTCGGGTTGCCGACTGCATAGCCGCCCCAGAGCAGCGTCACGATGCTCTCGCCGACATAGGGAACGGCCGAGAACAAATTGGTGATGACGGTGGCGCCCCAGAAGCTCATCTGGCCCCAGGGCAGCACGTAGCCCATGAAGCCGGTCGCCATCATCAGGAGGTAGATGATGACGCCGAGGATCCACAGCACCTCACGCGGCTCCTTGTACGACCCGTAGTACAGACCGCGGAACATGTGGACGTAGACGGCGACGAAGAACATCGAGGCGCCGACCGCGTGCATGTTGCGCAGCAGCCAGCCGTAGTTCACGTCACGGACGATCAGCTCGACCGACTTGAAGGCGAGATCGGCGTTTGGCGTGTAGTGCATCGCCAGGATCACGCCGGTCAGGATCTGCATTCCGAGCATGAAGGAAAGAATGGCGCCGAAGGTCCACCAATAGTTCAGGTTGCGCGGGGTGGGATAGGCGACGAAGGAGGAATGGATGAGACCAAAAATCGGCAGGCGCCGCTCGATCCATTGCAGGGCCGGATTGCTCGGCTGGTAGTCGGATGGTCCGCTCATGATGCGATCCTGAGGAAATAGTACGACGAGACGGCGCGAAGCTTCGGACTTGAGTCCGAAGCTCAGCCGATCTGGATTTTGGTGTCGGAAACGAACTGGTACGGCGGCACGGCCAGGTTCGTGGGCGCTGGGCCCTGGCGGATGCGGCCGGACGTATCGTAGACCGAACCATGGCAGGGGCAGAAGAACCCGTCGTAGCTGCCTTCATGAGCGATCGGGATACAGCCGAGATGGGTGCAGATGCCGATCACGACCAGCCACTGCTCGTGGCCCGACTTGACCCGGGCCTCGTCGGTCTGCGGATCCGGCAGGCTCGCCACGTTGACGGCGCGCGCCTCGTCGATCTGCTTCTTGGTGCGGTGGCTGATGTAGATCGGCTTGCCGCGCCAGAACACCTTGATGTCCTGGCCTTCCGCGATCGGGCTGAGATCGACCTCGATCGGCGCACCGGCGGCGATGGTCGAGGCATCCGGATTCATTTGGGAGATGAAGGGCCAGAGCGCAGCCGCGCCCCCTACTGCTGCAAATGCCCCTGTTGCAACGAATAAGAAATCACGGCGTGTCGGATGGTCCGCCGAAGACGCTGTCGTCACGATTCCAACCCTTTCTTCTTGCGCTACCGGTGGAACCGCTCCGAGGGGCGCCCAAGAGGTCCCCGGAAAGGCTGCCGGCACCCGCGGCCCCCCGCGGCGGCAGAACTTGGCTTGTTCACCTCTAAACGGGTGAAACAGCAGTCCAGAATCGTTCTATTGGCACCCTTGCCGGGCGAGCGCAAGCCCGCTAACGGCGTGGGAGCGTGCAATGCACGAATTCCCGGGCGGGCGATGTTTTATTGAGACATTTTGCGCCCGCAAGCCAACTCGCCGCCGCCCATGCAGATCGCACTTTTCCAGCCCGACATCCCCCAGAACACCGGCACGATTCTTCGCCTCTGCGCCTGCCTGGGGCTCGATGCCCATATCATCGAACCGGCGGGCTTCCCCATCTCGGACCGCCTGTTCCGCCGGGCGGGAATGGACTACCTCGACCATGTCAGGCTGGCCCGCCACGTCTCCTGGGCGACATTCGAGGACTGGCGTGCAAGCCAGGGCCACCGGCTGCTGCTGTTCACCACCAAGGCCGCCACCGACTACCGCGATTTTCATTACCAGAGCTCGGACATCCTGCTATTCGGGCGCGAGAGCGCCGGCGTCACCGACGCAGTGGTCGAGGCGGCCGATGCGCGTCTGGTGATCCCGATCAAGGCGGGGCTGCGGTCGCTCAATGTGGCCATGAGCGTAGCCATGGCCGCCGGCGAGGCGCTGCGGCAGACCCGGAACCCGCAAGGTTTGACAGGTTGAGGAGAGAGGCTTGAGTTACGCGGTCAAGGAGATCTTCCTGACCCTGCAAGGCGAAGGCGCCCATGCCGGGCGCGCGTCGGTGTTCTGCCGCTTTGCCGGCTGCAACCTCTGGAGCGGGCGGGAGGCCGACCGCGCGGATGCGACCTGCAAGTTCTGCGACACGGATTTCGTTGGCACCGACGGCACGCTCGGCGGGCGCTATGGCTCGGCTGCGGAACTCGCCGATACCATCGCCGCGCAATGGACGGCGGCTGCCGCCAATCGCTACGTCGTGCTGACCGGCGGGGAGCCGCTGCTCCAGGTCGACGCCGCGCTGATCGAGGCGCTGCACGAAAGAGGCTTCGAGATCGGCGTCGAGACCAACGGCACGATCGCAGCTCCTGATGGGCTCGACTGGATCTGCGTTAGCCCCAAGGGCGGCAGCGACCTGGTCCTGCGCCAGGGCCACGAGCTGAAGCTGGTCTATCCCCAGGCCTTGGCGATGCCCGAAGCATTTGAGGATCTCGCCTTCGAGCGCTTCTCGCTGCAGCCGATGGACGGGCCTGAGGTCATCGAGAACACCGCGCGCGCGATCGATTATTGCCTGCACCATCCGCAATGGCGGCTCAGCGTGCAGACCCACAAATCGCTCGGCATCAGATAGGACGCGACCCGCGAATGCAGATGGACGTCACGACGATCGAACACCGCAAGGCCCGCGCCCGCGCCTGGTTCGAGCGCTTGCGCGACGACATCTGCGCGAGCTTCGAGCGGCTCGAGGACGACGCGCCGCAAAGCCTCTATCCGGGCGAGGTCGGCCGCTTCAAGCGCACGCTTTGGCAGCGCACCGACCATTCCGGCGCGGCCGGCGGCGGCGGCGTGATGTCGATGATGCATGGCCGGCTGTTCGAGAAGGTCGGCGTGCACTGTTCGACGGTGCACGGCGAGTTCGCACCCGAATTCCGGGCCCAGATCCCCGGCGCGGCGGAGGATCCAAAATTCTGGGCCTCCGGCATCTCGCTGATCGCGCATATGCGCAATCCGAACGTCCCCGCCGTGCACATGAACACGCGCTTCGTCGTCACCACGAAGGCCTGGTTCGGCGGCGGCGCCGACCTGACGCCGGTGCTGGAGCGAAGGCGGACGCAGGACGATCCCGACAGCATCGCCTTCCATGCCGCGATGAAACAGGCCTGCGTGCAGCCGAGCGGTGTTGCCGACTACGACAAGTACAAGAAATGGTGCGACGAGTATTTCTACCTGCCGCACCGGAAAGAGGCGCGCGGCATCGGCGGCATCTTCTACGACTGGCACGACAGCGGCGACTGGGACGCCGACCTCGCCTTCACCCAGGACGTCGGCCGCGCCTTCCTGAAGATCTATCCCGAGATCGTGCGGCGCAACTTCGCGAGCACCTGGACGCCTGCGGACCGCGAGGAGCAATTGATCCGCCGCGGCCGCTACGTCGAGTTCAACCTGCTCTACGACCGCGGCACCATCTTCGGACTGAAGACCGGCGGCAACGTGGACTCCATCCTGTCGTCGCTGCCGCCCGAGGTGAAGTGGCCATGAACGCCGTGCTGCCGCCGCTGCCCCGCGCCATGCTGATCGACATGGACGACACCATCCTGTCGGCCTATGGCCGGCCCGAGATCGCCTGGAACACGATCACGGCCGAATTCGCCGAGGAGCTCGCCCCGCTGCCACCGCCGATGGTCGCGACCGCAGTGCTGGCCTTCGCGCGAAACTTCTGGGCCAATGCCGAACCGGCGTGGCGGATGAAGCTCGCCGAGGCGCGGCACCTGACCGTGAAGGGCGGCTTCGCCGCGCTCGCGGCCGCAGGCCACCGCGCCCTGCCCGATGACCTCGCCATTCGCCTCGCCGACCGCTTCACCGCCTATCGCGAGGAGGAGATGTTCGTCTTTCCCGGCGCGCACGAGGCGATCGACCAGTTCAAGGCGCTTGGCATCAAGCTCGCGCTGGTCACCAACGGCGCCGCCGACATGCAGCGCGCCAAGGTCGAACGCTTCGAGCTGGCGCACCGCTTCGACCACATCCAGATCGAGGGCGAGCACGGCTTCGGCAAGCCCGAGGAGCGCGCCTATCTGCACGCGATGCAGGCGCTCGGCGTCACCGCTGAGGACACCTGGATGATCGGCGACAATCTGGAATGGGAAGTGGTGACGCCGCAGCGCCTCGGCATCTATGCGATCTGGATGGACGTGCATGGCGAGGGCCTGCCCGAGGGCTCGACGGTCAGGCCCGACCGCATCATCCGCTCGCTCGGCGAACTGCTGCCGGACCGGCCGTAATCAGCCGGTCAAAACAAGACTCGAAAAACAACCCCATGCACAGTAGCGCGCTGCTGTAAAATCAAGGACTTGCGGATTTTACGAAAAATTTCTGACCCGTCGGGCAAAACAGGGGTATTGTGGCATCGTCGCGAGGGTTGCCATCGACCCTAGAGCGCGATGCGATGAGGATGAATCGTCATCGCGCTCTAGCTTATTGTTTGAGCATGATCTTTTCGGAAAACCGCTACGCACTTTTCCGGATCATGCTCTTGTCCCTCCCGCGAGAGGCTCGAGCACGCCCAAGGCAACCTATTCCACGGTGATATTGCCGGTCTCAATGACCCGCTTCCAGCGGGCCAACTCAGAGACCAGAAACTCCTGGAATTGCTCCGGGGTGTTAGCCACGATTTCGAGGCCGATATCCTCCATTCGTTTGCGTACGTCCGGTGCCTTCAGCGCCGCGACGATCTCGCCATGCAATTTTGCTTTCACATCGGCAGGAAGCCCCTTCGGAGCAGCCACCGCCTGCCACGAAAAGACGTCGACACCATCGATCCCAAGTTCCTTCAAGGTGGGCACTTCGGGCAAAAGACGGGATCTGGCATCACCGGTGATGGCGAGAACCTTGAGCTGCTTGGATTGAATTTGCCCGATGACGGCGTTGATGTTTTGAAACGATACGTTGACATGCCCCGCGAGGAGATCACTCACAGCGGGCGCCCCGCCGCGATACGGCACATGGAGACCGGTCGTCCCAGTGCGCTGCCAGAACAGCGCCGCCGTGAGATGATCGGACGAACCCGCACCCGAGCTTGCAAAAGTGATCTTGCCGGGGGCCTTCTTCAGTTGCTCCACCAATTCGGCGACGGTGTTTGCCGGAAAGTTCAAGTTGGCGACCAGGACGTTCGGTGCGCGCACGGCGACCGTCAAAAGGTCGAAGTCCTTCAGAGGATCATACTTCAGATTAGGCTGAAGAAATGGATTCGTCGCATAGACACCGATCGAGCCGACGAGAATGGTGTATCCGTCCGCTGGCGCCCGGGCCACCGCCGTTGCTCCAAGAGCGCCCGTTGCGCCGGAGCGGTTTTCGACGACCACCGGCTGCCCCAGCGTATCGGAGACCTTCTGTCCGATTGCGCGCGCGACCATGTCGGACGAGCCTCCCGCCGGGAATGGAACGATAAAGGTGATATTCCTTTCCGGCCAGGCCGCGTATGCCATCGAGGTTGCGGCAAGAAGCAGGATGCCAGCTGCACCAAATCGAATCTTCGATAAAAAAGTAGCATTGCCCATTGTCGATCCTCCGTTGCGACATTTTTCTGAGGGCCTATTTTACGTGCACATGCCATCCCGATTGATGCTCAGATTGTATTGATTGATCCACTATTTATCACAGGCGCTTTGTCGCGGTGAAATCGCCGGCGTGCAAACCTGCCGAGGGGTGGCGCTTCGCTCTTCCAAGCGTTGTCGAGTTTTGCCTACGCGTTGTCTCAACTCCCACGCTTCACCTTGAGCGTCAGCAGCGGCTTGCCTTTCTCGGCGATGTAGGTCGCGAGCTCCGCCGCGTTGCGGGCGCAAACGCGGTCTTTCACGCCCCAATCATTGCGCAGCGTATCTCGCGGTCAACGAATGACCGTGCAAGCTGCCGGAGAACACCACGATCGCCTTTGGCGACAGCTCGGCTTGCAGCTTTCCCGTCATCATGTTGGGATTGGCCGGCGCAAGCGGAACGGTGACCGTCTTGCCGCCATCCTGAATCGTTGCGCGTCCCCGCATATCCTTCGTCGACAGCGGCGATCCATCGTCATCCCCAACGTAAAAGACGATGTCCGTCCCCTTACTGACGAATTCGATCGGATGCCCTTGCGACTTGACGATAGGGCCGCCGTTGCTGCCCTTCGTCTGCGCCGCGGCAACATCCAGCGTCACGATCATCACAGCCGTCATGGCGAGGCCGATATAAGTTCTCATTGCAGGCTCCTCGGTGGTTGTCCGCGCGCATCAATAGGCTTCCGCGGGGGTGAACGTTGCGGCGTGCCCGGCCACCAGCCGCTGCAGCGGCTGTTTGCCGAACATCAGAAACAGAATCGGGGTCACGATTGTGTCGAGGACCGTGGCGCTGAGCAGGCCGCCGAAGATCGTCACGGCCACCGGGTGCAGGATTTCCCGACCCGGCTCGTCCGCGCCGATCAAGAGCGGCGTGAGGGCTAGTCCTGCGCAAAGCGCCGTCATCAGCACCGGACTGAGGCGCTCCATGCTGCCGCGAATGACCAGCCCGGCCCCGAAACGCTCGCCTTCGTGGATGGCGAGATTGATGTAGTGCGAGATCTTCAAGATCCCGTTGCGCGCCGAGATGCCGGCCAGCGTGATGAAACCGATCATCGATGCCACCGACAAGGGCTGCCCGGAGATCTTCAGCGCGGCGACGCTGCCGATCAGGGCGAGCGGAATACCTCCCATGATGATCAGCGCCAGTGCGATCGACCGGTAGCGGCTGTAGAGGACGACGAAGATCATCGCCATGGAGGCCAGCGACAGAATGCCGATGCGCCAGGTCGCCTCCTGCTGGGCCTGGAACGCGCCTTCGAGGCTGGTCGTGTAACCTTGCGGGAAGTCGAGCTCGCGAACCGACCTCTGAATGTCGGCAGCGATATCGGCGATGTCGCGGCGTCCGTCCCCGTTGCCGTACACGACGATCCTGCGCTGGGTCCCCTCCCGCTGAATCTGGTTCGGCCCGTCTGTCTCGACGATATCGGCCAAAGCGCTCAGCGGGACGAACTCCGAGCCGGTCGGGATGAGCAAATTGTGCAGTCCCGTGGTCGAACGGTCTTGCTCCGACAGGCGCATCACGACGTCGAAACGGCGATTGCCGTCGACGATCTGGGAGACCTTCCGGCCATTGGACAGCGCGTCGAGTGCCTGGGTGACCGCAGCCGGCGTCAGGCCGTGAAGCGCGGCGCGAGCATGGTCGATTTGAACCCGCACTTGCGGAATCAGCACCTGCTTCTCGACCTGGAGATCGACCAGACCCGGGATCGTCGACAGACGCTGGCGCACCGTTTCGGACAGCCGCCGCAACATCTCGATGTCCTGGCCGAAGATCTTGAGCACGATCTGGGCACGAATACCGGACTGGAGATGATCGAGGCGGTGGCTGATCGGCTGTCCGATGGCCACCGACGCCGGCAGCGCGGACAGGGCTTCCCGGATGCTGGCATAGATGTCCGCCTTCTGGCGCTTGGACGGTGTGAGATCGACATCGACCTCGCTGTAGTGCACGCCTTCGGCGTGTTCATCCAGTTCGGCGCGGCCGGTGCGCCGTCCGACCGATTTCACCTCGGGCACCTTTGCGAGCAACTGCTCCGCCAATAGGCCAAGACGGTTGGATTCCGCGAGCGAAATGCCTGGATTGTACTGCAGCGACAGGACCAGCGTCCCCTCGTTGAAAGGAGGAAGAAAGCTGCGGGGCATCTGGCTCGCGGCATAGCCTGCCACCGCGACCGCAGCGGCGACGAAGACCAGCACCAAACCCTGCCGCTGGAAGGCCCAGCCGAGCACCCGCCGATTGGCCTGCTTCAGCTTCGTGACGACAAAGCTCTCGCGGTCACCTGAATGAGCTCGTCCCGAAAGCAGATAGTAGGACAGCACCGGCGTCACCGTGATCGAGGTCAGCAGCGAAGCCAGAATCGAGACCACATAGGCGACGCCAAGCGGCGTGAACAGCCGCCCTTCGATTCCCGGAAGGGCGAACAGCGGCACAAAGACGAGAACGATGATCATCGTTGCATAGACGATGCTGGAACGAACCTCCTGGCTCGCGCCGGAGATCACGTCGAGAACAGGGCGCGGGGTGCTCGACGCAGCGTTCTCCCGCAGGCGCCGCAGGATGTTTTCGACGTCCACGACGGCATCGTCGACCAGCTCACCGATCGCGATGGCGAGGCCGCCCAGCGTCATGGTGTTGATCGTGAGGCCGAAGGCGCGAAACACCAGGACCGTCACCAGGATCGATATTGGAATGGCCGTCAGCGACACGAACGCGGCGCGACCGTTCATCAGGAAGACGAACAGGACTATTGCGACGACGATCGCGGCCTCGATCAGGACGCGCTCGACATTGCCGATCGAGGTCTCGATGAAGGTGGCCTGCCGGAACTGCACGTTGGTGACGCTGATGCCCCCGCGCATAGTGCGTTGCAGCTCCCGCAGCGTTGATTCAACATTGCGCGTCAGTGCTACGGTATCCGCAGCCGGTTGCTTCATGACGCTGACGATGACGGCGGGCTTGCCGTTATATCCTGCGTCACCGCGCTTGGTCCGCGCGGCAAAATCCACAGAGGCAATCTGCTTCAGCAGGATCGGCTGCTCTCCGCGGTTGACGACGACGGTGTTGCGGAGGTCCTCGATACGCCTGGTGAGACCGACATTGCGGATCAGATATTCGCGGCCATGCTGGTCGACGAAGCCGCCGCCGCTGTTGGTGCCGAACCTTGCGACCGCCTGCTCGATCTGATCATGGGTGACGCCGAGTGCCTGCATGGTGGCGACGTTCGGCGTCACGCGATATTGGCGGACCTCGCCGCCGATGGGTATCACCTGGGCGACGCCGGGAATGGCGAGGAGTTGCGGTCGGACGACGAAGTCGGCGATCTCGCGCACGTCCATGGGTGAAGCCGTGCCATCGCTCGTCAGCGCGATCAGCATGATCTCGCCCATGATCGAGGTCACCGGGCCCATCTGGGGATTGACCGCGGACGGCAATTGCTCGCGGATCAGCGCCAGCCGCTCGGAGACGAATTGCCGGGCGCGGTAGATTTCGACGCCCCAGTCGAACTCGACATAGACGACCGACAGACCAACGCCCGAGACCGAGCGCACGCGAATGACGCCGGGCATGCCGTTCATCGACGTCTCGATCGGGAACGTCACCAGCTGTTCGACCTCCTGGGGCGCCAGTCCCTCTGCCTCGGTCAGGATGTTGACGGTCGGGCGGTTGATGTCAGGCAGGACGTCGACCGAAACGCTCGGCAGGACGAACAGGCCGTAGCCGACCAGGACGGCGGCGACCACCAGCACGAACAGGCGATTGCGCAAGCTTGTGTGGACGATGAGCTTGAACATGGTCGGCTACCGGATCTGGTTGATGAGGTCGGTGCCGCGAACGACGACATGTTCGCCTTCGTTGATACCGGCGGCCACGATCACGCGGGCTGCGTCTACCTGCACCACGCGAACCGGCCTCGGCTCGAAGCGCTCGGGCTCCGTGTGTAGCCAAACGATATTCTCACCGTTGCCGCTTCGAACGACGGCATTGCGCGGCACGACCAGGCCAGACACGGGCGCTCCGGCCTGGACCATCACATTCAACGGCTGACCGATGTTGAGACCTGCTGGTGGCTCCGGAATGGCGAACTGAACCACGGACGCATGCTGGCGCAGCGCCCGGCTCGTCCCGACGAAGCTCAGCGCAATCTGCTGCCCGTTCGGAGCCATTGCCGTTGCGGCTTCAGGCTGCTTCAAGCCGATTTCGTCATAGGCGAGCGCCTCGACCCAAAGACTGCTTGGGTCCGCGATCTGAAACAGGACGTCTTGGAGCTGTATGACCTGGCCCGGCGCGACCTTGGCTGCGGTGATGATGCCATCGGTCGATGCCCGCAGTTCCTCGAAGCCGGTGCGGGAATTGCGAACGGTCTCGCGGCGCGCCCGCAGACCCTCCAATTCGCTTTCGAGGTCGTTGACCTGCCCTTGCGGCACCGCGCCGCGTTCGGCCAGCGGCCGGAGACGCCGCAGCTTGTTGTCCGTGATCGCCATCAGCTGTTCGATCTCGCCGACCTTCTCGAGGATCGTCGTGCGGTCGGCGATTGGCAGATGCGGCTCGATCCGGATGAGCAGATCGCCCTTGCGGACGGTTTGCCCGATGCGGGGGATGCCGTCATCGCCGGGAACCACGCGGCCGCCGTAGATGCTCTGCACGATGCTGCTGCGGTTGGGGTCGGCCATGACACGGCCGATCAGGGTGACGGCGGGATGAATCGTCTGCGGCTCGGCTGCAGCGGTTCGTACCTCGAGCAGACGCTGCGTCGGCTTGGCCGCGAAGACGGTGCCGTCTTGCAGACGGCGCGGGGCATCGCTCAGCGCGGGAACATCCGGCGGACTTGGTTGCGTTGCATTGGTCCGGCCCTCGCCGAACATGACGGAGGCGAGAATGACGAAAGCCCCCGCCAACACCGCGGACATCGAGGCCGCCATGAAGCGGCCACGCCGCTTCCAATAGGCGAAGAGACCGCCGAAGCCCAAGGCGGCGAGCACGGACGCGGCGATGGCGGCTCGGGTCGAGAGAAGCCAGCCGGGCGCGTGCTTCTGCTCTGCGGGCCGGGCCTCTGCACGCGGTATGAACGAGTCGACCAGCAGATCATTTCCCCTGCTAGCGTTGATCGAGAAGATCACCTCGACCGATCCGGATGGTGTGCCGTTCGGAATCGGGGCGGTGTAGACGCCGTCCTCCTGGCTCGATGCCTCGATCGGGGCGGAATCGCCGATCGTGACCTGCAAGGCGGCGCCCGAGACCGGCTCGTTCGTCGCGGCATCATCGATGAAGACGGACAGCCTGCCGTCCTTCAGGATGCCGACGATTTCGTAGAGCTCGGAGCGCGCGGCAATCCTCGGATAGGCTGAGGACACGACGGCCGTCTTCTCGGCGTCGCCGTGATCGTGCCCCTCATGGCCAAAGGCGCCCGACAAGGCAAAGACCAGGCTCGCCAACCAAAAAGCGCCAGCCAGCCCAAGAGCTGCGAGCCCTTTCGGGCAGCGCTGATTCATCAACATCGAAAGATCCTTCAGACATGCGAAAAGGCGGCGACCGAAGCGCCGCCGGGACTACGCGATGCTGAAGGTACTTGGTGGCCGGACGAGTCCGTCGGGGCGCACCCCGACAATGGCCCGCGCGAGCGGCAGGTCCATGGCGCCGAGCACTTCGAAGACGCTGAGCAGGTGAACGACCTGCGCTGAGGCGATCGAGGTGCCAAACATGTCCCAGGCCACGCCGGGAGCGCCGTCCTCGTCGTGATCCGGCCCGTCATGGACGTGGCCTTCCGCGTCGTCGCCGGCGTGGGAATGCACGTGGCCGGCCAGCTGATCGTGGAAATGCAGGGAACCGCTGAGCGTGACGGACGGCATCGGCATGGCGCCAACAGCCGCCTTCACCTGCGAGACCGAGATCAGGGCCGCCTGAAGCACAAACGCAAAAATCGCCACGAACATGGCCGTTCTGGCGAGTTGACGAAGATGGTGGCGGACACCGTGCGGCACGCCGAAAAACTAGGCGATGCCGACCGCGAATTCAAGGCGACGTTCGCATCGCGTGGGAGGTGGTCCAGACACCCTCCCCGTTCGATCGAGGAGCTGCCGCCGCCCGACATCCGGCAGCCCGCCTGCCTTACTTGAAGTGAAATGCTTCACAAGCCGCAATCCGGGATTGCGGTAGCCTCGTGCCATGGGGCGTGGCGAGTTGGAGGCGACAATGGAGCAGGACCTTCCGAAGCAGGCAGCGCGCACGCGATCCCCGGTGAAGGCGGCGGGTATCTGGCAGAGAATTCAATCCTGGGACAGCCGCCTCTCGGTCACCAAGGGACTGACGGCCGTGACCCTGCTGACCGGCTTCCTGGGCGGATATTTCCAGTACCTGAATTCCTATGAACAGAAGGTCGGCGAGCAGGCCAAGGCGGACATGCAGAAGGCGACCGACACCTTCCTCGAGATCTCGGACGCCTTCGCCGACGTGCAGATCCAGCAGGAGACCATGCTGCGCGAGCAGTTCGGCTCGCTGAAGGCGCAGGCAAGCCCCGCTTTCATTCCGGTGGACTCCAAGACATTCGGCTCGTTCTCGGACTATTGGAAGGCGCGCACGTCGCTGCGGCGGAACGGCGCCATCTTTGCGCGCAAGGCGGAGATCTACATCGACTGGCCCAGCGACCTCGGGCGCGATCCGGCCGCAGAGCACACGCTTGACCAGGATCCCCTGACGGCAACGCTGCTCACCAAGTACAACTTCGATTGCGATTCCGACGCCAACCTTCCGCAGTTCAAGGGTGCGATCTTCAATGGCGCCGATCCTGGACGCCCCAGCGACGAATTGTGCAACGACCCGACGGCCAATGGGCTCAAATCCTACGTCAACCTCTGTGCCAGGTGGGCGGATGGCGAGATCGATGCGTTGCAGAAGGTCGTGACCATCAACTGGTGGAGCGCCAAGCACCACGTCCTGGTGATGCACCATTGCTTCGAGGTGCTCCGCGGCGGACCGAATGCGTTGCAAGCTCCGGCCTCCGGCAACGACGTGCCGAACGATCGCAAGCTCGACAAACCACGCGACAGCAATGAGCACAGGCTACAGCTTCAGGCCCGCCGGCTGGACGCGTTCATGACGCTGACCATGGCGCAGCTGGATCGCATCAGGGTGCGATACCGCCCCACCGGCTTCTTCTGCCATGTTCCGCTCGCGCGCGATGCCATCGGCTATTTCAGCAACCAGTGCCTGCCGAACCAGCCGGTCACGAGCGAGCGCAGCTGAGCCGTACCGCGGAGACACCTTCCGGCACCGGTAGCCGGCGTGATCGGCCTGTCATGACGGCCTGTTAGCGTCGGCCGTGTCGATCAACCGAAAGGACAATCCATGGATCTGAAGGCCGGCGATGTCGTGATGCTGAAATCCGGCGGTCAGCCGCTGACCGTCGCGGAGGTGAAGGAGAACGAGGCGCTGTGCCTGTGGATGGGCATGGAAGGCGACCTGTTCCGCGAGACGCTGCCGCTCGCCGTGCTCGTGCAGGTGGAAGAAGACGACGAGGACGACGAAGACGAAGATGATGACGAGGAGTAGGCACTTCTCGGACTGCATTCTCGTGCGAGCCGAGTTCGGCTCCGGCGCGCCCGATGTCCGCTTCCCTGTCAACCACAGGGCGATAGCGGACATCGCTGGATGTCGCAGAAGCGCAAGCGATGGATTTCGCAAGCGAAGCTCGCCGCCAATGGCTCGACGGTGAAGGCGCTGTGCGTCGAGGGCCTCACCGCGGCCCCGATGACGGGCGCGGGTTGATCAGACGAGGATACGAGGCGCCGCCGTGGCCCTGTCTCCGGAATTCGGCGTCCCCGTCGGTTCGATCAAGAGGATGTGCACTTCCCCACGCGCCACCGGCCGGTGCTCGACGCCCTTCGGCACGACAAAAACCTCGCCGGGGTTGAGGGTGACCGTGCGGTCCCGCAGCTCGATGTCGAGCGTCCCGCTGAGCACGAGAAAGAAGTCGTCCGTGTCCTCGTGCTTGTGCCAATGAAACGGCCCCTCAAGCTTGGCCACCATGATGTCGTTGTCGTTATAGGTCGCCACCGTGCGCGGGGAGAAGCGATCAGTAAAGGTTGCGAGCTTCTCGGCGAGATTTGCGGGTGCTTTCATGGCGTCTCCCTGGACAAGCAGCAGTCTGGTCCGCGTTTGCAAGACGAGCTGCGCCGGTTAGCACGAGCTGAATCACAATACGAGACTGCTGCGACGCCGGGAGTGGCACAAGGATGGGTTTCGCAACGGCGAAACCCATCCCTACGAGCTGATGCCGATCGGATCAGAACCGATAGTTGATGCCGCCCTTGGCCGTATGAAGCTGAACCTCGGTGTCCGTGAAGGACGCGCCGGGGAATGCAAGAGCATTGCCGTTCGACTTTCCGAGATTGATGTAGATGTACTCGGCCTTGAACGTCCAGC
>NZ_JADYVQ010000116.1:0-381 GCF_020193895.1 Bradyrhizobium sp. NBAIM14 | reverse complement strand
ATATAAGACTTTATGAAAAACGTAAGTTATTGTCACATATTGAAACGACATCATCAACACTTGAGAAACAGTTACATGCGCTGAAGCGTCATCGAAATGTTGGTGATGTAAGAGGTCGAGGCTTAATGTTTGGAGTTGAATTAGTTACAGATAAAGATAGTAAAACGCCGTTAGAAATTGAAAAAGTTGAACGTATTGTACGTAATTGTAAAGAAAACGGGCTAATGATTAGAAATTTAGAAAATGTCATTACGTTTGTGCCAGTGTTAAGTATGTCAAATAAAGAAGTAAAAACGATGGTACGTATTTTTAAAAAGGCAGTACATAACATTTTAGATAGGAAGTGTTAATATGAATTTGGCTAAACGCATATTACAAGGG
>NZ_JADYVQ010000115.1:0-386 GCF_020193895.1 Bradyrhizobium sp. NBAIM14 | reverse complement strand
ATGTTAACTTCTCCATACTTTGGATAAGGAAATACAGACATGAAAAATCTCATTGCTGAGTTGTTATTTAAGCTTGCCCAAAAAGAAGAAGAGTCGAAAGAACTGTGTGCGCAGGTAGAAGCTTTGGAGATTATCGTCACTGCAATGCTTCGCAATATGGCGCAAAATGACCAACAGCGGTTGATTGATCAGGTAGAGGGGGCGCTGTACGAGGTAAAGCCCGATGCCAGCATTCCTGACGACGATACGGAGCTGCTGCGCGATTACGTAAAGAAGTTATTGAAGCATCCTCGTCAGTAAAAAGTTAATCTTTTCAACAGCTGTCATAAAGTTGTCACGGCCGAGACTTATAGTCGCTTTGTTTTTATTTTTTAATGTATTTGTAC
>NZ_JADYVQ010000114.1:0-392 GCF_020193895.1 Bradyrhizobium sp. NBAIM14 | reverse complement strand
TGCTTTTACTGCGCGGCGTGACCATGGTTTATACCAACGGTAGCCCAGTGAATACCGGCTTTACTGAAAACGCCGATCTGTTTGGCTGGTTTGGTATTGGTCGTCCGCTGGGCGTACCGACGCCAGTCTGGATCATGGGGATTGTCTTCCTCGCGGCCTGGTACATGCTGCATCACACGCGTCTGGGGCGTTACATCTACGCGCTGGGCGGCAACGAAGCGGCAACGCGTCTTTCTGGTATCAACGTCAATAAAATCAAAATCATCGTCTATTCTCTTTGTGGTCTGCTGGCATCGCTGGCCGGGATCATTGAAGTGGCGCGTCTCTCCTCCGCACAACCCACGGCGGGGACTGGCTATGAGCTGGATGCTATTGCTGCGGTGGTTCTGGGC
>NZ_JADYVQ010000113.1:0-392 GCF_020193895.1 Bradyrhizobium sp. NBAIM14 | reverse complement strand
GGTCGAACCAGTCGCCTACGGCGGCATAGACCTCATTGGGAATGCCGAACGCACCGAAGGCCTCGTTGAGGGCATGGTCGCCGTGGCGCAACTGCAGCTGCTTGGGCCCCTTCAGGCGGTTGAAGAAATCGACCAGCTGGCCCGGCGGGAACAGGCTGTCATTGAAGGCATTGGCGAGGAATACTGCCGGCTGGTTGGCGTTGATCTCTTCAAGGCTGCTGGCCGGGCTGCGCTGTGCGGCCACCGGCAGCAGCGAGTCCACCGCCCCCTAGTAATTGCCGACCAGCACATTGCGGTTGATGGTGGCCAGCTCCGCGCCGGGGCGGCCGGTGGCCAGACCCGCCGCCACCAGCAGGGCGATGCCCTGGGCGCTGGGTGTGTCATGGCTGTAC
>NZ_JADYVQ010000112.1:0-393 GCF_020193895.1 Bradyrhizobium sp. NBAIM14 | reverse complement strand
GCATGACCGTGGCCTGGACTGGACCGATTTCATGCAGCACATGGCGCACGATGTGCCGCCGGTGGAGATCGTGACCATGGGCAGCAACGGCCCGCGCATCCACGCGATGCTGCAGCCGTTGGCCGACGCCGGTCGCTTCGGCCTGCATGCGGCGGGCGATCTCGCCGAGGCGATGGCCTTGGCGCGCGCCGCGCTGGGCGAACAGGGCGGGGTAGTGCTGCTGTCGCCGGGTGCACCGAGCTTTGGTGCGTACCGCGACTACGTGGCGCGTGGCCGTCATTTCGCCGCGCTGGCCGGGTTCGATCCGGACAGCATCAGCGCGATTCCCGGGCTGGGTATCGGGTAAGGGGTCGGATCCTTTTCCGCAGGAAAGGGCTCTGACCCCATCGTGCA
>NZ_JADYVQ010000111.1:0-394 GCF_020193895.1 Bradyrhizobium sp. NBAIM14 | reverse complement strand
GATCCTGTCGGTGCTGGTGGCGATGACCATCACCCCGGCGCTGTGCGGCAGCATCCTGCACCAGATTCCCAAGGGCGGCCATCCGCATGGCGACCACGCTGGCGAGCCGGGCCTGCTGGGCAAGTTCTTCATCTGGTTCAACCATCGCTTCGAGCGCACCTCCAACCGACTGCGCCATCGCGTCGACCGCTTCCTCGGCCGGCGCACGCTGGGCGTACTGTTCTACCTGGTGCTGAGCGTGGCCACCGGCCTGTTGTTGTGGCACCTGCCGGGCGCGTTCCTGCCCGATGAAGACCAGGGCATGCTCAACGCGCTGGTGAAGCTGCCCGCCGGGTCCACCCTGGAGCAGACCCGTGCCGTGATGGATCGCCTGAGCGCCGCCGCGGTGAAGGAC
>NZ_JADYVQ010000110.1:0-399 GCF_020193895.1 Bradyrhizobium sp. NBAIM14 | reverse complement strand
ACCCGCAGGTGCAGGGCGCAGCCCTGCCGATACCCCTCCCCCCGGCCGGGCTGGCAGAATAGAGGTCTCTGCCGTTATCCGAAGCCGACGATGCGCCTCTCCCAGTTCCACCTGCACACCACCAAGGAAACCCCCAGCGACGCCGAGCTGACCAGCCATCGGCTGATGCTGCGCGCGGGCATGATCCGCAAGCTGGCATCGGGCCTGTATACCTGGTCGCCGCTGGGCCTGCGCGTGCTGCGCAAGGTCGAGCGCATCGTGCGTGAGGAAATGGACCGGGCCGGTGCCGTGGAATTCCAGATCCCGACCATCCAGCCGAAGGAACTGTGGGAGCAGACCGGCCGCTGGCAGAAGTTCGGCCCGCAGCTGCTGAAGATCAAGGACCGCAAGGACCAGGTG
>NZ_JADYVQ010000109.1:0-404 GCF_020193895.1 Bradyrhizobium sp. NBAIM14 | reverse complement strand
GACAGCCACCGCCAGCGTGGAGGCTTGCAGACGCTCAAGGCGCAGCGCGAGCGTTTGCAGACCACGCAGCGCCAGGCTGCAATCGTCGGGCGAGGCGCCCATGCCCAGGTCGGCAAACACGCTGCCCACCCGCTCGAACATTGCCTCCGAATTGACTGAGACCGAGCCGAGCAGGAGGTCGCTGTGACCGCCGACATATTTGGTCAGGGCTTGCATGCTGATGTCTACGCCGTGCGCGAAGGCGTCGAAGTACACGCCGGCCGTGTACGTGTTGTCGAGCGCTACCGGCACGCCGCGCGCATGCGCCGCGGCCACGATTGCCGGCACGTCCTGCACCTCCATCGTGACCGAGCCGGGGCTTTCAGTCCAAACAAGTGTGGTGTTCGGACGGAGGAGCCCCTCAA
>NZ_JADYVQ010000108.1:0-404 GCF_020193895.1 Bradyrhizobium sp. NBAIM14 | reverse complement strand
GCTGATACGCACGCCACCTTCGCAAAAAGTTTGCGTACTGGTGATATCGAAGCCGTATTCCATGCCAGCTTTCTGTAATAACAAGAAATCGCCTTCACGACCAGCGCCAAAGCGGAAATCATCACCTACGGCAAGAAATTTTACGCGCAAATGCTTCACCAGAAGATCGCTGATGAAATTTTGCGCGGTTAACGCCGCGAAACGCCTGTCGAAACGCACGCACAGCACGTAATCAACGCCACACTCTGCAAGGTAACGCAGTTTTTCCCGCAGCCGGGTCAGCCGTGCCGGGGCTTTATCGGTAGCAAACAGTTCCAGTGGTTGAGGTTCAAAAAGCATCACCATCACCGGTAAGTTGCGCTTGCGCCCTTCTTCCTGCAAGCCCTGTAACAGCGCGCGATGAC
>NZ_JADYVQ010000011.1:0-211166 GCF_020193895.1 Bradyrhizobium sp. NBAIM14 | reverse complement strand
GCCACCTCCCTGCCCGAATGCCGCTCCGGCGGAGGCGGTCGCCAGCACGGCGAGCAGCACCAGACCTGTCCTGCTCATCGACTGTCTCTTGGTGCATCTGTTGAGGTCGAGCATCATCGATCCTGCTGGTAGCCCTGGTTGGTCGTGTTCTGCTTGATGTTGCCGTGGCGGCCCTGGGTATCGAAATTCTCGCGGCCCGGCTCCCGTTCTGTCGGCTCGACGGCCGGATCGGAACCGGGTCCCTTGTTGCTCCGCTGTTCTTCGGGGACTGGAGGCATCTTTGACATGTGCTGCTCCTGTGTCGATGGTTCGCAATGTCGAAATAGAACAATGAGTTGTCGCAGGGGTCGTTCCTGCGCCGATCGCCGCAGCGCGAGACAGGGAACACCGCGCTGCGTCCCGGGTTGATCAGAGGGTGCTGCCGCAGCCCATCCTGCGAGCTCGACAGGGAAACTCTCGACGGGGAAACACATGCCAAAGGCGACTGAACCTGAAACCGATCCGCGAGAGACACCGCTCGACGATCCGCGCCGGAAGACCGATATGCCGACGCACCGGCAGACGGATAAGCCTTGGCAAGGCAATCCCGAGAAGGAACAGATCGATCCGGAACGGCCGCCGCTGGATCTGGAGCGGTGGCAGAAATCGAAGACGCACTAGCAGCGGAGGCCTGCTGGCGTGTCGAGATCGTGAATGACCGGCCGCAGCGGCCCGCCGGAGTGCAGTTCCATCGTTGCCAGCGTAATCGGCAGCTTGAAGCGGCGCTTCCCTGCGCTGCCTGGATTCAGATAGAGCACGCCGTTGATGGTTTCGATCCGCGCGCGGTGGGAATGCCCTGAGACCACAACATCTATCCCGAGCTGGGCAGGATCGATCGTCAGCTCGTTGAGGTCGTGCAGGACGTGGAAGCTGCGGCCGCCGAGGCGCAGCGTTTGTGTTTCGGGAAAGCGTTCAGCCCACGTGCCCCGGTCGACATTTCCCCTGATCGCGGTGACGGGTGCGATGCGGCAAAGCCCGTCCATCACCGCCTGGGCGCCGATGTCGCCGGCGTGGATGATGTGCGAGACGCCGGCGAGGCAGCGCTCCGCCTCGGGCCTCAGCAGTCCATGTGTGTCGGCGATCACCCCAATCATGAACGTCATGTCAGATCACGGCTTCAGTGCACTACATCCAGCGGCATCCGGCCGATTTCCTCACCATCCTCATTCGTGACGAGGATCGAGAGGTGGCGGCCCTTGAGCTCGGGACGCTCCTCGAGCAGGCGCCGCGCAATCTCTTCGGCGACATCCAGAGCCTTGATGTCGTCCGGCAAATCGGCACCTCCCTCGTCGGCTACGGTTTCAGAATCCACCAAATCAAAATGATAGCGCGGCAACGTCTGGTCCTCGGGTGTTCCCGCAGGAACGCGCGGTCTCAGGGCTTCGTTCCGGCGCCGGAGCCATCTGCGGTCCGGCGGGCGGGCATCGCCGTCGATCCTCGGCGAGGGAACTGCCCGCGGGCCTCAGGAGCGGCGCCGCCGCGTCCTCGCGCGGGGTCTGGAACGGCCCGCCCTCGATGCCGCGAATGCCAAGCCGGCAGCGATCCCGAGCACCACGAGCCCCTTGCTGAGCACAGCGGCCGGCGGAACCTGCTTCCGCACCAGCCAGCCGCCGTCGACGGACGTGCCCTGCGGACCCGCTTCGAGCAAGGTGCCTTCGTTCCTTGCTGCGGGACGCGCGCGCGACAGCAGCCAGCGGAATGCAGCTCCTAGGATATTCTCGGTGATCTCAGGGGCAATCGCATAGGCCAGTTGCCCGGCGCGCGCCGGCCACCCCACGGCCATCTCGTCACGCGGCGCGCGGACGAGGCTCAGGAGGGTCTGGGCTACATCTTCGGATTGATAAAGCAGCGGGCCAGGATCGAGCCTTCGTCCGGAAACGTTGGCGCCGTGGACGAAGCCCGGCGTATCGACCATGGACGGAAAGACGCCACAGACGTGAATGTCGGGATGAGCCCGGAGCTCCTGACGCAAGCTTGCGGTGAAGCCGCGCAGGCCGAACTTGCTGGCGGTGTAGGCTGCGGCAAAGGGCGTCGGCGCCCAGCCGTCGAGCGAGATGTTGTTGATCAGGACACCGCGGTTCTGGCGAAGGAAGATCGGAAGCACCGCGAACGCACCATGCATGGTGCCGAGCAGATTGACCTCGATGGTCCGGCGATGAAGCGCGATGTCTGCGTCCTGATAGGCCCCGAACACGCCCGTGCCGGCGTTGTTGATCCAGACGTCGATGCCGCCAAAGGACTCGTCCGCCGCACCGGCCAGACGCTGCACCGCCTCCGCGTCAGTGACGTCGGTTGGCACGGCCAGGGCCCGGCCTCCGAGCGCCTCACACTCGGCAGCAAGCCGCATCAAGACCTCGCCGCGGCGTGCGGCGAGGACCACGCTTGCGCCCTCGCGGGCAAAGGCCAGCGCCGCGGCGCGGCCGATTCCACTGGAGGCGCCGGTGATGACGACGCGCGTGCCGACCATCTGCCCGTGCTCGCGTCCCGAGACGTCCGCGGGAAGCAGCCAGCGCAGGGATCGCCGCAGGCGTGCCGTTCCCTGTGTTTCGAACCAGTCGCCATGCGCAAAGATCACCCGCTCCGGAGCCAGCTTCACGAGCCGCTCGCCCGCAGCCCGCGCCGAACGGCCGCCGAGGCGGAGCAGCAGCCGCAGATAGACCGGGGCCTTCCCGTCCGGCTTGGCAATGCCGAGCAGACTCGCCGCGGCTGTATTCGAGGCGCTGAGGTGGTGGGGATCGAGGTTCTGCACGATATCCGTCAGAACCAGCGTCCGGCTCCGCCTGTCGAACAGCTCGACCTCCGAGAACATCGGAGCATTCACCGACACCGTTTCGAGGTCGGCGGCCCATTCCTCCGGCGTCGTGTCTCCAAGCTCGCGATCGACGCGGAGGCCGGCCGCCCGCACCTGCCTGCGCGCCGCAAGGCCGCGCGCAGCAAAGATCGCGGCCTGCGGCAGCTGCCTTTGCCATTCTGGCAGGAACATCCAGTGCGCAATATTCGGCGCCAGCAGGTATCTGATCGTGCCCAGCCGCTCCAGCTCTTCGCGCAAAGCCGGCGAATATCTCACCGGCGAATGCAGCACGAGGTCGCCGTTCGACAGGCGGATGACAGTCATCCGCACGGGCAGTTGCAGGCCGGCGGCGTTGATCGGCTTGTCGTTCACGATCCAGATATCGTCGGTCACCTGCGACAGGCTGGCAGTCGACACACCGGCGTCGGAACTTTGCATGAGCGTCTTTCCATTGCGAGGGCGTTGCACCAAAGCGCGTGGGCGGCGCTCGTTCCTCATCAATGTCTTGGAAAGAACGTCTGGAAATCACATCGCCGCGGTCGTTCGACCTCCTTCGAGCCGCACCCGTAGCGCGTTGCGGGCGTCGGCGATGACATCGACCCAATCGCCCGGCCGTGTTTGATGAAACAGCCGCAGGCTCGGATACCAGAACGAACGCGCACCGGATTGGGGCCAGCGCCAGTCGCAATCGGCATGCAGCAAGACCCAGGCCTCGCATCCCAGCGCGCCCGCAAGGTGTGCCACCATGGTGTCGACACAGACGACGAGATCGAGCTGCCGCAGGCGATGGCCGAGAGCGACGATATCAGGCGTGCTGATGTCCCGTGCCCCGATCGCCGCGAGCTCTTCGGTGCTGGCGCCGCGCTGGAGCGAATGGAGCGTCACGCCGGATCCAGCGAGATTGCGCAGCAAGACGGCCGGAACCTCCCGCCGCTTGTCCCACTCACCGACTTTCCAGACCAGGCCGACGGCCAGACTTTGCAGCCGAAGCGGTTGTACGGCAACAGGAGGGAGCATCAGGTAGGGAACGCGCATCTCGACCTCATCGCGGCGCGCTCTGATAGCGTGCGGCACCTCCATGATCTCGATGTCGACCTCGAAAGCGCTCTCGGGCGCACCATCATGCAGCGGGATGGCGCGATCGACGCCCGCTGCGCCCTCGACCATCGGCAGCAGCTCGGGTTGACACCACAGGGTGACGCTGCGCGCAATCGCGCGAAGCGGCTTCATGAAGCGCAGGAACTGGATGGTGTCGCCGAGTCCGTGATAGCAGCGCACCAGCACGTGCTTATCTTGCAGGTCCTCGCCGCGCCAGATCCGCTGGAGATGGCGCGGGCCAGTGTGCTTGGGCGGATGCGCGATCTCCAGCAAATCTCGATCGTTGATCCGCCAGGCGCGCCCAAAATCGCCCGCCCTGATCGCTTCCGCCCAGCCGCCCGCCATGTCGCGGTCGCTAGTGTCGCACGAACTTGTGGAATCGACTGAGCTTGCCGTCCTTGGTTCGATCCTGATGCAGGAACGCGATGCCGGCTTCATCGAACTTCTCGAAGAACGCATCCCAGCTGATGCGATCCAACGCTTCATCCGGCGGATCGAAATCAATACGCAGGATTCCGGCGTGGCCACCCTCCTCCGTCGCCTTCACGGTCGCCGGCTTCCCGCCGCGTTCTTCGGCCCATTTCTGGATGACGTTGTGATCGGTGGTCTCGTGGGCTTCGCTGTTCTGTGCCTTGGATGTCATGTCACACCTCGTTCACTAGGCGTGCGATGAACGCCGCACCGCATCGAACCATTGGCCGACAAACGCGGGCCGCAGTGATTGGTTCTTCGCGGCAGATACGAAACGGTCCGCGTGAGGCGAGCATCATCTTCTTCATCTTCATCATGAAAGTCGTTCGTTCCGAGCTGGCGGTACGGGACTTTATCCCATGTTAAGCGCGTCGCATTTTGTCGCGATGAATCGGCCCACGGCGTGCCGCTCGCATCTCCTTCCCAGGAACGAACATACCTTCCACACGTTCGCCGACGTACTTACACCGACTCTTGCACCGACGCCGCATGCTTCCGGAGGGCTTCATTCCATGCATTCTCGTCTCCAACACAGGCGCCGCGTGCGCGTCGGACTCGTCGGCGTCGGCAATTGCGCGAGCTCCTTCGTCCAGGGCCTCACCTACTACCGGAACGCCAAGTCGAACGAGCCGGTCCCGGGACTGATGAATGCAGACCTCGGCGGTTACCATATCAGCGATATCCAGATCGCTTCGGCGTTCGACGTCAACGCCAACAAGGTCGGCCGCGACGTCGCCGATGCGATCTTCGCCGCGCCCAACAACACGCACCGTTTCTCCGACGTCGCGCCGACAGGCGTGATCGTGCAGCGCGGACCGGTCCTGGACGGCATCGGGCATTATCTCACCGACGACGTTCCGATTGCGGAGGTGCCGGAGGCCGACGTGTCCGAAGTGCTGGCGATGTCCCGCACCGACGTTCTGGTCTCCTATCTTCCGGTCGGCTCGCAGCGTGCCAGCGAGTGGTATGCGGCGCGCGCCATCGAGGCCGGCTGCGGCTACGTCAATTGCATTCCGGTCTTCATCGCCTCCAATCCCGAATGGCAGCGCCGCTTCGAGGAGGCCGGCCTGCCGATCGTCGGCGACGACATCAAGAGCCAGGTCGGTGCCACCATCCTGCATCGCGTGCTCGCCAATCTGTTCCGCGATCGCGGGGTGCGGCTCGACCGCACTTACCAGCTCAATGTCGGCGGCAACACCGATTTCAAGAACATGCTCGAGCGCGAGCGGCTGGCCTCGAAGAAGATCTCCAAGACCCAGGCCGTGACCAGCCAGTTCGACGTCCCCATGGACCCCGACAACATCCATGTCGGACCGAGCGACCACGTGCCGTGGCTCACCGATCGCAAGCTCGCCTTCATCCGCCTGGAGGGAACGACCTTTGGCGGCGTTCCCCTGAGCGCCGAGGTCAAGCTCGAGGTCTGGGACTCCCCGAATTCGGCAGGCGTCGTGATCGACGCGGTGCGCTGTGCCAAGCTCGCCATGGACCGCGGCCAGGCCGGAGCGCTGACCGGCCCTTCGAGCTATTTCATGAAATCGCCGCCGCAGCAGTTCACCGACGAGGAGGCCGGACGGCGGACACGCGCCTTCATCGACGACAAGGCGTTTGCGTGATGGCTGGGATCATCCATCTCGTCCGGCACGGGCATCATGCCCTGCTCGGCCGCATCCTGTGCGGCCGGATGAAAGGCGTCGCGCTCGACGATCTCGGCTGTGCGGAAATGGCGCGCTGTGCCGGCACCATCGCGCCGCGGCCATCGCTCATTCAGTCCAGTCCGCAACGGCGCTGCATGCAGTCGGCCTGCATCCTCGCGGCGCATTTCAGGCTGCCGGTCGAGATCGTTCCCGCCCTCGACGAAATCGATTATGGCGAATGGACCGGACGATCGTTCGATGAGCTGGCGCCGGATCCCAGATGGTCGCGCTGGAATGGGCGCCGCGGCACCAGCCGTCCGCCCGGTGGCGAGAGCATGCGGTCGCTTCAGAACCGCATGGTCGCTCATCTGGAGCAGCTGCGTGGCGATCGCAATCTCGACGCCGTGGTCCTCGTCAGCCACGCCGAGCCGATCCGCGCCGCGCTGCTGCACTATTCGCGCACGCCGCTCGACCAGTTTCTTTCGATCGAGATCGATCCGGCCAGCATCAGCACGCTCCGCGCCGACAGAAGCGGCATGAAGATCACCAGGATCAACCAACGGGTGACGGCGTGAAGATCATCATCTTCGGCCTGACAATCTCGTCTTCCTGGGGCAACGGTCACGCCACCTTGTGGCGCGGCCTCTGCAAGCATCTCGCGCGTTCGGGACACAGCGTCGTCTTCTTCGAGCGCGACGTGCCCTATTATTCCGGTGCCCGGGATCTCTACGAGCTGCCGGGCGGCGCGCTCCGACTGTTCGCGAACTGGGACGATGTGCGGCAGGCGGCAAGCGCGGAGGTCCGTGACGCCGACGTTGCGATCGTGACCTCCTATTGCCCCGATGCGATCGCCGCGACCGAGCTGATCCTTGCTGAGGATCGTGCCGTTCCCGTGTTCTACGACCTCGATACTCCGGTCACGCTGGCAAGGCTCATCGCCGGCGAGGCCGTTCCCTATATCGGCCCGCGCGGCCTGCGGGACTTCGCGCTGGTGCTCAGCTTTACCGGCGGGCCTCACGTTGCGGACGAATTCCGCAACAGGCTCGGCGCGCGCGACACGCGGCCGCTTTATGGGCATGTCGACACAGACATCCACCATCCGGTCGCGCCGCAGCCGCATTATCGCGCCGATTTGTCCTATCTCGGCACCTACTCCGAAGACCGCCAGCACACGCTCGAGGCGCTTTTCGTTGCGCCCGCGCGGGCGCGCCAGGATCTCCGCTTCCTGATCGGCGGCGCGCAGTACCCGGACGATTTCCCATGGTCGCCCAACATTTATTTCGTGCGGCACCTGCCGCCGTCCGAGCACGCGCCGTTCTTTGCCTCATCGCGGCTGACCCTCAACGTCACCCGCCGGGCCATGGCGGAGATGGGCTGGTGCCCGTCCGGCCGGCTGTTCGAGGCCGCGGCCTGCGGTGCCCCGCTGCTGAGCGACGACTGGCCCGGAATAGCGGACTTCTTCGCGCCCGGAGAAGAGATCCTGATCGCACGCGACGAGCACGACGCGCTTGCCGCACTCGCGATGCCGGATGCCGAGCTCAGGCGCATGGCCCTGCGCGCCTATGAGCGCACCATGGACCAGCACACATCCGACAAGCGGGCGCGTGAACTGATCTCGATGCTCGAGCAGATTGCGTCGAGCCGCATCAGCCGGCAACAAATCGAGGAGGCCTGATCATGTGGGGCATCGTTCCGGCCGCGGGCCGCGGCAGCCGTATCCAGCCGCTTGCGTTCTCGAAGGAATTGCTGCCGGTCGGCAGCCGGCATGACGACGGTACCGACCGTCCCTGCGCGGTCTCCGAATATCTGCTGGAGCGCCTCATCCTCGGCGGCGCGGACAAGATCTGCTTCGTGATCTCGCCCGGCAAGTCCGACATCCTCGAATATTTCGGCGACCATTACGGCAGCGCCGAGCTCGCCTATGTGGTGCAGCCCGAAGCCTCCGGCCTGTGCGACGCGGTGTTCAGGGCAAGCACCGTCGTCGGGCGGCACGAAGACGTCATGGTCGGCTTGCCCGACACGGTGTGGTTTCCCAAGGCGGCCCTGCAATCCCTGCCCGAGGCAGACCTCTCGTTCCTGCTGTTCCCGGTCGAGCACCCCGAATTCTTCGATGCGGTGGTGCTGGACGGCGAGCAGGTGACGGAGATCCAGGTCAAGCAGCCGAATGCAGCCTCGCGCTGGATCTGGGGTGCTTTCAAGATGTCGGCCCACGGCTTCCGCCAGCTCCAGGCGCTGTGGCACGCACGCGAACGCCGCGACGAATATTTCGGGACGCTGGTCAATGCGTACCTTTCGGCCGGCGGCAACGGCATCGGGGTCAAGGCCGGCGAATCCTACGTCGATGTCGGCACCATCGACGGCTATCGCACGGCAATGGCCCTGCTCGCCGAGGGCGTCGAGGGCCGTTCCAAGTCGCGGACCCGCGCCTCATCGGACGGGGCCCGGCCGGTCTCAATGAATAACGGAGCGATTGCATGACCAGAGGCGCCCTCTCCCGCGAGGAAATCCGCCAGCGCGTCGATGCGCTGGGGCCATGGTTTCACAATCTCGACCTCAAGGGCGTGCCGACAGCGCCGTCGCACTTTCTCGGCGACTACCCCAATGTGAAGTGGCAGCGCTTCTCCGGCATCATTCCGGACCGGCTCGAAGGCAAGACCGTGCTCGATATCGGCTGCAATGCCGGCTTCTACGCAATGGAGATGAAGCGGCGCGGCGCCGAACGCGTGCTCGGCCTCGACACCGACGAAGAATATCTGGCCCAGGCCCGCTTCGCGGCCGAGGTGAACGGGCTCAGGATCGAATTCCGCAAGATGTCGGCCTATGATGTCGGGCAGCTGCGCGAAAAGTTCGACCTCGTGATCTTCATGGGCGTGCTCTATCATCTGCGACACCCGCTGCTGGCGCTGGACCTGATCCATGAGCACGTCGCCGGCGATCTCCTCCTGTTTCAGTCGATGCTGCGCGGCGACAGCCGGGTCGATGCGATCGAGAAGAATTACGACTTCTGGACTACCGATCAGTTCGATTCCTCCGGCTACCCGAAGCTGCACTTCATCGAGCACAAATATGCCGACGACCCCACCAATTGGTGGGTGCCCAATCGCGCCTGCGTCGAGGCCATGCTGCGCAGCGCCGGCTTTGCCATCGCGGCCCATCCGGAAGAGGAGGTCTATCTGTGCAAGCGCACGACGCGGCCGCAGGTCGACGGGCCGGTTTATCCGTCACGGGAGGCGAGCCGATGATCGAGGCTGCCAAGATCTGGAACGAGCCCAACAACAAGTCGCATTGGGACCTGCTGATCGACCCGGACTGGGCGATGTTCGCGAATCTTGCCCTCGCGGCGGGAAAGGCTATGCGCAGCGCGCATCCGACCTTGCCGCGCGTGCTCGGCGGCATTTCGCCGATCGACCCGTCCTTCATGCGCAGCATGCAGGCGCGCGGCGTGCTCGACCACGTCGACGCCGTCGCCGTGCACGGCTTTCCGCTCGACTGGAATTTATGGCAGATCGGAGAATGGCCGGCCAAGATCGAGGAGATCAAGGCCGTCACCTCGCTCCCGGTCTGGGTGACCGAGGTCGGCGTCTCCTCGTTCGGCGCCGAGGAGGTGCAAGCCTGGGGCCTGTCGCGCACCGCCGACCTTCTGATCGGCCGCGCGCCGCGCATCCACTGGTACAGCCTCTATGATCTCCCTTCGGCCTGGGAGGCGACCACGCGGCACAAGGAGGCCGAGGGGTCCTCCTATTACCGGCATTTCCACATGGGCCTGCTGCGCGAGGATGGAACGCCGAAAGCCGCGGCGGAGCTGTTCGGCCAATACGCCGCCGACATGGGCCTCTGCCAGTGGTTTCATTTCGAGGACCATCGTCTCGATGATGCCGTGCGCTGGATGCGACGGTTCGGCGTGCGGCACTTGCGGACCGGCCTGTCATGGGCCGACAGCTTCCGCCCCAACGCACTGGACTGGTTCGACCGCCAGATGGATGCGCTGGCCGAGTTCGAGATCACTGTGACGTTCTGCTTCACGCCGGAGCACCGCGGTCTCGAACCGCATCACACCAGCCCGCCGCTCGACGTGAACGAGTTCGCCGATTTCTCCGCGCAGATGGTCGAGCGCTATTGCACGAAGACCGGTCTCGCCTCCTCTAGTGGCGTCTCCCCGCCGATCAGGGAGCCGACATGCGTGCCCTGATCCTGGTGATGGATTCCGTCGGAATCGGCGCCGCGCCCGACGCCGCCAATTACGGCGACGAAGGTGCCGACACCATCGGCCACATTGCGGATGCATGCATGGCCGGGCGTGCCAATAGTCCGCAGCGGGAGGGGCCGCTGTGCCTGCCAAATCTCGTGGTGCTCGGCCTCGGCGAGGCCTGCCGCCTTGCGACGGGGCGCGTCCCGCCCGGGCTCGACGGCCGGGTTCAGGGTGCGCGCCATGGATGCGCCAGCGAGATATCGAGGGGCAAGGACACGCCATCCGGCCATTGGGAGATCGCCGGCGTGCCTGTCGCGTTCGACTGGGGCTATTTTCCAAAGATCCAGCCCTGCTTCCCGCGCGATCTCGTAACAAAGCTGTGCGAACAAGCCGGACTGCCCGGCATCCTCGGCAACTGCCACGCCTCCGGCACCGACATCATCGCCGAATTCGGCGAGCGCCACATGCGCAGCGGCGAGCCGATCTGCTACACCTCGGCCGACAGCGTGTTCCAGATCGCGGCGCACGAGGAGACGTTCGGGCTTGAGCGGCTTTACGACGTTTGCACGATCGCGAGACGGCTGGTCGATCCCCTGAACATCGGCCGCGTCATCGCGCGTCCGTTCGTCGGAACGGACGCAGGCAATTTCAAGCGCAGCTCGCACCGGCGCGATTTCTCGGTTCCGCCGCCCGAGCGAACCATCCTCGACCTTGCAGAAACTGCCGGCCGCGACATCGTCACGATCGGCAAGATCGACGACATCTTCGCTCATCGCGGCACCGGGAGAAACCTGCGCGGCGACGGCAATGCAGCGCTGTTCGATGCCACGCTCGATGGGCTTGGAGGCCTTGCAGAAGGCGGGCTTTTGTTCGCCAACTTCATCGATTTCGACACGCTCTACGGCCACCGCCGCGACGTCGCCGGCTACGCAGCGGCGCTCGAAGCTTTCGACGCCCGCCTCCCCGAGCTGCTGAGCCGGCTGCGAAGCGACGATCTCCTCATCATCACCGCCGATCATGGCTGCGATCCGACCTGGAGCGGCACCGATCATACGCGCGAGCAGGTCCCGATCCTGGCGTGGACCGCGCAGTCAACGGCTCCGATCGGCCGACGCGCCGGCTTTGCCGACATCGGCGCGACGGTTGCAAGACATCTCGACCTGCCGGCGCCACTTCATGGCGCGCATTTCTAGCCGGGATTCTAGCTGGGATTCACTTGGGTTATTGATCCAGGTTAGAGAAATTTTCGTTTGTAGGTTTCGCAGGAACGAACATTCCTTGCACCGCTTCTAACTCCCAGACGTGACTGGCGCGCAGGTCGCCCGACCAAGCAAAGGCGCGCTTCAACTCTCATCATCGGCTGGTCCCGAACGGATCGGTCCCATGCGGCACGGAGCGGTGAATGACGCGAGTATTGATTACCGGAGGCGCGGGATTCATCGGTTCGCATACGGCCGACGTGCTGCTTGCGGCTGGCTATGAGGTCCGCCTTCTCGACAATCTCTCTCCGCAGGTCCATGGCGGCAACCGTCAGCGGCCCGCTTATCTCGCGGACGATGCCGAGCTCGTGGTCGGCGACGTCACGGACAGCGTCGCCGTCGAACAGGCCTTGCGCGGCGCCGACATGGTCCTGCATCTCGCCTCCGCCGTCGGCGTCGGCCAGAGCATGTACGACATCGAGCCCTATGTCAGGACGAACGAGCTCGGCACCGCCGTGCTGCTGCAGGCGCTGGCGAAGCGACCGGTCGCACGGCTGGTTGTGGCGTCCTCGATGAGCATCTACGGCGAGGGCCTGTATCGTGATGCCGTCGGCAACGTCGTGGCTTGCGACGAACGACCGATCGGGCAGCTTCGCCAAGGAGAGTGGGAACTGCGGGATCATGCAGGCCATGCGCTCGATCCCGTGCCTACGCCTGAGACCAAGCAGCCGTCTTTGAGCTCGATCTACGCGCTGAACAAATATGCGCAGGAGCGGATGTGCCTGATCACGGGCAAGGCCTACGGCATTCCGACGGTCGGCTTGCGCTTCTTCAACGTGTTCGGTCCGCGGCAAGCGCTGTCGAATCCCTATACCGGGGTGCTGGCCATCTTCGCCGCGCGGCTGCTCAATGGCCGGCCGCCGCTCGTCTTCGAAGACGGCCTGCAGCGGCGCGACTTCGTCCACGTGCACGATGTCGCCCGCGCCTGCCGCATGGCGCTCGAATCCGACCACGCCCAGGACGTCTTCAACGTCGGCTCGGGCCAGAGCCGCACCATTCTGTCGGTAGCCGAGGATCTTGCCCAGGTGATGGGACGGTGCGAGATCGCTGCCGAGATCACACGGAAATACCGTGCTGGCGACATCCGGCACTGCTTCGCCGACATCGGCAAATCACGCGACCTGCTCGGCTTCGAGCCGCATGTCGCGTTCAAGGACGGGCTCGAAGAGCTCGCCGGGTACCTCGCCGACCAGATCGCCGACGATCAGGCGGAGCGGGCGACCCGTGAGCTGCTGCAACGAGGGTTGGTCGCGTGATGAGTGAACAAGACAACAGACCTGTCCTGGTCACCGGCGGCTGCGGCTTCATCGGCTGCAATCTCGCCGACCGTCTGGCCGAGCGCGGCGACCGTGTGCTGGTGCTGGACAATCTCGCCCGCGCCGGCGTGCGCGAGAACGCGCAATGGCTGAAATCCCGGCATGGCGAGCGCGTCGCGATCACGGTGGCCGATATCCGCGACCCCATTCCGGTGATCGACGCCGTGCGCGAGGCACGCGCCGTGCTGCACCTCGCGGCCCAGGTCGCCGTCACCGACAGCGTCAGCGATCCCTCGGCCGATTTCGAGATCAACGCCCGTGGCACGCTGAACGTGCTCGAAGCCGTCCGCCTGCACAACGCCTCGGCCCCGGTGATCTTCGCCTCGACCAACAAGGTCTACGGGCGCCTGATCGAGGACAGCGAGATCGCGCTCACCGGCCGTCGCTACACGCCGGTCAACGATCTGCTCGCCGGCGGCATTTCGGAGAACGCGCCGTTGGACTTCTACAGTCCCTATGGATGCTCAAAGGGCACCGCCGATCAATACGTCCACGACTATGCCCGGGTGTTCGGGCTGCAGACCGTGGTGATGCGCATGAGCTGCATCTACGGGCCGCGGCAATTCGGCACCGAGGACCAGGGCTGGATCGCACACTTCCTGCTCAGCGCCATAAGCGGCAATCCGCTGACGATCTATGGCGATGGCAAGCAGGTCCGCGACGCGCTGCACGTGTCGGACGCTGTGAGCGCCTGGCTCGCGGCGCTCGACCACATCGCGCTGGCGCGCGGGCGCGTCTTCAATCTCGGCGGCGGTCCTGCGAATGCGATCAGCCTGCTCGAGTTGATCGACCGCATCACAGAGCTGACGGGCCGCAAGGTCAGCTATCGCTTTGCGGACTGGCGACCGGGCGATCAGCCCTGGTACGTGACCGACACGCGGGCGCTCGCCACCGCGCTCGGCTGGACGCCGCAAATGCCTCTCGCCGATGGCCTGCGCTCGCTCCACACCTGGCTCGACAGCCGCTTCGGATCACAGAATAGAAGCGAGGCCCTGGCATGACGCGGGTCGCCCTCATCAATCCGAACTGGGATTTTTCGGGCAGCATCTATTTCGGCTGCCGCTCGCCTCACCTGCCGCTCGAGCTCGGCATCTCCCAACACTATCTAAAGGCGGCCGGCCACGAAACGTTGCTGCTCGATGCGCATATGTTCGATCTCTCCCTCGCTGAGATCGAGGCCGAGCTGCGCGCCTTTGATCCCGACCAGATCGTCTTCACCACCGCACCGACCTATCTGTTCTGGCGCTGCGCGCCGCCCGAGCTGCGCGTGCCGCAGCAACTCGCCATCGCGGTGCGGGACCTTGCGCCGACCCTGATCGCGGTCGGCCCGCATGGTTCGAGTACGCCGAAGACCGCCCTGAGGAAGCTTGGCGTCGATATCGTCGTGATGGGCGAGTGCGAGGCGTCCCTGCTGCGTCTCGCCAATGGCGAGCGAGACTTTCCCGGCCTGTGCTTCGCCGACGGTGCTTCGCTCCGGGCCAATGGCGGCCCGCAGGCGGTCGCGTTCAGCGATCAGCCCGCGCTCGACTGGCCTGACGAGATGATCAGGCGTCACCATCACCACCATCACCGCTTCGAGGCCGCGCCGACCGCACCGGGCGCCGAGGTGGAGGCCTCGCGCGGCTGCCCCTACAACTGCACGTTCTGCGCCAAGGAGAATTTCCGCAACGCCTATCGCAAGCGGCCGCCCGCCGTCATTCTCGACGAGATCGATCGTCTGCGCCGCCATGGCATCGAGTACGTCTACTTCATCGACGAGATCTTTCTTCCCAATCGCGAACTTTTGGAAGGTTTGACGACGCGCGGGCTGAAGTTCGGCGTGCAGACGCGGATCGACCTCTGGAAGCCCGACATGCTCGCCCTGCTCGGGCGCGCCGGCTGCGTCTCGATCGAAGCCGGCATCGAGAGCCTCACCGTGGAAGGGCGCGCGGCCCTCGCCAAGAATTGCAAGATGACGACGGATCAGCTCGCCGACCGGCTGGTCGAAGCTCGCCGCCACGTCCCCTTCGTGCAGGCCAATTTGATCGAGGTGCCCGAGGACGACGATCCCGTGGTGCAGCGCTGGCGCCGCACCATGCAGGATGCCGGCGTCTGGGCCAACGATCCCGTGCCGCTCTACCCCTATCCCGGCTCTCCCGACTACCGCAAGCTCTGGGGCGAGCCCGACGATGTCGCCTGGGAGCGCGCACACCGGCACTATCTCGCGATGTTCGACCAGTTCAGCGACGTGCAGAACGGTCGCCCGATGCCACTCGACAGCCTCGAACTCCAGGTGGCCTCATGAACCGTGGCGCCGACATCAGGATCATGATGACGACCGACACGGTTGGCGGCGTGTGGACCTATTCCTGCGCCCTCGCCACAAGTCTCGCTGCGTCCGGGGCCGACGTCACGCTGGTGACGCTGGGCCCGCGGGCGCGCGTCGATCAGCGTCAGATGCTGCACGAGACCAGCGTTCACCTGATCGAGACGGACCTCGCACTCGAATGGCAGGACCCGGAGGGCCAAAACGTTTCCGACGGAAGGCGCGTGCTTGCAAACCTGGAAGCCAGATTGATGCCCGACGTTGTGCATCTCAACAGCTTCCGCGAGGCGACCTTTGCCTGGCAGGCCCCGACAGTGCTGGTGGCGCATTCCTGCGTAAATTCGTGGGCACTCGCCTGCCACGATACGGCCTGGCTTGGCGAGCCCAAATGGCGCCGCTACAGCGAGCGGGTCGCCGCCGCGCTCGACGCGGCGCAGGCCTGGGTCTGTCCGAGCCGGGCCTTCCACGACGACATCACGGCGATCTACCAGCCGCGATCGCGCGGCGCGGTGATCTGGAACGGAATTTCGCCACGCGCCCCGTCTGGGCGAAAGCAGGACCTGATTTTCGCGGCAGGACGGCTGTGGGACCGAGCCAAGAACATCGAAGCGCTCGCCGGCGCCGCGCCCGGGCTGGAATGGCCGGTCGAGGTGGCTGGTCCGATCGACGCACATCCGCCAGCGGGTGTCAGCTGGCTCGGGGAGCTGCCGCACACAGCGCTGGAGGCGCGTTTGCAGCATGCAGCGATCTTCGTCAGCCCTGCGCTCTATGAACCGTTCGGCCTCTCGGTGCTGGAAGCCGCCGCCGCGGGCTGCGCGCTGGTCCTCTCCGACATCCCGACGTTCCGGGAATTGTGGCGCGGCGCCGCCTTGTTCGTCGATCCCGCCGACAGCGACGCGCTGCATCGGGCTCTGGCAGAGCTTTGCGCTGACGATATCGGCCGGGCAAAGCTGCAGCGCGCCGCCTATGAGCAATCCCTGACCTATTCGTTGACGCGCATGACGAGCGCCTATCTCGGTCTCTACCAGGACCTGATCGCATCGCGCCGCACGAGCGCGGCGGCCAGCCAAATCGAGGTGCGCGCATGAAATGCGTCCTGTTCTATCATGCCTTCACCTCCTGCTGGAACAACGGCAACGCGCATTTCCTGCGTGGCTACGCGCGCGAGCTCCATGCGCTCGGACACGAGGTCGTCGTGTTCGAACCCATCGACGGCTGGAGCCGGCTGAACGCGATCCGGGAAGGCGGGAGTCATGCGATGGAGGACATTCCCGCCCTCTTCCCCGGCATCGACATCCGCCGCTACGACACCAGCCTCGATCTCGAGCGGGCGCTTGATGGCGCGGATCTCGTCATCGTGCATGAATGGAATTCGCCCGATCTCATCGCGCAGATCGGGCGCAGGCGGGTGCAAGGCGGGTCCTTCACCCTGCTCTTTCACGATACCCATCACCGTGCGGTCAGCGCGCCCGACGAGCTTGCGCAATTCGATCTCGACGGATTCGACGGCGTGCTCGCCTTCGGCGAGGTGCTTCGGCAGATCTATCTGAAGCTCGGCTGGGCAGACCGGGTCTTCACATGGCACGAGGCAGCGGACGTTGCGCTGTATCACCCGTTGCCCCAGGTCGAGCGGACCGACGATCTGGTCTGGATCGGCAATTGGGGCGACGGCGAGCGCAGCGCCGAGCTGAACGAGTTCCTGGTCGAGCCCGTGGCGGAGATGAAGCTCCGCGCCAGCGTCCATGGCGTGCGCTATTCGGATGATGCGCTCCGCACCATCAGGAGCGCAGGCATCCGCTATGGCGGCTGGCTGCCGGCGTACTGGGCCCCCGTCGCCTTCGCCGGCGCGCGCGCAACCATTCACGTGCCGCGCGGGCCTTACGTCGCCCTGCTGCCGGGCATCCCGACCATCCGCGTGTTCGAGGCGCTGGCCTGCGGCATTCCCCTGGTTTCGGCACCCTGGTCGGATGAGGAAGGCCTGTTCCCCGAGGGCGCTTATCTCAGCGTTGGCGATGGCCAACAGATGAAGCATGCGCTTCGGTCCGTCATCGACGATCCGGAATTCTCTGCCGCGATGGTGGAGACCGGCCTGAAGGTCATCAGGGATCGTCATACCTGCCGCCACCGCGCCGAGCAGCTCATCGACATCGTCACCGACCTCAGGGATTCCAGCCGTTCGGCACGGCCTCAGCACGACATCGGAGCCGTCGCATGAAGATCTGCTTCTTCGGATCCAGCCTCGTCTCGTCCTATTGGAATGGCGCTGCCACCTACTACCGTGGCATGCTGAAGGAGATCGCGGCGCTGGGCCATGAGGTCACCTTCTACGAGCCCGACGCCTTCGACCGCCAGTCGCATCGCGACATCGACGAGCCGGATTGGGCCAGGGTGGTGGTCTATCCCGCGACCGCCGACGGCTGGCGCCGCTCGCTCGACACAGCCGCACAATCGGCCGACATGCTGGTCAAGGCCAGCGGCGTCGGCGTCTTTGATCTCGAGCTGGAGAACGCCGTCGCCGCGCTGCCCTCGCGGCTGACGCGGATCTATTGGGACGTCGATGCTCCCGCCACGCTCGAGGCGATGGAAAGCGATCCGCAGCATCATCTGCGTCGCGCGATCCCATACTACGACATGGTCCTGACCTATGGCGGCGGCGAGCCCGTCGTCTCCGCGTATCGATCCGTGGGCGCGCGGGACTGCGTGCCTATCTACAACGCACTCGATCCGGCCACGCATTTTCCGTCGCCGCCCAATCCGCGCTTCGCCTGCGATCTCAGCCTGCTGGCGAACCGCCTGCCCGACCGCGAGAAGCGCGTCGAGCATTTCTTCCTCGACGTTGCACGCCATCTGCCCGGAAAGTCCTTCGTGCTCGGCGGCTCCGGCTGGGACGACAAGGACGCCTCCGCCAATCTGCGCAAGGTCGGCCATGTCGGCACCGCCGATCACAACGCGTTCTTCGGCTCCGGGCTCGCCACGCTCAACGTCAATCGCGACAGCATGGCGCGCTATGGCTTCTCGCCGCCGACACGGGTGTTCGAAGCGATCGGCGCCGGTGCCTGCCTGATCACCGACGAGTGGGCCGGCATCGATCATTTCCTCGAACCCGGCCGCGAGGTGCTGGTCGCCGCCGACGGCGCCGAGGTGGCCGAGCACCTCACCGCGCTCGATCCCGAGCGGGCCCGGTCGATCGCCCGCCGCGCCCGCGCCCGCATTCTCAGCCAGCACACCTACCGGCAGCGCGCCCGCCAGTTCAACGATCTCTTCGTCGCCCACAGTTCCCGAATCGAGGCAGCAGAATGAACCTCTCCATCGTCGTCATCGGTCTTTCGGTCACGTCGTCCTGGGGCAACGGTCATGCCACGACCTACCGCGCCCTGATCGAAGCGCTGGCGCGACGAGGTCACCGCGTCACGTTCCTGGAGCGGGACGTGCCCTGGTATCGGGATCACCGCGACCTGACCAAGCCCTCTGCCTGGACTGTCGAATTGTACCAATCTTCGAAAGATGTTCCGCGCCAGTTCGGCAAGCTGATCCGCGATGCCGATCTGGTGATCATCGGCTCTTATGTTCCTGACGGGATCGCGCTCGCCGAATGGACCACGACGCACGCGAGGGGCATCACCGCGTTCTACGACATCGACACGCCAGTCACTCTGGCGCGGCTCGAGCAAGGCCTCGACTATCTCTCGGCGGCAATGATCCCGCGCTTCGATCTCTATCTGTCGTTCACCGGCGGACCGGTGCCCGGCCTGATCGAGCAGAGCTACGGCAGTCCGCTCGCGCGTGTGCTTTACTGCAGCGCAGACGCGGAGATCTACGCGCCGAAGCAGGCGCCGCCGAAATGGGCGCTCGGCTATCTCGGGACCTACAGCGAGGACCGGCAGCCCGTTCTCGAGGAGCTGCTGCTGGCTCCGGCGCGCACGCTGCCGAGCGATCAATTCGTCGTCGCCGGCGCGCAATATCCGGGCAATATCGCCTGGCCCGCCAACGTCGCCCGGATCGAGCACCTCTCGCCGAAGCAGCACCCGGAGTTCTACGCGGCGCAGCGTTTCACGCTGAACGCCACCCGCGCCGACATGAAGGCGCTGGGCTTCTCCCCCAGCGTCCGGCTGTTCGAGGCCGCCGCCTGCGGCACGCCCGTGATCTCGGACCGGTGGCCCGGGATCGAGACGATCTTCGCGCCCTCGAAGGAAATCCTGCTGGCAGCCAGCCCGCGCGAGGTCGTCGAGATCCTGCGCGACATGCCGGAAGAGCAACGGCGCACGATCGCCCACAACGCGCGGCGGCGGGTTCTCGCCGATCACACGCCCGACCATCGCGCACGGCAGCTGGAGACCTATTACACCGAGGCAGCCGCGCGGCGCCGCCGCAAGACGGCGCCACTCCCCGTCGTTCGCCCTATGCAGGTCGCCCAACTCTGAAAGGCCACGTCATGACGCTCCAGACCCGCATCCACGCGTCCCGCCGCTCGCCGACGGTCCTGGTCGCCGGCGGCGCCGGCTTCATCGGATCGCATCTCTGCGACGCGCTCCTGCAACGCGGCAGCATGGTGATCTGCCTGGACAATTTGTTCACGGGAACCACCGACAACATCCGGCCCCTGCTCAACCATCCGAACTTCCGCTTCATCGAGCATGACGTGCGCGATTCCATCGAGATCGAGGGCGAGATCGACCGGATCTACAGCCTCGCCTGCCCAGCCTCGCCCCGCCATTATCAAGTCGATCCGGTCGGAACGATGAAGACATGCGTGCTCGGCTCGATCAACCTGCTCGAACTGGCGCGGCAGAAGGGCTCCCGGATTCTTCAGGCCTCCACCAGCGAGGTCTACGGCGACCCGGAGGTGCATCCGCAGCCGGAATCCTATCTCGGCAACGTCAATCCCGTCGGGCCGCGGGCCTGTTACGACGAAGGCAAGCGGGCCGCGGAGACGCTGATGTTCGACTACCGGCGGATGCACGGGACGGAGATCAAGGTCGCGCGCATCTTCAACACCTACGGCCCGCGCATGCTCGAGAATGACGGCCGCGTCGTGTCCAACTTCATCGTGCAGGCGCTGCGTGGCGAGCCGATCACGATCTACGGCCAGGGCACGCAAACCCGCAGCTTCTGCTTCGTCGACGATCTCGTGCGGGGGCTTCAGCTCCTGATGGAGAGCCCCGCCTCGGTCAGCGGTCCGTGCAATCTCGGCAATCCGCACGAGGTCACGATCGAGGCCATCGCCCGTGAGGTGCTGGCATGCACCGAATCTGCGTCCCCGCTGCGCTTCGAGCCCCTGCCGAAGGACGATCCCAGACGGCGCAAGCCCGTGATCGATGCCGCCGAGAAGATTCTGGGATGGCGTCCGAGGGTGGCATTGAAGGACGGCCTTCAAGCGACCATTGCCTATTTTGCGCTCCGTCTCGCCGGGGAATCGCCCACGCTCGTGCCGGCCATCGCCACGCGCAGGACACGCCCTCCAGCACGCGGCCGCCTGACGATGTCCGAGCAACCGTGAAGGTCATTGCTTGGCAGGCTCGCCCGGTGAACCGCTCCCGCAATGAACCTAGAACGTCCCGGCCACAGTGACGCGGAACGTCAGCGGCTCCGCCGGATGCAGCACGTAGTCCATGACGCCGTTCTGACAAACGGCCGCCGGCGCGGTACCTGATGTGCAGAGATTGTAGAGCGTGTCGGTCTTCAACAGCGAGCCATAGGCATAGGTGATCTGGTTCGCCTTGCTGTTGAACAGGTTGAGCACGTCGAACTGGATGCGCCAGCCGTTCTCGCTGCGGTAGCCGAGCCGCGCGTTGGCGATGCCGGTCGGCCGCGAGCGGAACGCATTGTCCTCGGTCAACGGGCTCGCGCCGATATAGCGCCAGCGCGCGCTGCCGAACCACCCCGTCTTTTCGCCAAGCGTTATTCCGGCCGATGCCACCATCGCCGGGGCGTTGGGAATGTAGTTGCCGGGCGCATTGCCGATTTGCGCCTCGGGATAGCCGGCGAGCGAGGCATAGACCGCGGCCTGCTCGCCGTCATGGCCACGGAAGCGCGCATGCGTCATTGCAAGATCCACATCGATGTCGATCCAGGACCGCGGCCGGTAATGGTTGGTCCACTCGAAGCCGTAGCGGCGGCTGGCGCGGGTTGCCGAGGTATCGCCGGCATCGCCGGAGAACAGGATCTCGGAATCCTGGTCCAGGATGAAGAGGCTGAGAGAGCTCTCGAGGCCGGGAACGATCCTGCTGCGAACCCCGACCTCCGCGCCTCTGGTGCGCACCAGGAGCGGCGACGGCGTGAGCCTTGTCGCGGGATCGGTGGGATCCTCCGTCGTGGTCGCACCGCGGGCATCGTTCGAGTGCATGCCGTAGCCGGCGCCGAGGAAGAATTCCGTATGATTGAACGGACCAAGCACCATCCTGAATTTCGGGCTGCCGAGCGCGGCATCGGCGCGACCGGAATTTGCGGCGTTGAACAGAGAGATGACGTCGGCGGCGTAATAATCGCCGCGCCAGCCCAACGTCGTCCTGAGCCAGTCGGTCCAGCGCACCGTGTTCTCGGCATAGACCCCGACGCTGCCCTCGCCGACCTTGTCGCTGCGGATATTGCCGATGAAGCCGCGACGGAACGTATTGGTGAGCGCGAGGTCGATCGCATCATAACGCGATTGCAGACCGAAGGTGGTCTGCATCGGCAGGCCGGCCAAGGAGCCGTCCAGCGTGCGCGAGACATTGGCGCCCGCCATCAAGCGGTCGTCGTGCTGGTGGAACTGGTCGCCGAGCACGGGATCGTCAAGGAAGTAAGTGAAATTATTGAAGAGGTCGAGTTGGCTCTTCACCAGATAGGCGTTGACCTTCCATGAACCGATGTCGTCGGTCTGCGCGATGCGCCCGGACAGCGCAAAGCGGTTGGCATGACCGCCGTCGCTCGGATCTTCCGAACCGTACCGGCCGAGCAAGCCGCTGGTGATGGCGCGCTGCGGCACCTGGTCGGTCGCGTTCCATTTGTTGACGTAGGCCATGCCGGTGAGCGACATGCCGTCGGTCGCGGTGCCCTGGCTGTAGCGCACGAGGCCGTTGAGCTTTCGCAATTTGTCCGGATTGTCCCACGGGCCGTCGTAGGTCCCGATCTCGCCGGCCACCAGCAGCGAACCGTCGCCGACTTTCGCGGAATCCATGCCGAGCAGACGGCGGTAACCGAAGCTGCCGGCGCTCACCTGCGCCAGCCGCCGGGTGCTGTCGATCAGGCCGATGTGAACGCTTCCGACCGAGGCGAAGTCGCCTTCGTCGGCGAAGTAAGGTCCCTTGCGCGCGTCCATTGCGGCGATGGTTTCCGGGATCAGCCAGTTGAGATCGGCATAGCCCTGACCATGCGCGTGGGTGCGCATGTTGACGGGGACGCCGTCGACGATGATCGCCAGATCGGTGCCGTGGTCGAGATTGTACCCGCGCAGGAAATACTGGTTGGCTTTGCCCTCGCCGGAATGCTGCGTCACGATCAGACCGGGCACGGCTTCGAGCGCCTCGCCCGGCCGTGTGAAAGGGCGCGCGTTGATCTCGTCGCCGGAGACAGTGATCTCGCTGGCCATGCCGGCTGCGGCCCTTGGACCCGAGCCGGCACTGCGCGGATCGGACGCCTGCGTCGTCGCGGGAGACACGAAGATGCGGCGGCCGGCCGCGGGCGATCTGGCGGCACGGCGCGATGCGGCCGTCATCTTGCGCCCGGGCGTGGCGCCGCCACTGACCTCGACCGGCGGCAGTTCGCGTGAGGTGTCATTGCTCTGTGCGAGGGCGCGGCCGTCATCCGCGAGCAGCGCCAGGACCGAGAGTGCCGTCAAAGCGCCGCCGCGACGACCGTGCTCAGGCCGCCTCGGTCGCATCGGTGCATTCCAAAACTTTCGTGCCGGCGCGGCGAGGCTCGTTCCCGAACATGCGGCGATAGAGCACGACCGAGACGAGCCATGCGACCGCAAACAGCGCGATCACGACAAAGCCGACATTGGCAAGCGACTCGTTGAGGTCCTCGACCAGCACCCATGCGCCGCCGGAGAGACCGAGCCGCTCGCCGATCAGGCCGAGCGCTTCGATCCCGCCGATGAACAGTGCAACCGCGACGGAGGCGCCGGTGATCGTGAGATTGTACCAGAGCTTGCGCAAGGGATCGACGAAGGCCCAGCGATAGGCGCTCACCATCAGCGCGGAATCGGCAGTGTCGACCAGCGCCATGCCTGCAGCGAACAGCGCGGGGAAAACCAGCACATCGGCGAGCGAGGCGCCGCGCGCGGCTTCGCTGGCGGAGATGCTGAGCAGGCTGATCTCCGTCGCGGTGTCGAAGCCGAGGCCGAACAGGAAGCCGAGCGGGTACATGTGCGAGGGCTTCGTCACCAGGCGGAACATCGGGCCGAGCAGCCGGGCCAGAATACCGCGGCTGGCAAGCAGCGCATCGAGCTGCGCAGCATCGTGAACGCCCTGGTCCCGCGCCGCGCGAAACGTCCGCCACAGGCCGACGAAAATGACGAGGTTGATCGCGGCAACCGCAAGCAGGAACAGCGCCGAGACTGAGGTGCCGATGAGACCGCCGATCTCCTTGAGCAGGCTGTCGCCGCCGAGGCTCACGACGCCCAGTGCCAGCAGCATGGTCGCCACCACGACGACGGTGGAATGGCCGAGCGCGAAATAGAGGCCGACGCTGCGCGGCGTCTCGGCGCCTTGCATCAGCTTGCGCACGACGTTGTCGATCGCGGCAATGTGGTCGGCATCGACGGCATGACGCAGGCCGAACACCCAGGCCAGCAAGGCCGTCGCCATCACCGTCGGCCGGTCGCCGAACAGCGTGAAGGCCCAGGCCCATGCGGCGATGTTGGCGGCGACGAGCCCGCCAAGCAGCGCCACCGTTCCGGGCTCGACCGCCCGCAAAGTCCGCATCGCTGCTCGTTCCATTCGCTCGCCCTTACAGTATGACGTTTATCAAAATTTCTCATACTGGCAAGAGCAAGAGCCGGACCAGTTTCGGTCTGCCCCCTGACGAGCCGACGGAATGCGAGCCAAATGGCGGGCCTGATGAAGGAATTCCGCGTCAGCGGGATCACGGCGCCGATGCGGGATGGGCGCTCGCATTGGCAAGCAGATATCCAGTTTGACGCCGAAGTTGACGGTCGTCAGGGGGAGCTCGACCCACGCAACTGGAACCCGTTGCTGTGAAGCCGCTCACATCCGATTCGACGATCCCGATGTATTCATCGTGCCGGGTGGAGATGGCAGACGGAGACGCGCATGAAATTCCTCATGCTCTCGCTAATCGCAGCCATGCTTCTCGCCGGTGCGGCCAATAGCGTGTTCAGGCCGCATGCAGTACCTCACTTCGGTCAGCCCGGCATGGCGTCCATTCAAGACATGCAGACGGGCCAAGCCGACAAGCTTCCCGAGCAGGAGCTGCAGGACCGCTCCGTCTTGTTTGCGAAAGAGCTGCGGTAGGCCGGCAGGCTCGCTTTATTCGGCCGCTGCGGTCGCAGGTTGCCGCTGCCCATCGTTCGGTCCCGTTCGCGCCATCTGCTCGTCGAGCCAGAGGCTGTGGTGCTCGCGCGCCCAGTTGACGTCGACTTCGCCCGAGCCCATGGCGGCGAACGCACCTTCCATGCCGATAGTGCCGATATAGATGTGCCCGATCATCGCCGCGACGAACAGGACCGCCACAATGGAGTGGACGATCTGGGCCATCTGCATGCTTTCGATACCCGTGCCGTAGAACGGGAATATCAGCGCATAGCCGCTCGCCGCGACGAGCCCACCACCGATCACGACGATCCAGTAGATCATCTTCTGGCCGCCATTGAAGCGATTGGCCGGCGGATGGTCATGCCCGATCAGGCCGCCACCCCGCTTGGCCCATTCGATATCCACCTTGCTGGGAATGTTGCCGCCGATCCACATCAGGAAGATCAGCACGACCCCCAGCGTGAACGGGAAACTCAGATAATTGTGGGCGTATTTGGCCCATTGCGACCATTCGGAAAAGGCCTCGAAACCGATCAGCGGCAAAAGCAGTTGCCGGCCAAAGGTGACGTTGAGGCCGGAGATCGCCAGGATGATGAAGCAGGTTGCCGTCATCCAGTGCACGAAACGTTCGAAACCGTTGAAGCGCACGATGGTGCGGCCCGAGTGGCCGCTTTCCAGCCGAACCATGCCGCGGGTGAGATAGAAGATCATGATCAGGGCGATCACGCCGATGATGGCAACGCCGCCGATCCAGGGCAGCGTCACCATGCGGAATTCCCGCCATTCCCGCCCCTGCGGCTGCTCGAGAACGCCGGACCGCTGATCCGGAATGCTGACACGCCCTTGAATCCGGTTCAGCTCCTGCAGAAGCTGCTGCTCCTTGACCGAGCTTGCAGTCGGATTGACCTGCTGAGCACTCGCAGGCGCCGCCATCGCCAAGAGAAGCAGCGTGCAAACGCCGAACGCCAGGCGAATGAACCTTCCAAATGACGCCATCACGTCCTCCCCGGTATTTGCGCGCCCTTCTGTTGCCACTTCAGGACTCGATCGCCTCGCGATAAGCGGTCTTCCAGCCCCATGCACCCGAGCCATAGCCGCGCTTCATGACGCGCTCCTTGTAGATCTGCGCGATGATCTCGCCGTCGCCCGCAAGCAAGGATTTGGTCGAGCACATTTCCGCGCAGAGCGGCAGCTTGCCTTCGGCCAGCCGGTTCGCACCGTATTTCGCGTATTCCTCCTTGCTGCCGTCGGCCTCCGGGCCGCCGGCGCAATAGGTGCATTTGTCCATCTTGCCGCGGGAGCCGAAGTTTCCGACCTTTGGATATTGCGGCGCGCCGAACGGACAGGCGTAGAAGCAATAGCCGCAGCCGATGCAGAGGTCCTTGGAGTGCAGCACCACGGCATCGGCCGTGGTGTAGAAGCAGTTCACCGGACAGACCGCCGCGCAGGGCGCGTCCGTGCAGTGCATGCAGGCCATCGAGATCGAGCGCTCGCCCGGCTTGCCGTCGTTGATGGTGACGACACGCCGCCGGTTGATGCCCCAGGGCACCTCGTGCTCGTTCTTGCAGGCGGTGACGCAGGCGTTGCACTCGATGCAGCGATCAGCGTCGCAGAGAAATTTCATCCGAGCCATGTGCGTGCTCCTCTCAGGCTGCGACGATCTGACAAAGCGTGACCTTCGGCTCCTGCATGCCGGTTGCAGGATCGTAGCCGTAGCTCGTGATCGTGTTGGCGCTCTCGCCCAGCACGATCGGATCGGTGCCGGCAGGATAGTTCTTGCGCAGGTCGTTACCGCCGAGCCAGCCGCCGAAATGGAACGGCATCCAGGCGACGCCCTTGCCGACGCGTTCGGTCACCATCGCCTTCATCTTGGCCCGCGAGTTGTTCTCAGCGCCGCTCACCCAGACCCAGCCGCCGTCCTTGATGCCGCGATCGGCGGCATCAGCCGGGCTGATCTCGATGAACATGTCCTGTTGCAATTCGGCGAGCCACGGATTGGTGCGGGTTTCCTCGCCGCCGCCTTCGTATTCGACGAGACGTCCGGAGGAGAGGATCAGCGGGAACTGCTTGGCGATCCCCTTCTCCACCGCCGCCTTCTGCACCGAGAAGCCGATGTTGGGCAGACGGAACTGCTTGGCATCGGGCAAGGTCGGATACTTCTCGACGAGGTCGACGCGCGGCGTGTAGATCGGCTCGCGGTGCACCGGGATTGGATCCGGCAGACCGAACGCATTCATGCGCGCCTTGCCGTTGCCGAAGGGCACGCAGCCATGCTTCAGCGCGACGCGCTGGATGCCGCCGGAGAGGTCGAGCGCCCAGGACACCGCATCCGGATTGGCCGGGTTGACCCGCTGGATCGTCGCCATCTCGGCCTCGGTGAGATCCTTGTCCCAACCGAGCTTCTTCAGGCTCGCCAGCGTGAACTCGGGATAGCCGTCCTCGATCTCCGAGCCCTTGGAGAAGGACTTGTCGGCGAGCAGGCTCACCTTCCGCGTCGTGCCGTCGGGCAGCTTCTCCTCGCGCTCGATGCCGAAGCGCGGACGGAATGCGCCGCCGCCGTCCATGACGTGCAGATTGTTGTTGTAGAGCAGCGGCGAGCCGGGATGCTTCACCTCGGGCGAGCCCCAGCACGGCCAAGGCAGGCCATAATAATCGCCGCCGACTTCCGGATCGTCCTTGGGGGCGCGCATCGTCACCAGGTCGAACTTGTGCTGGTTCTTCATGTGCGCCTTGATGCGCTCCGGCGACTGGCCGCAATAACCGGTCGACCAGCTTCCACGGTTGATCTCGCGCAGCACGTCCTCGGGGACCGGAAGGTTGTTCTCGACCTTGATGTTCTTGAACATCTTGTCGGCGAAGCCGAACTTCTTCGCCAGCAGATAGATGATCTCGAGGTCGTCCTTGGATTCGAAGATCGGCTTGACGATCTGCTCGCCCCATTGCATCGAGCGGTTGGAGGCGACGCGCGATCCCGCGCATTCGAACTGCGTCGCCACGGGCAGGATATAGACGCCGTCCTTGCGTCCGGCCTCGACCGCCAGAGACGCCCAGGTGGTCGGGTGCGGATCGGCGATCACCAGCAGCTCCAGCGCCTTCAGGCCCTTCAGCGATTCGGGAATGCGCGTGATGCTGTTGCTGGCGTGGCCTTGCACGAACACGGCCTTGACGTTGTCCTTCTGTGCGACGTCGGCCTTCGGCAACAGCGCCGCATCGAACCAGCGCGTCAGCGGGATGCCTGGAGTCTCCATCTGCTTCTTCTCGTCGAAGCGCGAGACGAGATAGTCGTAGTCGACCTCCCAGACCCGGGACCAGTGCTTCCAGGCGCCCTCCGCGAGGCCGTAATAGAACGGCAACGTCACGATATCGAGGCCGACATCGGTCGCGCCCTGCACGTTGTCATGGCCGCGCAGGATGTTGGCGCCGGCCCCGGCCTTGCCGACGTTGCCCGTCATCAGCAGCGCGATGCAGCTCGCCCGCACGTTGGCGGTGCCGACCGTGTGCTGGGTCTGGCCCATGCACCAGATGATGGTCGCGGGCTTGACCGTCGCGAATGTCTTGGCGACGCGCTCGAGCTGCGCGGCGGGCACACCGGTGACGCGCTCGACCTCCTGCGGATTCCATTTCTCGACCTCCTTGCGCAGGTCGTCGAAGCCGTAGACGCGCTGGGCGATGAATTCCTTGTCCTCCCAGCCGTTCTTCAGGATGTGCCACATCATGCCGTAGAGCACGGGAATGTCGGTGCCGGGACGGATGCGGACATATTCGGTGGCATGTGCCGCGGTGCGGGTCAGGCGCGGATCGAAGACGATGAAATTCGCCTTGTTGAGCTCCTTGGATTCGAGCAGGTGCTGCATGCTGACCGGATGCGCTTCCGCCGCGTTGCTGCCGATAAACAGCATCGTCTTGGAGTTGCGCATGTCGTTGATGCTGTTCGTCATCGCGCCGTAGCCCCAGGTATTGGCGACGCCGGTGACGGTGGTGGAGTGGCAGATCCGCGCCTGGTGATCGGTGTTGTTGGTGCCCCAGAACGCGCCCAACTTGCGGAACAGGTAGGCTCCTTCGTTGGTCATCTTGGCCGAGCCGAGCCAATAGACCGAATCGCTGCCCGACTTCTCGCGAACCTGCAGCAGCTTGTCGCCGATCTCGTTCACCGCCGTGTCCCACGACACGCGCGTCCACTGCCCGTTCACCAGCTTCATCGGATAGCGCAGGCGGCGATCGCTGTGCACGAGCTCGCGCACCGAGGCGCCCTTGGCGCAATGCGAGCCACGGTTGATCGGCGAATCCCAGCTCGGTTCCTGCCCGATCCAGACTCCGTTGAGGACTTCCGCCGTCACCGTGCAGCCCACGGCACAATGCGTGCAGATGCTCTTCTTGACGGTGGCGCCGGCCGCGAGCGGGCCGGCGGCGGCCGCCTCCGCCTTTCGCACGTTGCCCACCGGCATGGCCCCGAGCGCGGCGAGCGCGCCGCCGGCCAGGCCGGACTTGCGCAGGAACGTGCGGCGATCAAGTCCCCCGCCCTGCCCCGCAAGGGATTCGGCGACGGAACCGCGGCGATCGGAACGCTGGTGTGTTCGCTTGATAAGCACGGGCAGCCTCCCTCTCAGGCCGGATAACGATTGACGCGGTAGAACGTCTTCACGTGATCGGATTCCTTGTAGCGCGCCTTGCGCTTCTCATCGTTGGTTTCACTGTCGGCCTGGGCGGACCCGACCAACGGTGTTGCAAGCGCCGCGCCGGCACCGGCGGTACCCAAGCCGACCTTGCGCAGGAAATCGCGGCGTCCGACCTTTGCTCTCGTCTCGTCACTCATCGCATCTCTCCCGGACCGAAGCGCCCTCGGTCAGCTGGCGAATGTAAATGCTTCCGTCTCGATTTCGATGAAAGTGCGGCCGAGCGCGCCGACTGCGCGATAGAAACGGGCAGTCCCCGCGTTCTCGATGTCGGCGAACAACCGCCCCATCCATGGCGACACGTGCTTTTCGAAGAAGGCGCGCTGCGCCTCGTGTGAGGCATCGAAGCGGCCATCGGCAAGGCCCGACATGATCTCGCACAGGATGGCAGCGTGATCTTCGGGTTCGGAATCGTTGGCGATACGCTCGATGCCGAGCGTCATCAGGTCGCCGCGCAGGCGCGACAAAGGCCGTTCGTTGAGAAAGCCCGTGAGATAATAGGAAGCATAGGGCAGCAATTCACCGCGGCCGAGCCCGACAAACAAATCGAAATACTCCCGCTCGACCTTCGCTGGGACGGCGTTCGAGGCGGCCTCGGCAAGCGCCGCATGCGCGCGACCGAGCGGCGTCGCGTCTCCGCTGAGCGCGGCGAGCTGATCGAGCAGGCGCTTCGACGGAGGCGCAGACAGCAGCGCCGCGAGCAAGACGTATTCCTGCGCGCGCGCCGCATCGATGGGATCGACGAGCTCGGCGGAGCCGGCTTGCTCACCGTAAAGATCGGGCCGCAGATCGTTTCGGGAGACGCCGGTCGCCGTTTCGACTGCAACCACCCGTTGTGCGGGCACACGGGTCCAATTCGAGACGGAGGGCTGGCTGATGCCTATTTTGCGTGCAAGCTGAGCGATGCCGCCTGCGGCATCGATCGCTCGATCAAGTCCGTCATCGCGCACGTGGACCTCCCATCCCAGTCCCGTCTGCTTGATTATCGCTTTTGTTACAAAGCAGTAGGTAGCGTAATCCGGGTTCCAGCAACGGTCAATCGCCTGCCATAGCCTGTACCTATAGTCTTTGGTCGTGGTTCAGCGCGGCAGTGCACCACCATGCGTGCGGGACCTCACAGGCTCTGCAGAATCCGCAGGTCTTTCACCCACTGTCGGTTGCACTGCAGCAGGGATTGCCAGGTGCTGCGTCTCATCGGGCGGCTCGACGACATTGGAAACAAGTGCCACATCGGCTTGATGCGATTCCGCCGGAGAATCCGCCGTTTCGATCGACGCCTCAGCAAGAGTCTGGGCCGCAGACTTGGCCGCCTCGCGCACGCCGCCGACAATGCGATCGACCAGTGCGGCCAGCTCCTCCGAGGAACAATCCAGCGGGCCAAATCCCGGCATCGCCGTCGGGTCGTTGAAGTCCCATGCATTCTCCGCGAGCCCGACGAAGTCGCGAATCGCGGGATCGGTCGCCCAAGCGCGGCGAAGAGCCGCAAGGCTCAACTCGCGAGGAATCCCCTTGCCGAGGAAGGCCGTGATGTCGGTGGCAGCATTGATCTCGTCGATCGACGGCAGGCTCGACAGATCGAACTCCGTCTCGTCCTCTTTGTCCTCGGACGGCGGCGTCGGCTGCGCCGGGGCAGGTTTCGCCGGCTCCGCTCGCGACTGCTGTTTGCGGCGGGACCAACGCGCAAGGAAGTCCTCCTCACTCATTCCTTTCCGCCTTCATGTTCGCGCCGCGCCAGCGCCTCCGGATCGGCACGGCGCCGCTTGCGTTTGACGAATTCGCGCTCGACATGGTGCTCGGCCACGAAGCTTTCAATCGCCTCGCGCAGCACTTCCGGCATCGGCACGGCCTCGACGAGATTGTCGGCGGCTTCGGTAAAGCCTTCGCCCTCGGCGGGGTCGGCGGTCACCGCGGTGACTGCATAGGGCCAGACGCCTTCCGCAGGCGACAACACGACCCAGATGCTCGGACCGCCGGAGGCGAGATTGTCGCGATAGCGCGCCGTCTCCGACGGATAGAGATCGATGGTCGCACTTCCGGCATAGAACAGGGTCGTGCCGTCCTGCTCGCGAAGCACGGTCCATGGCTCGGTCGACGGCTCGTCCGGCAGGACAGCAATTCCGCGCCAGATGAAATCGACCCAAGGCGAGTCGGCCTTGCGCCGCTCGACTACGACGCCGACGGCAATCGAGAGGGACGGCAATGCCGCGGGGCTCACGTCGCCATCTCCAGCCGCTTCACCGGCAACCCGGTCAGCAGATTCTGTGGCTTCATCCGCAGCTTCTGATCCGCCGTCATCGACAGGATCAGGTAGACCGGCTCATCCCCGACATCGTCGAGGGCACGGCTGGAATCCGCAAACGTCAGCCGGAACAGCGCCAGCACGCGATCGGCGTCGCGCTCGCCGAGCTCTTCGCCGTGCCACAGACGGTCGCCGAGCCTCGTGGCATCGGCATCGAGCCCGACATACCAGCTCAGCTTCGCCTCGTGCAGCGCCCGTAGCGGCTCGATCACGACATCGATGCCGAGCAGATGGGAGACCCAACGCGTCATCGCCTGCGCCAGCGCTACAGGTCCGCGGCCGTCGGCGGTCAGGTCGAGGGCCATGTCGAACTGGTCGCTCCGGTGCCAATAGGCCTCGGCATTCTCCTCGCCCAACACCTCGACCACCGCATCGGTGGTGGCGCCGAGCATCGACATCAGCGAGAGCACCGGGGTCGGGCTCCGGCCGCCGACGACCTCCTCGTCTCCCAGCAACAAAGCGTGCTCATGTGGGAGAACGCGCTGGATCCGGAAGAACAATTCGGCCGCGCGCAGCACGAACGGGTCGTCGCAGCCGTCGAGCGCGTTGCGCAGGATGACGTGCACGAGCTGGTTGACGAACAGCGGCGGCAGATCGTTCGCCCCTGAGCGGAGCCAGGCAAGATAGGCCGCTTCGAGCGTCGGATGCCGCAGCAGAAGATCGCGGAACGCCAGCACGAACTGCCAATTCTCCCTGGCATCAGCATCGGCAATCGCGGCGATCTCGCCGGCGCCGACGGCCTGGCGCGGGTCGGCGAGCAGATCGCGATGCAGCCGGCGTTCGACCGGGCACGCGTCGTCCGGCGGCATCAGCTCGGGACGGGCAAAATAGGCTTTGAGAAATTCGTCCGTGACACGCAGGCCGCCGCCCTCGTCGCGATCGAGCAGGTGGTGACCACAGGAGATCCAGAAATCGTTCATCGGACGGTCGGCTCCCGGCCGAGATCTGCAAGCCTGAGATCGCCGTCCGGCTCGACGTCGTCCTCCATCTCGATGAACGAGAACGCCTTGCCATGCCCCTGGCCTTCCCGAAGCTGCAGCCGGCGGAACGACTCGCGGACCTCCCCGTCGCTCGAGGTACGGTGCACTGCAATAAGCGAGCTGATGGGATGGCTGCAGAGCGACTGGGCAAAAGCGACCTCCTCTTCGGCCGCCGTTTTCGCCGCCGCCATATCCGGCGCGCCGAAACGATCGACCAATTGCCTCGCCAGCAGATCGACCAGGCCGTGGTAATCGTCCGCGGTCGCCGGAACGATCTGCGCCAGCGTCGACCAGCCCCAGGATTGCACCCCGAGGAACCCACCGCGAAACGCCGCGCGGGCCTTGCCCTCGAGCTTCGCGCCATCGCAATCCCAGAAGCGGAAGGCGCCGGAAACGGCCCATTCGCCCGGCTCTGCCGCCACGTCGAACACGAAAGTGTCCGAGGGATCGAGCGCGATCGTGCGCAGGAGTTTCACAGGCGCGGTCCTCCGAGGGCCGGATCGAGCCAGGACGGCACCGCGAGCGCCCGGACCAGGTCGCTTCGTTCGATCGTCTCCGTCCCGATGCGGCGCGTCAGGAGGTCGCCGCAATCATCTATGCGCTGTATCGTCCGCCTTTCACGCGGCATCCGCGTGAGATAGTCGCGCGCGACGCTGTCGAAGCCGTCGACCCGCCAGCCGTCCAGCGCCAGCATCAGATGCCGGGCGAAGCTTTCCGTGATCTGCGCCGCGCCCGCCTCGCCAAAGCCTTCCTGGTCAAGCGCCGAGGCCAGCGGGTGGACGCCTGGATCGTCATCATTCATGGCAACCGTCCGTATCATCGCGCCGAAGACCAGCCAGGGCGGCGGCGCGTCCTCGTCAGCTCCGGAACACCAACCCATCCGTCCGCCGCCGACCAGCCCCCCGTCGATCCTGACCGCATCCGGCCAGCCGATCGTGATCGGCTTGCTCGGCGGTGCATAGGCGCGAAGCGCGTCGGTGAGCGCGACCATGCCTGCGTAGAACGCACGCCGCGCGCTGCGCAACGGCTCGGCCGGCTCGAGCACCACGGCGAACTCGGCGAGGTCGAAGCGGCCGACATAGACGAGCGTTCCGGCGCCGCTCTCCGGTGCGATGCGGCATGCATGGGCAAAAGCGTCGCCGCTCTCGCGCAATCGCACCAATGTGAACGGCGGCGGCAGGTGGATCGGTTCCGCCGTGGAAACATGGCTCACTGGGATCGACGGCAGACCGTCCTCCGCTTTCCTTTTCTTCCCGATGGATAATGTCTATACGAGGCGAAGGGCCCGCGCGAGTCCGTCGTCGTCGTCCGAAAGGCGGAGGAGTTAACCTGGAGCAGCCGTCGAAGACCATCCTGATCTGCTCGTGCGAAGACACGATGCGCCTCGACGTGGCTGCAATCCGGCGCGCATGTCCGAACAGCGAGGTCAAGAGCTTCCGCCACCTCTGCGGGGCGGAGCTCGATCATTTCCGCAACATGGCCGCGACAGAAGGCGTGTTGACGGTCGCCTGCACGCAGCAGGCGGCGCAGTTTTCGGACGAGGCCGGCGAGCGGCCTGACGCGATCGGCTTCGTCAATATCCGCGAGACGGCTGGCTGGTCCCGCGACGGCGCGCACGCCGGCGCAAAAATGGCCGCCCTGCTCGCATCCGCCTCCATCCCCGCCCCGGACTATCCGCTCGTCACCTTGTCGAGCGAGGGCGTCATCCTGATCTACGGGCGCGATGAGGCCGCGATCGAGGCCGGCCGCCTGCTTGCCGATCACCTCGACGTCACCGTGATGCTGAAGCAGCTCGATGACACGGTGCCGCCGGTTGCCACGGTGTTCCCGATCGTGAAGGGCACGATCCGCTCCGCGAAGGGACATTTCGGCGCGTTCGAGCTTGTCATCGACGATTATGCGCGTCCCCGCCCCTCCTCGCGCGATCGCTTCGTGCTCGACTCGCCGCGAAGCGGGGTCACCTCGCGCTGCGATATCGTGCTCGATCTTTCCGGCGGTCTGCCAATGTTTCCCGCCCACGACCTGCGCGACGGCTATCTCCGCGCCGACACGAAAGATCCCGCCGCGGTGCTGCGCGCGGTGCTGACCGCGCGCGATCTCGTCGGCAGCTTCGACAAGCCGAGATATGTCGAGGTTGCGCCGGCGCTTTGCGCCCATTCGCGCTCGAAGCGTACGGGCTGCCATCGCTGTCTCGATCTTTGCCCGACCGGGGCGATCACGCCCGTCGGCGATCATATCGCAATCGATCCGAATATCTGCGCGGGCTGCGGCCAATGCGCGGCGGCCTGCCCTACCAGCGCGGTCTCCTACGCGCTGCCGCCCGCCGATACGCTGCTCCATAAACTTCGCGCCATGCTGCTCGCCTATCGCGAGGCCGGCGGCGCGAATGCGGTGCTGCTCTTTCACGACAGCCCGCACGGCACGCGGTTGATCGACGCCCTCGCGCGGCATGGCGACGGCCTGCCGGCGAACGTGCTTCCCTTTGCCGTCAACGAGCTCACGCAGGTCGGGCTGGAGGCGATCGTCGGCGCCTTCGCCTATGGCGTCTCTGCCGTGCGCTTCCTGCTCCGTGGCAAGCCGCGCCACGACGTGACCGGATTGACGCAGACGATCGCGATGGCTGAGGCGATCCTCGGCGGCCTTGGATTTGCGGGCCGTCGCCTCGCTACGATGGAAACCGACGATCCCGACGCGCTCGGCGCGCATTTGACTGATATCGGCACGCTCGCCGCGGTACCGACGCCGGCAACTTTCAAGACCGTCGGCAAGCGGCGCGATCTCTTGCGGTTCGCCCTCAGCGAGTTGCACCGGCTGGCGCCGCAGCCCGTCGACGTCATCGCGCTGCCGCAAGGTGCGCCCGTCGGCGCAATCAGCGTCGAGACCGATGGCTGCACGCTGTGCCTATCCTGCGTCTCGGCCTGCCCGACCGGCGCGCTGCGCGACGATCCCGAGCGGCCGGTGCTGAAATTCATCGAGGATGCCTGCGTCCAGTGCGGCCTGTGCCAGAGCACCTGTCCGGAGAAGGTGATCAGCCTCAAGCCGCAGATCGATTTCCGGGCGGCGCGCGCGCCCGCCGTTGTCATCAAGGAAGAGGAGCCCGCGCTCTGCGTCCGCTGCGGCACGCCCTTCGGCGTCAAGAGCACGATCGACCGCATCGCCGCCAAGCTCGAAGGCCGGCACTGGATGTATCCGGCCGGCGACAAGCGAATCGAGGCGCTCAGGATGTGCGCGGACTGCCGCGTCGTGGTCATGAGCGAACAACAATTCGATCCGTTCAAGGGCGTTCCGGAACGAACGCCGCCGCGAACGACGGATGATTATCTCCGCGAACGCAACGGCAAGGACTAAAGCGGACGCCGTCGAATCGGCGCAAGGCAATCATCGCGACGTCGCGCGGCCCAGAAAGTCGGTCAGCGCGCGCCGGTCCTCGGCCGAGCCGATGCGCTGCTCCGGCATCTTGGTGCCGGGGGTGTAGGCATTCGGCCCGATTTCGAACAATCGTGCGACGGTTTCCGGCGTCCAGACGATGTCCATCGTCTTCAGTGCATCAGAGAAGCGATATCCCGGCACCGAAGCGATCTTGCGGCCGTAGAGTCCCGCAAGTGTGGGACCCGCGCGCTGCACCTCCTTGTCCGAGAGCGTGTGGCAGGCAACACAGGCCCGAAACACATCGGCGCCGTGATCGCCGGCATAGGCCGCAAGCGGGTCGGCCGGTGTGCCGACCAGGCTTGAACCGATGGGATTGCCGGTGCGGGCATTCCAGCGCCTGATCCTGCCGTCCGCACCACCCGTCATCAGTGTCTCGCGATCGGCAAGGAAGGCGACCGCCCACACCGGCAGCCCGGGCCCAACCAGGGTGCGCAGCAAGTTGCGCGACTTGCGATCGATGATCGCCACCGTGCCGCCGATCCCGGCCGCAGCGACCAGCGCACCGTCCGCCGACATGGCCAAGGCCACCACCGGCGTCGGACTGGCCGCGACCTCGCTGCTGACCTTGCCGTCCGTTGTCAGCATGCGCAGCCTGCCATCGACCGCGCCCGTGACGATTTCACCATCCGGCGCGACAGCCACCGCGTTCAGCGGCGCCGGCAAAGTCACGATGTCAGGTTGGCCATCCGGCAAACGCCAGATGCGCAGCGCAAGATCGTAGCCGACACTGACGAGCCTGCCGTCCGGCAGGAAAGCGACCCCATTGACGTTCTGCGTATGCCCTTCGAGCACGCGGGATGTGCCGTCCGACAGCGACCAGAGCCGCACTGTCTGGTCCCATGACGCCGATGCGAGAAGCGTCCCGTCGGACGACACAGCAAGCGCCGCGATCGGTGCGACATGTCCCTCCAGCACCCGGTCCGGCTCGGGCCGGCCCGCCGTCCACACCGCAATGCGCGCATCGGCTCCGGCCGTGATCATGCGGCCATCTTTGAGAAAGGCGACGGCGTTGACGCCATCGGCATGATACCGCAGCACGTGCTCTGCCGTATCTGTCCTCAGCGACCAGCGGATGACGGCGGTGTCGAAGCTGCCGGAAAGAAGGCTGTCGCCATCGGGCGACACGGCGAGTGCCCGTATCGGGCCGCCGTGTCCGACCATGTCGGCATGCACCGTCGATGCGGCAAACATGGTCCACAGCAATGCGGCCACCTTCGTGCACAGAGCCGATCTGTTCATTCCTGGCCGCCTGCTGACATTCACCCGCTCGAGATTGCCAGAAGAGGCAACGGAAATGAATATCCTGGAACGGTCTACTTGAAACAGTCTACTTGGCCGGTGCCGTCGTGGTCTTGGACGACCCCTCCGGCGCGGGCTGCATTCCGGGCGGACTCTGGCCCTGGGGGCTTTCGGGCGGCGCACCACCCGAGCCGGTATTGATCGGACCCGTCCAACCTTGCGGCTGGAGCTGGCCCTTGTCCTCGGGAGGCGTTTGCCCCGTCGGCGAGTTGGTTTGCGCCGGCTGGGCCAGGGCGCCCTCGACAATGCAAAGTGCTGCGAAGCACAGGATCGTTCTCGGTAATTTCACGCCAAGCCTCCGATGCGCTCACCAGGCCTGCAGAAAACTTGCAAGACCCGCATCCGTTCCGGATCGTGCAGCGCAGCAGCGCCGAGCTCCGGTCCCTTGGCTCGATGGGCGATGCGTCTTTCCGCCGATCCCGTGTTCAAAAGCCCATAGCGGGCGGATGGCTGATGCGATCGACGAGCTTGCTCGCCGCAGGCCCTGTCGTATAGATGGCGTGGTCCAATCGAGGGAGGCTGAGGATGAAGGCTTTTTTGCTTGGCTGCGTCGCGGCCGTGGTGATCGCGGTTGGTGGGATGGTGATCCTCGATCGCGTGCAGGAGCCCGCCGCGCACGCGTTTGCCACCACCGGGGTGCGGCTCTAAGAAGTCTCACTCGCGCTTGAGCCCGATCGGCCCGAGGATCGGAGCGGAGGGAACGAGCTCGACCTTGCGAACCATAGCTTTCCTGCAGCCGAGGATCGTAGATCATTGCCTGCGCCATGCAGACGATGGCGCCGCGCAAGGTGCGCTCCATGCGCCATTTCCGCCTCCGGCTTCAGAATTTGGTAACCATACGAGCATGGTTGAACGCATTGGCGCAAATCGCGCAGCGGCAGTGTCTGACCTGTAACGGCCTTGGTATAAGCGCAGCTACGGTTCGAACGACGTTCGCGGATGATCCGGTTTCCTTGTGCGCATGAATAAGCCCAGCAACACGTTCGACATCGCCATCGAGCCGTCGTTCGACTTTCTGTCTCCGGAATATGCAGAGCTGTTCGATCGTTCGGCTGCCACAGCCTTCCAGCATCCGGTCTGGTTGCATAGCCTCTACACCAGGCTCGCGCCTGAAACGGGTGCAACGGCCCTGGTCGTCATCGTGCGCGACCGCGACACCGGCACGCTTGCGATGGTGTTACCGCTGCTCCGAATCCGGCGCGGTCCGATACGAACCATCGAGTTCGCCGACCTCCGCGTCTCCGATTATCTGGCACCGGTTTGCAGCCCGGACGTGTTTTCACGATTGCTCGATGATGCGGCCGCATGCGCGCAGATTCGGCGCCTTGTCCGCCCCTTCGATCTGCTCCGGATGGCCAAGCTGCCCGACGGACGGCTTCCGATCGAGGACCTCCTGGCCACGTCCCGCCGTGTCTCGATGAACACCAATGCTTATGCCACGGTTCTGGTCGCGCCTTACGAGCAATGGCGGGCCAGTGCGATGGATCGCTCCTATCAGAAGGAACTCGCCAAGAAATATCGTCAGCTGCAGAAGAAGGGCGCGCTGAGCTTCTCATGCTGCAGCGACAGCGCCGCCGTGCTCGAGACGATGGAGGTGATGAGGAAGTTTCGCGGCCCGCGCTTTCACGCACAAGGCGACGGAGACCTGCTGCAGCGGCCCGAATATTACGGCTTCTATTCCGACGTCGCCCTTCGGGGCCTTGGCTCCTTCGTTCGCCTCTATGCCATGAAGATGGACGGCGAAGTGATCGCCGCCGTGCTCGGATTGTGCCACCGCGACAGCTTCCTCGTCATCATGAGCGCCTTCGACATCGCCGGCTACAAGAGCCAGTCCATCGGCGCGCTGATGTTCGAACAAGTGGCGCGGGATTGTATCGAGCGCGGAGATCAGATGCTCGACTTCACCATCGGCGACGAGCCATACAAGAAATCGTTCGGCGCACAGGCTTCACCGATGTGGGAGGTCACGCAGGTCGGCAGCGCCGTAGGCGCGATCGCCCTCTTCGCGCTGAAGCAGGCGCCCTGGCTCAAGCTGGCGGCCAAGCGGCTCTCCGATTTGAAGGTTCAGCCCGCCCACACCGCGAGGCCCACGCGCTGACCGGCGGGGGGTCGCAGAGATCAGGCGCGCAATACGCCGCGGACGCGGCCAAGCCAGCCCGGATGCATCTGATCGACGCGGTGTGCAAGACTGCGCCGCAGGAAGTGCAACCGTCGCCGCACGTCCCAGCCGATATCGTTGCGCGAGGTCAGCGCCTGGCGGAAGCGTGCCATCTTCAGCGATTGCTGATCCGCCGCGATCTTGTCGCGATCGGCATAGAATTGCGAGATCTTCTCCAGGCCCATGCCTGCAGTCATGAGCCATCGCGGCACATATTCGGTGCAGAGACGGTCGACGTCCACGAGCAGGCGGGCGACACCCGTTCCGGCCGCGGGACAATTGGTCTGGAACGCATCGCCGATCAGCACGATTCCGGGCCGGAGATGCCCCTCGACGACGGTCAGATCCATCACCCAGTTCTGGACGCGATCGGTCACACGGAAATCGCCGAGGTAGCTCCGCAATCCCGGCAGCAGGCGCAAAACTGTCGCCTCCGGTTCGCGGCGCAACTCGCGCATAACAGGATCGGTCGGATCGCGGAACATGAAGAGATTGGCACGCATTCCGGCGTGGACGGGAAACAGGCTGAGATAGTCGATGCCATCGACGGTGCGTTCGCCGTAACAGGTCAACGCCTCGAAATCGAACGGGGTGCCATCCTGGCGAGCGATCGTGAAACCGAACGACACCGAATGGCGCTCGGCAAGCACGCGCCGCCTGATGCCGAGCTTGTAGCCCAGGGCTCCCGCCATGCCGGTGGCCAGAACGACGAGGCGCGCCGCCACGCGCCGTCCGGAGGCGAGCTCGAGATGCTGGACATCGCCGCTGCTGCCAATCGCTGTGACCTCGTCGACGATCAGGTTGGAAGGATCCGGAAGCTGGCGACGCGCCATTGCGACGAGATCGGCATAGGCAAATCCGTAAGCCCTGCCGACGCTGACATCGACCACCTTGCCCTCACGGATGTTGAGCACTTGATCATATCGGCACGCGACATCTTCGAGCGCATCGAGAAAGCCGAGCTTGCCGAACAGCTCCAGCTGATGGCCGCCGATCTTCTCGACCCGAAACTCATCCGGATGGACTGCCCGCTTGTCGATCAGAGCGACGCGACGCCCTGCCCGCGCCAGCACGGCCGCCGCAAGCGATCCCGCAAGACCGCCACCGACGATGGCGACGTCCGAGTCGATGGTTGCGGTCTCGTCCCCGTCGACCGGCTCGGTCACGGTTCTCGTCATGGCTCCGGCTCCCACGGTTAACAGCGTCTGCAGTGCAATTCTCTCGCCTGATGTCGCATCGCAGGGCCGGGTGCGAACATTTCCTGAGATTGAGGTTAATGACCGCAGGTGCCCAGTTCGCCGACTCGCCGCGGCACGCGTCTTGCTGTCCCGAAACCATTCTGCACGCGAGCCCCGGATCTCGCCTTCTCAGTCGTCGATGCGGCGTTATGCCGTCCGTCGCGCGAGTTGAAACTCGCAGATGTTGGACAATGGAGACAGCGATGTTCCAGAACGAAGCAACCCGTATCACCGCGATCGCCGAAATCCTCCAACTCGTCCATTAACACTCGCGATTGCTCGACATGCTAGGTTCTCGCCGGTATCGGAACATGTCTCGTCAGGGGAGCGCGGCTCCCTTAACCCTTCCATGATCGCATCCATTCTCCAGTTCATGCGGCGCGACGTCACGCGCGGCGTTGCCGGGACCATCCTGCTCAAGGTCGGCAGCGGCGTGCTCGCGTTCGCGTTGTTCTCGCTGGCTGCGCGGACGATGTCGCCTGACGGCTTCGGCATCTTTGCGACCTGGCTGTCGGTCGCGCAGATCGCAGCCGTCGTGGGACTGGTCGGCCAGGAATCCCTGCTGGTGCGATTCCTGAACGAATATCAGGTCGGCGAAAGGCCGGACCTTACCAAAGGCGTGCTGCAATCGAGCTTGAAGATCGCCTCGGTCGCAATGCTGATCGTGATCGGCGGGATCGCGATCGTCGCGAGCATGAGAGGCGACTGGTGGCTGCTGATCCTTGCGGTGTCGGCCTACACGGCCGTCAATGCCGGATTGATGCTCGGCAGCCAAATCGCGCGCTCGCTGGTCAGCATTCTCATGGGCGAAGGAAACCGCGAGTTCCTTTGGCGGGCCCTCGTGGTCGTGTTCCTGCTCGTCATGCTGCTCGCCCATCGCCAACTCGATCCGGCCGAGCTGTTCGCGGCGATGACGGTCGCCATGTCGGTTGGCCTTGTTGCGCAGATCGTATCCGTCGCGCGCGTGCTGCCGGATCTGCGCAGTACGCCGGCGCGCTCGGAGACGTCACGCTGGCGATCAAGTGCCCTGCACTTCTGGCTCGCATCGATCCTCGAAGTCGCCAATCAGTATCTCGACGTCATTCTGGTCTACTGGATGCTGGATCCGACGACCGCGGGAATCTACTTTGCCGCCTCGCGCCTCGCCAACATTTTCGCCATGGTGTCCGCGGCGCTTTACACGTTCGGTGCGCGCCGGCTCCCGTCGCTCTATTTCAGCAAGAACCACGGGGAGTTCGAGCGGACCTCGCGCTTGATGGCGGAAGTGACTGGGCTCTGCGTCGTCGCCGGTCTCGCCACGATCTGGATCGGCGGCCCCTATCTCCTCAACCTGTTCGGACCTCATTTCGCCGAGCAGCATTCGGTCCTGATCGTGCTTGCAATCGGAACCGCCATCCAGGCGGCGGGCGGCCCGGCTGCTGCGATCCTGCAGCTGACCGGTCATGAACGAATCTATGTGCCGGTGGTCGCTGCCAACGTCGGGCTGCGGCTCGTCGGATTTCTCGTCCTGGTCCCCTTCCTCGGCGTGCTTGGCGCGGCGATTTCGACGACCGTGTCGCTCGCGCTCGCGACCATCGCCCTGAACGTCCTCTGCCGCCGGCGCAGCGGGGTGGATCCTTCCGTTCTGGTGCTCTTGCGCTTCCCAGCATCGAGGCGCGGCAATTATGCCGTTCGTAGCGCGGACTCGCGTGACTAGGTGTCAGCACGCGCCGCCGGGGTGAACGCGCAGGACCGATTGGTTAACGCGCCAGCCGGGAACCAGCGGAAATGCTGCGCCAACGACACCGTGGCCATCGCGCCGCATTAACTCCGTTTGTTGCTAGCCGGTGTCCGCGGGATGCCCGCATGATAGGTACGGAGTTAAGAAGGTGAAGATTTCGTTGCTTTAGCGGGTCGGGATCCGTGCTCCATTATCAGCCGAACAAGGACCTGGACGAGACGAGCGCGACGGCACCTGCGCGGCCGAACGGCAGTGGGCGAAAACTCCACGTGCTTCTTGCGCAAACCCAGGCCGAGAACGCCGGTGCACAGGAGATCTCGCGGCTGCTCGGCGCCGGGCTGACCGCGCGCGGTCACCGGGTCACCAATCTGTTCTTCTTCCGCAAATCGGACTCCTTTGACGAACCGCCCGCCACGCTCTACTGCGCGCCGAGCCGGCCGGGCAATCCGCTGGCGCTGCTGCGGATGCTGTGGACGCTCGGCCGCCACATCAGAACCACCAGGCCCGACGCCGTCCTGACCTTCCAGCATTTCGGCAACGTCATCGGCGCCGGCGTCACGCGCCTCGTCAGCCGTGCACCCGTCGTCGCCAATCAGGTTTCATCCGCGCTGGCGATGAGCTGGCCGGTCCGCACCGCCGACATCGCCATGGGCAGCCTCGGCTTCTTCGACTGCATCACGCTCAATTCGCAGGACATGGAGCGCGAATATTCGCGCTACCCCGCGGCTTACCGGTCGCGCATGGTGCATGTGCCGCACGGCTTCGACGACAAGGCCCTTACCCTGTCGAAGGAGGCGGCACGAGGTCAATTCAACCTGCCACCGGACCGCGTCCTGCTCGGTTGCGCGGCACGGCTGCATCCGCATAAGCGGCTCGATCTGGCGATCGGTCTGCTGCCGGATCAACCGTCCTGGCATCTTGCGCTGGCCGGCCAGGGAGCCGACGAGGCCCGGCTGAGGCAGCTCGCGAACGACTTGAACGTCGCGGACCGTCTGCATTTGCTGGGAGAGATTCCTCCTGGCCGGATGGCGGACTTCCTTGCTTGTCTCGACGTGTTCGTCTTTCCGACCCAGGCCGAGACCTTCGGTCTGGCCGCGGTCGAGGCCGCCAACGCCGGTGTTCCCTCCGTCGTGACCGATCTTCCCGTCCTGCGCGAGGTATTGTCCTACGAGGGCAGACCGACGGCGCTCTTCGTCGATGCCTCCGATCATGCGAAGCTCTCCGCGGCGGTCTCCAGGCTGGTAACCGACAAGCAATTACGTGACGAGCTGCGACAAAACGCCAAAGGCCTGCGGCTGCGCTATTCGGTAGATGCCATGGTCGAGGAATACGTCCGGATTCTCGACCGGGTCGTTTGACCTGATACGTCGGAACAGATTGGCTCGACATGATCATCGAGTTTCGCTGTGAACGTGACTATGCGCGGCGCTGGATGGACCGCAGGACGCTGTCGGTCGACGGCCGGGACATGTCGGTGCAAGTTGCATGGACGGCAACGGCGGAGCCGCGGCCGGCAGGTCTCGATGCGCTGTTCGAGCTCGAACGCATCGTGTTGCACAAGGGCAAGCACAGCGCCGCCGACAGGCTGACGATCAGCTCCGAACCAGCACGGGTCAGCATCGGCACCGCCGACGTAATCGTCGATTTCACGAATGCCCCGCGCGATCCGGCGAGCCCGGCCCGGCTGTATCTGCGGCCGCTGTTCAACGGCGTCGCAGGCGAAAATGCCGCGCTCGCCGCCATCCTCGCCGGCGACCTGCCCGTGATCGAGATCGTCAACGAGATCGACGGTTCGGTCCTCGACCGCGGCCATCCGTCCGGTGAGATTGCTGCGGGCCTCAGTGGTGCGCTCGAAACGATCATGGCGCGGACCCTCACCATGCTGGCGGCGATCCTGTCGGGAAGGCCGCGCATCGTGCCGCACCTGCCGCGCCCCGCTTCAACTGTCCCGCACCGCGGACCCGTTGGCTACGTGGCGCGCGGCCTTGCCGTATCGATCGCCAAGGAGATCTATCGCCTCTGCTGCTATGCCCCGCATTGGCATATCGGATGGCGCTTCAACGACGGCCCGGGCGTCTGGCAGACCGGAGACCTGTCAGGTCCAAGCTGGAACGTTCTGGGAGATCCTGGAAACCACTTCTACGCCGATCCCTTTCCCGTCACGTGGCAGGGACGGACCTTCGCCTTCTTCGAGGATCTCGATCACCGTGTCGGAAAAGGTATCATTTCCGCGATCGCGTTCAACGACGCGGGGCCGATCGGCGAGGTGATGCCGGTGCTGGAGGAGCCCTGTCACCTCTCCTATCCGTTCCTGATCGAGGACGATGGCGAGCTGTGGATGATCCCGGAGAGCTCGACCCGCGGGGACGTCGCTCTCTACAAATGCACTCGGTTTCCGGACAAATGGGAGCGATACGCAACGCTCCTTTCCGGCCTCGAGCTGGCCGACGTCACGATCACGCGCCACAACGGCCTGTATTATCTGTTTGGCGCCTGGCGCGACGGAACGGGTGGCTATTCGGATTCGCTGGCGATCTATTACGCCGATCGGCTCTTGGGGCCTTGGCTTCCCCACGCCAGCCATCCCGTCTTGATCGACCGCGCCAGCACGCGGCCGGCAGGAAACTTCGTCACGCTCGATGACAAACTGTGGCGACCGGTCCAGGATTGCACCGACGGATACGGCGCAGCGCTTGCCCTGGCGGAAGTGGTCGAGCTGTCGCCGACGGTATTCAAGCAGGTCGTCCGCCACACTCTGAAACCCGGCCCGGCATGGCCGGGCAGGAAGCTGCACACCTTGAATCGCTGCGGGCGGCTCGAGCTGATCGACGGATCGCGCGTCCAGCCCAAGACCAGTCTCTTTACGAGCGCAATTCCATCGGCCGTGTCACCTGCGCGAACCAATCCCTCCACCGCCGGCTAGCAGCCGCGCGTCTTCGCGCCCGAGTACGCGGCTAAGAACGCGTGCGATCGTTCCGGCCTGCGATGCGTTGCCGCGCCAAGCCACGATCTGGTCGGGACGTATCAGGGCGAGATCCGCCTCATAGAGATCGCGCAACGATCTGGGTAGCGTGACGAGCTTTACGTCGGCCCCGATCGCGCGAATGGTGTCAGCGAATGACGCATGGGCCGACATGACGTCCCCAAACTGAAGCAAGGTCCATTCGAATCCGAACTGGTCGTATAGCGACATGCCGTCCTCCAGCCACGCATGCGGTGGGCGGCCACCGGGAGAGGCGGTGGGAACGTAGACGTTGGCAGCATCCGGCGGCGGCTCGCTACCATCGGGGACGATGATTGGGGAGCCGTCGTAGCGTCCGCCGAAGGTGACGCCGGGGATGTTGAACTCGGCACGGGCGTGCTGATTGAGATAGGCACCCGCGATTCGCCGCGCCTTGTGGCCGGCCTCCGTGGCATCCTCGATCTCCGGCGCCGGCGCGAAGAGGCCAAGCGAATCGGCGAAGCAGCGCGCATGATCGGTGTTGCGGAGCGCCACCGGACGCCGCTCGACCTCGTAACTATTGAGCAGTGCCGCCGGGCTCACGCCCTTGACGACGCTTGCGAGCTTCCAGCCGAGATTGACCGCATCCTCGATGGCGGTGTTGTAGCCGAGCCCGCCGGTCGGCGTGAACAGATGCGCCGCGTCGCCGCCGAGGAAGACCCTGCCCCGCTGCATCCCGCTTGCCACCAATGCGTGACCGGCGGTCCAGGTCAGGAAGGACAGAACTTCGCAATCGATCGGCGCACCGCAGGCGCGCTGGAACGCGGCTTTGGCCTGGTTGATCGTGATCGCAGTTTCGTCCTCGCCCGGTCGCAACTGGGTGTGGAATGCAAACTCATCACGACCGTTCACCGAGGCCATGAAGGCGCGGCGGTCGCCGTTGAAGCAATTGTACATCCACGCTTTCGCGTGGGGAACGCGCGCGTAGAAATCGGGCGAGCGGAGATAGACCGCCAGCATGCGGCCGCCCATGAAGTCGCGCTGCGTCCCGCTCTCGCCGCCATAGACGATCCCGAGCGATTGCCGGACCATCGAGCGCGGCCCGTCGGCCCCGACCAGGAAGTCGGCGCGGACCCGAAAGCGGCTGCCATCGTCGAGACATTCGATATTGCCGGCGATACCGTCATCACTTTCCGTGTAGCCGATCAGCCGGTGACTGTAGTTGAGCTGGATTCCGGGCAGCCGTTCGGCGTGGCGGCGCAGCACCGCCTCGACATATTTCTGCGAGACCCGATGCGGCAGCTCCGCCGCGCTCCAGGAGCCTGACATGCCCTTGATCAGCTCACCCGCCCGCGACGCTGACGGCAGCGCGAACCGCGCCAGCTCGTATCCGGTATAGCGCGTGAAATATGCGACATCGGTCGGGTAGTCCGCGGGCAGACCTTCGCGCCTGATCTCGTCGGCAAAGCCCAGCCGCCGATAATGCTCCATCGAGCGCGCCTGCGTCGCATTGGCTTGCGGGTTGAAGGCCGTGCCCGGCTTTTCGTCGACCAGGATCGCGGACACGCCGCGGCGGCCGAGCTCGTTGGCCAGCATCAGCCCGCAAGGGCCCCCGCCAACGATGAGCACCGCGGCCGTCAGACGAATTTCCAAGCTGCTTCTCCCTACCAACGCCAACCTGCATGGTAAGGACACCTGACTATTTCGTCAAGCTGCCTGACTAATCCGGGTCATCGAGCGTGTCGAATTCCGTGCCATACACCGCGAGCCCCTTCAGGATTGCATCCATCGTGGCCTTGCCGAGCTCGACGCGCATCTCCCGCTCGGCGATGTCGACGGCATCACGGAACGCATCGAGCCATTTGCGCCCCGTGGGCGTGAACACGACGATGCGCGCGCGCCGGTCGGTCGGATCGGCGATGCGATCGACGAGGCCGAGCGCGGCGCATTGGTCGACCAGCTCGCCCATCGCCTGCTTGCTCATGGAGGCGCGGCGGGCGAGCTCGGTGAGCCGCGTCCCCTCCACGTCCAGATTGCGCGTGAGGCTGACATGGGCGATGCGCGTCTCGTCGTGGCCCCGCTCGGTCATCAATTCGAGCACACGGCCTTCGAAGCGCCGCACCGCGTTATTGAGCAGGCGGCCGATATTGGCATGCCGCCACGCGGTGCCTGACGTCGTGGATTTCACCGGATCTGCTTTCCGAATCGACCGAACGAGATCGTGGAAAGCTAGCACAGGCATTGCTGCGTGCTACTGGTGAGCACGCGAGGTATCGGCGGCGGGCGGCGCGATCGAACCGCCACCCGCCATCTCTCGTGCTTCGAACGCCCCGATGCCTTACTGCGAGCGATCCGAGGTCCAGCCCTTGTACGCGGCAACGTTGTCCCTGGTCACCAGCTTGGACGGCAGCAGCTCGACGGTCGAAGCCGGCTTCTGGCCGTTGAGAATGCCGACGCCGACCTGCACGGCCCGCCGCGCCATGAAGAACGGATCCTGCGACGCGGACGCCTGAATCTGCGGCGACTGCGGATCTTTCAGCGCGGCCTCGATATCGGGCGCGCCGTCGACGGCGGTGATGATCATGCCGGTTCGGTTCTGCTGGCGTGCCGCAAGGTCGGTGCCGATCGCCTGCGGATCGTTGATGGCGAAGATGGCGTCGATCTTGGGGAAGCGGGTCAGATAGCCCTGCGCGACGGTGAGGCCGCCCTCGCGCGAGCCCTTGCCGTCCTGGTCGCTCGACAACACCTTGATGCCGGGATTCTTCGCGAACACGTTCTTGCAGCCGACCACACGGTCGATCACGGCGGAGACCTGCGGCCCGTTCTCGATGATGACGTCACCCTTGCCGCCCAATTTGTCGACGATGTACTGGCAGGAGATCTCGCCGGCCTGCACGTTGTTCGTGGTCACGGTGGCATCGGCGCCTTCGGCCGCGGTGTCGACAGCGACGACGACGATGCCTGCGGCCTGCGCCTTCTTGATGGCCGGCCCGATCGCCTTGGGATCGCCGGGATTGAGCAGGATCAGGTCGACGCCAGCGGCGATGAAATTGTCGATCTGGGTGACCTGCTTGCCGAGGTCGTATTCGAAGCCGACCGTCGTGATCTTCACGTTGGGATTGGTCTTCTTGGCCTCGAACTCGGCGCCCTTCGACAGCGCGACGAAGAACGGATTGCCCATCGATCCCAGCGAGACGCCGATCGACTTGAGCTCCTTGGCGAAGGATGGTGCGGTGGTGAGGGCAAGCGCCATGGCGGCGCCGGCGAGCATGATCGTCTTCAACATGGACTTCCTCCCTGGTCTGTCTTCGTCCCCGGCGCGGCAGACCAGTTGCCGCAACGGAATCTCGTCTCAAGCCATGCGCACGCCGTTGCGGGCCAGACCTTTCACGTTCTCGCGGAGCCTTGCAGCCGGTAGCGGTCCAGCGCCACGGCACCGATGATCACCAGGCCCTTGATCACATATTGCCAGATGTCGGAGACACCGATCAGGATGAGCCCGTTCGAGAGCACGGCGATGATGAGCGCACCGACCAGCGTGCCCCAGATCGAGCCGATGCCGCCGACGAACGAGGTACCGCCGAGGATCACCGCGGTGATTGCATCGAGCTCATAGGACTGGCCGAGCTGGAGTCCGTTGGCTGCGTAGAGCCGCGCCGCCTGCATGGCGCCGCCGAGCCCGGCGAAAAGTCCGGAGATGCCGTAGACGAAGATCAGGACGGCCCAGACCTTGATGCCGGCAAGCCGCGCTGCGCTCTCGTTTCCGCCCACGGCATAGATATGCACGCCGAGCACGGTCCGGCGCAGCACCAGCCAGGAGACGAGAATGACGAGCAAGGCGATTACCGAGAGCCATGGGATCGACGCGACTCCGGGAATGAGCGTCAACGAGCCGTTGCCGATGAAGGCATAGGGAATGGAGGGATTGAACACGGTGGTGTCAGCCCCGAGCAGCCGCGCCAGGCCGCGCACTGCGGTGAGCGAGCCGAGCGTGACGATGAAGGGCGGCAGGCGCAGCAGCGCAATCAGCGCGCCGTTGACGATGCCGAAGACGAGGCCGGTGAGCAGTGCGGCCGGCAGCCACAGCAAGCCGAGCTCCGGCATCTTGGAGAGCGTCAAACCCGCCATCGCGGAGGCCGCCAGGATCGAGCCGACCGACAGGTCGATGCCGCCGGTGAGGATGACGAAGGTCATGCCGGCGGCGAGCACGGTGTTCACCGCGGCCTGCTGCAATACGATGCCGAGATTTTGTCCGGTGAAGAAGCGGCCTTCCGACAGCACGTTGAAGCCGATGCAGAGGATCAGCAGCACCGGCAACATGCCGAGCGCGCTGATCAGCATCCTCATCCGCTGGCGTCTTGTCTCCGCGGCAGCGCCATTGGTCGTCGTCGATGCCGGCTTTGCCTCCGCAGCACCATTGTCAGGCATCGAGATGCTCCATCCCCGTGGCAAGCCCCATGATGTCTTCCTGCGCCAGCGGCGAATTCGGACCGCGGCTGACCTCGCCGGCAATGTGCCCGGCACGCATCACGATGACGCGGTCGCAGATGCCGATGATCTCGGGCAGATCGGACGAGATGACGAGGATCGCGGTGCCGGCCTTGGCGAGATTGTCGATGATCGAATAGATTTCCGACTTGGCACCGACATCGACGCCGCGCGTCGGCTCGTCGAGAATGAGGACCTTCGGCGCGATGGCGAGCAGCCGCGACAGCAGCACCTTCTGCTGGTTGCCCCCTGACAGGCCGCCGGCGGGAACGCCGGGATTGGCGGCGCGGATGCTGAGGCCTGCAAAGGCGCGGTCGGCGCGCTCGCGGGCCTTGTCGCGATCGAGAAACCAGCCGAGCTTCGCATCGCGGCCGAGCACGGCGAGGTTGATGTTATCAAGACACGACATGTCGAGAAACAGGCCGAGCGCCTTCCTGTCTTCGGTCAGATAGGCGATGCCGGCCTCGAGCGCCTCGCCCGGCGTGCGGATCTCGACCGGACGCCCCTCCAGCTCGAGCCGGCCGGAGGTTTTTGGCGACGCGCCGATGATGAGATGCGCAAGCTCGGTGCGACCGGCGCCGATCAGGCCGGCGAGGCCGACCACCTCACCCGCATGCACGGTGAGAGAGCAGCCCTTGACGCGCCCGCCATCGGCCATGTCGATCGCCGCGAGCACGGGATGCCCCCGCCCCGCCTCCGGATCATGGTCCTTCTTGTAGAACGAGGAGACGTCGCGACCGACCATCAAGCGCACGATGGTGTCGGCGCGGATCTCGGGCTTGTCGAGCGAGCCGACCAGGCGGCCGTCGCGCAGCACGGTGACGCGATCGCCGAGCGCATAGACCTCGTCCATGCGATGCGAGATGTAGATGATGGCAAGGCCCTCGGCGCGAAGCTGGCGGATCAACGCGAACAGCCGCTCACTTTCGGCGGCCGACAACGAGGTGGTCGGCTCGTCCATGATGAGGATTTTCGATCTGACGTGCAGCGCACGGGCGATCTCGACCAGCTGCCGCTGCCCCATGGACAGATGCGCCACCAGCGTCGAGGGCAGGAAGTCCGCGCCCAGGCGCTTCAGGATCGGGCCGACGCCCTCGCGCATTGTGCCGCGCGCCAGCAAGCCTGACCGCGATATCTCCCGTCCCAGATAGATGTTCTCGGCAACGCTGAGATTGGGAGCGAGCGACAGCTCCTGGTAGATGATGGAGATGCCCGCCGCGCGGCCGCCGAGCGGGCCTTCGATCCGCACCGCCCTGCCCTCGATGCGGATCTCGCCGCCCGGGTCGGGCCGGTAGGCGCCGGACAGGATCTTCATCAGCGTCGACTTGCCGGCGCCGTTCTCACCCATCAGGGCGTGAATTTCGCCGGGATAGACGGTGAGATCGACGGCCCGCAGCGCCTTGATGCCGAAGAAGGTCTTCGAGACCCCGCGCATCTCGAGGATCGGATCGTTCATCGTGCCTCCCGGCGCACAATGCGTTTCCCACCCGCGTCTCGTTTCTCGGCAACGCGGTTTGGTCATTAAACAAAAGCGGGTGACGCAGGGCAATACCGAAGGCGAATATACCGAAGTATGCAAACCAGATTGGGCCAGCTAGTGGCGCGGCCGATACAGGTCGCGCCAGGCGGGAAGCCGTTCAGCGTAGGCATCGACCAGTGCAGCGTCGGGCTCGAATGTTTCGATGCGCTGCGGCTGCATGCATACGTCACCGATTGCCTCACCCGTGACAGCAAGCCGCCCCAATCTCGCCGCACCGAACGCGGCGCCGGTTTCACCTCCGGCAAAGCGATGGATCGGAATGCTCAGCACGTTCGCCAGCACCGAGAGCCAGAAGGTAGAGCGTGAACCGCCGCCAATCACGTCGGCCTCCGCAATCCCGATGCCGGCATCCGCGAGCGCATCGCGGCAATCGGCAAGCGCGAAGGCAACGCCTTCGAGCACCGCCCGCACGATCGCCGCGCGATCGGTGCCATGGCTCAGGCCATCCAGCATGCCGCGCACAACGGGATCGTCGTGCGGCGTCCGCTCACCGGCGAGATAAGGCAGGAAGCTCACGGGCGACGGCGCCTGCGGTCGTGCTCCAAGCGGCGCCAGCAGCTCGGCCTCGGCGGCGCCGAACAGGCGCGCGAGCCAGGCAAGGCAGGAAGCGGCCGAGAGGATCGCGCCGGCCTGAATCCACATCCCTGGAATGGCGTGGCAGAACGTGTGCACGACACGGTCGGGATTGGCGGCGATCCGGTCGGTCGGGACCATGAGCGCACCCGAGGTTCCCAGCGACACGAAAGCGGCTCCCGGCCGGATTGCGCCGATGCCGATGGCGCCCGCGGGATTGTCGCCGGCCCCACCCGCGATCACCGGCTGCCTGATCATCCCCCAGCGCCGCGCGAGTTCGCTGCGCAGCGTGGTTGCGGGCGCGCATCCCTCGACCAGGCGCGGCATGTGCTCGCGCGACAAGCCGCTCGCTGCCAGCGCTGCGTCCGACCAATCGCGGCGCGCGATGTCGAGCCACAGGGATCCCGAGGCATCCGAGACATCCTCGACGGCCTCGCCCGATAGCACTAGTCGCAGATAGGCCTTTGGCAGAAGAACGAGTTTCGTCGCCGCAAAGATCTCGGGCTCGTGCGCGGCGATCCAGAGCAGTTTTGGCGCGGTGAAGCCCGGCATCGCCTTGTTGCCCGTCACCTCGCGCAAGGCGGGCCAGCGTTGCTCCAGGACACGGCACTCAGTCGCAGAGCGTCCGTCGTTCCAGAGGATGCAGGGCCGCAGCGGCCTAGAGCTCGCATCGAGCAGCGTGGCGCCATGCATCTGGCCGGACAGCCCGATGCCTGCGACCGCCGCCAACGCATCGGCATGCGACGCCTTGAGGGCATCCAGCGTGGCGAAGGTCGCATCGATCCACTGCGCCGGATCCTGCTCGGAATAGCCCGGTTGCGGCGAGACGGTCGCGAGCGACCGGCTCTCGCTTGCGATCACGCGCTGGGCATCATCGACGAGAACCGTCTTGACCGCCGACGTGCCGAGATCGATGCCGAGATACATGGCTGCTTCCCGCTCACTTCGCCGCGTCGATCCAGATCCCCGGCTCTGAATGCTCCCGGATGTAGCTGACGAGGAAGTCGGAGAACACCCTGATCTTGGCAGGCAGCCTGACGCGGTTCTGATAGGCGATGTTCATGGTGAGCAACGGCAGCTGCCAATCGCTCAGGACAGGCACCAGCCGCCCGGCCGCGATATCGCCCTGCACGATATAGAGCGGCTGGATCAGGATGCCGAGCCCCGCGCGCGCCGCACCACAGATGATCTGGCCGTCGTTGCTGTCGAGCGTCGGCGCGATCCGGATCGTCTGCGTCGTGCTGCCCTGGCTCAGCCGTAGCGAATAGGGATCATTGGCGAGATTGTAGATCAGCATGTTGTGCCGGGCGAGATCGGCGGGATGCTCGGGCCGGCCGTGCTTCTCCAGATAGGACGGAGCGGCCGCGAGCACGCGGTGCATTTGCCCGATGCGGCGCACGATGATGTTGGAATCCGGTTCGTGCTCGCGGGTACGGATCGCAACGTCAATGCCGGCTTCGATGAAGTCGAGGTAGCGGTTCGCGCTGATGATCTGCACGCTGAGATCAGGATAGAGCGCACGGAAGGCGGGCAGCATCGGCGCGAGGTAGATCATCGCAAAGGACAGCGAAGACGTGACGCGCAGCATGCCCTTCGGCGACAGCGCGCGATCGGAGACGGCGTCCTCGGCTTCGGCGAGCTCGTTCAGAAGCGTGCTGCACCGCTGCAGCAGTTCCTGTCCCGCTTCGGTCAGCCATTGCCGGCGCGTGTTGCGCTCGATCAGCCGGACCGCAAGCCGCTCCTCCAGCGCACTGAGATGGCGGCTCGCAGCGGCGTTCGACATCCGCAGGATTTCGGCGGCCTTGGAAAGGCTGCCGAGCTCAGCGGTTTTGGAGAACACCTCGAGTTGAAGCAGCCGGTCCATTTTTGCATAAAGAGGAAAAGAGACTTACAAATTTTGACCTTTATTTCCGTTTTCTGCAAGGCAAAATGGCGCCAACAAAGCACCATAGCAGGCGAGGAAATCAGGAAATGTCGGGCCCGATCAGGCACATCGTGATGTGGCGACTGCGCGGGGAGAGCCCTGAGGAGCGCTCGGCCGCCCGGCTCAAGGTCAAGACCCTGTTCGAGGGCCTTAAAGGCCGGATCGACGGCCTCACCCATATCGAAGTCGGCATGGACGTCAGCGCGGTCGATTATGCCTGCGACGTGGTGCTGTTCTCCGAATTCACCGACCAGGCGGCGCTCGCCGCCTATGCCAACCACCCGGAGCATCTGCGCGTGCGCGAGGCGCTGGGCGACTTGCGGATCGGGCGCTTCCAGGTCGATTATCCCATCAAAGAGACCGGCGCATGATCGGTTCGTTCACCTTCGAAAACCTGCCCTGCCGCGTCGTGTTCGGCAGCGGCACGCTTGCCTCAGCCAAGGCCGAGGTCGAGCGGCTCGGCGGCAAGCGTGCGCTGGTGCTGACGACGCCGCAGCAGGAGGCACAAGGCAAGAGCTTGGGAGCCGCGCTCGGCCCGCTCTATGCCGGCATCTTTTCCGGCGCCACCATGCACACGCCGGTCGAGGTCACGGAACGCGCGCTCGCGGCAATGAAGGCATGCGAAGCCGATTGCGTCGTTTCGCTCGGCGGCGGCTCGACCACCGGGCTCGGCAAGGCCTTGGCCTTGCGCACCGGCGTCAACCAGCTCTGCATTCCCACCACCTATGCCGGCTCGGAGATGACGCCGATCGTCGGCCAGACCGAGAACGGGCTGAAGACCACGGTGCGCGATGCCGCCGTGCTGCCGGAGACGGTGATCTACGACGTCGACTTGACGCTGACGCTGCCGGCAGGCCTCGCAGCGACCTCCGGCATCAACGCGATCGCCCATGCCGTCGAGGCGCTTTACGCGCGCGATGCCAACCCTGTCACCTCGCTGATGGCCGAAGAAGGCATCCGCGCGCTGGCGCGCGCCCTGCCCGCCATTGCCGCCAGGAGCGACGATCGCGAGGCTCGCACCGAGGCGCTCTATGGCGCCTGGCTGTGCGGTGTCTGCCTCGGCACTGTCGGCATGGCGCTGCATCACAAGCTCTGCCATACGCTCGGCGGCACCTTCGACCTGCCGCACGCCGAAACCCACACCATCGTGCTGCCGCATGCGCTGGCCTACAACGCGCCGGCCGTGCCCGACGCGATGGTGCGGATCGCGCGCGCGATCGGGGCAGCCGATGCAGCTCGGGGGCTTTTCGAACTTGCGAAGCGGCTGGGTGCGAAGGTCGCGCTACGCGATGTCGGCATGCCCGAGGGCGGCATCGACAAGGCGGCCGATCTCGCCGTCACCAACGCCTATTGGAACCCGCGCCCGCTCGAGCGTGGCGCCATTCGCGACTTGATTGCACGCGCCTTCGCCGGCGAACCACCCGGCACCATCAAAGCGGCAGCTTGAAGCGATGCGGCGCACCCTGATCAGATCCGCGACCGTCATCAGCATGGATGACGCGATCGGCGATCTCTCGACCGGCGATGTGCTGGTCGAGGGCAGCCGGATCGCCGAGGTGCGCCCGTCGATCGACGCTGCGGCCGACACGGCGGTCGTCGACGGCACGGGCCGCATCGTCATTCCCGGCCTGATCAACGCACATATGCACACTTGGCAGACGGGCTTGCGCGGCTTCGCCGCGAACTGGACGCTGCTGGAATATTTCCGCCGCATGCATGCGGGCCTTGCCACCGTGTTCCGGCCCGACGACATCTACATCGCGACGCTTGTCGGCGCGCTGAACCAGATCAATCACGGCGTCACTACGCTGGTCGATTGGTGCCACAACAACCCGACGCCGGATCATACCGACGCAGCCGTGCGCGGCCTGATCGAAAGCGGCGTCCGCGCCGCGTTCTTCCACGGCTCGCCGAAGCCCGAGCCGAAGCCGGGCGAGCCGCATTTCTCGGAAGTGCCGCATCCGCGCCGCGAGGTCGAGCGGCTGCTGGCCGGGCCCCTCGCCGACCGCGACGGCCTCGTCACGCTCGGGCTCGCCATCCTCGGTCCGCATTATTCGACGCTCGACGTCGCCATGCACGATTTCCGCCTGGCGCGGGAGCTGAAGCTGATCGCATCGATGCATCAGGGCGGCGGTCCGGCCAAGACGCCCGGCGGCTGGGAGAAGCTGCTCGAGGCCGGCCTCGTCGGTCCCGGCATTAACATCATCCACGGCAACGATCTGCCGGATGATCTGCTCGATCGTCTCGTCGATCTCGGCGTATCGTTCTCGGTGACGCCCGAGAACGAGATGATCCAGGGCCATGGCTTTCCGATCACCGGCCGCCTTCTGAAGCGCGGCGTGCGGCCGACCATCGGCATCGACCTGGAGTCCGTCCTGGCCGGCGATCTCCTCTCCGCCGCGCGCGTTGCGCTGTCGATGCAGCGGGCACTGGACAATGTGGAATCGCGCAAAGCAAGTGGCGCCATTCCGGCGACGACCACGATTCCCGTGCGCGAAGCGCTGCGCTGGATCACGACGGAAGGCGCCCGCATGCTCGGCCGCGAGCACCAGATCGGCTCGCTGACGCCGGGCAAGCTCGCCGACCTCGTCATCATCAACGCCTCCGACCTCAATCTCCATCCAGTGCATGATCCCGTCGCAACCGTCGTGATGCAGACGAGCCTCGCCAACATCGAGGCCGTCATGATCGGCGGTGCCTGGAAGAAGCAGAACGGGCGGCTATTGATCGAGGGACTCGAGACGAAGAAGGAGCTGCTGGCGCAATCCGGCCGGCGGCTGGTGCAGGATATTGAACGACAGGGACGCGCCGCCTGAGGCGCCAATGGACAAGAACAATGACTGACGCTCTGAAAACAGTTGGTTTCATCGGGATCGGCAAGATGGGCCTGCCGATGTCGGTGCTCGTCGCCAAGGCGGGCTTCGCCGTTACCGCGTTCGACCAGAGCGCGGCGCGCATCGACGAGGCACGCGCGCAGCGCATTGCGATTGCCGCCTCGCCGGCCGAGGCCGTGAGCGGCAAGGCCGCTGTGATCACGTCCCTGCCCGACGACGCCGCTTTGCGCGGCGCATTGCTCGGCTCCGCCGGCCTGATCGCCGCGATGGCACAAGGTGCCGTCTTGATCGAAACCAGCACCGTGAGTGTCGACGTCTCGGCTGAGGTTGCGGCCGCCGCGCAGGCGCGTGGCATTGCCTATTTGCGCGCGCCGGTCTCCGGCAATGCCAGCATCGTGCACACAGGCGCGCTGACCTGCTTCGTGTCGGGGCCGAAGGACGCCTTCGAGAGCGTCAAGCCGCTGTTCGCAGCTTTCACCCGCGCCCAGACCTATCTCGGCTCCGCCGAGGAAGCGCGCTTTGCAAAACTCTCGGTCAATCTGATGATCGCCGTGTCGGCGGCGATGATGGCGGAGAGTCTGGCGCTGGCGCGCAAGGGCGGCATCGCCTGGCAGGACATCCTGAAAGTGCTCGACGACAGCGCGGTCGCCTCCCCCATGGTGAAGTACAAGACCGCGCCGCTGCGGACTCGCGACTTCGAGTCCACCTTCTCCTGCAGGCAGATGGCCAAGGATCTCGACCTAATCCTGGGCGCCGGCCACGCCGTCGGCGTGCCGTTGCAGCTCGCCGCGCAAGTGCGCGAGACCTATGGCGCGCTGGTCGCGCAGGGCGACGGTGATACCGACTTCATCGCGACCGTCAAGCATCTCGAACGGCTGTCCGGCCTCGGCGAACCAAAACCCTGATCGCGGAGATACACATGCGTAACTTCAACGAAAACACGATCACGGACGCCGTTCTGGAGCGGATCGCGGGCGCGACCGATCCACGCATCAAGCAGGTGAGCGAGGCGCTGGTGCGGCATCTTCACGCCTTCGTCCGCGAGGTGCGGCCGACCCAGAAGGAGTGGGAATACGGCATCGACTTCCTGACCCGCACCGGGCACATGTGCAACGACAAGCGCCAGGAGTTCATCCTGCTGTCGGACACGCTCGGCGTCTCCATGCTGGTCGACGCTATCAACCATCCGGTGCCCGAAGGCGCGACCGAGACCACGGTGCTCGGGCCGTTCTTCGTCCAGGCCGCGCCGGAGAAGGACAGCGGCGCTGACATCTCCGGGCCGATGGATGGCGATCCGATGCTGGTCACCGGCTCGGTCTCGGCCGTGGACGGAAAGCCGCTCGCCGGCGCCATCGTCGACGTCTGGCACTCCGACGACGACGGTTATTACGACGTGCAGCAGCTCGATGAGATCGGCGATCTCGCGATGCGCGCCCGCTTCCATACCGACGCCAACGGCCGCTTCCATTTCTGGTCGATCAAGCCGGCCGCCTACCCGATTCCGCATGATGGACCGGTCGGCGAGATGCTGGAGGTGCAGGGACGCCATCCCTGGCGCCCGGCGCACGTGCACTTCATGATCTCAGCGCCCGGTTTCGAGCAGCTGGTGACGCACGTGTTCGTTGCCGGCGACCAATATCTCGACAGCGACGTGGTGTTCGGCGTCAAGGACAGCCTGATCCGCGAATTCGTCCGTCATCCCGCCGGCCGTGCGCCGGATGGTCGCATGGTGGAGCGCGACTATTTTCATCTCAACTATGATTTCGGCCTGAAGCAGGTCGCAAGCAACGCAAGAGCCGCTTAAGCTGAACGACGGACCAACAAGAGTCCGGAGACAGGGAGCAAACGGGAGCTTACGGATGGGACCGCGGGTCAGCACGGACATATTGGCCGAGCGCCTCGCCGGCATGATCGGACCGCGCGCGAGCGTCGCGCGCGGCGTGCTCGATCAGCATGGGCAGAGCGAGTCGCATTATCGCAGCCTGCCGCCGGACATCGTCGTCTTCCCTGAGACGACGCAGGAGGTCGCTGAAATCGTCAAGCTCTGCGCCGGCGCGGGCATGCCGATCGTCCCGTTCGGCGCCGGGACCTCGCTCGAAGGCAATGCGGCCGCGGTCGCCGGCGGCGTCTGCTTCGACTTCGCGCGCATGAACAAGGTGCTCAGCCTGCACGACAGCGACATGGACGTCGTGGTGCAGCCCGGCATCACGCGCAAGCAGCTCAATGCGGAGCTGCGCAACACCGGCTTGTTCTTCCCGATCGATCCGGGCGCCGATGCCTCGATCGGCGGCATGACGTCGACGCGCGCCTCGGGCACGATGGCGGTGCGCTACGGTACCATGAAGGACAATGTCATGGCGCTGGAGGTGGTGTTGGCCGACGGCCGCGTGATCCGTACCGCCCGGCGCGCGCGCAAATCGGCGGCCGGCTACGACCTCACGCGCATGTTCGTCGGTGCGGAAGGCACGCTCGGCGTCATCACGGAGATCACGCTGAAGGTACACCCGGTGCCGCAGGCGATCTCGGCGGCAGTCTGCAGCTTCGACACCCTGCACGATGCGGTGGACACCGCGATCTCCGTGATCCAGTCCGCGATCCCCGTGGCCCGCATCGAGCTGCTCGACGATGTCATGATGCGCGGCATCAACGCCTACGCCAAGCTCGGCTATCGCGAGGCCCCCACCCTGTTCTTCGAATTCCATGGCTCCGAGACCTCCGTCGCCGAGCAGGCCGAAGCCGCGCAGGCGATCGCGGCCGAGCATGGCGGCCATGGCTTTGCCTGGGCCAAGGCGCCGGAAGACCGCAGCCGGCTCTGGCATGCCCGCGACAACACCCTGTACGCCGGCCTTGGCTTGCGGCCCGGCGCGCGCGCTGTGATCACCGACGTCTGCGTGCCGATCTCGCGTCTGGCGGAATGCCTGATCGAGACGCGTCGCGACGGTGACGAGCACGGCTTCACCGCACCGATCGTCGGCCATGTCGGCGACGGCAATTTCCACATGCTGATCCTGATCGACCCGACAAAGCCCGAGGAGGCCGAAGGCGCCAAGGCGCTGCAGGCCCGCATGGTCGCGCGCGCCATCGCCATGGACGGCACTTGCACCGGCGAGCACGGCATCGGGCTCGGCAAGATCGGCTATCTCACCGACGAGCTCGGCGAGGCCGTGGATGTGATGCGATCGATCAAGACGGCGCTCGATCCTGACGGATTGATGAACCCCGGAAAGATCTTTGCTGGCAGAGCCAAAACATGAGCAACAAGCCATGAGCGACGCGCTCCCGATCGAGGTCACCTCGCCCACGCCGCTGCTGGAATTGCGCGGCATCAGCAAGGAGTTTCCGGGCGTCAAGGCACTGGACGACGTGTCCTTTGCCGTCTACCCCGGCGAAGTCCATATGCTGCTGGGCGAGAACGGTGCCGGCAAGTCGAGCCTGATGAAAGTGCTGTGCGGCGCCTATCGCGCCGACACCGGCGAGTTCTATTACAATGGCGAAAGAGTCGCGATCTCCTCGACCGCCGATGCGCAGAAGCTCGGCATCGCCGTGATCTTCCAGGAATTCTCGCTCGTCCCCTATCTCGACATTGCCCAGAACATCTTCCTCGGCCGCGAGCCAAAGGGCCGCATTCCCGGCACCATCGACCGCCGCAGGATATTGGCCGACGCAAAGCGCGTGCTCGACACGATCGGCTTCGACATCGATCCCGCCACCACCGTCGACAAGCTTGGCGTCGCCCAGCAGCAGATGGTCGAGATCGCCAAGGCGATCAGCCAGAATGCCCGCATCCTCGTCATGGACGAGCCCACCGCAGCCCTGTCCGATCGCGAGACCGAGCTCTTGTTCGCGCTGATCGCGCGGCTGAAGGCCGATGGCGTCGCCATCGTCTACATCTCCCACCGCATGGCCGAGGTGTTCGCGCTCGGCGATCGCATCACCGTGCTGCGCGACGGCCGCCGCATCGACGGTGTCCGGCCTGCCGACGTCACGCCGGACCAGCTGGTCCGCATGATGGTCGGCCGCAACGTTGACATGACCTATCCGCGGAATTTCGCCGACAAGCCCGGCGAGGTGCTGCTCGAGGTCAAGGGCCTCTCCGCGTCCACCGGCATCTCCGACATCAACATCGAGGTGCGCCGCGGCGAGATCGTTGGGCTGTGCGGGCTGGTCGGCTCCGGCCGCAGCGAGGTCGCCCGCGCCATCTTCGGCGCCGATCCCGTGACATCGGGGGAGATCATCTTCGACGGCAAGAGCATTTCCGGCGAGCCGGATCTCGCCGCCCGCCGCGGCATCGCGCTGATCCCTGAGAGCCGCAAGAGCGAAGGCCTCGCGCTGCTGCGATCCGTCAGCGACAATCTGGTGGTGTCGGCGCTGAAAAAGCTGTTTCCGAGCGGGCTGTTCGACCAACGCTCGGCACAGCGCACCGCCGACGGCCTGATCCGGCAGCTCCGCATCGCGACACCGAGCGCACGCCAGACCGTCGGACTGCTCTCGGGCGGCAACCAGCAGAAAGTCGTGATCGGCAAATGGCTGGCAGCCGGCTCGAAGCTCTTCATCTTCGACGAGCCGACGCGCGGCATCGATATCGGCGCCAAGTCGGAGATCTTCGCGCTGATCGACCGCCTCGTCGCGGACGGCGCCGCGGCCCTGATGATCTCGTCCGAGCAGGTCGAGATCTGCCATGTCTGCGACCGCGCCTATGTGATGCGCGAGGGGCGCATCGCGGGACATTTGTCACGCAACGAATTGACCGAGGAGAACATCGTGCGACTGGGGATGCATCATGCGTGAAGCCGCGATCGTCTCAGAGCCCAATCCGCTGCAGCGCATTCCCGGCGTTGCCATGGTGCTGGTGCTGCTGATCGTGCTGTTCAGCGTGATCGCGCCCGGCTTCCTGTCGGTCGCCAACCTCTCCAACGTGCTGGTGCAGTCGACCATCCTGACCATGCTCGCGCTGCCGATGACCCTGATCATCATGACGGAGGGGCTGGACCTGTCGATGGGCGCGGTGCTGACGCTGACCTCGCTCTGCGTCGCGATCGTGTCGCTTGCGACCAAGTCGATGCTGCTGGGCCTCGGCGCCGGCCTTCTGGTCGGCACCGCCTTCGGCCTCGCCAACGGCTGGCTGGTCGCGATTCTCGGCATACCGCCCTTCGTCGCGACGCTCGGCACGCTCGGCATGGCGCAGGGCCTGTCGCTGATCGTCAGCGACGGCCAGAGCGTGGTCGGCATTCCCCACAGCGTGCGCGACATCTACTCGGCGACGCTGCTCGGCATTCCCGTGCCGATCGTGATGGCGCTGGTGACATATGCGGCCTTTCACGGCCTGCTCTATCACACCCGCTTCGGCACCTACATCTTCGCCCTCGGCGGCAACCGCGAGGCGCTGCGCTATGCCGGGCTATCCCCCAACAGGCTGCTGATCGCGGTCTACGCGATCGGCGGCGCCATGGCCGGAATCGCAGGCCTGTTGATGACCGCACGCATGAACTCCGGCCATCCCACCGCCGGCCTCGGCCTGGAATTCGATGCCATCGCGGCCGTTGCCGTCGGCGGCACCTCGTTCGAGCGCGGGAATGGTTGGCTACTCGGTACGCTGCTCGGAGTCCTTTCCGTCGGCGTGTTGCGCAACGGGCTGAACCTGATCTCGCTCCCCTCCTCGGTGCAGGTCGCCAGCGTCGGCGTGCTCGTCATCGTTGCCCTGTTCCTCGACGGCCTCAGGAGCCGCACATGACCGACATCACCAAGGGCGCCATGGCGCCGCCCCGCTCCTTCCTGTCGCAGGACGCGGTCCAGCTATTCTATCGCCTGCTCGCGGCTTTCCTGATCTGCGCGGTGCTGGCCGTGCTCAGCGATTCCTTCCTGAGCCTCGGCAACATCCTCAACGTGCTGAGGCAGGCAAGCTTGACCTTCTTCATCGCCTCCGGCCTGACGCTGGTGGTGCTGACCGCAGGCCTCGATCTCTCCGTCGGCGCCAATGTCGCGCTGTCCGCCTGCCTCGCCGGTACCGTGATCCACACGACCGGTTCGCCTGCGCTCGGCATCCTCACCGGACTTGCCTGCGGCGGGCTCGTCGGCCTGATCAACGGCGTCATGGTCACGGCGCTCCGCATTCCCTCCTTCATCGCCACCTATGGCATGCTCTGGGTGCTGAACGGCCTCACCTATTGGTACATGGCGGGCGAGACCCTGCACGGCTTCCCGGCCGGCTTCCGCCAGATCGGCAGCGGCTATCTGTTCGGCCTGCCCATTCCGGTCTACCTGCTCCTGGTGTTCCTCGGCATCGGGACGTTCTTCGCGCAGCGCACGGTCTGGGGCCAGGAGATCTACGCGATCGGCGCCAATCCTGTCGCCGCACGACTATCAGGCATTCCCGTCGCGCGCCGCCTACTGCTGGTCTACGCGGTCTCAGGCACCATGGCGGGACTTGCCTCGATCATCTTCCTGTCGCGGCTCAATTCGGCCGAGGCCGATATCGGCGAGAGCCTGACGCTGCCGGCGATCGCGGCCGTTCTGATCGGGGGCACCTCGCTGTTCGGCGGCGTCGGCACCGTGTTCGGCACCTTCATCGGCGCGCTGATCCTGACCCTGGTGCTGAACGGCATGAACCTGCTCGCGGTCAGCGCCAATTGGCAGCCGCTCGTCACCGGCGTCATCGTCATTCTCGCGGTCTGGCTCGACATGAAGACCCGCCGCCGCGCGCAATGAGTTCCAGCAATCCAACAAGCAAAATGAGGGATGGAGGCAATATGAGAAAGACAATTGGCTATGTGGCGCTGCCGTTGCTGATGGCGACCGCGCTCACCACTGCGGCGCGTGCCGACGGCGAGACCATCGCCGTCTTCACCAAGAACCAGACCAATCCGTTCTTCCAGACGGTGCGGGTCGGCGCCGACAACATGGCGAAGGTGCTGAACGCGAAGACGCTGCAATACATCCCGACCAAGCCGGACTCGATCCCCGAGCAGCTCAGCCAGATCGAGGACGTCGTGGTGAAGAAGCCGAGCGCGATCGTGTTCACGCCGGTCGACTACAAGGCGATGGTCCCCGGGGTCGAGAAGATCAACGAAGCCAAGATCCCGGTCGTCAACATCACCGACCGTTCGGCCGGCGGCAAGTTCCTGTCCTTCGTCGGCGCCGACGATTACAGCCTTGGGCTGGAGACCGCGCGCTTCCTGCTCAAGACGCTCGGCGGCAAGGGCAACATCGTCATCATCGAAGGCGTCAAGGGCTCGCTGACCAATGTCGACCGCGTCCGCGGCTTCAACGACGCGCTGAAGGAAGCCCCCGGCGCCAAGCTTTTGGCCTCGCAGCCCGGCAACTACCAGCGGCTCCAGGCGCTCCAGGTGATGGAGAACTTGATGCAGTCGAATTCGCAGATCGACGGCGTGTTAGCCGCCAACGATGCCATGGCGGTCGGCGCGATCGAGGCGCTCGACGGTGCCAACCGCAAGGCGCAGGTGATCGGCATCAACGGCACCAAGGAGGCGATCGACGCGATCAAGTCCGGCAAGCTGCTGGCGAGCGGCGACTACAACGGCTTTGCGCAAGGCTGCCTCGGCACCATGATGGCGATCCGCTCCTTGCGGGGCCAGCCTGTCATCAGCGAGATCGTGCTGAAGCCGACGGTGATCACCAAGGACAATTACGGGCCGTTCGACGTGCCGCTGGAGCAGCGGACCTGCCCCACCTTCGAGGACGCCGGCAAGCTCAGCGCGAAGTAGGCCATCCCCCCACATCAAGACCGGACGGCCGCAGCCCGCGGCCGTCCCAAGAATGAAGCCAAGAAACGGAGACAGCATGCTGTTCGCCATTCACGCCCTCGACCGCACCGGCGCGTTGCCGACGCGGCTCGCCAATTACGACGCCCACAAGGCTTTCCTCAGCGACACCTCGCGCTTCGGCGTCAAGATCGTGATGTCCGGTCCGCTCGTCTCCGACGACGGCCAGACCATGATCGGCAGCCTGTTCCTGATCGAGGCCCCTAGCCGTAGCGAGGTCGAGGCCTTCAATCGCGCCGATCCGTTTGCCGCGGCCGGCATCTGGGACAAGGTGACGATCACCGGCTTCCTGCGCCGGCAGGGTTGAGGGTCCGCCACGACAAAGTGCGAAAACAACCCCATGCACAGTACAACGGGGCTTGTTTTCGCTTACGAATTTCCGATGCACCGCGCGACCTCGCATCCGAGGCCAATGCCGACCCGGATCGGCGGTGGATTTTGACTCGTCGGGCAAAACAGGGGCATAATGTAATCATCACCCGATGTCAGTTGCGCCCGCCATCCAGGCACCTGCCCAGCGTCGGCGCGGTGTGCGACGCGGACTGGAGTCAGGTCCTTAACCGCTGACTGCCGGCGCAGCCTCTTCCAGGTGACACGCCACCCACTGCTCGGCTCCGGCCGCGCGCAGCGTCGGCTCCTCGGTCCGGCAACGATCGAACACGAACGGGCAACGGGTGTGAAAGCGACACCCCTTCGGCGGATTGATCGGGCTCGGCACGTCGCCCTTGAGGATGATGGGATTGCGCTGGGCTCCGGGCTCCGGCAGCGGCACGGCCGAAAGCAGCGCCTTGGTGTAGGGATGCCTTGGCGCGGCAAAGATCTCGCGGCGCGGGGCGACCTCGACGATCTTACCGAGATACATCACCGCGACGCGATGGGTCATGTGCTCGACGATGGCAAGATCGTGGCTGATGAAGAGCAGCGCGAGGCCGAACTCGCGCTGCAGATCCTGCAGTAGATTGACGATCTGCGCCTTGACCGAAACGTCGAGCGCGGAGACCGCCTCGTCGCAGACGATCAGCTCGGGCTCGGCAGCCAGCGCCCGCGCAATGCCAATGCGCTGACGCTGGCCGCCGGAGAATTCGTGCGGCCTGCGATTCAGCGCCTCGCGCGGCAGGCGCACCGTGTCCATCAGTGATGTGACACGGACCTCGAGATCCTCTGCGGACTTGGCGAGGCCGAAATTGCGGATCGGCTCGGCGAGAATGTCGCGCACACGCATGCGCGGATTGAGGCTGGAGAACGGGTCCTGGAACACGACCTGCACGCGGCGGCGCATCTGGCGCATCGTGCCAGGTGCTGCGTCGTCGATCCTCTGGCCGTCGAGGATGACCTGGCCCGAGGTGATCTCGAACAGCCGCAGGATGGCGCGGCCGACCGTCGATTTTCCGCAGCCGGACTCCCCGACCAGCGACAGCGTCTCGCCGCGCGCGATCTCGAAGGAGACGCCGTCCACCGCGTAGACGAATTCGGACTTGCGGCCGAACAGGCCGCTCTTGACCGGAAAATGTTTCTTGAGGTCGTTGACCTGGAGCAGCGGAGGACTCATGCCGCGACGGCTCCCTTGGCGGCGTAATGGCAGGCGGCGACGTGGCGCGGGCCCTTCTCTTCAAGTCCGGGCGCATATTGCCGGCAGACGTCGGTCGCGAGCGCACAGCGGCCGGCGAAGACGCAGCCGATAATGGGCTTGCGGAGATCCGGCACTTGCCCCGGGATCTCGGCAAGGCGGGTCGCGGTGCCCGCGAGCGAGGAGCCGAGCTTCGGCACCGCGCCCAACAGGCCTTGCGTATAGGGATGACGCGGGGATCGGAACAGCTCGGCCACCGGCGCCTCCTCGACCTTGCGGCCGGCGTACATCACCATAACGCGCTCGGCGATCTCGGCGACGACGCCGAGATCGTGGGTGATCAGGATGATGGCGGCGCCGACCCGGCGCTTCAGGTCCAACATCAGCTTGAGGATCTGCGCCTGGATTGTCACGTCGAGGGCGGTTGTCGGCTCGTCTGCAATGAGAAGCTTCGGATTGCAGGCCAGCGCAACCGCGATCATCACGCGCTGGCGCATGCCGCCGGACAGCTGGTGCGGATATTCGCCGACGCGCCGTTTCGGCTCGGGAATGCCGACCAGTGTCAGCATCTCCACCGCATGCGCCTCCGCCGCCTGCTTGTCGAGGCCCTGATGGATCATCAAGGTCTCGCGGATCTGGCGGCCGACGGTGAGCACCGGGTTCAGGCTCGTCATCGGTTCCTGAAAGATCATCGAGATGTCGTTGCCGCGGATCGCGCGCATCTCGCGGTCGGACAATTTCAGCAGATCCCTGCCCGCGAAGCGGATGCTGCCTGCGATCCGGCCCGGCGGCTCCGGAATCAGCCGCATCAAGGACATCGACGTCACCGACTTGCCGCAACCGGATTCGCCGACGATGGCGAGCGTCTCACCCTCGTTGACATGGAAGGATACCCCGTCGACCGCGCGGTTGATGCCGCCGGGCGTGCGGAAATGGGTCTGGAGGTTCTCGACTTCGAGCAAAGCCATCGCAATCAGCCTCGATCCATCACAGACAACATCACAGGCTTTTGGCCATGCGCGGGTCGAGCGCATCGCGAAGGCCGTCGCCGAGCAGATTCACGGCGAGCACGGTGACGGACAGGAACGCCGCCGGGAAGAACACGATGTAGGGCTTCACCTGCCAAAGCGCGCGGCCCTCGGCCATGATGTTGCCCCAGGACGGGATGGTCGGCGGCGTGCCGGCGCCGATGAAGGACAGGATCGCCTCCGTGATCATGGCGCTGGCGCAGATGTAAGTTGCCTGGACCAGCATCGGCGCAACCGTGTTGGGCAGGATGTGGCGCAGGATGATCATCGGCGTGCGCGTGCCGCAGGCCACGGCCGCGTCCACATAGGGCTGTTCGCGCAAGGACAGCACGACGCTGCGGACGAGGCGCGAGACGCGCGGAATCTCGGCGATGGTGATCGCCAGGATGACGTTGCCGACGCTGCCGCGCGTCAGGGCCATGAGCGCGATCGCCAGTAGGATCGGCGGGATCGACATCAGCCCGTCCATGAACCGCATCAGGATGCCGTCGGCCCAGCGGATGAAGCCGGATACCATGCCGATGGCAAGGCCGATCGCCGAGGCGCAGATCGCGACCGAGAGGCCGACCGTGAGCGAGACGCGCGCGCCGAACAGCACGCGCGAATAGATGTCGCGGCCGAGCACGTCGGTGCCGAACCAGAAATCGGCCGACGGCGCGCGGGTGCGCTTGGCGGGCGCAAGCGCGGTCGGATCGACCGTGCCGAGGTATGGCGCAAAGATCGCGATCAGCACCAGCATCAGCAGCAGCGCGCCGCCGATCGCGACCGTCGGGTGGCCGCGCAGGAGGCCGACGAAGCCGCGCCGTATCCTGACCGGCCGCAGGATCTCGGGCAGTTGCGGCGCAAGGACGAGGCCGGCCGGAAGCGAATGCGGATTGACGGTGGTGTCGGTCAATAGCGGATCCTCGGGTCAACGAGCGTGTAGACGACGTCGATCATCAGATTGACGAGGACGTAGACGAAGCTGAACAGCAGCACGATGCCCTGAATCACCGGATAGTCACGGCGCAGGATGGCATCGATGGTGAGGCGGCCAAGGCCGGGGATCGCGAACACGCTCTCGGTGACGACCGCGCCGCCGATCAGGAGCGCGATGCCGATCCCGATCACGGTGACGATCGGCACCGCCGCGTTCTTCAGGGCGTGAATGAACAGGATGCCGCCCTGCCCGAGGCCCTTGGCCTTGGCGGTGCGGATATAGTCCTGCTGCAGCACTTCGAGCATGGCTGCCCGCGTGATGCGGGCGACCAGCGCGATGTAGACGCAGCCGAGCGCGATCGCCGGCAGGATCAGGTTTTCCAGCCATGGCCAGAAACCCTGGGCCAGCGGCGTGTAGCCCTGCACCGGCAGCCATTCCAGCTCCAGCGCGAAGATGTAGGCGAGCATATAGCCGACCACGAAGACCGGCAGCGAGAATCCGAACACGGCAAAGCCCATGATGACGCGATCGATCAGGCTGCCGGCCTTCCATGCCGCCACCACGCCGAGCGGCACCGCCACCACGATCGTCAGCAGCAGCGTGACGATCATCAGCGACAGCGTCGGTCCGAGACGCTGCCCGATCATCGCGGAGACCGGCAGGTTGGTGAAGATCGAGGTGCCGAGATCGCCGTGCAGGATGCGCCAGACCCAGCTTCCGAACTGGACCAGGAAGGGCCGGTCCAGCCCGAGGCTCTGGCGGATGCGCTCCACATCCTCCGGGCTTGCCTGATCACCCGCGATCACCACGGCCGGATCGCCCGGCGCGATATAAAGCAGGCTGAACACGAACAGCGCGACGATCGCCATGACTGGCAAGGTCGCGACGATGCGACGGAGGATGTAAGAGAGCATCTGGCCTCAGCGCAGGATCATGCGGACTTCGACACGCCCCAGAAGAACGGCAGCGGTCCCTTGGCAACGCCGGAGACGTTCTTGCGCCACGCGGTGTAGCTCAGGAAGAAGCCCGTGGGCGCGTAGACGACGTCATCGATCGCCGCCTTGTTGAGGCGGCCCATGGCGGCCTTCTCTTCGTCGACGTTCTTGGCCTCGAACCACGAGGCGACCTCCTTTTCGGTGGCCGCGCTGGTGGGCCAGCCGAACCAGGCCTTGTCGCCGTTGGCACGAATGGCGGTGTAGGGAGCCGGATTGACGCAATCCGCGCCGGCGTGCCAGGTGTGGAACATGTTCCAGCCGCCCTGTCCCGGAGGTGTCTTCTGCGCGCGGCGGGAGCCGACCGTGCCCCAATCGGTTGCGACGAAGTCGACATTCATGCCGAGCTTCTTGAGAAGATCGGCGGTGACGTCGCCCATCGCCTTGGTGATTGGCTGGTCCTGCGCGACGAGGCACGTCACCGGCTGGCCGGAATAGCCGCTCTCGGCGAGCAGCTTCTTGGCGGCGTCCAGATCGCGCTTGCCCTTCAGGATCTCGCCGCCCACTTCGGTGTAGAGCGGCGTATCCGGCGTGAAGTAGCCGGGCAGCGGCTTCCACAGCGAATTGTCGTCGCCGACGATCGCGCGCATGTAGTCTTCCTGGCTGAGCGCCATCAGCACCGCACGCCGCGCCTTGACGTCATTGAACGGCGGATAGAGGAAGTTCATGCGGAACGAGCCGATATTGCCGAGGGGATCGCCGATATCGACGCTGATATTCTTGTTCTTCTTCAGAACCGGAACGAGATCCGCGATCGGGTTCTCCCACCAGTCGATCTCGCCGTTCTGCAACGCGGCCGCCGCGGTTGCCGGATCCGGCATGATCACCCACTCGACGCGGTCGACCATCACCTGCTTGCCGCCAGCAAGCCAGGACGCCTTCTCCTGCCGCGGTGAATAGTCGGCGAATTTCTCGAACACGGCCTTCGCACCGGGGACCCACTCGCTCTTGGCGAACTTCAGCGGACCGGAGCCGATATATTCGGAAATCTGCTTGAACGGATCGGTCTGCGCGATGCGCTCCGGCATGATGAAGCTGCAAGGCGAATTGTTCTTGCCGAGCGCGTAGAGCAATTTCGGGAAGGGCTGCTTCAGCACCCATTTGAAGGTGCGGTCGTCGACGGCCGTGAGCTCCTGCTGGAGCGCCTTGATCATCAGGCCCATCGGATCGCGCGCCGACCAGCGCGTCAGACTTGCCACGACGTCCTTGCTGAGCACCGGCTCGCCATCGTGGAACTTGAGGCCGGGCCGCAGCTTGAACGTCCAGGTGGTGCCGTCGTCGGTCACTTCCTCGGACTCGACCATCTGCCGCTGCGGCCGGAACGAGGAATCGATGCCGTAGAGCGTGTCCCAAACCATCGCGGCGGCATTGCGCACGACATATTGCGTGCCCCAGATCGGGTCGAAATTGGCGAGATTGGCCTGGGGCACGAATCGCAGGGTGCGCGCCGCCGCACCCTGGGCGATCGCCGGGGCCGACAGGCCACCCGTCAACGCCAGGCTGCCCGCGCCAGCCAGTCCCTTCAATACCGTCCTGCGATCCATGAAGTCCTCCCAGAAATGCCGTGATGCCAGCTGTTCATTGGCAAAGGGCAAGTGAAACCGAGCCCATTTGCAAGCAAATGGTATGCCACTAAATGCGGCTTCGCCAGCGGGATCTCGCCATTTGGCGGGCCAGGAATGCGAGTTCGGGGCTCACAGAGCGGCCGCCAGCGTCGGCCCGGTCTCGATATGCGGGATCGCCTCGACCAGTTTGCGCGTGTAGTCGGTCTTTGGATTATCAAATAACGCCCGGCTCTCGCCCTGCTCCACGATGCCGCCGTTGCGCAGCACGATGGTGCGGTCGCACAGCATGCGCACGACGTTGAGATCGTGGCTGACGAACAGCAGCGCAATGTCGTTCTCGCGCCTGAGGCGATCGAGCAGTTGCAGCACCACCGCCTGCACCGAGACGTCAAGCGCGGCGGTCGGCTCGTCCAGCACCAGCAGCCGCGGCCGGCAGGCGATGGCGCGGGCGATGCCGACGCGGGCCTTCTGCCCGCCGGAGAGCTGATGCGGAAACCGCGGCAACAGATCGAGCGGCAGCCCGACTCGCTCGGCGCATTCTTCCACCCGTTTGCGCAAGCCTTCGCCCGCGCGCATGCCGTCGAGCCGCATCAAGGGATGGGCAATGCAATCGAACGCCGTGAAGCGCGGGTTGAGGCTTTCGTTCGGGTCCTGAAAGACCATCTGGATGTCTTTGCGCAACGGCGAGCGGTGGAAATCGCGCGCCGCCACGTGCCCGATCGACTGCCCGTCGAACACGATGTCGCCCTCGCTCGGATCGATCAGGCGGCAGATCATGCGCGAGGTCGTGCTCTTGCCCGAGCCGGACTCGCCAACCAGCCCGACACTCTCGCCGCCCGCCATCGTCATCGAGAAGTCGGCAACCGCAGCGGAGCCCTGATCGAAACGCTTGGCGAGCTTGCGCACTTCCAGGAGCGGCGGCGTGCCGTGCGCTCGCTCCTGCCTGGGTCTGGTGACGACGTTGGCGTAACGCTCTCTGTCCTCCTCCGTCACGAGATCTTCGATCCGTGACGTCGCCGTCGGCGACGCCGCTACCAGGCGTCTGGTATAGGCGTGCTGCGGCGCGCTGAAGAGAATGCCGGGGCTCGCCTCCTCGACGATGCGGCCGCGCTCCATCACGGCAATGCGGCGGCAGTAGCGTGCCGCAAGGCCGAGGTCGTGCGTGATCAGGATCGTGGCCATGCCTCGCGCGGCGGCAATGTCTGCCAGCAGATCCATCACCACCTTCTGCGTGGTAACGTCGAGGCCGGTGGTCGGCTCGTCCGCGATCAACAGCGCAGGATTGCAGGAGATCGCGATCGCGATCATGACGCGCTGGCACATGCCGCCGGAGAGCTCGTGCGGATAGGCGTTCATCCGCGCCTCGGGATCGCGGATCTGAACGGCGCGCAGCAGGTCCAGCGCCTCGGCACGCGCGGCCTCTTTCGAGATACGCTTGTGGGTGAGGATCGCGTCCGCGATCTGCAGGCCGATCGCGCGGATCGGATTGAGCGCCGCCCGCGGATTCTGGAAGATCATCGACATCGCGGCGCCCTGCAGCTGTCGCAGATCATCGCCGCGGAGCTTGGTGACGTCCTGCCCACGGAACAGAATCTTGCCGCCGGTGACGCGGCCGGCTGCATCGAGCAGCCGCGTCGTCGCAAAGCCGGTGACCGACTTGCCCGAGCCGCTCTCGCCGACGAGGCCGAGCATCTCGCCGGCCTTCACCGTGAGCGTGACGCCGCGCACGGCCTCGACCATGCCCCGCCGCGTCGAGAACGCGACGTGGAGGTCGTCGATCCTGAGCAGGTCCTCGCTCATGTGCGCATCCGCGGATCGAGAATGTCCCGCATGCCGTCGCCGAGGAGGTTGAAACACAGCACGGCCAGCATCAGTGCGAGGCCGGGAAAGGCCACCAGCCACCAGCGTCCGGTGGAGATGAAGCGCGCGCCTTCCGCGACCATGATGCCCCATTCCGGCGTCGGCGGCTTGACGCCGAGACCGATGAACGACAGGCCGGCGGCATTGAGAATGGCCCAGCCGAGATTGAGCGAGATCTGCACAGCCATCGCCGGCAGGATGTTCGGCAGCAGGAAGCGCAGCACCACCGAGAAATGGCTCTCGCCGCAGGCGCGCGCGGCTTCGACCCAGCCGACATTGCGGCGGACATTGACCTCGGCGCGCGCGAAGCGGATGTAGAACGGAAGATTGATGATCGCGGTCGCGATCACGATGTTCTCGATCCGGTTGCCGAGCGCGGCGACCATCGCCATTGCCAGCACGAACAGCGGAAAGGCCATCATCACGTCGACGAAGCGGCCGACGGCGCGATCGAGCCGCCCGCCGGCATAGCCGCAGAACGCGCCGACGACGGCCCCGATCACGAAGGAGATGCCAACCGCGGAGACTGCGATGGCAAGGTCGAGCCGTGCAGCGATGATGAGACGGCTGAACACGTCGCGGCCGAGCTGGTCCGTGCCGGCAATGTGCGCCGCACTCGGCGGCAGCAGGGCCTCCGACACGTTCGAGGCCACGGGGTCGTAAGGCACGATCCACGGTCCGAAGATCGCGACCAAGACGAACAGCGTCACCCCGGCCGCGGCCACCGCCGTGAGCGGATTGCCGCGCAGGATCCAGACCGAATGGCGAAGTGTGGCGCTGGTCATTCGATCGACACCCTGGGATCGGCGATGCCGTAGCAGATGTCCACGACGAGATTGACCAGCACGAACAGGCTGGCCATCAGCAGCACGAAACCCTGCACCGGCGCATAGTCGGAGGACAGCAACGCGTCGAGCGCATAAGAGGCCACGCCCGGCCAGGAGAACACTTTCTCCACCAGCACGTTGGCGCCCAGCATGGTCGAGAACACGATGCCGGCGATGGTGATGACGGGCAGGATCGCATTGCGGAGCGCATAGGTGACGACCACCTTGCGCCAGGACAATCCGACCGAGCGCGCAGTGCGCACGAAATCGCTGCCGAGCGAGACCAGCATCGAGGCCCGCGTGATCCGCGCCAGCGGCGCGATCACGAACAGCGCCATGCTCACCGCCGGCAGGATCAACTGCCTGCAGGCCGCCCACCAGCCCTCGACGTCGCCGGCGAGCAGGAAATCGATCGAGAGGAAGCCGGTGCGCTGCGGCGGCAGCGAGGTGAAGACGTCGATGCGCCCGGTCGGATCAGGGGCCAGCCCGAACAGATAATAGAAGACATAGATCAAGAGCAGACCCGAAACGAAAGTCGGCACGCAGACGCCGAGTGCGCAGAACAGCCGAACGCCGTGATCGATGATCGATCCCGGCCGCAGCGCCGCCAGCACCCCAAGCGGCACTGCCGCGATGAGCGCGATCAGCAGTGCGGTGAAGGTGAGCTCCAGCGAAGCCGGCAATCGCTCGCGCAGGTCCTTCAGCACCGGCTGTCCCGTCATCATCGAGCGGCCGAGATTGCCGTGGCCGATGTCGGAGAGATAGAACACGAGCTGCTCCGGCACGGATTTGTCGAGCCCCATCTGCTTGCGGATCTGCTCGATCTCCTCCTTGCCGGCATTGGGCCCCGAGGCGAAGAACACCGCGGGGTCGCCGGGCAGGACGCGCATCAACAGGAAGGTGAAGACCAGCACACCGAACAGTGCCGGCAGCGACGACAAGAGCCGCCTGCCCGCCCGCACCATCGTTGCACCAAGACCGGTCGTCACCATTCAGCGTCCCTGCTCGCCGCGGATGTCACTTGCGGCTGACATCGCGATAGTCCACCTGGCGGTGGAACTCATAGGTGTAGCCTTCGATCGACGGCGCCATCACCGCGTCCTGATTGGGCTGCCACAGCATGATCTGCGGCATCAGGTCGACATGCATCGCGTTGAGCTTGCGGCCGGCTGCCTCGTACTTGGCCTTATCGGGCTCGAAGCGGGCCTCCTGCGCAATCGCGGCAAGGTCCGGATTGTTGATCGAAGAGTAATTCCAGCGCTGAGTGCCGGTGTAGAAGTTGCGGTAGAAATAGTCGGTCGACGGCAGCCAGGCGACGATGCCTTCGGTGAAGAACGGCAGCTTCTTCTCGTTGATCTGCGTCGACATCTGCGCGTCCGGCAGCTTCTGGATGTCGACCTTGATGCCGATCTTGCCAAGAGACTCCTTGACGAGAGCGGCCATCGGCTCGGCCGTCGCGGCCTGGCCGACATTGAAGCTGAAGGTGGTCGAGAATCCCTCGGGAAGACCGGCGGCCTTGAGGTACTCCCTGGCCTTGTCGAGATCGAGCTTCAGCGGCTGCTGGAACGGATAGATGCCGTTCAGCGGCTTGCCGTCCGGCCAGGTCGCACCGAACAGCGGGGCACCACGGCCGAACAGGGCCGCCTTGAACATGTCCTCATAGGGCAGCGCGGAAGCGATGGCGCGGCGGACATTGACGTTGTCGAAGGGCGGGATCTGGTTGTTCATCGAGACGTAGGTGACCGCATTGTATTGCGGCGTCGAGATTACCTTGAGCTTGCCCTTGGCCTCCAGCGACTGCACGTCGCTCGCCTGCAGGTCGAGCACGAGATCGGCATCGCCGCGCTCGACGAGGTTCGCGCGGGTCGCCGGCTCCGGCACCGACTGCACGATGACGCGCTTGAAGAACGCCGGCTTGCCCGGCGATCCGCGGTTCCAGGCCTCGTTGCGCTTGATGATCACCTGCTCGCCCGGCTTGAAGCTCTCGACCGCATAGGCGCCGCTGCCGGCGGTGTTCTCCTTCAGCCAAGCCGTGGCCCAGGGATCGTCAGGCGTGGCGTGCTGTTTCGCCACTTTCGAGTTGATGATCATCGGATAGACGGTGGCAAGATTAGGCAGCGCAAGCTTGTCGGGTTTTGGCAGCGTCACCTCGATGGTGAGGGGATCGATCACCTTGAACTGATCGGCCGAGGTCAGCGAGCCCGTGAGCAACTGCGCCTTGCCGAGGATCGGCGCCGTGACGCAGCGGTCGAGCGACCACTTGACATCCTCGGCCGTAACAGGCGAGCCGTCCTGGAACTTTGCATCCTTGCGCAGGCGGAAGGTGATCTTAAGGCCGTCAGGACTGACGTCATAGGATTCGGCGAGCTCGCCGGTGATCGTGTCGAGGTCGAACACCCATTTGCCGTTGAGCTGCTTGCGGCCGAATGCCACCAGCCGGTCATAGGTGCTCATGCTCAACGCGAAGGATTCGCGGGTCGAGCCGGGGATGTTGGGATCGAGCGTGTTGACGGAGGCGCCGGTGACGTAGCGCAAGGTCTCTGCCCTGGTTTGCGCTTGCGACGGCGCAGTGGCGATGAGCAGCAGCGCAGTGGTAGCGAGAACTGAGGTCGCCAGTCTGAAAGACACAAAACGCATTGGTTTTTCCTGAATTTCGAACGAGAACGCCAGCAAGGCAGGTTCAGAAGGAAGCAAGTTGCGCGCCAGTCCGATCGGACATTTCGAGGGACGCGAGGTCGCGACGGCGCATGGGTGATCACAGCGATTCCCCCATTTCTCGCGCATGACGCGTCACCACGGCCTGCGGCACGTCATAGGCGCTGAGCGAATCCCAGTGCCGTTCGACATCGGCGCGAAACAGGCCGCGCGTCAGGCCGTGGACCAGCTTTGGAACGGCGGTCGTCATCGCATTGATCGACGACCCCGACGGACCGAAGCTCATGGTGGAGGCGATGGCGAACAGATGGATGTCGGCGATCCACGGCGTCGTTCCCGGCTCGCGCTCGGTGAAGGCATAGTCGTCGGCGAGATAGGGAAAGCGGCCGAGCCGTTCGTTGCGTTCGTCTTCCGGCGGCTGGTAGCGGTCGGCCCAGGTCGCGATGTTGCCGGCACATTGGGCGAGCTCGCCGCGGCCGGCAAAGTCCATGTCGATGCCGGTGCCGCAGATGACGAAATCGGCGGTGATGGCGCCGCGCGGCGTCTGGAGTTCAACGCCGTTATCAGTCTTGCGCGCGGCTTCGACCGGCGCGCCCTCGTGCAGTGTGAAGTTGGCGTGACGCGCGCAGCGGTCATAGGTCGGCTGCGGAAATCCTTCCCGCATCTCGAGGATCTTGCGCATGAAGCGCCAGCGCCAGGCATCGTCGAGATCGCTGAGATGGCGCAGGAAGCCGCGAAAGGTCAGCCAGCGATAGGGCTGGATCACCTGGATCTGAGCGCGTCGGCACAGCAGGCGCACTTCAGCGGCACCGGCCTCCAGCGCAGTCGCCGCATTGTCGAAAGCGGAGGCGCCGGCACCGATCACGGCGACGCGCTTGCCGCGCAGGCTTTCGAAATCGATGTCGTCGGCGACGGTTGCAACAGAGCTCGCCGGCAGATGCACCAGCTGCTCCGGAATCATCCAGCCGCCCATGCCCTCCTGCCCTGTCGCCAGCACGATTTTGCGGGCATAGAGCGTTTCGACCTCTGCTGCCCGTTTCACGCGCGCAGCGAGCAGGCCGTCAGCCGCCGGCGCGATCTCCTTGAGCTCGCAAGCGTTGCGCACCGGCAAGCCGACCGCGCGCCGCAGCCAGAGCAGATACTCCGCCCAATGCTCGCGCGCGATCAGGCCGAGCTCCTGCCAGCTCGCCTTGCCGAAGCGGGCCTCGTGCCAGGACTGGTACGTCAGGCCGGGGATGTCGAGGTCGGGCCCGGTGTAGTCCTTCGGGCTGCGGAGCGTCGGCATCCGGGCGTAGGTGAGCCACGGGCCCTCCTTGCCCTCTTCGGCCTTGTCGATCAGCAGGATGTTGCTGACGCGCGAGCGCAGCAGGCCGAAGCCGATGGCGATGCCGGACTGGCCGGCGCCGACGATGAGAACATCCAGCGCCGGCTTGCCGTCTGGCCCCGCTTTCGGTTCGAGCCACGCCGCGCCGGGATGCGCGATCCGAGCGAGATCGGCGTGAATGTCGGCTTCGAGCTGGGTCAGCGTCTCACTCATGCGGCGAGCCAGCCTCCGTCGACCACCATCACGGTGCCGGTCGTGAACGACGAGGCATCGCTCGCGAGATGCAGTGCGGTTTGCGCGATCTCCTCAGGCACGCCGAAGCGCTTCATGGCGTGGCGGTTGCGCGAGGCCTCGCGCACTTGCTCGGAATTGGCGTGCCGGGCAAAGCTGCGGCGAAGCATCGGCGTGTCGATTGCGCCGGGCGCGATCGCGTTGACACGGATGCCATCCGTTGCGAAATCCACCGCCATGGTCCGCGTCAGGCTGATGATCGCGCCCTTGGCCGCGATATAGGCGCTGTTGCCCTTGCCGCCGGCAATGGCGAGCTGCGATGCCAGCGTGATGATCGAGCCGCTGTTCTGCCGCTGCATCTGCGGCACCGCAGCCCGCGCCCACAGCCAGGTGCCGCCGACATTGGCGCGGAACACCGCATCCCAGTCGTCCAGGCTCGTGGTCAGCACCGTGCCACCACAGGAGAAGCCAGCCGCGGTCATGAGGATATCGAGCCGACCATGCCGGGCCACGACGTCGCCGACGACGGTTTCGGCGAATGCGCCATCGCCGACGTCGCCGATATGCGTCGTCGCTTCGCCGATAAGGCTCAGCGTTTCCTCGAGGCCCGCGGCGTCACGATCGACCAAAGCAAGGCGCGCGCCCTCCTCCGCGAACAGTTTTGCGCTGGCGCGGCCGATGCCCGAGCCTGCGCCGGTGATGATGGCCGTGCGCCCCTGCAGCCGCATGTCAGATCCCCTCCCTGTGCTGCATCCACCAGGCGCTCATCGCGGCAGCTGACTCCGCACAGCCGAACCGCGCGCGCCAGCCGAATTCGTCGGCCATTCGCCTCACTGAGAGCGGCGCGCGATCGCCTCCATGAAGCTTGATGAAGGTCTTCTCGCCCGGCTCCGCCAGCCGACACTCCAGCCCGGGATGCAGGGCCGCAAAAGCCTCGCCCCATTGCAGCGCCGACCAGGCCGCGCCGCTGGAGATATTGTAGAGCCGATGGCGCGGCCGCTCGGCTTCGATCAGCACAGCCACGGCCTCGGCGGCGTCCGGCGCGTAGGTCCAATCCTTGATGCCTGGCGCCGGCAGCAGCGCCGGCTCGCTGCGCGCGAATGCGGCTAGAATCTGAAACTGGAGGCTTGGCGTATCGCGCACCTTCCCGATGCGTTCCCACGGACCGAACACTGCGCTTAAGCGCACACTCAGAAAATCGCCTCCCCACAACTCGGCAAGCCGCGCCACGGATCTCTCTGACGTGAATTTGCTGACGGCGTAGAAGGAGACGGGATCGCACGGCGTCTCCTCGTCCAATATCGGATAGCGTTGCCCCGCGGCTCCATAGGCAGATGCTGACGACAGATTGATCACACGCCGAACACCGCGGCGGATCGCAGCGCTCAGAATCGGGAACTGAGCCATCACATTGATCTCGAGAATGCTCGAGGTCGTGGACCGCTCGAGCTGATCCCCGGCAGTTATGGCAGCGCCAAGGACAATCGCGTCAAAGCCCTGCTTTACAAGCGTTTCGATCCTCTCGACGTCCGAGATCTCGCCCTGAATAATCGTGAGCCGCTCCCGGTAGTCGGCAAAGGATCGCTCCGCTCCAGCCGGCAGTTGCTTACGATCATACAGCGTCACCTCATGCCCGCGCGCGAGCAGCACCTCGGCGAGATTGAGGCCGACAAAGCCGGTGCCGCCGAAGATGACGATCCTCATCGCGCGCGATCCACCATCACAGCAGCTCTGCCCCAAAATTCCGTTCGGGATCCATGTCGGCGACGAGCCGGCCGGTCGGCCTGGCCGCCTCGCCGCCGCTGCGCGCGAGGAACTTTCCGCTGCCGGCGCTCGCGAGGCACTTGTCGCCCTCGATGATCACGCGGCCGCGCGAAAGCACCGACACCGGCCAGCCCTTCAGCTTGCGACCCGCGAACGGCGTGTAGCCGGCGAGGTCGTGCATCATCTCGTCCGCGATGGTGACCTCGCGGTTGGGATCCCAGATCGCGATATCGGCGTCGGCCCCGACGGCGATCGAGCCCTTGCGCGGGTGCAGGTTGTAGATCTTTGCCGGGGCGGTCGCGGTCAGCTCGACGAATTTCTCCAGGCCCAGCCGGCCCTTCGACACCATCGCGTCGAACAACAGCGGCAGCCGCAGCTCCAGGCCCGGCAGGCCGTTGGCGACCTGCTTGAAATTCGGATTGGGGCCGGCGCGCAGCTTGCCGGTCTCGTCGTAGCGATACGGCGCGTGGTCCGACGAGATGGTCTGGAGATCGCCGAGCGAGAGCGCCTGCCACAGCGCCTCCTGGTCGGCATGCGAGCGCGGCGGCGGACTGCACATCCACTTGGCACCCTCCGAGCCGGGCTTGTCGAGATCGCCAGCGGTCAGGAACAGATATTGCGGGCAGGTCTCGGCAAAGATCTTGAGCCCCTGCCCGCGCGCGTCGCGGATCACCTTGGCGCCTTCGGCGGTCGAGACGTGGAAGATCATGATCGGCTGGTCGATCAGCGCGGCCATGCCGATCAGCCGGGTGAAGGCTTCGGCTTCCGACACGCGGGCGTGGCTGACGGCGTGGTATTTCGGCATGGTGTAGCCACGTGCGAGCAGCCGCTTCACCATCCAGGCGATGATGCCGTGGTTCTCGGCATGGGCGCACAGCATCGCGCCGGACTGGCGCGCCGCCAGCAGGATGTCGAGCAGCGGCTCGTCATCGACCTTGAGGCGGTCATAGGTCATGAATATCTTGATCGAGGCATGGCCCTGCTTCACCAGCGCGGGAATGTGCTCCTCGACCGTCTCCTTGGTCGCGTCCGCAATAATCATGTGAAAAGCGTAGTCGATCACGGCGCCCTTCTTTGCCAGGGCGTGATAATCCGCGACGACCTCAGGCAGCTTCATGCCGACATGTTGAGCCGCGAACGGAATCACCGTGGTGGTGCCGCCGAAGGCGGCGGAGACGGTGGCGCTCTCGAACGTATCGGCGTTCATGATGCCGGCGGCCGACAGCTGCTCGATATGCGCGTGGCTGTCGACGCCGCCGGGCAGCACCAGCTTGCCGCGCGCGTCGATCTCGCGCTTTGCGGGCGGAAGCCCGCGGCCGATGGCCGCAATGGTCTCGCCGGAGATGGCGACGTCGGCCTCGAAGACGTCGGCCGTGGTGGCGACGCGGCCGCCGCGGATGATCAGGTCGTAAGCGGGTTCAGTCATGAGGCACTCCGTGATAGGCTCAAGGCACGTTCGCTAAATCTCGCAGGAAGATCATCATGTCCCGGCCGCGCATTCTCGTCATCAACCCGAACTCCAACCACAAGGTCACGCAGGGACTGGAGGACGCGTTGAAGCCGCTCGATTTCGAGGGCGGGCCCGAGGTGGTCTGCCAGACGCTGGCCGAGGGTCCGTTCGGCATTGAAAGCCAGGCGGACGCCGATAGCGTTGCGATCCCGCTGCGAAAGCTGGTCGAAAGCGACAACAGCTCGGCCGCCTTCGTCATTGCCTGCTACAGCGATCCCGGACTGCAGGTTTGCCGCGAAGGCACCGACCGCCCGGTGTTCGGCATCGCCGAGTGCGGCGTGCTGACGGCGCTTTCCCGCGCGGAGACTTTTGGCGTCATCGCGATCGCCCAGCGTTCGATCCCGCGTCACATGCGCTATCTCAGGCAGATGGGCCTGACCGACCGCTTTTCCGGCGAGCGGCCGCTGAACATGAGCGTCGCCGAAACCGCCTCGGGCGAAGGCACGCTCGCCAAGATGATCGAGATCGGCCGCACGCTGCGCGACGAGGACGGCGCCCGCGCCATCGTGATGGGCTGCGCCGGCATGGCCCGCCACCGCCGTGCGCTGGAAGACGCGCTGCGGATTCCCGTGATCGACCCGACGCAGGCGGCCGTCACGATGGCGCTGGGTACGGTGCAGTTCTCGGCTCACTAGGCGTCCTTCAGCTCTTTGGAATCCTGGCGCGCGAGCCATTGCGCATGGCTCTCGCGGACAAGAGCAAACGTGTCCCGCTGCGTGGTGTAGAGATTGCCGAACATGCGGCCGATCGGCCGATAGGCGTCGAGATCGACATACATGTTGGCGGTGTCGACTAGCCCCCCGCGGGCGTGAACCCGCACGACCTCGCCAACCAGCAGCTCGCGTTCCGGCGAGAAGGTCAGCACGACATGGCGCCGGCATTCCAGCGCGAAGGGCGCCGCGGCGAGACGCGGCACCTTCACGTCGACCGAAGGTAGCGTCGCCAGGCCCGTCGCGGCGACCTCGCTGTCGCCGGAGGGGAAATCGACCGCGCAGTCGTTCATCGCGCCCGACAGCGCCTCGTCGACCATGTGCACCACGAACTCGCCGTCGCGATGGATGTTGCGGGTGGTGTCCTTCGGCGAGTGATCCGGCTTGTGCTGCAGCCCGAGCACGATCAGCGCCGGACTTTCGGAGAACACGTTGAAGAAGCTGAACGGCGCGGCATTCACCGCCCCGTTCTCATCCAGCGTCGTCACCAGCGCGATCGGCCGCGGCACCACCACGCCGCACAGCAGCTTGTAGCGATCGCGCGGATCGAGTTCACGCAGGGATATGCCCTTGTCAGCCATGGCGTCACTTCTCCGGCGGCGGCACCGCGCCGGTCTGGCTGGTGATCAGACCGTAATGCTCGATGCGGCGATGCCGGGCGAAATCGAAGATCGTGGTCTTGCCGAAAGCCGTGGCATCGAGGTCGCAGGCGTGGACCAGCACCTCGTCGTCCTCCGTCTTGGCCTCGGCAACGATCTCGCCATTGGGATCGACGATCAGGCTGCCGCCGAACAGCGGGTGGCCATCCTCATTTCCGGCCTTGGCCACCGCGACCACCCAGGTCGCGTTCTGATAGGCGCCGGCCTGCACCGAGAGGCGGTTGTGGAACAGGCGCTTCTCGACGCCCTCCTCGCTCTTCTCGGCATTCACCGACGGCGTATTGTAGCCGATCAGCACCATTTCGACGCCCTGCAGGCCCATGACGCGATAGGTCTCGGGCCAGCGGCGGTCGTTGCAGATCGCCATGCCGATGATGCCGCCGAGCTCGCGCCAGACCTTGAAGCCGAGATCGCCCGGCTCGAAATAGCGCTTCTCCAGGTGCTGGTGCGAGCGCTTGCTGTCGTATTCCACATGGCCAGGCAGATGCACCTTGCGGTATTTGCCGACGATCCTGCCGGTTTTGTCGGTCAGGATCGCGGTGTTGAAGTGGTGGCCATCGGGCGTCAGCTCGGCATAGCCGAAATTCATCGCCATTCCGTGCTGCGCCGCGCGCTCGAACAGCGGCCTGGTCGCCGCGTTCGGCATTTCGCGCTCGAACCAGATGTCGAACTCGGCGCGGTCCTCGACGTACCAGCGCGGGAAGAACGTCGTCAGCGCCAGCTCGGGATAGACGATCAGGTCGGCACCCTTGCTCTTGGCTTCGTCCATCAGCGCGATCATGCGCTTGACCACCGCCTCGCGGCTGTCGGCTTTCTGAATCGGGCCCATCTGGGCGGCGGCGACATTGACGATGCGCATCAGCGAGTTCCTGGTGATGTCTGGGGGGAAGCGTCGGCTTGCAGGATCTTCCGCGGCGCCGAGCATAACGCGGCTCCGTGCCGATATTCCAGCCAAGCAGCTTTCATGCCGTCCGCCCCCATTCGGCATCCTGCAACAGCCGCCAGTTGATCTTGTTGCTGGCGGTGCGCGGCAGGGACTCGACGAAGACGACGGCGCGCGGCGCCTTGTAGCTCGCCATCGCGCTGCGCGCCCAGCCGACGATGTCGCCCTCCGACGTCGTCGCGCGCGCGGCGTCATCGAGCACCACTAGCGCCTTGACGGTCTCACCGCGATAGCCGTCCGGCGCGGAAACGATGCAGCATTCCCGGATGGCGCGGTTCTGGTACATCGCCGCCTCGACCTCGGCCGGCCACACCTTGAAGCCGCTGACATTGATCATGCGCTTGAGGCGGTCGACGGCGAAGAAATAGCCGTCGGCATCGCGATAGCCGAGATCGCCCGTGCGCAGGAACCGCTTGCCGTCCCGTTCGATGAAGGCTTCGGCATCCGCCTCCGGCCTATTCCAGTAACCCTGCAGCACCTGCGGCCCGTGCACGATGATCTCGCCGACCACATTGTCGTCGAGCTCGATCAGGCTCTCGGGATCGATCACCCTGGCGTCGATCTCGTGCACGGCGATGCCGAGGCACTGCCGCTTCGGCGCCGCCATCGGATTGAGGTGCGTCGGAGACATCGTCTCGGTCATGCCGTAGCCCTCGACGAAATCGAGCCCAAACCGCCCCTTCAGCCGTTCCGCGACGGCTGTCGGCATCGCCGCGCCGCCACCAGTCAGCACCTTGAGCTTCGCAAAACATTTGTCGCGGAAGCTGGCGCTGGCGAGCACATCCACGATCATGGTCGGCGCAGCGTTCCAGAACGTGACGCCATAGGTCTCGAACAAATCCGGCAGCAGATCCTTGTCCCAGCGCGCCATCAGCAGCAGCGTGGCGCCGGAGACGATGGCGGCATTCATCGAGCCCTGCATGCCCGCGACATGGAACAGCGGCATGAAGCCGGTCATCACGTCGCTGCCGTTGAGCCCATACCAGCGCGCTTGCAACACGGCGGTGAACAGCGCGCTGCGATGGGTGTGCATGCACGCCTTGGGCTTACCCGTCGTGCCGGACGTGTAGGGCAGGATCATCAGATCCGCCGGCCCCGCCTCCATCGCACCCGGCTGCAGGCCCTGCACTATCGCGGGCGACCACGAATACCAGCCCGGCGATGACGGCGGCTCCAACGGCGCCTCGGTCACGCATGATGGCAGTGTGTCGGGCGTCGCGGCTGGAACTTCGTCGCGGTATTGCGCGACAATCGCATGCGTAATCGCCTCGCCCACCAGCGGTGCAAACACATCGCTTAGCTCGCTGCCGATGATTGCAACCCTGGCGCCGCTGTCCACGGCGAGATACGCGATCTCGGCGGTCTTGTTCATGGGATTGACCGGCACGATCACGGCGTTCGCCCGCATCGTCGCATAGTAAGCGATGACGTATTGCGGCGAATTCTGCAGCGCGATCATGACGCGGTCGCCGCGCTTCACTCCGCAAACGCCTTGCAGAAAGCCGGCCATGGCATCGACCCGGTCGCGCAGCTCGGCGTAGCTCAGGCTCGCCCCGTAGAACATTGTGGCCGGATGCGTTGGCCGTTCACCTGCAGCGCGCGCCAGCGCGTCGTAGAGCGTCCCCTCCGGCATCGCGAGATGCCACGGCTCATCCGCCGGCCAGGCCGGCGAACGACGAGGTGCTGCGTGGTCCGCGATCACCCGTGCTCCTTATCGGCAATTTCGAGGCCGTGGTCGAGCGCATCGAGCAGCAGCGTCGCCTCGCGCTCGGAGATCACCAGTGGCGGCGCCAGGAACAGCGAGGTCTGCTCGCCGCTGGTGCCGATCACGGCTCCGGCTTCCAGTGCGCGCTCCGCGACGCGCGAAGCGATCGGCACCTCGGTGGTGTCGGCATGCCAGCTGCGCCAATCCGGGCCATGCAGCTCCACCGTCCAGTGCAGCCCCTGCCCGGCCACGCGCTGCACGCTGGGGTGCTTTTGCGCTATTGCGAGGAGGCGGCGGGTGAACAGCTTCTCTAGATTGTGCACGTGGTCCAGAATCCTGTCCTCACTGATGACCTTCAGATAAGCGCTCACCGCCGCCATGCTAATCGGATGGCCACGCAGCGTGCCGTAGTTCTGCCAGCTCGTGCCCTTCAGCCGCTCGACGATGTCTTTGGACACCACGACAGCGGCCACGGCCGCCGCGCCGCCGCCGAGCGACTTTCCGAGCGTCACGATATCGGGCCGGCTCTGCGCGCCCTGGAACGCGAACCAGCGCCCCGCGCGGCCCGCGCCGGTGACGACCTCGTCCGCGATCCAGTAAGAGCCGGCCTGCCGCGCGCAGCGCGCGACCTCGTCCTGATAGGCCCCGTCGTAATAGATGCCGCCTTGCGTATAGTCGATGATCGTCGCCGCCGTGTCCGAGAGCAGGCGCGGGGCGTCCGCGAGATATTCGCTGGGCGGGGTGTTGATGGCCGGCGCGCCATAGATCGCCCCATCCGGCGCCGGCAGGATCCGCACCGGCGCCATCGGTGCCGGTAGTTTCGAGCCGCCGGCGTGCACCGCAAGGCCACCGTGCCATTGCGGCTGCACCGTCATGCTGCGCGACAGCCCGGTGATGCCGTGATAGGCGCGCTCGCGCGTTGCCAGCGCCGAGCGCTGTGTCAGCGCCTGGCAGAGCGACAGCGCCATGTCATTGGCCTCGCTGCCGCTGATGCAGAAGCGCACCGCGCCGACCCAGTCCTCTTCGCCCATGAAGGCGATAGCCATCAGATCGTCGGCGGCCTGCTCGCGGCCGACCCAGGTCCAGCCTTCGTTGACGACGGGCGTATCGGCCGCGCGGCGGATCGCCTCCACCATTGCAGGATGGCGATGGCCGAGACCGCCGCCGGTATTGCTGCCGTCGATCAGCTTGCGGCCATCCGCAAGATGAAAGTAGACGCCCTCGCCGCCGACCACGGCCATCGGCGCGGCCTCGCCCGCATTCAGCCCGGTTCGCAACAATCTGCTCATCGCCACTGCCTCACTCCGCCGGAACGGCGCCGTAGCCACCGCCACCGCACATCTCGATCGTGACGAGATCGCCTTGCTGCAACACCAGGTTCGACTTGCCGTCGATGGCGACGTTGGCGCCCTGCCGGACCAGCGAGATGCGGCAGGCCTTGCCGGGAGAGCCGCCCTGCATGCCCCACGGCGCCATCACCATGCGTTCGACGCAGGTGGTCAGGTGCATCGAGGGCGCCAGGATGCGGTAGGTGCGGACCGAGCCGTCACCGCCGCGATGCGCGCCCGCGCCGCCGGAATTCCGGCGGATGGCCTGCTGCTCGAGCCGGATCGCGTAATTCGCCTCGATCACCTCGACCGGCGTGTTCGAGGTGTTGGACAGATGCACGCGGGTCGCGGACGTGCCGGCCCGATCGTGCCGCGCGCCTTCGCCACCGCCATGGACTTCATAGAGCATCTTCCACGACCCGTTCGGCCGCGGCTCGGCGAAGAACAGCACACCCGCGGTGGTTGCCCCGCCCGCGGACAGGCGCTCGGGAATGGTGTCCTGCATGGCACGGAAAATCGCATCGACGATGCGCATGGAGGTCTCGTGATTGCCGGCGGCAACGGAGGCGGTCCAGCCGGGCTCGAGGATAGAGCCCGGGCGCGTGATGATGGTCAGAGGGCGCAGCGCACCGGCATTCTGCTGCATGTCGCGTCCGCTCATGATGCGCGCGGCATAGGCGACAGCCGAGCGCGCCATGAACGGCGTGGTGTTGCAGAAATTGGAGACGCGATCGCAGCTTCCGGAGAGATCGAAGGTCGCTTCATCGCCGCGAATGGTGATCTTCACATGGATCCGTGCGGGTGCGTTGTTCGCGCTGCCGTCGTCAAGATAATCCTCACCCTCGTAAACGCCATCAGGAAGATCGCGCAGCGCCTCGCGCATCTCAATTTCGGAGAGGTCGTGCAGACGCGACTGCACCGCCATGAAGACCGCCTTGCCATGCTCGCGGCAGAGCTCGACGATGCGCTTCTCGCCGGCCTTGGTCGCCGCGATCTGGGCAAGAAGATCGCCCTCGCAGGATTCGGCATCGCGGACATTGGCCTTGAGCAGCTGCACGATCGGCGCGTTGAGGCCGGCTGCGGTTGCGATCAGCACCGGCGGAATCCGCATCGCCTCCTGGAACGTATCGACCGCCTTGGCGAAATAGCTGCCAGGCCAGGTGCCGCCGATGTCTGGCCAATGCGCGAGGCTGACTGCAAAGGCGACGATCTCGCCGTCGAAGAAGACGGGACGCACGACCTTGACGTCGTTGAGATGATTGCCGCCAAGCGCGCCGACATTGTAGATGACGACGTCGCCGTCGTTCAGGCCATCGCGCGGCATCACCTTCAAGAGTTCGGGGATGGTGTAGGCCATCGCGCCGAGATGAATCGGAATGTCGCGGCCCTGCCCGACCAGGCCGCCGTGGCCGTCGGTGATCGCCGACGAGAGGTCGCCCGCCTCGCGCAAGAGCGGCGAGCGCGCCGAGCGCGTCATGACGAGGCTCATCTCCTCGGCCGCGGCGGAGAGCCCGTGCCTGATGACCTCGACGACGAACGGATCGAGCTTCATGCCGCCCTCCGCGTCAGGAACAAATTGCCTGATGTATAGGGCTTTGCCTGCCAGCCCGGCGGCACCACCACTGTCGACCAGGCGTCTTCGATGATGGCGGGACCATTGATGGTCTCGGTGAGCGAGGCGCGGTCGACGATCTCGGTTGCGATATCGTGGAAGCCGTCGAACGAGCAGGTGCGCGTGCTCATAGACACTGCCCTCGCCGCAGTCGCCGGCCGGCTGACAATTGTCGTCGACGGGCGACGCGCCTGCACCCGCACCGATTCGATGACGCAGGGCTCGCCGGTCGCATAGCCGAACAGCTCATGATGCCGCGTCAGGAAGTCCTGCTTCAGCCTGGCGACGTCGAGCGGCAGCGTGAAGGATACCGGAATGGCGTCGTTCTGCGCCGCGTAGCGCATCAAGGCCACCGGCTCGACCTGGATCTCGGCCTTCGCAACATTGTTGGCGAGAAGCGGCGCCGAGGCATCGGCAATCAGGGCCTCGATCCGTTCCGAGACGCGCGCGAGATCGATGCCGTCAAGGGCGGCGCGAAGGGTCTGCTGCTGCAGGAAGCTGAAATCGGCGGTGAGGCAGCCCAGCGCCGAGAATGCGCTCGAGGCACTGGGCACGACCACCTCCGCAATGCCGTAGAGATCGGCAAGGCCCGCGGCATGCATCGGGCCGCCGCCGCCGAAGGCCAGCAGCGTGCAATCGCGCCCGTCGATGCCGCGCTCGACCGTGACGCGGCGGAGCGCGCGGGCCATGGTCGCGTTCGCGACCTTGATGATGCCGAGCGCCGTCTCCGTCAGGCTCAGCCCGAGCGCGCGGGCAATCGGCGCGATGACGCGCTTTGCGGCCGCGATGTCGATGCCGATGCGGTCGCCAAGCTTGGTCTCAGGATTGAGATAGCCGAGCACCGCATTGGCATCGGTGATGGTCGGCTCCGTGCCGCCGCGGCCATAGCAGGCCGGGCCCGGCTCGGAGCCGGCGCTCTCCGGCCCGACCGTCAGCCCGCCGGGACCGTTGCGCACGATCGATCCACCGCCGGCACCGATCGAGTGCACCGCGAGCATCGGCTGGCGCAGCGGCTTGTCGCCGAGCATGCGGCCGTCGGTCATCTCGGCCTGGCCGTCGACGATCAGGCACACGTCCGTCGTGGTGCCGCCCATGTCGAAGGTCAGCATCCGCGCGCAGTCGAGCTGGCGCGCAATGCTGACCGACGCCGAGACGCCGGCCGCCGGGCCCGACATCGCCATCACCAGCGGACGCTGCTTCACCGCCGAAATCGGCACCATGGCGCCGGCGGAGTGAAACACCTGCAGGCCGGGCCCGATCGGCAGCCGCTGCTCCAGCTCGCTGAGATATTCCACCGCGATCGGCATCGCGGCCGCGTTGAACACGGTTGCCGAGGTTCGCTCATATTCGCGCGCCTCGGGATTGACCTCGTGCGAGAGCGAGACGTGGGCGACGACGCCCCTGAGCCGCTCGCCCAGCATCTTTTCATGCACCGGATTGGCATAGGCGTGAAGCAGGGCAACCGCGACGCTCTGCACGCCGGTCCCCTTCACCCACGCCACCAGACGTTCGACCTCCGCTTCCTCGAGCGCCTTCAGCACCCGCCCCTCATGATCGAGGCGCTCGGCGAGCCCAAAGCAGCGTTCAGGCGGCACCAAAGGCGGCGATTTCGGCGGAATGTCGAGCCGATAGAGATCGCGTCGGCGATAGCGGGCGATCTCGAGCACGTCGGCAAAGCCTTCGGTCGCGACCAGCGCCACCTTCGGCAGCCGGTTCTCGACGATCGCGTTGGTCACGCGCGTGGTGCCGTGGACGAAGCGCTTCACCTCGCTCTTGCGCAGGCCGACCGCCTCGATCGCCTCCAACATCGCCTGCACCGGTGCGACGGGGCGCGAAGGCACCTTCGCAATCCGCGCCTCCGCGGAATCGCGCCGTATCGCGATGATGTCGGTGAAGGTGCCACCGATATCGGTGCCGACCTCCCAATGATTGCCGGGATCGCTCATCTGCACAATCAGCTACGCGTGACGTTCATCATCATTCCCTGTCATGCCATCACGTGCGAGCGTGCGACAGAGCGATGGCCGCGGGATAGGGTCAGAGTTGTCGCAAACCAAAGCGCTAGCAAGCCACCGGCCTTGCGCGGCGCAGCATCGGCTGCACGTTTCCGTGCAGCGCTGCTCGCGCAGAGAGCAGAAGGCCGCGAAGTCAAAATGTGCAGCGCACCCTTGGATTCTTCGAGGCAAATAGAAGCGCCCGTTGCACTGCAATCGGATCGCACAAGGCCGTTTGTCTAATTTGCAGGCGATCGGTCGGCGGTGCGGGAGACAGCACTGACCAAGAGCTATGCACGCAGGTCGGCTCAGCCTCTCTTTATTGTACGGTCGGTAAGCGAGGACATCACCGGCCGCTGGTCGATAACCCGGCGCGCCGAACGGGTCGCGCCGGGTACGGAGATTTCGCGACTGGCTATGCGCTCGCCAGCCATGCCCGCAAGCGCCGCCAACCGATGACGATGCCGGTGATGGAGAACATCAGCCCGAGCGTACAGAGCCCGACAATGAGAGCGTCACGCAGCCGCGCATGAGCCAGCAGAATCGGGAAATCAAGCGTGTGCAGCGCACTGTAAAGCCAGCGATAGGCGCGGCGCGACGGGTCCAGTCTTTGCAGCAGCTTGCCATCGGCAGCATCGACATCGAACCAGAGATCGCCGCAGGTCGTCCGGTAGACGGGGGCCCCCGGAAGTGCGGATTGCGCCGGATAGTCGTCGTTGCCGGCGAGCAGGAACGGTGCGGCACAGCCGGTGCCAAGGCGCGCCGTCAGGCCGCCGATCTCCTGCCTATCCAGGTATGCCGCCGGTCCATCGCGCGGCGCGTCCCCTGCCCTGATCAACGCCTGACGGCCGAGACCAACCCGGTCGCGCCGATAGACATGGCCGTTGAAGGCGAACCATTCGACCTCGCGGGCCAACGGCGATATTGGCTGCGGATCGAGCGACGACGCGTCTCGCCAATCCGGGGCGGCATCGACCACGCCGGCCTCTGTCGGAGTCAGTTGCCCGCGCGAGAACAGGCGGCCGTGATCCATCGACAGCCAGCCGCTGAAGATCCAGCTCAGCACGAACACGGTCGCGACGAGACCGATGATGTGATGCAGGGCGTGCCAGCCCCGATAGGGCGACGAGAGCTGGCGTCCCCGCATTTTCACACGCACGATTCCGAGCACCGCACCAAGCAATGCCGCGATTAGGGCCAGCAGCGACAGCGTCCAGACCACGCCATCCCACAGCGCCCAGCTGCTGCGCAGAATTGTCGGATAGATCCAGTGCAGCACGCTGCCGGCCCAGTTCCACGCGCGCTCGCTGCGCGTCGTATCCAGGACGACTTCGCCGGTCAGCGACGAAACGTAGACCTCCGTTCCAGGGGCATCGCCGAGAGCGGCGCGAAACAAGGGGCGATGGCGATCAAAACCGTTCGGCACGCTCCATTGATCGTAATCCGACCGCGCGACGATCGCAGCGCGCACCGCCTCAAGCCCGCGCTGACGTGAATAAGCTTGCACGATGGTGAGCGCGACATCGGCTGATGTCACCGACGCGTCTCCTCCATCGGAGGCGCGAACCGCTCGCGAACCTATGGAGCCCGAGACGACGTAGACCGGTCCATCGCTCCGCTGGATCAGCCGAACACGCCTGCCATCGGCAATCCCGCTCGCCGCAACGGCGTCCGCGACCGAGATCCTCGTCCCGTCGCGATCGACCGGCACAAGTCCGGCAAATCGCTCCGCTTCCGTCAGCGACGGAAACGGGACGAAGTGCATGACGATCCCGCTCGCGAACCACATCGCGAACAGCAGACAGAACGCGATGCCGAGCCAGCGATGCGTGAGGACGATCGCGCTCATCATGCGCTCAAGGTCTCACCATTTGAACGCGGCCGATATTTCATAGGTGCGCGGCGCGCCCAGGAGGATCTGGTCCGGATAGAACGGATCGCCCCAGATCGCGTAGCGCTTATCAGTGATGTTGCGGACACGGAAGGTCAGGCGGGCCTGGTCGACCGCATTGAACGCCGTCTTGGGGATGTCGACGAAGGCGTAGACGTCGGCCACGGTGTAAGCCTTCATCGTCACGACGTTGGCGTCGGTGTTGTAGCGGTCGCCGACATGACGGCCGGTGATGCCAAGCTCTACCGGCCATGGTGTGAAGAAGCGATACGACGCGCCGGCATTGGCGACGATACGCGGCACGTTTGGCGGCGTGTTGCCGGAGAACGAGCCGCCGGCAAAATTGTAGTCGGCATAGCGCGCATCGACATAGGCGATGTTGCCCCACAGCCGCAGCGGCTCGATCGGGCGTATCGAGGCGGCAAGCTCGACGCCTTTCGACTCCTGTCGTCCGGCGATGTTGAGTTGCATGCCGCCGGCGGCCGCATAGACGTTCTTGCGCAGGACGTCGTAGGCCGAGAACGACCATTCCGCCCGGTTGTCCCAGAACAAGTGCTTGACACCGGTCTCATAGGTGCGCGCGGTGGTCAGATCGAGCGGCTGGGTGGGCGAGAGCAGGAAGATGTTGTTGGCTGCGACGTCGGCGCCGGTGGCGTATTGGCTGAAGAAGGTCAGGCCGGGAACGGCCTCCCAGGTGTAGCCGATGCGCCCCGTGACCGGCGCCCAGTCTTTCGTGAATGGAAAGCCCGCCTTCACGATCCCGTTCTTGTCGGTCGAATTGCGGTCGAGCCCGATATGCTCGACACGAAGACCGCCGATCAGCGCGAAGCTGCGCGTCAGCTTGAGCCTGTCCTCGAATGACAGCGCCTCGTTGTCGATGCGCGCGGTCTGCTGCTGCGTCGTGAGCAGGCCGTAGAAACCGCGGTTGGGGTCGACCAGCGAAACGGAATCGCCGGGAAAGTTTGCCGCGCCGGGCCTGACGAAATCGAGATAGCTCGACGACAGCGTCGTGACCAGCCGGTTGTCGAAGCCCGCAATATTTGTATCCCAGATCAGGTCGGTGATGTTGCCGACCAGTCGCTGACTGTGGGCGACATAGAAACGCTCGCGATCGACCAGGTTCGTGGTGGAATTGAACGCCTCGATCTCGTTATTGAACCAGGTCCGTTCCGCGCCATAGCCATAGGCCTGACTTTTCAGCGTGAGGTCAGGCGCGAGCTTCAGCTCGAAGCCGCCACGCAGCCACACTTCCTGCGCCACGTTGCGGTTATCGAGAACGTTGTAATTGGTGTTGAAGGTGCGGTCGTCGATGGTGACGGCACCGAGATTCGTTCCGTTGTAATTCGAGACGTAATTGCCGGAGACGATCCCCGTCGTCGCATGCGAACCGCTGAAGGCCACCGGCACCAGCGGCGCGCCCCAATAGGCCTTCGAGCGGTCTTCACGATATTCGACCGCACCCCAGATCCTGAGGCTGTCGGAAACACGGTAGTTGAGCTGGCCGGACGTGCCGAACGTCTTGACATTGGTGTCATCGGCAAAGCCGTTGAGGGCGGAACGGCTGATGTCGAAGCGATAGTCCAGGCCTTGCACATTGGTGCTGCCGCCGGAGCCGTAATGGGCACGGAACGAGTTCAGCGAATCCCAGGAGAAATTGGCATCGTTACGGACAGGTCCGGTGTGGGGCTGCTTGGTGACGAAGTTGATGGCACCGCCCGCGGCGCCCTCGCCCGAAATCAGCGAGGCCGGGCCCTTGAGGAATTCCACAGCCTCCAGATTGGCGGTATCCACGATCCGCGAGGTCATGTTCTGCGGACCGATCTTGATGCCGTTGTAGAGCGTGTTGATCTGGCTGTTGGTGAAGCCGCGCATGGAGAAGGCGGAAGGTTCGGCCGGGTTGTCGCCGGAGGTGACGCCGACGGCGCCCTGCGCCACCTCGGACACGGTGCGATAGCCCTGCTCGCGCATGGTTTCGGCGGAGACAACTTCGACGGTCGCGGGCGTCTGCCGCACCGTCAGGCCGAGCCGCGAGGCGCTTTCGGCAACGGCGTTGGAGTTGAGCGGCGTTTGCGGCGTCGAATCCGGCGTGACGGGTCTTGGCGCTGCGGATACAGCCGCCGGCCTGCGCGCTGCCGCGCGGCGCGCGCCCTGCGCCGTTCCTGCTGCCGGTTTGGCCGGCTTGCGTACCTGGGCGGGCGACACCTCGACGGGTGGCAGCGGCTCTCGGGCCTGCTGCGCCAGAGCGGCCGGCAGACCAAGAGCGGCAAAGGACGTGAACGCGGCGGAGGCAAGCAGGACGCGGCGCGGTCGTGCGATACGGATGGAAGACACAGGTGAAAACCTCGGTATGACGTCAGTGGCACGTCACAGCGAACGAGGTCTCACCTTTGGCCTTGCAGCCGTCCGATGAAGCAATGTCTGTACTCCCCGACCGACATCTTCGCGTGTGACCACGGCTGACGGCAGGTCTCCTGGCTCGCGGGTCGTGACCGCTTCGTCGCCTTCCCGGGACCGAGGACCCAGTGGCTCGTGACGAAGGATTCACCGCTTACAGTTGCGGGGGCAGCCGCGGCATTGGGGACAATTTTCCCCGCACCGCATTCCCTTTTCATTCCCTCTCGGGAAAACCGTCGCGAGCATCTAGGATTACCACCAAGACAGAGTCAATGTGCCAGTTGCGGCGTTGGGGCCACAGCAACCAACTTCCTTGGAGATGAGCATGGAAGGCGAGACCTTCCTCTGGTTGATCAGGCATGCGGCCGTCGCGGGCGTGCCCGGGACGATCCATGCGGCCGATGCGCGGGCCGACCTCGGCGATCACGCTGCATTGGCGGCCCTAAGGCAGCTGTTGCCCGCGGATCTCGCCGGCTATGCCAGCCCGTCGCGGCGCACGGTCGAGACGGCGCGCGCGCTGGGGCTCGAACCGGAGCTGATCAGCGAGTTTCGCGAGCAGGATTTCGGCGACTGGACCGGCCATCGGCATGACGAGCTCGCCGCGACCGGTGGCGAGGCCTACGCGCAGGTCTGGCGCGATCCGGCGCACGGACGGCCGCCGAATGGCGAGAGCTTTGCGGATCAGGTCGCCCGCGTCCGCCTGGGCCTGGCCCAGATTGGCGCAGGCTCCGCAGCACTGGTCGTCCATTCCGGCACCATACGCGCTGCGCTCTGCATCGCGCTCGATCTCACACCGGAAGCCGCGCTGCGCTTCGTCGTCGATCCGCTGTCGCTGACCCGGATCGACCGGCTGGCGGGCGGTTGGCGCGTCGTGTCGGTCAACCAGCGCGTGGCTTGAGCCGCATCAAGAAGACCGATCCGGCACATTGGCCTGCGCGAACGTCGCCATGCCATTGTGAAGTGCGCACGCCGAGCGCACCAGCGGCAGCGCGATGGCGGCGCCCGATCCCTCGCCGAGCCTGAGATCGAGGCTGATCAGCGGCTGCACGTTCAGCGCGCGCAACACCAGCCGATGTCCCTGCTCGGCCGATTGATGCGAAGGCAACAGGAACGGCTGGCAGGACGGGTTGAGGCGCACCGCCGTCAGCGCCGCCACCGAGACGATAAAGCCGTCGATCAACACGGGGATGCGGCGTTGCGCGGCCGCGATGATCGCACCCGAGATCGCCGCAATCTCGAGGCCGCCGACCGCGCACAGGATTTTTTCGGGTGACGCCCCCGCAACGCCGTGATGCGCGATCGCCGCATCGATCACCCGCACCTTGTGCGCGCGGCCCGACGCATCGACGCCGGTGCCGCTGCCCGCGATCTCGTCGGCACTCACACCGAGCAGGCTCGCAGCAATCGCTGCTGAGGTCGTGGTGTTGCCGATCCCCATCTCGCCGAAGATCAAGAGATCAGGCCGGCCGGCCTCGGCGCGCACCACCGCGCGCTGCCCGGCCTCGAAGGCGAAGGCCAATTCCGCCGGCGTGAGCGCGGCCTCGACACTGAAATCGCGGGTGCCGCTGCGCGGCTTGTCGGTGACGATTCCCGCGATCTGCGCCTCGGCCAGCGTGCCGGCGTCGACCACCTCGAGGCTCGAACCCAGCTCGCGCGCCAGCACCGAGATCGCGGCGCCACCGGCGGCAAAATTCGCCATCATCGCGATGGTGACGGCTTGCGGATAGGCCGACACGCCCTGCGCGACGATGCCGTGGTCGCCGGCGAAGATGATGATCGGCACCCGCGCGGCGCGCGGCTGCTCGGTGGCCTGCAAGCCCGCAAGCTCGATTGCGAGCTGCTCGAGCCGGCCGAGCGCACCGGTCGGCTTCGTCAGTTGCGCCTGCCGCGCAATGGCCGCCTCACGATGAACAGCGGAGACCTCTGGGCAGTTCTGGGTAACCCATTCGGGAAGCATGCTGCTCAACGCCTGCGTTTGATGATGTAGCTGTCCATGATCCAGCCGTGCCGCTCGCGTGCGTCCTGCCGCACGGCGGCAATGCGCGCGCCCAGTTCAGCCAGCGCGCCGGACATGATGATCTGATCGGGCATGCCGAGATAGGCACCCCACCAGATCTGCAGGCCTTCTGGATCCAGCGATTGGAACGCCGTGCCGCCATCGAGCATCACGACGACGGTGTCGACGCCCTGCGGCCAGCCGCCTTCGCGCAAGCGCCGCCCTGTCGTGACCAGGAACGGCTCGCCGATGTCGTTGAGCGGCAGCGCATGCGCCGCGCACAGCGCCTGGATCGAGGTGATCCCCGGCACGACCTCGATTGTCGGCAATGGATCGAGCCGCCGCGCAATGCGCAGCGAAGAATCATAGAGCGAAGGATCGCCCCAGATCAGCAGCGCGACCTTGCCCTCATCTTCGAGATGCCCAGCGATCGTCTGCGACCAAATCGCGGCCACCGCATCGTGCCAATCGTCGACGCCCTTGCGGTAGTCCGCCTCGGTCGCATCGCGCACGGGAAGATCGAATTCGGCGATGCGCGTCGTTTTGTTGGTGAGCACACCGGCGCAGATCGTTCGCCTGAGATCTGCGAGATCGGATTTCGCCGTTCCCTTGCGCGGGATCAGGATGAGATCGGCGGCGTTGATGGCGTCAACGGCGGCGCGCGTGAGCTGCGCGGGATCGCCGCAACCGATGCCGATCAGGGAGAGCGTTAGCATCGCGAGCGCGATGGGCGGCCACACCGGCGGCCCATCGCTGATCTCTTACGCCGCGTTGTGCAGGCGCGGGGTGACGAGGCCGGGCGCGGTGACGCCGCGCAGCGACTTCGCCAGCGCCAGCACCGCGAGATCGGCGAGCGGTTCGATCACGATCACCAGCGCATAAGCGGCAGCGAACGTCCCGACGCTGGCGAGATTGCTCATCGCAAAGCCGGAGCCATAGAGCGCCCAGAACGCCACCCATGCGATCACGCCGGCCTGGTAGGTCGTCGAAAGCGCCAGCGCCTGACCGTACTTCAAATCGACATAGGCGGTGTTGCGGGCAATGATCCGCTTGGCGATCGCCTGGATCGCGAACAGCGGCACCAGAAGCGTGGTGACGTTCATGCCGTATTGCGGCAGATCGACTGGCTCCAGCAGCATGCCCTGAAGCAGCAGGCCAAATGCAAGGCCGAAGGCGGCGGGCGCAGCACCAAAGAGCAGGAACAAGGTCGAGCCGAGGATGAAGTGCACCTCTGATACCCCAACCGGAAAGTGCGGCAGGATTTCGAAGAAGACGAAGACGAGAGCGGTGGTGGCCAGTGTCCGCGCCGCGAACGAGCCGGCGCCCTGCTCGCGCACGGTCTCGACCGCGAGCTTCAAGGCAACGCCGCCTGCGGCGATGCCGGTTGCGTAACTCAACACGAGCTTGGCGCCCGTCACGATCCCGGGTTCGATATGCATGGCTCAATTCCTTTCCGCCGTCACACCCGACGGCCTTGGCCTCAAAACGTGCACGGCCGGTCTCCTGGCTCGCGGTTCACTGGGTTCTCCGGCCTTCCCGGACCTTGCGGTCCAGTGGCGGTTCGGAGGCCCTCACCGCTTACAGTCGCGGGGGCGGCTGGGGTTTTGGGCGCCGCAACTGGGTCCGCCCATCCCCATTCCCGATTATGCTCCGGCGCTTTGCGCCGCGTCGAGCACCATGCCGCTCTTGTGTGCCCCTTTCGTATCGCGGGCGTCAAGGGGCGAACCGCTGCCGGAGCCGTCATGCCGGATATTCTCCCGCCAGCGCGCCGAACAGGATGACGGCCGCAGTGGAAGCGGCGCCGCCGCGCCCAAGCTGCTCGGCGAGCTCGGCAATCGTGGTGCGGACCAGCCGTTCGTCGGGACGCCCGAGAGATTCGGCGAACAGCGCCGGAGTGCTGGGAGCGAGGCCGTGCGCGATCAATTTTGCGGCAAGCGCCGGAAAGGTGCGCCGGCCCATATAGACCACGGTCGTGGCCTCGGGGTCGGCCAGTGCCGCCCAATTCAGATTGGGCGGCAGCTCGCCCGTGACGTCAGCGCCGGTGATGAACTGCACCCGGCGGGAGGTATACCGGCGGGTCAGGGGAATGCCGGCCTGGGCGGCGGCGACACAGGCGGAGGTGACGCCGGGAACGATCTCGTAGCCGATGCCGGCCTCGCGCAGCGTCTCGATCTCCTCCTCCAGCCGGCCGAAAATGCCGGCATCGCCGGACTTGAGCCGCACCACGCGCGCGCCGGTTGCGGCATAGTCGACCAGGAGACGGTTGACGTGGTGCTGCTTGGTCGAAGGACGCCCGGCCCGCTTTCCCACCGCGACGAGATTGGCGCCGGGCCGTGCGAGATCGAGGATCGCGCCGGAGGCAAGATCGTCATAAAGCACGACGTCGGCCTCGCGCAGCCGCGTGGCGCCCTTCACCGTGAGGAGCTCGGGATCGCCCGGACCGGCGGAAACGAAAGAGACAAAACCGCTCACCGGTCCTCCGCGATCAGATGGAAGAACGTGCCGGTGGCATGGCCACGGCGCGAGCCGGTTTCGGCAATGACCGCGCCGGTGGCATCGTGCACGACCGCGAGCGGCGTATCGGGCTGGGCGAGGATGGTCGAATAGTGGAACTCGTGGCCGCGCAGGCGCGCGCCAGGCTGATGCCCCGGCATCGGCGCAGCCAGTTCAGCAAGACGATAGCCGAGATGCATGCGGCGCTTGGCAAAGCTGGTCTCGAGGCCAAGCAGCCCCGCCATCTCATGGCTGATACCGTCGGCGTCGGTCAGGCCTGCGCCCAGCACCATATAGCCTCCGCATTCGCCATGCACCGGCCGCGTCTCGGCGAAAGCGCGCAAGCCGCTGCGAAAGCGCGCATTGGCCGCGATCTTTCCTGCATGAAGCTCGGGATAGCCGCCGGGCAGCCAACACACGTTGGCGCTCGCATCGGGCGCTTCATCGGCCAGCGGCGAGAACGGCACGATCTCGGCGCCCGCGGCGCGCCAAGCTTCCAGCATATGCGGATAGACGAAGGAGAACGCCGCATCGCGCGCCAGCGCGATGCGCTGGCCGGGCGGCGTCACGTTCAATCCGTTCGCCGCAGCTTGCGGCGACCATTGGCCTGCCGAGTGGAGCACCGCATCGAGATCGACGTGCTCGGCGACAAAGCGCGCGGCCTCGTCGATCAGCTTGCCGATCTCGGCCTGCTCCTCGGCCTGCACGAGACCGAGATGCCGCTTCGGCAGGCTGATCTCGGCATGGCGCGGCAGCGCGCCGAACACTTTGATGCCGGCCTCGTTCAGCGCGCGCCGCACCAGATCCTCATGGCGGGGGCTGGCGACGCGATTGAGCACGACGCCGCCAAGGCGCACGCCGGCGCGGTAATCGCGAAGGCCGGCGGCGATCGCTGCCGCAGTCTGCGCCTGGCCGGAGGGATCGATCACCAGAACCACTGGCCAGCCCAGCATCTCCGCGATATCAGCGGTCGCTCCGGTGCCGGAGACACCGCGCGCGGCGACACCGTCGAACAGGCCCATCGATCCCTCGGCGAGAACGACATCTGCATTGCCGCCACGGCTGACGAGATGCGCGATGGTGCCGCGATCCATCGCCCAGCTGTCGACGTTGACCGAGGCGCGTCCCGTGGCTGCGGCGTGGAAGGCGGGATCGATATAGTCGGGGCCGCTCTTGAAGCACTGCACGTTCAGGCCGCGCTTGCGCCAGGCGCGGGCGAGCGCCAGCGTCAGCGTGGTCTTGCCGACGCCGGAGGCCGGCGCGGAGATGACAAGGCTCGCCGGCATCACGACGCCTCCGGAAAGCGCGGCTCGGCACCGACCGGCCGGTAGCGGCGGTCGTAGTCGGCGGCATAGAGGCGGCTCTCGTCAAAATCGGCAGCGCCAAGCGTCTTGCCGACCAGGATCAGCGCCGTGCGCTCCATCTCGCCACCCACGAACGCACCGAGCGTTGCAAGCGTCGCGCGCACGATGCGCTGCTCCGGCCAGCTCGCGCGCCAGACGATCGCGACCGGGCAATCCGCGCCGTAGTGCGGCGTCAGCTCGGCGACGACCTGGTCGAGCAGATGGATCGACAGGTGGATCGCGAGCACCGCGCCGGTCGCGGCGAACGCGGCGAGCTTCTCGCCCTCGGGCATCGCGCTGGCACGGCCCGGCGTGCGCGTCAGCACGACCGTCTGAGCAAGACCGGGCAGCGTCAGCTCGGCCTCCAGCGCGGCCGCGGCAGCCGAGAACGAGGGAACGCCGGGTGTCACCGAGTAGGGAATCCCGAGCGCACGCAAACGGCGGAGCTGCTCGCCCATCGCCGACCAGATTGAGAGATCACCGGAATGCAGCCGCGCGACATCCAGGCCTGCCGCATGCGCGCCTGCGATCTCGGCGATGATCTCGTCGAGCGACATTGGCGCGGTGTTGACGATACGTGCGCCGGGCGGGCAATGCGCCAGCACGCCCTCCGGCACCAGCGAGCCGGCATAGAGACAAACCGGACTGGCCGCGATCAGATCGCGGCCGCGCAACGTCAGCAGATCGGGTGCGCCCGGCCCGGCACCGATGAAATGCACCGTCATGGGCCGTCTCCTTCGGCAATCGCGGCGGTCGCGGTGCGATCCTGCGAGACAACCCGTGCTGCAATCAACCGCGCGCGCGGACCGGCGACCGCGAGCGCCGCAGCCTCGGCTACAGATCCGGTGCCAAATTTCTCCGCGACGAGCTTCGATTGCGTGGGCGTGTCGATGCCGGCCAGTGTCGCGGCCGGAACGGCCCTGATCGGCACGCCGCATTCACGTGCGAGTTGCTTCAGCGCCTCGATGTCGGCCTTATCGCTGACGGTTGCCATCGCCGCAAGCCCTTCCGCACCGCCCGCAGCGAGCAGCGCTTCACGCAGCGAAGCCAGCGTCACATCGCGCTTGAAGCCGAGTCCGGCGACCTTCATCGCACCACACTCCACTGCACCACGGGGCGTGCTGCCTCCCACGACCGATAGCGGCCGAGCGGGGCGGCATGCGAAATTTCGGCCCGCATCAGTTCGCCGCCGTGACGCCGATGCAGCTCGCCGAGCAGAGCTTCCGTCTCCAGCGTCACAGCATGCGCCACGAGCCGCGCACCCGGCGAGAACCGCGGCCAGATCGCATCAAATAACACTTCGTCGAGACCACCGCCAATGAAGACGGCATCCGCCGCTTCCAACCCGGCAAGAGCTTCCGGTGCCCTGCCCGTGACGACTGTGATCCGATGTGCCAAACCGAAGGCGGCTGCATTCTTGCGGATGTTCGCGGCGCGATCCTCGCGCGCTTCGACTGCACTCGCCGTCCCACCACACAGCGCCCACTCCACGGAGATCGAGCCTGAACCTGCGCCGATATCCCACAACCGTTCGCCGGGCCGCGGCGCCAACGCCGAGAGCGCGAGCGCACGTACCGGCCGCTTGGTGATCTGGCCGTCATGCATGAAGAGGTCGTCCGATAATCCCGAACTGCGGGGCATCCCCTGTCCGCCCTTCGCCTCGACGGCGACGGTGACCAGGTTTCCGGCGAGATCACCGGCAAGACTATCGGCGCGATATTCTGTGACGCTTTCGCGCGGGCCACCGAGGGCGGCGAGCATCCAGAAGGCCGAGGCGCCCCACCCGCGCTCGCTCAACCACCTAGCCAGATCGCCAGCCGCTTTCCCATCGCGCACGAGACAGATGATGCGCGCCCCTCGCGCCAGATGCGGACCGAGACGCTCGAACGGTGCGGCGTGAAGCCCGAGGCAGACGGTGGATTCGAGTCGCCAGCCCAGCCGCGCGGCGGCGAGCGAGAAGGTGGACGGAGCAGGATGCGCGATCCACTCGTCGCCACCGAGCTTCTCGGCAAGGCTCGCGCCGGCGCCATGCCAGAACGGATCGCCGGAGGCGAGCACCACCGTCGGCCTGCCGCGACAGCTCAGCACGACATCCGCATCGAACGGCACCGGCCATGGACGACCGCGGCTGCCAATTTCGGCAAGCGCAAGATGGCGCTCGCCGCCGAACACGGTTTCGGCCTTGGCAAGCGCCTTTCGGCTTGCCTCCGACAGCCTGGCAAGGCCATCTTCGCCGATACCGATGATGGTCAGCCAGGGATCAGACATGATTCGCGCCCTCATTCTGGGCGGAACGGCCGATGCGAGCCTGCTCGCCGCGGAGATCGCGCGCGCCGGCATCGATGCCATCTATTCCTATGGCGGCCGCACCCGCGCGCCCGCCGATCAGCCGCTGCCGACGCGCATCGGCGGGTTTGGCGGCGTGAGCGGACTTGCGGATTACATCCGCGCCGAAGGCATCACGCATGTGATCGATGCAACGCATCCCTTCGCCGCGGAAATGAGCCGCAACGCCGTTGCGGCTTGCACCGAGACGGGCACGCCGTTGCTTGCGCTGGAGCGCGCGCCCTGGATCAAGGCGTCCACCGACAACTGGATCGAGGTGGCGGATGTCAATGCTGCCGTCTCCGCACTGCCCGACGCCCCGGCAAACGTGTTCCTCGCCATCGGCCGTCAGCACATCGCGCCGTTCGCGGCCAAGCCGCAACATGCCTACACGCTGCGTTTCGTCGATCCGCCCGAAGCGTCGCTGCCCTTCGCGGCCGATGTGATCGTATCGCGTGGCCCCTTCACCCTCGACGGCGAGTTGGAGATGCTGCACACGCGCGGCATCGCCTGGATCGTCGCCCGCAATTCCGGCGGCGACGGCGCGCGCGCCAAGATCGACGCGGCGCGCAGGCTCGGCCTTCCCGTAATCATGATCTCGCGACCAGAGCTGCCCGAGCGCCAAAGGGTCGAGAGTGTCACTGACGTGATGCAATGGCTCGGTCATTCTGCGCGCCTCGGCGCATAGACCCAGCGGCCGATGCGGCGCGTCTGCGAATTGCCGACGATGACAAGCGTGCGCATGTCGGCCATCTCGGGCGTCGCCTGGTTCAGCGTCACGATCTCGATCTTTTCATCAGCCGCGCTGATCGCGCGCGCGAAGATCATGAGACGCTCGCCGCAGCCGGCTTCGCGAAGCAGCGCAAGCGCACGGCCGAATCCTTCCGGGCGGCTGGCCGAGCGCGGGTTGTACATCGCGATGGCAAAATCGGCTTCCGCCGCGAGGCGCAGGCGCTTCTCGATCACCGCCCACGGCTTGAGATTGTCGGAGAGGTTGATCGCACAGAAATCATGGCCGAGCGGCGCGCCGGCACGCGCGGCGGCCGCCAGCATCGCGGTGACGCCGGGCAGCACACGGATCGAAAGTTCACGAAATTCCGGCGCCTGCTCGAGCGTCTCGAACACGGCGGATGCCATCGCGAACACGCCGGGATCGCCGGAAGAGACGACGACGACCTGACCGCCTTCGGCGGCAAGCCGCAGGGCTTCGCTCGCGCGTTGCAGCTCTTCGCGATTGTCGGATGGATGCAGAGTGAGCCCAGGCCGCGGCGGCACGCGCGCGACATAGGGCGCATAGCCCAGAATGTCGGTCGCCGTCGCAAGCGCGGCGGAAACTTCCGGCGTCACCAGCGCGTCGCTGCCCGGCCCGAGGCCCGCGATGGTCAGTGTGCCTGTCATTCGGCGGCATCCAGATGCCGGCCCTTGCCGTGCACGAGCACGATCGCGAAATAGGGACAGTCGGCCGCATCGATCTCGGCGAGCCGCACCACGCGCTCGCCTGGCATGGTGCCACGCTCAACCAGCCAGGCATCGGCGAGCCGCCCGGCGGAGCTGAGCGCGCGGCGCACTTTTGCGAGATTGCGGCCGGTCTTCATGACGACCAGTGCATCGGAATCGCGCATGCGGCGTTCGAGCTCGGCCTCGGGCAGCGTGCCCATCAGCACCGTCGTCACGTCGTCGCCGAGCGCGATCGGCCGGCCGACGCCGTTCCAGCAACCGACCATGCCGGGGATGCCGGCGATCACCTCGATCTCGACGCGGCCCTGCAGGCGCGTGTGCAGATGCATGAACGATCCGTAAAAGTAGGGATCGCCCTCGCAGAGCACGACGACGTCGACGGCGCGCGAAAGCCGCGCCAGGCGCTCGGCCCATTCGTCGTAGAAGCCGGCGAGCAGCTGGACATATTCGGGGCTGTCGAAAGCGATCTCCGTCGTAACAGGATATTCCATGGGATATTCGGTAACGCCCGCAGCCAGCATGCCATCGACGATGCGGCGCGCCTGACCGGGCCTGCCCTTCTTGCGAAAATAGGCGACGTGGCTGGCGCCCCGCACCGTACGATCGGCACGCACGCTCATCAGATCAGGATCGCCGGGGCCGAGACCGCAGCAGATGATGCGTCCCATGGCTATTCGCTCCGGCTTGCCAGCGCGTTCACGGCAGCAACCGTGATGGCGGAGCCGCCGAGGCGGCCTTCGACGGTGAGCGCCGGTGCCGGCGGATCGGCCATCAGCGCGGCCTTGGATTCGGCCGCGCCGACGAAGCCGACCGGACAGCCGATGATCGCAGCCGGCCGCGGGCAGTCGCGATCCTCCAGCATGTTGAGCAGATGAAACAGCGCGGTCGGTGCATTGCCGATCGCGATGATCGCGCCATCAAGATGCGGCCGCCACAGCTCCAGAGCCGCGGCCGAGCGCGTGTTGCGCATGGACTGCGCCAGCGCGGGCACGGCGGGATCGCCGAGCGTGCAGATCACGGCATTGGCCGCGGGCAGTCTTGCCCGCGTAATGCCTTCGGACACCATGCGCGCGTCGCACAGGATCGGCGCCCCCTTCTGCAAGGCCGCGCGCGCGGCAATCGCCATATCAGGGGTGAAGCGGATATGCGCCTCGAGGCCAACCATCCCGGCGGCATGGATCATCCGCACCACCACCTGCTCCTCGTCCGACGTGAAGCGCGCGAGATCGGCCTCGGCCCGGATGGTGGCAAAGGATTGCCGGTAGATCACAGCGCCGTCGGTCTCGTAGGTGTGCGGCATCAGTTCCCTCCGACCAGGATGGAGGGATCGCTGACGATGTCGGCGCCGTTCAACCCGCGCAGCACCGGCGCGTCGCGGGTCGAGCCGTCGCGGACGAGATCGAACCCGGCGCGCGTCGCAATCAGCGTGACTGCAGCCGCGCCGGAATGGGCGCAGCCCTTGCCGCAGCCGGAGACATGGAGCCGCGCGTCGGCGGGGATGCGCGGCGCCAGCGCCGCGGCCAGCGCGCGCGTATCGGCATGGGCTTCGCGGCAACGCGGCGCGCCGCTGCAGGCGATGACGCGCAGCGCCGGATCGAACGGCTCGGTGATGAGCCCCGCCGCGCTCGGCATCTCGCGCTTGCCCTCGCTCAGCACCATCCGCCAGGGCGTCATGCGCAGCGCATGGCCGCAAGCAGAGAATTGATGCAGCGTCGCGTGCAGCATCTGCCCGAACGCCACCCCGACCATTGCGCCTTGCGGATAGTGCCCGGGACGCACCGCGGCCATCACCGGCGCAGGCTCGGTCTCGCCGCGCAAGGATTGAGGCAACACGGCGCCGGATGCGATGTGGGCTGCCATGCGCCCTCGCCCGCCGTTTGCACCGCCGGAGATGATGAACCAGCTTGCGAGCGCCAGCGCCGCGCTCACGGCCTGTCCGCGTTCAACGGAACGACCGAGCTTGGCGCCATCGGCCCGCACCAGGAGACCGCCCGAGCGGTCGCGCTCGATGCGGATGTCGGCGGAATCGCCGGCGAGAACACGCGACCGCCCGTCATCGATGGCGAAGCCGAACTTGGTGGGAAGCGCCAGGCCAGAATCGGCAAGCGCCTCCTCGAGCTCCGCGGCGAGCGACTGCGTTTCGTCGCCGTTGCTCCAGAACGGCGTCACCAGGATGTTGCGCCTGGCTTCGATGTCGGCGTCGGGATCGAGCAGCGCCAGTTGCGCCAGACCATCGAGCAACGGCCGATGGCCGTCCTCCTGAACGCCCCTGATCTGCAGATTGGCCCGGCTCGTGACGTCGATTAGACCGTTGCCGAAGCGCTCGGCGAGTTCCGCAAGCCCGGAGATTTGTGGTGCTTCAAGGCGTCCCCCGAACGGACGCACGCGCACCACGAGCCCGTCGCCCGATTGCATCGGGCGCAGCGCGCCGGGACACCAACCCTTGACCGTGGTCGCGCTCATGAGGCCTCCCGCAGCGCCGCTGCAATCGAATTGCGGCGGGTTCGCCAGAGCGAGGCTTCGCGCAGGCGCGTGAAGCAGGTTTCCATCGCGGCGAGTGCGGACGGATTTTCGTGCGCCATGAAGGCGCGGACGTCGTCGTTGCCGAGTGTCGCGTCGTAATAGAGGTCGAACAGATGCGGCGGCACCGCGCCGGCGAGATGCGCGAAGGCGGCCATGTGCTCCAGCGTCGCGGTGATCTCGGCGGCGCCGCGGAAACCGTGGCGCATCATGCCGGAGATCCAGGCCGGATTGGCCGCCCGTGCGCGAACGACGCGCGAGATCTCTTCCGTCAGCGTGCGCGCATGCGGCTCGCCGGGCCGCGTCGCATCGAGGTGATAGAGCGACGGCACGCCTGCGCCGAGGTTCGCGGCTGCCGCGGCGATGCCTGCCTCATGCGCGGCATAGTCGGCGGCCAGCAGCAGATCGGTTTCGGGCAAGTCCTGGACATGGACAAAAGCATCGGCGGACGCGAGACGCTGTTCGATACCAGCGCGATCCGGCTGCATCGCGCCATCGGCAGAGAACGCCCAGGACGATGCCGACAGCCACGCTTCGCCTGCGGCCTCGCGCGTGTCCGGCGTGAAGGCATCCGGGATAGCCGAGAGGCCGACGCCGTATTGTCCCGGCCGCGGCGCGAACACGCGGGACGCACGCTGGCGATAGGGATTCTCATCGCCCTCGTCCTCGCGCGCGGCGAGCGCCTCGGCGGCGGCTTCGAACAATTGCGCCAGCCCTGCGAAGACATCGCGGAACAGGCCGGATACGCGCAGCGTGACGTCGATGCGCGGACGGCCGAGCTCGGCCGGGGCGATGATGTCGTAACCGGTGACACGGCCGGAAGCGTGATCCCAGCGCGGCGCGAGGCCGGCCAGATGCAACGCCATCGCGAACTCTTCGCCTGCGGTGCGCATCGTCGCCGAGCCCCAGAGATCCACCACGAGGCCCTTCGGCCAGTCGCCGTGATTCTGCAGATGACGGCGCAACAGCTCTTCGGCGAGTTTTATCCCCTGCGCATGCGCCGACGGCGTCGGCACCGCACGCGGGTCGACGGCGAAGAGGTTGCGCCCTGTCGGCAGCACATCCTGACGCCCGCGATACGGAGAGCCCGACGGCCCGGGGGCAACGCGTTTTCCGGCGAGCACGGAACGCAATGCATCGCGCTCCGCTTCGCCGCAGGCACCGCGGCCGAACACGTGCAGGCCATCGCCGAACTGGCTCTCCTTGAGGTCGCAGACGAAGCGGTCGATCCGCGGGATGGCTTCGGCCGGTGCGGCCATTGCATCGAGGCCGAGATCGTCTTCGAGACCCGCCGCCCGCGCCTCGTCACGGATCGCCGCGATCAGCCGCTGGCGGCGCGCGGGATCGAGACCATCGGCGGTCGAATATTCGTCGAGCAGGCGTTCGAGCCGGCGCAGGCCCTCCGGCACCGCGGATGTCTCAAGCGGCGGCGGCAGATGGCCGATCGTGACCGCGCCGATGCGCCGCTTGGCCTGCGCGGCCTCGCCGGGATCGTTGACGATGAAGGGATAGATGACGGGGAGATCGCCGATCAGCGCTTCCGGCCAGCACGCTTGCGACAGCGCCACGGATTTTCCGGGCAGCCATTCCAGCGTGCCGTGCGCGCCCATATGCACGACGGCATCGCAGCCTTGCTGCCGGAGCCAGAGATAGAACGCGACATAGGCGTGGCGCGGCGTGCAGGCGAGATCGTGATAATCGGCATCGCGCGAGGCCGCGTCGCCGCGCTCGGGCTGGACTGCGATGATCGACCGGCCGCATTGGATCGCAGCGAAGTAGAACGCGCCGTCGCGGCAGCTCGGATCGTTCTCCGGTGCGCCCCAGGCCTGCACGAGATCGTCCTGCAAGGATTGCGGCAGGCGCGCCAGCCCCGTGCGATATTCGGCGACGCTCCAGGTCAAGCTCTGCTTCAATAGTTTTGCGCCGAGCGCATCGACCGGCGCAACGTCGAAGCCGACCTCCGCGAGATCGGAGATCAACGCCTCGACCGACGCCAGCGCGTCGAGCCCGACGGCGTGCGCGATCTGATGCGGCCGGCCCGGATAGTTCGACAGCACGATCGGCAGCCGCTTCTCGCCGGCGGGCTTCTCCGCGAGGCGACGCCAAGCCGCGACGCGCGTGGCAACGGCGTTGACGCGCTCTTCGTCGGGCCTGTGCGCTAGATGCGCGAATTGCAGATCGGGATCGCGCTGACCGGCCGATTTGAAGCTCACCACGCCTGCGAACAGGCGGCCATCGACCTCCGGCAGCACGACATGCATCGCGAGATCGCCGGGCGACAGGCCGCGCAGTGATTCCGCCCAATCCTCGCGCCGCGCCGTGGAGAGCGCAACCTGGAACACCGGACAGGACGCGGCATCGAATGGCGTGGTGCCGTCGTCGCCAAGGGCCGAGAACGCCGTCGCATTGACGATCGCCGCCGCAGGATGTTGTGCCAGATGCGCGCGCAGCCAGTCGGCAGCGCCCGGCGCCTTCAGCGAGGTGACGAACACGCCGTAGGCGTCAAATCCCTTCTCGCGCAGCGCCGCAATCAAGGCGTCGACGGGCCCCGTATCGGCGGCGGTGAGATAGGAGCGATAGAACGTCACGAGTGCGCGCGGCTTGCCCTCGCCAACTGGCGCGGCAATGACACCGCGCGCGGGATCATAGAATCCCATCTCGGGCACGGTCATCTCGCCGATGACCGGGCCGGCATAAAGGCCTGAGGCCAGCGCGAGCTGCGCGATCGCGGCTTGCGCGGCGACCGGGCCACCGGAGTCGCAGAGCACCTTGAGCCGCCGCAGCGTCGAGACCGGCAGGGTCGAGTACGCATCCAGCCGCGCGTCGTCGCGGCCGTCCGCCGGCAGCACGGCGAGCACGATGTTGCGCTCTTGCGCGAGTTGCTGGAGCGCCGCGAGCCCGTATGCCCAATAGGACTCCCCGCCGATCAGGCGCACCAATATGCCCCGCGCCTGCGACAGCGTCCGTTCGATATAGGTGTCGACCGACAGCGGATGACGCAGCTCCGCGAGATTGGCCAGCCGCAGCGACGGCAGGCTGCCCCGACCGCGGCGCCAGCCGGCCGCAAACGCGGCCAAATCGGAATCCGAATACGAGAGCACCACGAGATCGGCCGGGTCCTGGCCGATGTCTCTTGGCGTCGCGGTCTCCTCGAGACCGCGGCTCTCGCGGAAGACGACGTGCATCAGATGCCAGATCCTGAAAGACCAAGTCCTGCCTTGATGGCGGCCTCGTCGATATCGCCATGCTCGCCGATCACGACGAGCTTCGACTGTCTGAGACCCGCGCCCCAGGGCTTGTCGAACTGATGGCGCACCCGCTCGCCGACCGCCTGCAACAACAGGCGCATCGGCTTGCCAGCGACCGCGATGTACCCCTTCGCCCGCAGCACGTTCTGCTCGCGCGCCAGTTTCTGGACCGATGCGACCAGCGCGTCGATGTCGGCGACCTCCGGAAGATCAATCACGACCGAGGCAAAATCATCGTGCTCGTGCTCCTCCTCGCCGTCATGATGCGATGGCCGCGCGGCGAGATCATTCTCGGCGGCAGCGCCGAGGCCGAGAATGACGCGCGCATCGATCGCACCGTCGGTGACCGGCAGCATCGGCACGCGGCGCGGCATCTCGGCGGTGATCGCCGCTTTTGCGGCTTCGATTCCGGCTGCGCCCGCAAGATCGGCCTTGGTCAGCAGCACGATGTCGGCGCAGGCGATCTGGTCCTCGAACACTTCTGACAGCGGCGTCTCGTGATCGAGATTGTCGTCCGCCGCGCGCTGCGCTTCCACCGCAGCCGGATCCGGCGCGAAGCGGCCGGCCGCGACGGCCTCGGCGTCGGCCAGCGCGATCACGCCGTCGACCGTGATGCGCGAGCGGATCTCCGGCCAGTCGAACGCCTTCAGCAGCGGCTTTGGCAGCGCCAGGCCCGAGGTCTCGATCAGGATGTGATCGGGCCGCACCGGGCGCGCCAAGAGTTGCTCCATGGTCGGAATGAAATCGTCGGCGACGGTGCAGCAGATGCAGCCATTGGCGAGCTCGACGATGTTCTCCTCCGGGCAATTCGCATCGGCGCAGGACTTCAGGATCTCGCCGTCGACGCCTTCGCTGCCGAACTCGTTGACGAGCACGGCGAGCTTCTTGCCGCCGGCATTGCTGAGCAGATGCTGGATCAGCGTCGTCTTGCCGGAGCCCAGGAAACCCGTGACGACCGTAACCGGGACTTTTGCGAGCGAGTTCATTCAGCGGCCTCCGGCACGACGGTAACAGGGGGAATACGGGCAAGCGACTGCTTGCGGAAGATTTCGGGACGGCTGCGCCAGGGCACGATTCCGTCGGGCGCCGCCGCGTAGGCCGCAGCACCTGCGACCACGTCCTGCGCATTCGCATCGGACAGGCGGCCATAGACATAGGACCAGCGGCCGGGCGCGCTGAGCGCGACCGAGCAGCCCTGGCTGCACGCCGACAGGCATTCGACGGGAACCACGCTGACGCCCTCGGGCACGCCGGCCTCGAGGATCGCGCCATGCAGGCGCTTGCCGGGCGTCGTCTCGCCCTCGCCGAGCGTCTGGCCGGCGCGGCAGGTGATGCAGACATGAAGTGTGACGGTCATCGCCTCTTCCAGATAACAGCGGGAGGCGATGAGGCGCACGGACCATTCTCCTGAAGGCCCGCTTCCCCGTCGCGGAACACCCCGTCCGCCGGTCCAAAACTCGTCCGCGCTGGCAGGTCTCCCGGCTTGCGGAGCAGGGTTTTGGCCCTTCGATCCCCGCCTTCCCGATCCCAAAAGGAATCAGTGGCTTCGGGCATCTCTCCGGTCACGGTCGCGGGGGCGGCTGCAGTTTGGACCCAAATCTTTGCGGATTCGGACCCTATCGCATTCCCTCTTCGCCTGTCATAGGACAGGAACCAACGCCAGGCCACCATTTGCCGGTGGCCGCCACTTGTCAAGCCGAAGGACCGGGACCGATGACGCCTGAACCGGAAACCCACACGACCGAGGAAACCGACGCCCGCCACGCCGCCAAAATGGCGAAGAAGAAGGCCGCTCGCGACAAGATCATGGCGACCAAGAGCGGCGAAAAGGGCCTGATCATCGTCCATACCGGCGCCGGCAAGGGCAAATCCTCCTCGGCTTTCGGCATGATCGTCCGCTGCGTCGCGCATGGCTTCCCTTGTGCGGTGGTGCAATTCATCAAGGGTGCCTGGGATACGGGCGAACGGCGCCTGCTCACCGACCATTTCGGCGAACTCTGTCAGTTCCACGCGATGGGCGAAGGCTTCACCTGGGAGACCCAAGACCGCACCCGCGACATCGCTGCCGCGCGCGCCGGCTGGGAGAAAGCCAAGGAGCTGATCCTCGACGAGCGGCTGCGCATGGTCGTGCTCGACGAGATCAACATCGCGCTGCGCTACGACTATCTCGACATCGCCGAAGTCGTCGATTTCCTGACGACGCAAAAGCCTGCGATGACGCATGTCGTGCTCACCGGGCGCAACGCCAAGGACCAGCTGATCGAGATCGCCGACCTCGTCACCGAGATGACGCTGGTCAAGCATCCCTTCCGCTCCGGCATCAAGGCGCAGGCCGGCGTCGAGTTCTAGCTTCAATGGCACGCGCATTGATGATTCAGGGCGCCGGCTCGGACGTGGGCAAGTCGCTCATCGTCGCCGGCCTCGCGCGCGCCTTTACGCGCCGTGGTCTGCGCGTGCTGCCGTTCAAGCCGCAGAACATGTCGAACAACGCCGCGGTCACCGTCGATGGCGGTGAGATCGGCCGCGCCCAGGCGCTGCAGGCCCTCGCCGCCGGTGTCGAGCCGCACACCGACATGAACCCGGTGCTGCTCAAACCCGAGACCGATGTCGGCGCGCAGGTCGTGGTCCACGGCAAGCGCATCGCGACCGCACGCGCGCGCGACTACGCGGCGATGAAACCGTCGCTGATGGGCGCGGTGCTGGAGAGTTTCGAACGGCTGAAGGAGCGCGCCGATCTGGTGCTGGTCGAAGGCGCCGGCAGCCCGGCCGAGGTGAATTTGCGCAAGTCCGACATCGCCAATATGGGCTTTGCCCGCAAGGCGAATGCGCCGGTCGTGCTGGTCGGCGACATCGACCGTGGCGGTGTCATCGCCCAGCTGGTCGGCATCAGGACGGTGATCGACCCCGACGATGCCGCGATGATCTCTGGCTTCGTCATCAACAAGTTCCGCGGCGATCCCACGCTGTTCGACGACGGCTACAGGCTGATCGAGCAAAAGACCGCATGGCGCGGCCTCGGCGTGCTGCCCTGGTTTCCGCGCGCCGGTGAGCTGCCGGCCGAGGATGCGCTCGGCCTGCGCGACGCCCGCAGGCCGGGCCAGTGCAAGATCGCCTGCCTTGCGCTGTCGCGAATCGCCAATTTCGACGATCTCGATCCGCTCAAGCTCGAGCCTGGTGTCGATCTCGTGATGGTGCATCCCGGTGAGGCGATCCCGGGCGACGTGCGCCTCGTCATCATTCCTGGCTCCAAATCCACCCGCGGCGACCTCGCATTCCTGCGCGCGCAGGGCTGGGACATCGACCTGCTCGCGCACCACCGCCGCGGCGGCCACGTGCTCGGCCTCTGCGGCGGCTATCAGATGCTGGGACGCAGCGTCGCCGACCCCGAAGGCATCGAAGGGCCTGCGGGCGACACGCCGGGCCTCGGGCTTCTCGATGTCGAGACGGTGATGAGCCCGCAAAAGACCCTCACGCGCGTCGCGGCCGTGCATGCCGCGACGGATCAGCCGATCCAGGCTTACGAGATCCACATCGGCCGCACCGACGGCCCGGATCGCGCCCGTCCCTTCGCGAGGCTGGACGGCGAGCCTGAAGGCGCGATCTCGCGCGACGGCCGTGTGCAGGGCAGCTATCTGCACGGCCTGTTCACGTCGGATGATTTCCGCAAGGCCTACCTCGCCAAGCTCGACATTCCCGCGGGCGACGAGCCCTATCACGCCAGGGTCGAGAGCGCGCTCGAGGCGCTGGCCGATCACATCGAAAAGCATCTCGACGTCGAAGGCCTGCTCGCGCTAGCGCGCTAGGGCCTCGGCAAGGCGCGTCCATTCGGCTTCGCTGCCGGGGAGCCCGAGGCGCAGCCATGTCGGCTGTTGCGCGAAGACGCGGGACCAGATGTGGACGCGCGCGAGCCTTTCCTGTGCAGCCAGTGCGTCAGGCGTTTCGTACAAGCGAAACAGCGACGTGCCGCCGATGAGCCGCCAGCCTTGCGCATGCGCCAATGCGTCGAGGCGAACACAGTCGCGCGCGAGCCGCGCCGACGTAACCTCGGTCCAGGCCTCATCGCGCAAGGCACGGCAGCCGATTTCGATCGCCGCGCCCGAAACAGGCCATGGACCCGACACGGCGGCAAGCTTGTCGATGTCGGCGGCATGACCGATGGCGAAGCCGAGCCGCAGGCCGGCCAAGCCATAAAACTTTCCGAACGACCGCAGGATCAACAGTCCCGGTCGATCCGCGTCGGGTGCAAGCGACAATTGCGGAATCGGGTCCGCAAAGCTCTCGTCTACGACGAGACGGCCGACGCGCGGCAACAGCGCGAGCAGATCCTTGCGCGAATGGCACCGCCCGTCGGGATTGTTGGGATTGACGACGATGGCGAGGTCCGCACCCGCCAGCGCATCGAGCTCGGCAACCTCCTGGACGTCCCGGCCGGCGGCCGACAGGACGCCGGCATATTCATTGTAGGTCGGCGCGAGGATACGCGCGCGCCCGGGCGCCGCGAGTTGCGGCAGCAATTGAATGGCGGCCTGAGCACCGCCCATCGCAACGATCGGTGCGCTCGTGCGGTAGCCGTGCCGCGCCGCCTGATGCAATGCCTCGATCTCGGCGCGTGACGGCAGCGCGCTCCACGCGCGTGCGCTTACCTCGCCCACGGGATAGGGCATCCGGTTGATCCCGGTCGACAGATCGATCCAATCCTCTGCGCGTCCGCCGAAACGCCGCTGGGCCAGATCGAGATTTCCACCGTGCTCGCGCATGCCCCGTTGTTTCACGCGAAAGCCAGGATCGCAAGCACGCCGCCGACCAGCAGCATGGCGCGGCGATAGACTGTCAGCGCCTCGGTGATATCGGCGGCGCGCGGATCGCGCGCACCCTCGTTCAGCCAGGGCTCGTTGGTCGCGTTGCCGTGATAGATGCGGGGGCCGCTGAGCCGCACGCCGAGTCCGCCCGCCATCGCCGCTTCCGGCCAGCCGGCATTGGGCGAGCGATGCCGGCGCGCATCGCGCGTCATGCACGCCAGCGCGTCCGATCTTCGCGGCGCCAGCAGCACGACCAGAAATCCGGTCAGCCGCGCCGGGATGAAATTGGCGACATCGTCGATGCGCGCTGCCGCCCATCCAAAGGCTTCGTGCCGTTCGCTGCGGTGGCCGATCATGGAGTCCAGCGTGTTGATCGCCTTGTAGCCGAGGATACCGGGCAAGCCTAACAGCGCGCCCCAGAACACCGGCGCGACGATGCCGTCGGAAGTGTTTTCGGCAAGACTCTCGATCGCCGCGCGCGCGATGCCGGCGTCATCGAGGCTTGCGGGATCGCGGCCGACGATGCGCGAGACCGCTTCGCGCGCGGCGGCAACGTCGCCGGCCAGCAAGGGCATGGCGACGGCAGCCACATGATCATGCAGCGAGCGCAGCGCGACCAATGGCCAGGCCAGGATGCCAATCAGCACGATCTGGACCCAACCCGAAGGAAGCAGTGATTGCAGCGCCCAGCCGAGCGCTACGGAGAGCGCGATCACCGCAAGCGCGCCGGCGACGCCCGCGGCTCGGCGCAACGCCGGCGGATCGGACGCGCGATTCAAGGCGGTGTCGATGCCGGCAATCAGCCCGCCCAGCCAGGTGACGGGATGCCCGATCCGCGCGAACAGCCAGGCCGGCCAGCCCAGAAGGGCATCCACCGCCATCGCCACCACCATCGCGCCCGCAAAGTCCACATCTAGCTCCTGTCCCGCCCCTGTTGCGCAAGACGGCGGCTGAGCGCAAGCCCCTCGCCGCCTGATTTCGGCTTTGTCTTTGGCCGCGTTTGATGATTAGTGCTGCCGCAGGAGACCTTCATGGCCGTCATCTTGATCACCGGTGGGGCGCGATCGGGCAAGAGTACCCGGGCCGAAGCGCGCGCGCGCAGCTTTGCCGGCCAGCCCGTCTACGTCGCGACGGCCGAGGCGCTCGATGGCGAAATGCAGGAACGCATCGCAAGACATCGCGCGCGGCGCGGAGCCGATTGGATCGAGCGCGAGGTGCCGCTCGATCTTGTGCCCGCGCTGCTCTCGACCGAAGGCGGCGGCGCAAGGCTCGTGGACTGCCTGACGCTGTGGCTCTCCAACCTGATGCATGCGGCGCGCGATTGGGAGCGAGACGTAAGAGAGCTCGCCGACACGCTGCCCCGCCTCAACAGCCCCGTCGTGCTCGTCACCAACGAGGTCGGCCTCGGCATCGTGCCCGACAATGCGCTGGCGCGCAGCTTCCGCGATGCCGCCGGAATCATGAACCAGATCATTGCCGGTGCCGCCGACGAGGTCGAGTTCGTCGTCGCCGGCCTGCCGTTGAAGCTGAAATGATCCCGCGCGCCGAGCTTCTCAAGGACATCCTCGCCGATCTCAAGATGGCGACATCGTTCGTGACGATCCTGCCGGTGGCATCCTCGAAGCCTGCGGGCGACGGCGCCGTTGCGCGGGCAACGTGGGCGCTGCCGGTCGCGGGGCTGCTGGTCGGCCTCGCCGGCGCCCTCACTTACAAGATCGCCATTCGCTTCGGACTGACGCCGAGCCTTGCCGCCCTCCTCGTGCTAGCCACGACCGCCCTCATCACCGGCGCGCTGCACGAGGACGGACTTGCCGACACCGCGGACGGCCTCGGCGGCGGCCGCACGCGCGAGCGCAAGCTCGAGATCATGCGCGACAGCCGGATCGGGACCTATGGCGTCTGCGCCCTGATCCTATCGTTCGGCCTGCGCTGGAGCGCGCTTGCGACGATCGCAAATCCATGGGCCGTCATGCTCGCGCTGTGCGCGGCGCACGTTGCTGCCCGTGCCGGCCTGCCGGCCTTCATGTCGCTAGTCCCGTCGGCGCGGCCTGATGGCCTCTCTGCCGGCGCCGGGGCGCCGCCCGGGCGCAGCGTGGCCATAGCCTTCGCGCTTGGAACGCTTGCGCTTGCCCTGACGTTGGGGCCGGGCAAGGCGCTGGTCGGCCTGATCCTGCTGTCACTGGCCGGCCTGCTGCTGGCGCGGCTTGCCATCCGCCAAATCGGGGGGCAGACCGGCGACATCCTCGGCGCGTTCGAGCAGACGGGCGAGATCCTGATCCTGCTGGTGGCGGCGTCCTTCCAAATGGGGCGATGACCTCATGGTCGAGTTCGACGATAGCTTCCGCCAGCACTTACGCGAGCTGTTCGTGTGGCGCCGCGACGTGCGCCGCTTCCGCAGCGATCCGCTGCCGGAGGGGGCGATCGATCGCCTGATCGAGACCGCCTGCCTCTCGCCTTCGGTCGGCCTCAGCCAGCCCTGGCGCTTCGTGATCGTCAATGATACTGCAACGCGCCGCGCCGTGGTCGAAGATTTCAGGACGTGCAATGCCGACGCGCTGAGCTGCTACTCCGGCGACCGCGCCGCACGCTATGCCACCTTGAAACTGTCCGGCCTCGAGCAGGCGCCCGGCCATCTTGCCGTGTTCGCCGACAAGGGCAGCGACATCGGCCACGGCCTCGGCCGCGCGACCATGCCTGAAACGACGGAATATTCCGTGGTCGCCGCCATCACCGCGATGTGGCTCGCCGCCCGCGCCGAGGGCATCGGCCTCGGCTGGGTGTCGATACTGAACCCTGCGCGCATGCACGCTGTTCTCGACGTGCCTGACAGCTGGAAGTTCATCGCCTATCTCTGCATCGGCTATCCCGAGATCGAGTGCGACCGGCCCGAGCTGGAGCAGGCGAAATGGGAGCAACGGCGCAGCGCGGACGCGTTCACGCTGCGGCGCTAGGCCGCCGGGCACCAGATCGAAAGCCTGCGAACGAACATTCACATGCGCCTTTCGCCGATTGTGGGCACCCCGCTTTCGCGCTAAGCATCGAGCAAAGCAAGGCGATCGTGCAACTTAGTCCATGACGGGGCGATCTTTCGTTTCCTCGGCGGTCAATCGCCGCGGCTTCATTCGCCTCGCGACTGCGTCGGTCGCGGGATCGATCGCGCTCGGCGCAACCGACAATCGCGTGCGGATCGTCGCCTCGCTCACCGCATTGCCGCTCGACGACGAGCTGACCAGACGCGGCATGATCGACAGCGCAAGCTCTCGCCTGGGCAACCTCGTCGCCGGCTTGCGGCAGCGCGGCTGGGTCGAAGGCGTCAACTTCCGCCTCGAGCTCCGTTCCACCTTCGGCGCGCCGGACCGGCTGAAGATGGCCGTCCAGGAATTGCTCGACCTCAAGCCGGACGTGATCCTGACGGGGTCGACGATCGAGACCGCCGCCGTCCTTGCCGCCACCAAGGCCATCCCGGTCGTGTTTGCGACCGCGAACGATCCGGTCGGCAACGGCTTCGTCGAAAGCCTCGCGCATCCCCGCGGCAACGCCACCGGCTTCACCAACAGCAGCGCCGAGATGGGCGGCAAGTGGCTCCAGCTGATCCGCGAGGCCGTGCCCGACGTCGCGCGCGTCGGCATCCTGTTCAACCCCGCGACCACGCCGCGCGGCGGACGCTTCTTCCTCGAATCGATCGAGCAGGAGGCTGCCGCATCCGGCGTCTCCGTGATCCCCGCGCCCGTCAACGCGCCCGCGGAGATCGACGACGCCGTCAAGCGCTTTTCCGAACTGCCCAAGGCGGCGATGGTGGCGCTGGTCGACAGCTTCCTCGTGGTCAACCGCAAGGCGGTGGTCGCGGCCGCCGCCAATTACCGCGTGCCCACGATCTATCCGTTCCATTACTTCATCGATGCCGGCGGGCTGATGAGCTACGGCCCAACGCTCGAGGTGCGCTCGGCCGATTACGTCGACCTGATCCTGCGCGGCACCAAGCCCGGCGACCTTCCAGTGCAATCGCCGCGCAAATACGAGCTGTTGATCAACCGCACGGTCGCCCGCTCGTTCGGCTTGACGATCCCGTTCACGCTGCTCGCGCGCGCCGACGAGATCCGCGAGTGAACGATCCCGGCGACCAGGAACCTTCGCGCACGCCTTCCGGCCGGCTGTTCAGGAAATATCTCTACTCGATCGTCGCCCTCGCCTTCGCCGCGCTCGCCATCAACACCAGCTTCGACGTCTGGTTCTCCTATCGCGAGCAGAAGCAGCTGCTGGCGGCGACCCAGCGCGAACAGGCCGCCTCCGCAGCGATTCAGATCGGCCAGTTCATCGGCCAGATCGAGAACCAGATCAGGTGGCTCGCGCGCCTGCCGCCGGAGCTGTCGACCCACGAGGACGAGCGGCTGAACGCCATCCGCCTCCTGCGCCTCTCGCCTGCGATCGCGGAGATCGCCCAGCTCAATTCGGAAGGCCGCGAGCAGCTGCGCGTATCGCGCCGGATCGCCGACAAGGTCGGCAGCAACGCCGATCTCTCCGCTTCAGCCGCCTTCCGCGGTGCCAATGACAGCCGGGCCTATTACGGTCCCGTCTATTTCTTCGGCGACACCGAGCCCTTCATGACGCTCGCCACGCGCGGCACCGGGCGCGCTCCCGATGTGATCGTCGCCGAGGTCAATCTGCGCTTCATCTGGGACCTCGTCACGGGAATCAGGGTCGGCAACACCGGCAAGGCCTATGTCGTCGACCGCATGGGCGTGTTGATCGCGCATCCCGATTTATGGCGGGCGCTCCAGCGCAGCGATCTCTCCGGCCATGCCGACGTCCGCGCCGCGCTCGACGGCATCGGGCCGCCTTCGGGCGGCCTCGTCAAGGAGGATCTCTCCGGCCAGCGCGTGCTGTCGACCTATGCGACCGTGCCCTCGCTCGGCTGGCTGGTGTTCGTCGAGCTGCCGCTTACCGAAGCCTACGCGCCGATCTATGCCTCGATCGGCCGCTCGACCTTCCTGCTCGTGATCCTGCTCGCCTGCGCGGTGCTGGTCTCGCTCATTCTCAGCCGGCGCATGACCGTGCCGATCCAGCTGCTGACCCAAGGAGCCAGGCGGATCGGCAGCGGCGACCTCAACTCGCGGCTCGCGATCAAGACCGGCGACGAGCTGGAGGCGCTCGGCGAGCAGTTCAACCGCATGGCGGCGCATTTGCGCGAATCCTACGCCACGCTCGAGCGCAAGGTGATCGAGCGCACCTCCGAGCTGGAGAAGGCCCGCGACCACGCGCTCGCCGAGCACGACGCCGCCGAGCGCGCGCGCCGCGCGGCGGTCGCGGCCAATGAGACCAAGTCGCGCTTCCTCGCCGTCGTCAGCCATGAGTTGCGCACGCCGCTCAACGGCGTCATGGGCGTGCTGCAACTCTTGGACGACGGCAGCCTCAGCGAGGCCCAGCGCCGCCATCTTGCCACCGCGGCGGCGTCGGGCGAAACGCTGATCGCGCTGGTCGATGCGGTGCTGGAATATGCGCGTCTCGAGGCCAGCACGGAAATGCTGGAGACGCGCGACTTCCGTCTCGACCAGTTGATCGAAGCCGCCGGCGACCTGATGCGTCCGCAAGCCCTCGACAAGGGCCTGAGCTTCGATCTCGCCTGCGATGACACGGTCGACACCGCCGCGCATGGCGATCCCGTCAGGCTCAACCGCATCCTGCTCAACCTGATCGGCAACGCGATCAAGTTCACCCCGAGCGGCGGCATCGGCGTGAGCGCGGCAACCGAGCGGCGCGGCGATCACCTCCTGCTGTGCATCATCGTGCGCGACACCGGCATCGGCATCGCGCCCGGGCTGCACGAGCGGATTTTCGAGGATTTCGTCCAGGCCGACGACAGCATCGCGCGTCGCTTCGGCGGCACCGGCCTCGGCCTTGCGATCGCGCGCCGTCTCACCCGCCTGATGCGCGGCGAGCTCAAGGTCGAGAGCGCGCCCGGCGCGGGCAGCACGTTCACGCTCGAAGTGCCGCTCGGGCTTGCCGGAAGCAGCGTGGCGCAAGGCGCGCTTGCGCCGCCGTCGCGGCAGCTCCGCGTGCTTCTGGTCGACGATGACCCCGTCAATTGCGAGGTCGGCGCAGCGATCCTGCACCGGCTCGGCCACCACACGACGATCGCCAGGAACGGCGCCGCAGCCGTCGAGCTCGCCCGCGATCAGGCCTTCGACGTCATCCTGATGGATCTGCACATGCCCGACATGGACGGCGTGGAGGCGGCCTTCCGGATCGGCGAGCTCGGACTTGCCAAGATGCCGCGCCTCATCGCCGTGACCGCCGACGTCTCCGGCCGCGCCCGCGATCGGCTTGCCGGCGCCGGCATCGCCAAGGTCGTCAGCAAGCCGATCCTGGTCAACGCGCTGCGCGAGGCGATCGAGGATGATCTGGTGGCCGAGCCGGCAGCCGCGCAACGCCCGGCGACCGAACTGATCGATCGGCCTTTCCTCGACGACCAGCGGGAGCTGCTGGGCGCCGCGCAAATCGACAAGCTCCACCATCTGCTCCAGCAGACGGGAGAACGATTGATCCACGACATCGCCGACGCCGCGGCGGCGGGCGATCACAAGCACCTCGCACGATCCGCGCATCAACTTGGCAGCGCGGCAAGTGCGCTCGGCCTCGTCCGCCTGTTCGAGCGCAGCCGCGACGTCGAGCTGGCGGCACCCGCGATGTCACCTGCCGAACTCGACAGTGCCGCACGCGAACTCGCCGAGATTCGACAGGCGTCGATGCAAGCGCTGAATGATCTGCTTGAACCTGCCGGACAGCAATCTGTCAGCTAGATTTGCGCAGGTCGGAGCTCCCAAGCGTTCTCTCCTGCGGCACCAGCGGCTGGCCAAGCGGAAAGATCAATCCCACGACTCCAGCCGGTTCTTCAGCAGGTCGCCCGGCCGGCGCTGTGTTTCCGGCCGGGCCAGCGCGCCCCCCAAGAGATCAACTACCTTCGTGCGGGACCTGTTTAGCATTCGCTATCACGAGCCCGAAGTTTTAACGACCAGCTTTATGTTGAGCAGGTTGACACCCTTGAATGGGTTCGGCGCGCTTTCGATGGTTCCCGTACCCGTTGCATTCGCGTAGGCACCAGTGCCCGACAGAATCGTGTATTCGCCCGTCGATTTGCCGTCTTTGGCCGATCCGGTGTAGCGCGCCGTAATCGAGCCTTCCTCGAACGTGTAAGTGCTATAGCCGAAGAAGGGGCCAGACCCTTTGAGCTGGTCCGAACTATTGACGAACTCTTTCACGCCGATACGGCCATCGCTGAAGACGGCCACTCCGAAGAATTTTCCGGACACGACCGTCTGTCCTTCAACGTTTGCGGCCTCTATGACCTTGAGGTCGAGCGGCTTGGTGACGAGCTTGAACTCGAGCACCCGCTCACCGGCTACGGCGGTTGACGCCGCGACGGCCAATGCCACACCAGAAAGGAAAAAGGTGAGAGACTTCCGCATAGCTTCCTCCTGCGCTTGTTGAAACCAAGTCGAGAAGTGCGGGCGACTCATCGAGCCAGGCTCTTCGCGGTGGCACGGAAGAGAGCCCTCGGCAACGCCCGACAGCGGCTGAACTCTCTCTGTCCTGAGGCGAAGTCGGGACGCGAATATGAGTCCCAAGCCACGGGAAGAAAGTTCAAGTCTCCGTTGCGATATAATCTTATCCAGCCACTGCGCGGGACTCTCAGCAGAGGCACAATCATCATGGCCTCTGCTGGTTGCCGGACTTCATCTTATCATTCGCGCTAGAGTAATTCCGAGGAATCACTGTCAACAACGCTGACAATGGGAGAACCCATGCCACTCACAATTTCAGCGGCAGAGTCCCTAGACTGGCGCTGCGAGCCGTTGCCCCGGCAGATTCGTGGCTTCACGACCCAGCCTCCGCACGTCTGCGCCCGCCAACTTCCTCATCCTCCCGCCCGAACCGCTCGACCAGGAAGTCGATGAACAACCGCACCTTCACGGACAGGTGCCGCGTCGGCGGATAGACCGCATAGAGCGCCAGCGGCGGCGCGGAATAATCATCCAGCACTGTCCGCAACTCGCCTTTCCGCAACGCATCGGCCGCAATGAACTCCGGCAGCAGCGCCAGTCCCCTGCCCTTGATGGCGACATCGCGCAGCACCTCGGCATTGTTGACGCAGAGCGACCAGGCCGGCTGGATCCAGTGGTCGCCGTCGCGGCCGGTGAGCTTCCACTGATTACCCGTGAGCAGGAAGCCGTAGGTCAGCGAAGCATGCTCGCGCAGATCCTGCGGATGCTTCGGCGTGCCGTGCCGGGCGAGATAATCCGGCGACGCGCAGATCATGCGCCCCACCGGCATGATTTTGCGCGCGATCAGGCTCGACGATTCCAGCTCCGCGATCCGCAACGTCACGTCAAAGCCGTCCTGCACGGGATCGAGCAGATCGTCGCTGAGCACGATCTGGAGCTGCAGCTCCGGGAAGCGCGTCATGAAATCGGCGAGGACCGGCCCGAGCCGCATCGTGCCGAACGACATCGGCGCGTTGACGCGGAGCAGTCCCCGCGGCGCCGATTGCGCCTGCGTCACCGCCTGGTCCGCCGCTTCGATCTCCGAGAGGATCACGACCGCGCGCTCGAAATAGCGCTGGCCGTTCTCGGTCGGGCTGGCGTGCCTTGTGGTGCGGTTCAGAAGCTGGACCCCGAGGCTCTCCTCGAGGTCGGCGATGTATTTGCTGATCGCCGAGCGCGACAGCCGCAGCTGCCGGCCGGCCTCGGCAAAGCTGCCGCTTTCCACCACCTTCACGAAGGCCCGGAGGCTGCCGAGCTTATCCAAGGGATCGCCCCGTCGACTGTTTCCAAATCGTAGACATAGCCGTCATATTTGCATGGATTGTCTCCAATCCAAAGCGGAACGATATTTCCGGCCAGAGCAAGACCGCTCCCCGAATTTGGAGGACGACAATGTCTGGACTGCACCATGTCACCGCGATTGCTGGCGATCCCATCCGCAATTTCGGCTTCTACACGCGGGATCTTGGCCTGCGCTTCGTCAAGAAGACGGTCAATTTCGACGATCCCGGCACCTACCACTTCTATTATGGCGACGAGACCGGCCGCCCCGGCACCATCTTGACCTTCTTTCCGTGGGCCGGCGTCTCGGCCGGCCGCCGCGGCGTCGGCGAGACCCATCAGACCGCCTTCCGCGTTCCGCAGCGCTCGCTCGGCTACTGGACGCAGCGCTTCACCGAGAAGGGCATTCGGTACGAGGCGCTGGAGAAGCGCTTCGGCGAGTCCGTCCTGCCGTTCACCGATCCTGATGGCATGGCGCTCGCGCTGGTCGGCATTCCCGGTGCCGAAAACGAGCCGGGCTGGAGCAATGGCGACGTGCCGGCCGAGCATGCGATCCGCGGCTTCCACGGCGTGACCCTGCTGCTCGACAGCGCGGCGAAGACGGCGGCCATCCTCACCGACGTGTTCGGCTTCAAGGAGAGCGGGCGTGAGGGCTCGGTGATCCGCTTCAAGGCACCCGGCGATGCAGAGGGCAGCGTCGTCGACATCTACGAGGCCAAGGGCTTCTTGCGCGGGCACCAGGGCGGCGGTTCGGTGCACCACATCGCCTTCCGCGCGGCCGACGATGCCGAGCAGGGCCAGATGGCCGAGAGGCTCGTGAGCAATCACGGCCTGCACCCGACCGAGCAGCGCGACCGCAACTACTTCCGCTCGATCTACTTCCGCGAGCCTGGCGGCGTGCTGTTCGAGATCGCGACCGACATCCCCGGCTTCGCGGTCGACGAGCCCGTGGCGAGCCTCGGGCGCGAGCTGAAGCTGCCTGCTTTCCTCGAACCGCACCGTAAGCAGATCGAGGGCGTTCTGCCGAATCTGGAAGAGACCGCGTCATGACGGAGACTGCATTCATCCATCGTTTCGAGCCCGCAGGCGACGCGGGCTCTCCACCTCTGCTGCTGCTGCACGGCACCGGCGGCGACGAGAACGACCTGCTCGGCCTCGGCAAGATGATCTCGCCGGGCTCCGCCCTGCTTTCACCCCGCGGCCGCGTGCTCGAGCACGGCATGCCGCGCTTCTTCCGCCGTCTCGCCGAAGGCGTGTTCGACGAGGAGGACGTGCGCCGTCGCGCGCACGAGCTGGGCGAGTTCGTCACAGAGGCGCGGCAACGCTACGGCCTCGCCGCGCCGATCGCAGTCGGATTCTCCAACGGCGCCAACATCGCGGCCGCGCTGTTGCTGCTGCAGCCGGACGTGCTGGCCGGCGCAATCCTGCTGCGCGCGATGGTGCCGTTGTCGGATCCGCCCAAGGCTGCGCTCGGCGGCAAGCCGGTGCTGCTGCTCTCCGGGCAGGCTGATCCAATCGTGCCGGCGAGCAATTCGGCACGGCTCGCCGCACTGCTGTCGCAGGCAGGTGCGAGCGTCACCCACAAGGTGCTGCCGGCAGGCCATCTATTGTCGCAAGCTGACGTGACGCTCGCCCGCGACTGGATCAGCAAGGCGGACGCCAAGGCCGCATGATCGAGCAGCGGCGCATCGTTTGAACGATGCGCCGCTGCCATCACTCGAACCAGCCGCGCCGCTTGAACCAGATCAGCGGCAACAGGCCGCTGGCGATGATTGCGAGCCAGGCCAGCGGATAGCCGAAGCTCCAGTCCAATTCGGGCATGTGCTTGAAGTTCATGCCCCAGACGCCGACCATGATGGTTGGCGGCACGCCGACGACTGAGACGATCGTCAGGATCTTGAACAGCTCGTTCTGCTGGATGTTGATGAAGCCGAGCACGGCATCGAGCAGCAGCTGGATCTTGTCCGACAATCGCGTCTCGTAATCGCTGAGCGAGACGACGTCCTTGGACACGGCTTCCAGACGCTTCTTCGAGGATGCCGTGATCCACTCGCTGCCGACGTCGCCGGCAAACGCGGCAACGCGGCCCACCCCGAGCAGGACATCGCGCGCCTTGGCGAGCCGGTCGGCCAGCTCGCCGACAGTCTCCAGGGCCTCCCGCATCCTGCGGCTGGAGCGCACCGGGCGCTGGGTGCGCACCAGCCCGCCCCTAAAGACACCGCGCGAGAGCTGGTCGACCTTGCCGCCGAGATGCTCCAGGACATCGGCGCCGCGATCGATCATGGCCTCGAGCAGGCTGACGAACACGCACATGCCGTTCTCCAGGCTGTCATCGGAGCCGATGCGCTTGCCGATGTCGTCGAAGATCGGCAGCTCTGCGAAGCGCACCGTCACCAGCACATGCGGACCGATGACGAAGCCCACCGGCGTGATCTCGGCCTCGTCGGCCTCGGTGACCCGGACCGCGGGCGAACTGAGATAGAGCGTGCCGTGGTCGAAGATCAGGCGGCTCGACGCCTCGATCTCGCTGAGCGAGTCTTCCGAGGGAATGCGGATGCCGAGCAGCCGCTCGACGAACTGCTTTTCCTCGTCGGTACCGTTTAGAAGATCGGCCCAGATGACCTCCGTGGGCATTTCCGCGCCGATGCCGTGCCAGTCGTCGGACGGCCACCTGTAAAGTCTGAGCAAGAACCGAACTCCGTGGCCGCATCGTCATGCCGGATGGCGCCGCCGACTAACGCATGAGAGTTCCAGACGTTCAAGACCCTCCAAGTGACAGCGGCATTCCAGGGGACAACGAGATACCGACCGGAACACGGTCGAGCGATGCACGTTGACGGACGCGCGGGTGATCCATGGATACGCGTAGTGCATCCCGACATGACGACATTCCTGGGTGTTGAGGCCTGCGACCTGACCGCCCCACCGCCGGCGGCCGACGCGATCCTGTTCGGCGCGTCGGATGCCACCCCGTACCTCGCAGGTCAGACCAGCCATGCCGCAAGAGCGCCCGACGGCATCCGTCGCGCGCTGCGTCACTATGAGAGCGATCTCACCCGCTGGGATTTCGATCAGGACGCCGAGCTGCTCGATCCGAGCAAAATGACGGTCTTGGACGGTGGAAACGTCCCGACCGACCCAATGACTCCGGAGAGCAACCGTGATGCCATCAGAGCAGCCACGCAGGCCGTCCTTTCGGTCGGCGCCGTTCCGATCCTCCTGGGCGGTGATGATTCCGTCCCCATTCCTTTCTTCGAGGCGTTCCAGGACTGCAAGGGACTGACAGTCGTGCAGATCGACGCCCACCTTGATTGGCGGGATCAGCGAAACGGATCGGGCTATACCTTCTCCAGCACGATGCGGCGCGCCAGCGAATTGCCCTGGGTCAAGCGCATCGTGCAGGTCGGCTTGCGCGGCATCGGCGGCTCCGGTCGCGCCGAATTCGACGATGCAAAGGCGTGGGGCGCGAAGATCTTCACGGCAAGACATGTCCAGCATCACGGGATCGCAAGCGTGCTCGACGCGATCGAGGATGACGGCGAGTGCCTGATGACCATCGATTGCGACGGTCTCGATCCATCGGTCATCCCCGGCGTGCTCGTCCCACAGCCCGGCGGCCTGTCCTATTTCGACGTTGTCGATCTCATACGGGGTGTCGCGGCAAAGTCCAGAATAGTCGGCCTGGACATCGTCGAATTCGTTCCCGAGCGCGATGTGCAGAATCTTGGAGCGATTGCGATCGCGCGGATCATATGCAATGCGCTGGGTTGCATTGGGAGACGGAAGGTATAGTGGTTCACCCTTCCGAGCACAGTCGTCTCAGGTCCACCATCCGTCACCGGGATAGGCAACACGATCCGCGGAAGAGATTTCCATCCCGACGCCCCTTCGAAGACGGCTGGCGTAGAATGCGAGAGGTGTTCCCTCGTTGTGCCGGCACCAGCGCACCTCGCCGATGAAGAGCGTGTGGTCAGCGATATCGATCGATTGGACCACCTCGCAGGCGAACTGCGCGATCGCCTGCGGGAGCACGAAAAATCCTTGGCGAGCGACGAGCGGCGGAGCGTCGCGCAACAAGGGCCTTCCGGCGAAGTGCGCGCAGAGCGCAGCATCTTCCGCATGCAGGACATTGACGGAATAGATGCCGGACTTGGCCACAGCCTGCCAAGTCCGCCCGTGCATGAGAGAGACAAGCACAGTTGGCGGATCCGCCGAAACAGTCGTGAAGCTGTTGGCGGTCATGCCGAGCGGCGCGCCATCCTCATCGACGGTCGCGACGACCGTAATGCCCGTCGCGAACCGCGATGCGGCTGCCCGAAAACCGGCCGGTTCGGCAACGTGACCCATTACGCGCCTTCGATCTTGAAATGGCAGAGCGTCGCACCCTTGGGCGAATAGTTCGGCACGTCGGCTGCGACCTTCCGGCCGATGCTTGAGCCGAGCGCCGCGTCCATCGCAGCCGCATCGGAGAAGAATGCCTGGAAGATGCAGAACGGCGCCTCCCCCGGTCCGAGTCGTTGGGGGAAAGCGTAATGATGACGCACCAGACCAGGGAGCGTCGCTGCCAGGGGGGCATGCTTGTCGACGTAGTAGGCCCTGAAGGCCGATGGATCGTCGGGCGTCGGGTAAAGAACGGTCAGGCAATGCATTGGTGTTCCTCTCAGACATGGTTCAGCATCCGCCCAGGAGCGGAACTGAGTCCGTACGGCGGTTCGTCGTCAGGCGGCGATCCTGCCGCTTCTATCGATCCAGGCGTGGATGCGTTTGTCGCTCGCCAGACGATCCCACTGGCGCTCCGGATAATTGAAGTTCTCGGTGAACTCGTCGCAAAGCTCCCGGTCCTGCGACATGGCGAAGATCAGCCGGCCCATGGCTTCCGATGGCGGCTGCAGCATCATGTTGGTCCAGCGGGCAGCGGCAAGCACGCGGTTCTCGCGCGCACGGTCGACGTCCTCGACGAAGCGCGCATCGAATGCCACCGCATCGGCGATCGCCTTGCCGAGCTCGAAGGCCGCATATGAGGCCATGTTGGCGCCCTGGCCCATCAAGGGATCGACGACGGAGTGAACGTCGCCCAAGGCAATGGCGAGCTTGTCGCCGTCGAAAGCTACCCAGGACTGCCGCACCGTCGGCACCACCGCGCCTTGCAGCAGGTCGAGCGGCTGGGCCAGCCCGAAGCGGTGCGTGTCGATCCGGTTGTAGGTGTGCGGATGATGCTTTTCCAGCTTGTCCAGAAGGGTCTGCCGGAATGCTGCCGGGTTGGCATCGTAGCTGAGCGAGACCAGGTCGGCCATGTCGCCGCCTGGAATGTTTTCCATCAACAGCGCCGTTTTCATCCCGCCGAAGCTCAGCGTGGGAATGACGATCATCTCGCCATGGCCGGGCGAGACGGACAGGGTGACACCGCGTGGATCGTCACCATCGGGGCTGCCGTGATCGACGCCATCGTACAGGCCGACGCAAAGCAGGCGCTGCGGCCGCGTGTACGGAGAGAGTTCGGGCCGGTGAGCGAACATGCGCCCGAGGGCGCCCTTGCCGGTGGAGACGACGAGAAGGTCGAAGCGCGAGACCAGCGCGGGGATGTCGTCATCCTGAATGCTCGCATACTCGATCAGGCCGCCACGATCCTCGAAGTCCTTCATCAGTGCCGGCAGGTAGATCCGATAATCCACCGCGCGGCTCGGCCGCTGAAATGCACCGCGGAACAGGAGCCCGCCGTCGGGGAAATTGAAGAAATGATCGTGGTGGTGATAGACCACTTGGGGATCATCCCAGTGGTTCACGCCAAGCTCGTTCTCCCGCGCGATGGTGACGCTGTGATGCGCGACGGTGTTCATCAGCCGTGTCGCCGCATACTGCTCCGGGGCGCGGTCCGTCAGCACGGTTGCCGCAATGCCCTGCTTCTGCAGGTAGAGCGCCAGATGCAGGCCGCCGATGCCGGCCCCGAGAATGCCGATCGATTTGCTCATTCGTGTCCTCCCCTGAACGCAGGAAGGCTAGACCGGACCAGCCATGCCGTATATGGAATGGTCAGAATAATATAAATTCCGGCGAGGAATGAATGGACCGGATCGAGGCGCTGCAGACCTTCATCCGGGTGATGGAGGCAGGGAGTTTCACCCAGGCCGCCGACGACCTCGGTTTGGGTCAGCCGGCGATCAGCAAGCGCATCGCGCTGCTGGAAGCCGAGTTTCGCTGCCGGCTGTTCGTGCGCACCACGCGCAAGCTGCGGCCGACCCCGGAAGCCGACCGCGTGTTGAAATACGCCAAGGACATCGTCGCGCTGCTCGAGAGCGCCGGCGCGCCGACGCAAAGCCGGATTGGCAATCCGTCAGGGACGTTGCGCATGACGGTGCCGACGTCGTTCGGCCGCTTCTTCTTCCGTGAGATCTTCGCCGAATATACCCGCCGCTATCCTGATGTCCGGCTGGACGTCAGTTTTACGGAACAGTTCGTCGACCTCATCGAAACCGGGACCGAGCTTGCGATACGGATCGGCAGCCTCAATTCGAGCTCGCTGGTGGCGCGGCGGGTGGGCACCATTAAACGCCTGCTGGTGGCGGCGCCCGCGCTGCTTGCGCGTCATCAGGTACCCTCGTTGCCGGATCATCTGCGCCGCATGCCCTGCGTCACCTACTCACGCCTGTCGCAGAAGAACCAGTGGACGTTCGAATCCGAAACCGGCCGTTACGTCGTCGACATCGCGCCGGCGATGACCTGCGACGATGCGGACGTGATGACGCTGGCTGCATTGGAGGGGATAGGCGTCGCCGTGCTGCCGAACTGGTGCACCGCCGAGCACATCGCGGCCGGCCGTCTCGTCCATGTGCTGCCCGACTTCGTCGTGCCGCCGCTGCCCATGCACATCGTCTATCCCGACCCGCAATGGATGTCACACCGGGCGCGACTGTTCCGCGATCTGATCATCGAACGTGCGGACGTCTTTGCGCTCGCCTGATCGCGTTCGAAACGCCGATCTCGCCCCTTCGGCAACCAGGGAAACTGGCTCGTTCCGTTGAGTGTTCGGCGTCTGTAAAGGGTCACAACGCGAAGAACTCAGGTTGAGCAAACGCGGAAGTCGCGCTCATTCGATCAGCTCGTTGTGCAGATAAGTCCTCGGCTCAGATTTCATTTCGGCAGCCCGGGGCAATGTGCCAGCACGCCGGTTGATGGAAACGCAGTTCGGGGATGAGAAAAAAGGAGCTTCCGATTTCGGCGCAGCGGAGTTGATACCGCACGGGATCACCACACTGGCGCCTGACCTTCCGCCGCCACTGTGGAGCCAAGTCGCTCGGGCGGTGGGTCGCATGGTGGTCGGCACGAGACGGAAAGTTCCACTCCGACGGCCTGCCTGTGACTGCGTCCGTATAGGCAAATCGCGGAACGACGCTCCGACGTCGGTTTTCGGGGAGCACACGCGTCATGGATGAAATCCTGCGTTGGGTGGCGACAGTCGGCACGATCGGCGCCGGGCTGATCCTAGCTGCCCGGGCGCGGCCACTCATTACCGGCTGGGCCTTCGTCGTACTGAGCGGTGCATCGGTGATCTGGATCGTCGTCGGCTATCTAACAGCGGAATATGCGCTGATGGTGCAAAACGTGGTGGTGACACTTATCAACGTGTTCGGCGTCTACCGATGGCTGATCTGGAAAGGAAATGTATGAAAGCGTTCTGCCTGCGCGCTCTGCCGTCCGAGCGCCAATTGTCGGCACGCAGGTTACTTCCGATTTCCGCGATGAGCCGAGAACAGAGACGCTGCCTGGACCTGCACCTCTGGGCCACATTCGGACATGTGCGTCGTTAGGCTGACGAAGGTCCTTCAACAATCTTCCAATACGAGTCCTTGCGGATCACCTCGTCCGCGCGAAAAGTGTAAAAGTCACATCCTCGGACCTCGATCTTTTTTCCTTCGCCTGTAGTGCCCGTTAGCGTCCATTTTGAAATGCCCGTGTTTGCCATCGTATCCACAAAATGCTCGGCGTCGCCGTAGTGAACATCCGGTAAGCCTTCAAAGCGCGTCGCGAGCCCGTCTCGTACGTTGCGTTTGCCCTCGAAGCGGGAGCCCCAAGGCTTGCTTCCCCTCGGCATCTCCAAGACACAATCGTCAGCAAAGAACTCCATGATGGAATCCAAGTCGTGCGCGTTGAACGCTTCACACAGCGCCGTCAATTTCGATCGAATGTCCATCCTTCCCTCCATCGAGTTCCCGGAAGGGATACAATAACACAAGGGCACACAGGTGAGTTGAAGGGCCGATTAGACGTCTGGTCGATGGCGCCTTCGGGTCACAAAGCGCCCTCCCCAGGGCAGGACGGCACGTCCGCCATATCGGTGAGAACAGACAACGGATTTGTCAGCGCATGCCACCGCCACCAACCGGCACATGCACAGTGCACTCTAAAGCGCCGGCAAGCCAGGCGGCGGCTTGCGCTTGGCGGAGGCCTGCTCATAAGCGTAGGCCAGGCGAAGCAGCTTGTGCTCGCTCCAGGCGCGGCCTGCGAAGGTGACGCCGAACGGATAATCGGGCGTATCCTTGCCGTCGACGCCGGCGACGAAGCCGCACGGCACGAGGACACTGGGATAGCCCGCCCTGGCGGCGATCGCGGCGCCTTCGCTGCCCGGGAACAGCACGGCGTCGAGCTTGTGCTGGTTCATGTAGGCATCCATGCCGCGGGTCCTGGCGCTGAGCAGGTCCATGGCGAGTGCCGCCTTGTACTCGCGTTCGCTCAGGTCGCCCCGGGTGAGGTCGGCTGCGAGGAAGTTGTCCTGGCCGAAGCGGAGCGCCTTGCCCGCATTGGCTTCGTTGAAGGCCACGATGTCGGTCATGGTCTTGATGGTGGTGTTGGTCGCCCAATCCCTCAGGTAGAGGTTGAGATCTCGTTTCAACTCGTAGATGAAGACGATCCGCTGCGGGACCGCATTGCCCCTGTTGGCGCTCAGCGGATTGCGGTTGAGCACGGCCATGATCGTACCCGGTCCGCTCATCCAGCCGGCTGTCGGAATGCTGGCGCGCACGATCACGGCGCCGAGATCCTCCAGCACCTTGATCGCTTCCCCTACCACCTTCGCTCCTTTGGGGGGCAGCTTGCGGAAGAAGGGATCATTCAGCGGATCGGCGGGATCGCTCGGCACGCCGATGCGCGCACCTTTCATCGCATCGCGCGTCAGACCGGCGGTGTAATCGGCCGGCCGCCGCTGCTTTTGCGTCGCCGGATCGAGCGGGTCCTTGGCCGCGAGCGCGTTGAGCAGCAGCGCCGCGTCGCGCACGGTCCGCGTCATCGGCCCCGCGGTGTCCTGACTATGCGAGATCGGCACGATGCCGGCACGGCTGATGAGCCCGACCGTCGGCTTCACGGTGACGAGGCCATTCTGGCTGGCGGGAAAGAGCAGCGAGCCCGAGGTCTCCGTGCCGATCGAGGCCGCACACAAGCCCGCCGCCACCGCGACCGCCGAACCCGCGCTCGAGCCGCCCGGGGACACGACGGGGATGCCGTGATCGTCGGCCAGCGCCGGCGCATAGGGATTCTTGACCTGACCGCCCAGCGACGAATAGCCGGAAGGCATGTCGACCGCGAGCATGTTGGAGAACTCGGTCAGATTCGCCTTGCCGAGGATCACCGCGCCGGCCTCGCGCAGCAGCTTGACGAGCGTCGCATCGTCGCGTGCGCGTGCGCCTTCCAGCGCCAGCGAGCCCGCCGTGGTCGGCTGCGCGTCGCCGGTTGCGATGTTGTCCTTCACCAGGATCGAGATGCCGGCCAGCGGCCGCTCGGCCGACGGCTCGGCGCCGTCGAGCCTGCCCGCGATCGCGAGCGCGTCGGGATTGAGCGCGCGGACCGCGTTGAGCTTGGGCCCGTCGCGGTCGTAGGCTTCGATGCGCGCGAGATAGGCTTCGACCAGCGCCGTGGCCGTGACATGCCCACTGGCCAAGGCATGAGTGATATCGCTCATCGGCGCATGATCGAGCTTCAAGGAGATCGGCGCCTCGGCGGTGATGGCCGCCGCGGCAATGCCTGCATCGCGGCGGGATGATTTCTGCACTTCTGCCTCGCCCGACGGCGCATCTCCACCACGAGACGCGAGCATGCCATCATGCCAGTGTTTTGCCCGACGGGTCAACTTCTAGGCGAATCGCGTCGATCGTACAGGCGCGACGTGTAAACCATTGAAATGACTGACCCCGGCTACTGTGCATGGGGTTGTTTTTCAGGTTTTGTTTGGAGCTGCCCTCTCCAACGCGTGGAGAGGGCACAGCAATGGACGCCGCCTATTCCCAATACCAGGCGGAGAAGTCGTTCTCGAATTGCGGGACTTCCTTCCAGACGCCCTTCAGCTTCTTGTTGGTGATGGTGATGAGCTGCGGCTGGAACAGGTAGGCGGAGACCGCATCGGTCGCCAGCATGCGCTGGGCATCGCCAAGCAGCTTGGCGCGGCCGGCTTCGTCCGGCGTCGAGACGATCTGCTTGTAGAGCGCGTTGAACTTCTCGTTGTTGTAACCGAGGTAGTAGTCCGGCTCGGTGATCTTGACGAGGTCGAACGGCTCGACATGGCTGACGATGGTGAGATCGAAATTGTGCGGACCATTGCCGGCGAACACCTGCGACAGCCACTGCGCCCATTCGACGTTCTCGATCTTGGCGATGATACCGACCTTGGCGAGCTGGGCCGCGGCGATCTCGCCGCCCTGCCGCGCATAGGACGGCGGCGGCAGCTTGAGCGACAATTCGAGCGGCGTGGTGACGCCGGCCTCCGCGAGCAGCTTCTTGGCCTTCTCGGGGTCATAGGGGTTGATGCCGGTGGTGTCGACATAGCCGAGCGCGCCCGGCACGTAGAAGCTGCCGATCGGCGTGCCGAAGCCGTCGACGGCGCCGTCGATCATGGCCTTGCGGTCGATCGCGGCAAGGATGGCGCGGCGGACGCGGACGTCGTCCAGCGGCTTCTTGCGGTGGTTGATGGCGACGATGGTCTTGGCCCGGGAGCCGCCGACCAGCACCGTGAAGCGCGGATCCGCCTTGAACTGTGCCAAGGCGCGCGCCGCGGCGACGCGCGGGAATGCATCGACGTCACCCGACAGCAGCGCCGCCACCTGCGCCGCCGGATCCGAGATGAAGCGAATCGTCACCTTGGACAGCTTGATCGCGGAGGCGTTGCGGTAGTCGGCCCATTTGGTCAGCGTGAGCGAAGAGCCCTTAGCCCAGCCGCCAAGCTGGTACGGTCCGGTCCCGACCGGCTGCGTGACATTGGTGCCCGCGCTCTTCGGTTCGACGATCGAGCCGCCCGCCTGCCCGAGCAGGAACGGCAGGTTCGGCTCGGAATATTTCACGGTGATCACGACGGTGTCGGCATCGGGCGTCTCGACCTTCTCGAAGGCCTGGTACAGGCTCTTGTCCTTGTTGGTGCTGGTCGGCGCCGCGTTGCGCTCGAACGAGAACTTCACCGCAGCGGAATCGAACGCTTCGCCATTGTGGAATTTGACGCCCTTGCGCAGCTTGAACGTATAGGTCTTCAGATCGGGCGAAGCGGTCCAGCTCTCGGCCAGCAGCGGCGAGACCGAGCCGTCCTCGTTGATCTTGGTCAGCGTCTCATAGATGTTGTAGAGCGTGACCTCGGCGATCGCGGCGGCGGCCGCATTGGTCGGGTCGAGCCCCGGCGGCTCCAGCGCCATCGCCATGACGACGCTGTCCTTCTTGCTCTGCGCCAGCACCGGCAAGGGCGCCGCGACGAGCGCAGCGGCAAAGGCGACGATCGATAGTTTCCTGAACATGCGCAAACTCCCCTGCCAATCCTGTTTCCAGCTTAACGCCAATCCTGCCCCGGACACTAACCTTCCATGGCCGCCTGCGGCAACGCCATCACAGCCTCGGCCTTGTGGCAGGCGGCAAGGTGCCCCTCGCCCACCTTGCGTAACGCAGGCGGAACCTCGCGGCAATGCTGGTCGGCAAGCGGGCAGCGCGATGCATAGGGGCATCCGGTCGTCACCGCCGAGTGCGAGGCGATCGCCTGGGCCCCGCGCCGGCGGCGGCCACCCCCGGCGCGAGCCCGCGGCACCGCCTCCAGCAGCGCCCGCGTATAGGGATGGGCGCAGCGCTCGAACAAATCCTCTGGCCGCCCCTGCTCGACGATGCGGCCGAGATACATCACCGCGACCTCGTCGCAGAGATAGTCGACCACGGCGAGGTCATGGCTGATCAGGATGTAGCTCAGGCCGAACTGCTCCTGGAGGTCCTGCATCAGGTTCAGCACCTGGGCCTGCACGGAGACGTCGAGCGCCGAGACCGGCTCGTCGGCAACGATCAGCTTCGGCTGGGTGATCAGCGCACGCGCAATCGCGATGCGCTGGCGCTGGCCGCCGGAGAATTCGTGCGGATATTTTTCCATGTCCGCATCGCGCAAGCCGACCTGGCGCAGCACCGCGGCGACGCGGTCGCGGAACGTGGTGCGGTCGGCACCTTCCAGCACGGTCAGCGGCTCGGCGACGATCCGCGCGATGGTCTGCCGCGGATCGAGCGAGCCGTAGGGATCCTGGAACACCATCTGGAAATCACGCCGGGCGCGGCGCAGCTCGTCGGCCGGCAAGCGGTTGAGATCGCGCCCGAGCAGCGCGACCTGTCCTGCGGTCGGCCGCTCCAGCGCCATCACGACGCGCGCGAAGGTGGACTTGCCGGAGCCGGACTCGCCGACGATGCCGAGGCTCTTGCCGGCTCGGACCTGCACACTGACGCCGTTGAGCGCGCGCACCTGCCCCGGCGGACGGAACAGGCTCTCGCGCGGGAGCGTGTAGCGCTGTTCGAGATCCCTGACGTCGAGAAGCGGCGCGGTGCTCATGCGGTCAGCGCTCCGACGCGTTCGGCCATCGACACGTCCGTTCTTATGCAGCGCGCAAAATGGCCGGGCCCGACGTCCACCATCGGCGGCAGCGCGACGCGGCATTGGTCGATCACCAGCGGGCAGCGATCGGAGAAGGTGCAGCCGGACGGCAGATCGGCGAGCTCCGGCACCGTGCCCGCGATCGTCTTCAGCCGCGTCCCCTTACGCGCGCCGAGCTTGGGCCGGGCACGGAACAGGCCCTGCGTGTAGGGATGGCCCATGCGACGGAACACCTCGTCGGTCGGGCCGCTCTCGACGACGGTGCCGCCATACATCACCATCATGCGCTGGACGTTCTCTGCAATGACGCCGAGATCGTGCGAGATCAGGATCATGGACATGCCGCGCTCCTCGACGAGATCGGCGATGAGGTCGAGGATCTGGCCCTGGATGGTGACGTCGAGCGCGGTGGTCGGCTCGTCCGCGATCAACAGGTCCGGCTCGCACGCGAGCGCCATCGCGATGGTGACGCGCTGGCGCTGGCCGCCGGAGAACTGATGCGGATAGGCATCGACACGACGCGCGGGGTCGGGCAGCCCGACGCGGTCGAGCAAGGCGATTGCTTCCCGACGAGCCTGCGCCGCCGAATAATTCTTGTGACGGCGCAGCGGCTCGGCGACCTGGGTGCCGATCGTGTGCATCGGATTGAGCGCTGTCATCGGCTCCTGGAAGATCATGCTGATGCGGTTGCCGCGCAGGCGGCAATAGTCGGAATCCGGAAGTCCGACGAGTTCATCGCCGTCCAGCTTGATGCTGCCGGTCACGACGGCACTGTCCGGCAGCAACCCCATCAACGACAACGCCGTGACCGACTTGCCGCAGCCGGACTCGCCCACGAGCCCGAGCGTCTCGCCGCGCGTCAGCGCAAAGCTGACACCGCGCACGGCCTGCGCCGGCCCGCGGCTGGTGTTGAGGCGGACACCGAGATTGTCGACCTCGATTAGCGGCATGTTGGAGCGCTCGGCCATCGTCATCGCTCCCGCGCCAGCCGGGGATCGAGCAGGTCGCGCAATCCGTCACCGAGCAGGTTGAGGCCGAGCACCGAGATTGCGATCGCAACGCCCGGATAGACCGCGAGCATCGGCGACTGGAACAGCAACGTCTGCGCATCGTTCAGCATCCGTCCCCAGGATGGCTGCGGCGGCTGCGTGCCGAGGCCGAGATAGGACAGCGCGGCCTCGGCGAGAATGGCGAGCGCGAACTGGATGGTGACCTGCACGATCAGGATCGACAGGATGTTCGGCAGCACATGCTCGATGGTGATGCGGAAGCGCCCCTTGCCCGCCGCCCGTGCCGCCAGCACGAATTCACGCGCCCAGATCGCATTGGCCGAGCCGCGCGTCAGCCGGGTCAAGGTCGGGATCTGGAAGATGCCGATCGCGACGATCGAGGTCACCATGCCCGGCCCCACGACGGCGGCGAGCATGATCGCGGACAGCACGGCCGGAAAGGCGAAGGTGAAATCGGAAAAGCGCATGATGATCTCCTCCGTCCAGCCGCGCCGGGCCGAGGCGATCAGACCCAGAGTGACGCCGAAGGTAAGACCGATGCTGACGGCGATGACACCGACCATGATGGTGGATCGGGCGCCCGCAAGCAGCAGCGAGACGATGTCGCGGCCGAAGGAATCGGTGCCGAGCCAATGCGCCGCCGAGGGCGGGCGGAGCTTTGCGGCGATGTCGATTTCGTAAGGCGACCACGGCGTCCATACCAGCGACAACAGTGCCGAAGCCAGCACCAGAAGGCTCAGCGTGCCACCGAGGACGAAGCTGCGGTGGCGCAGCGCGCGGCGCCAGAACGTGCGCGCCGGCAGCGGACGCGTTGCGACGGGCGCGTCGATGGTGATGGGCGCGCTCACAGGTCGTGCACCTTGATGCGGGGATCGATGAAGGCATAGAGCACATCGACCACGAAATTGACGATCACCACCATCGCGGCGAGCAACATCACGCAATTGCGCACCACGATCAGGTCGCGGTTGGCGATCGACTGGAAGATCAGGCGGCCGAGGCCCGGCAGGTAGAACACGTTCTCGATCACGATGGTGCCGGCGAGCAGATTGGCGAATTGCAGGCCCATCACGGTCATCACGGGGATCATGGCATTCCGCAGCACGTGGCTCCACAGCACCTCGCGCTTGCCGAGGCCCTTTGCGCGGGCGGTGCGGACGAAATCCTCGCGCAGCACTTCGAGCACGGCCGAACGCGTGACGCGCGCGAGGATCGCGGCCTGCACCACCGCGAGCGAGATCGCAGGCAACAGCAGCGACCTGATCCCCGGCCAGATGCCGTCCTCCCAGCCGGCAAAGCCACCGGCCGAAAGCCATTGCAGCCGCACCGAGAACAGCAGCACCAGGAGAATCGCGAACCAGAAATTCGGCAGCGCGATGCCCACTTGGGTCAACGACATCACGCCGACATCGCCGAGCTTGTTGTGGTTGGCGGCGGTGTAGATACCGGCCGAGAGCGCCAGCGTCACCGTGATCGTCATGGCCATGATCGCGAGCGGAATGGTCAGCACCAGCCGCTCGGCGATCAGGCTGCCGACCGGGGTGCCGTAGACGTAGGAATTGCCGAGATCGCCGACGAGGAGGCCCTTGATCCACTGCAAATAGCGAACCGCCAGCGGCTGGTCGAGCCCGAGCTTGACGGTGAGCGCGCGCACCGCGTCGGGCGAAGCATCGGCGCCCATTAGCATCTGCGCTGCGTTGCCGGGCAGCGCGTCCAGCACCAGGAAGATGATCAGCGATGCGCCGACCAGCGTCGCCAGCAGAGTCAACAGACGTCGGAGGACAAAGACGCTCATGCGCGCTCGGCTTCAGGGCTCACCCAGGCCACGATCAACATGTCCGGACGCCTTAAGCAAGCTCTTTGCTGCATCTCCATCTCCTCAAGACGGCCAGCGGGACAGAAGGTCGCTTGACGCCTCGAACAGAGCGCTCACGCGCAGCAATTCCGCATCGGCCCGGAAACGGCCGACCAGTTGGAGCCCGATCGGCAGCCCGTCGCGGGCAAAGCCCGAGGGAAGGCTGATCGCGGGGTGACCGGTCATGTTGAACGGCATTGTCCAGGGGAACCAATGCGGCCGGACGCTGTCGTAATGCCTGCCGTCGATCTCGATATTGCCGAACAGGTCCTGCTTGATCGGCAGCGCGGTGCGCGTCAGCGTCGGCATCGCCAGCAGGTGACCGCGCGCAAGCAGCGATTGCACGCGGCGGAACAACGCGGTGCGCGCGAACATCGCCTCCTGATAGTCGATGCCGCTGACTTCGCTGGCGAGCGCGAGCTGCTTGAGGAAGGCCTCGCTCAGTTCGTCCCGATGCTCGGCCGCAAGCTTGGCAAAGCGCGTGCGCCAGACGGTGTGGTTGATGGCGCGCCAGATCGGCTCGATGTCGAACCCCTCACCGGAGAATTCCTCGAGCTCGGCCCCTAACCCGGCCAGCCGGTCGAGGCTCACCTTGAAATTGGCGGCGACTTCGGCGGATACCGGACGGCCCGGCGGCGTCAGGCAGTACAGGATCCTCAGCCCGCGCAAATCACCATGCGGGGCGGCGGTGCCGATGAAGTCGGGCACGGGCACGCCGATCGACCAGGGATCGATAGGATCTTCGCCCGCCATCGCCTGCATCATCAGCGCAGTATCGGCGACGGTCCGGGTGGTCGGCGTGACATATGTCTGGTTGCCGAACACGTCGAGCGCCTGGCTGTGCGGGATCACGCCGTTGCTCTGCTTCAGGCCCACCACGCCGTTGCAGGCGGCCGGAATTCGTGTCGAGCCGCCGCCGTCGGTCGCAATAGCGAGCGGCGCGATGCCGCTCGCCACAGCGACCGCCGCGCCGCCGCTGGAGCCGCCGGAGGAACGGCAGGCGTCCCACGCATTGCGGGTCCGGCCGAACAAGGGTGAATCGGTGAGGCACTTGCTGCCGAACTCCGGCGTCGTGGTCTTGCCGATCAGGATCGCGCCTTCGCTGCGCAACCGCGCGACGGCGACGGCATCCTCGGCCGGCACATTATCCTTGTAGGGAACGGCGCCGAAGGTGGTCTTGACCCCCTTGGTATTGACGATGTCCTTGACGGTTACGGGGATGCCGTGCAGCAGGCCGAGCGGTTCGCCCGCCATCACCTTGCGCTCGGCTTCGCGCGCCGCTGCGGTCGCCTCGTCGCCGCACAACGTGATGAAGCAGTTCAATTCGGGCTGGAGGGCCTCGGCGCGGGCAAGCACAGCGCGGGTGAGCTCGACTGGCGAAATCCGCTTTGCCGCGACGAGACCGAGCAGCTCGGTCGCGGACAACAGACAGGGATCGCCGTTCATCGTCACATCACGCTCCGAAGCGGGCCGCCATTGGCCCGAAGACATTGACAGCGAGAATGACAGTTTTGTTAACTCGCCGTCCAATACCATTTTTATCGCCAACCCATACGCTCTCGGTATGCCAATGGATCTTCGCCGGCTCCGCTATTTTGTCGCCGTCGCCGAGGCGCGCAGCATCGGCAAGGCGGCCGAGCAGCTCCGGATGGCGCAGCCGCCGCTCTCGGTCCAGATCCGCAAGCTCGAGGCCGAGATCGGCGCGCCGCTGTTCCGCCGCGGCACCCGTGGCATGGATCTGACCGAGGCCGGCCAGGCATTGCTGGCGCGCGCCAGCGAAGCGCTGGCGTTGGCAGCGGACGGCGCCGAAGCCGCACGCGCGGTTGCTTCGGGACGGCGCGGCCGGCTGTCAGTCGGTTACATGTTCGTGCTGGCGAATGCGATGTTGCCGCGACTCATCCCCGAACTGCGCCGCGCAGTTCCCGGCGTCGATCTCAGCTTCGTTGAGCTGAGCGCCTCGACGCGCGAGGCCCGCGTGCTCGACCGCAGCGTCACAGTCGCGCTGTGTATGCCCGCAATCAATCATCCCGAGATACAGGTGGCAAAGATCGGTGCACAGCCTTTCATGCTGGCCATGCCGATCCGCTCGCCACTCGCCCGCTTGAGTTCGGTGCCGATGGCCCGGCTGCAGGGCCGCCCGCTGATCGCACTCCCGCATCCGGACCATGGGCCCGCCTCCTCCGCGGTCGTCCCTTTATTGCGTCGGCACCAGGTGGTGATGCCGATCGCCAGCCGGGTGGAGACGGTGCATTCGGCGATGAGCCTGGTCCTGGCCGGCGAAGGTCTCGCCATCCTGCCGGCCTGCGCACAGCTCGGCGCGCCACGCGGAGTCGTGTTCAGACCCCTGCGTGACGTCGCCGATTCCCTCGACATCGCAGTCTGTTGGCGGCGGGACTCCCACAGTCCGTTGATCGGAACCTTCCTCAAATGTGCCGAGAAGGCCGTCGCGCGGATGTGACGTGGGCTACCAGTCCCAATTGATCTCGTGGCTCCAAGGCGGATCGGCGCCCGGACGGGTGCAGGTCAGGCCGGCACAATTGGCGGCGAAGGAAAGCGCACGGCGGAGCTCGTCCGCGCCGATGTCCTTCAATCTCGGCCGGGCGATGCGATCCTGCTTGTAAAGTGCCAACAGCAGCGCCGCCTGAAAGCTGTCGCCGGCGCCAATAGTGTCCGCCACCTCGACCTTCGGTGCTTGCACTTCGATCTGCCCTGCTTGCGCATGCCAGGCTATGGCACCGTTGTTGCCGCGGGTGATGACGACGAGGCTCGTCCCCTGCCCCAGCAATGTGCTCGCGCGCTGCTGATACGGCTCCTCGCCGAAGAGATAGGCGAAATCGACGTCCGACATCTTGATGAGATCGGCGCTTCCGGCGAACTCGGCCATTCGGCCGAGATAGGTTGGCTTGTCCTTGACGAGGTTCGGTCGGCAGTTCGGATCGAAGGAGATCGTGGACGACGCCCGCGCGTCTGCGATCAGCGCCTTGGTCTCGGCCGCACCCTGGTCGTTGACCAGCGTGGTCGAGCCGACATGGACGGCCTCGACAGTATCGAACGGAATGGACCCATGCCGGTAAGTCCAGTTCCGCGTCGCGGTCTCGGCATCGTAGAAGGCGTAGTGCGACTCGCCCTCGACAATGCGGACAAAGGCGAGCGTGGTCTGGTGGTCGCTGCGGGTGGCGAGATCGAGTGCAACCTTCGATGCGGAGGCATGGTCGGCGATCATGCGCCCGAACAGGTCGGTCGAGATGCCGCCGACGAAACCAGTCGGCGCGCCCAGCCGCGCCATGCCGATCGCGACGTTGAGGCAGGAGCCGCCGACCGCGGGCATCACCGCTTCGCGCCCTTCGACGTTTCGCATCGGCACGAAATCGATCAGCGCGTCGCCGCAGGCAATCAGCATGTCCTTCAACCTCTCGCGACGCTGCGCATCGCGGCACGGCTGCCGCGATCGAGCTCGCGCAGCAGCTTGTAGACCTCGCGCTTGCGGGCGTGAAACGCGGCCATATCAGGCGCGGTCGGCTCGCTCTTGCGTCCCAGCGCCGACATTTTGGCCATGGTCTCACCGATCGAGGCATAGGCGCCACCGGCGACCGCCCCTAGCATCGCGGCGCCCAGCAGCACCGGCTCCTTCGTCTGCGGCAACGCGACCGTGAGACCGGTGGTATCCGCCATGATCTGCCGCACCAAAGGACTGCGGCTGGCACCGCCACCCATGATCATGATGCTGGAGCGGACCCCATGCGCGGCAAAAGCCTCGATGACCTCCGCAAGCCCGTAGGCAAGACCGCAGAGGCCGGCGACGAACAGCCGTTCCATCGCGGCGATGTCGGTGTCGAGATCAAGGCCCGCGATCACCGCGCGCGTGTCGGGATCGGCATAGGGCGAGCGGTTGCCAATGAATTCCGGCAGCACGTGGACGTCGCGCGCCAGCAGCGCGGCGCGGCTGGCACCGCCGGCGCGCGCGATGATGCGGCGCTCGAGGAAATCGATGAGATCGAGGCCTTCGCTGCGTGCCGCCGCGCTCGCCTCGCCATGGCCGGGATGCGACTTGAGGAGATGATCGATCGCAGCGCCCGCGGCGGACTGCCCGCCTTCATTGAGCCAGAACTCCGGCACCATGCCGGAATAATAGGGACCCCACACGCCCGGCACGAAGCACGGCTCCTTCGTCGTCGCCATGATGCAGGCCGACGTTCCCATGATGTAGGCGAGACGATCGCCGACATCGCTCGGGCCGCCTGCCCCGTCACGGCCGCCAATCGCACCGATACCGCCGGCATGGGCGTCGATCAGGGAGGCGCCGACCGGGGTGCCGGGAGGAAGGCCGAGCTCGAATGCTGCTGCCGGCGTGAGCCCGACGCCGAGGCGCGTACCGGGCGCAACGATTTCGGTGCCGATGCGCGCATATTTTTCGGCGACGAAGTCGGACAGGCCGATGCGCTTGAAGAACGGCGCGCTCCAGCCGCCGCCGTCATGGGCGAGATAGTTCCACTTGCAGGTGACGGTGCAGGTCGAGCGCTGCAGCGCGCCGGTCGCCCGCCAGGTCAGATAATCGGCCAGGTCGAAGAAGTGACCGGCGGCATCGAAACTCGCGCGCAGATGCCGCTTCAGCCATAGCAGCTTCGGCATCTCCATCTCCGGCGAGATCGAGCCGCCGACATAGCGCAGCACGGCATCCTCGGTCTCGTTGATCAGCCGCGCTTCGGCCGTGGCGCGATGGTCCATCCAGACGATGACGTTGCGCTGCGCCTCGCCGGAGGTGCTGACGGTGAGCGGCACGCCTTGCGGATCGAGCACCACGAGGGAACAGGTGGCGTCGAAACCGATGCCGCCGATGCTGCCCGGCGTAATCGCTGCTTCCGACATCGCCGCGCGCACCGATTTGGCGCAGGCCTGCCAGATGTCCTCCGACGACTGCTCGACGATGTCGCCGGCCTCGTGCCAGATCCTGATCGGATGCCGGGCCGTCGCGAGCAGCGTGCCGGCCTCGTCAAACACCCCTGCCCGCGTGCTCGTGGTCCCCACGTCGACGCCGATATACGCTCGCGGCATGGTCTCTCCCGGTCCGTCCGTTTTGACGGTGAGCCTACCAGCAAGTGTAGCCGCCATCCACCAGCACGATGCTGCCAGTCATCAGGCTCGCGGCCTCGGACGAGAGGAACAGCACGACGGAGGCGATCTCCTCGACCTGCCCCATGCGCGCCATCGGAGTTCCACCGATCCAGGCGTCATACATTTTCGGATTGCTCTTCACGAAGGCGTTGAGCGGCGTCTCGATATAGGTCGGCGCCACCGCGTTGACGCGGATGCCGCGCGCGCCCCATTCGGCGGCCAGCGACTTGGTCAGATGGTGCACGGCGGCCTTGGAGGCGTTGTAGAAGCACTGCTCCTGCGGTTTGTTGACGATGAAGCCGCTCATCGAGCCGACATTGACGATGGCGCCGCTTCCAGCCTTCAACATGTGCTTGCCGAACTCGCGGCAGCACCAGAAGGTGCCGTTGAGATTGACGTCGATGACGTTGAGCCAGTGCTCGTCGGTAACGGTCTCGGCCGGCGTCTCGCTCCGCGCGATGCCGGCATTGTTGACGAGGATGTCGACCTTGCCATGGCGGGCGACGAGATCATTTGCCACCTCCGCCACGCGTGTGGTGTTGGTGACGTCCATGATTGCGGTCTCGATGTCGTAGCCCTTCGCCCTCAGGCTGGCTTTGGCGCCGTCGGCGACCTTGCCGTCGCGGTCGCCGATGATGACCTTCGCGCCGGCCTCGGCCAGCGCCTCCGCGCAGGCGAGGCCGATGCCCTGGCCGCCGCCGGTGATGAACGCGGTCTTGCCGCTCAGCCTGAATTTTTCCAGATACATGGTCGTCTTTCCGTCTTCTTGCCGTTTCTTGTCAGCCCCGAAGAGCGTTGCCGCTCTCGTCGAAGCGGTGAATGCGTGCAGGGTCGGGCATCAGCGACACCCGGTCGCCGGCATGCAGGCTCAATTCGCCGATGTAGCGCGCCGTCAGCATGCCGAGCGCACCGGCGTCGACGTAGAGGAAGGTGTCACTGCCGAGATGCTCGGCCACCGCAATGGTGCCCTGCCAGCCGCCACCGCCGTCGCGCTCGATCTTCAGATGCTCCGGCCGGACGCCGATCGTCGCTGCCCCCTTCTGCAAAGCGGGCTCGCCGGTGACGAAATTCATCTTGGGCGAGCCGATGAAGCCGGCGACGAAGAGATTGGCGGGTCGCTCGTAAAGTTCCAGCGGCGAGCCATATTGCTCGATCTTGCCGCCGTTGAGCACGACGATCTTGTCTGCCATGGTCATGGCCTCGACCTGGTCGTGGGTGACGTAGATCGCGGTGGTGCCGAGCTGCTTCTGAAGTCGCGTCACCTCGATGCGCATCTGCACGCGCAGCGCGGCGTCGAGGTTGGAGAGCGGCTCGTCGAACAGGAATGCCTTGGGCTCGCGGACGATGGCGCGGCCGATCGCGACGCGCTGGCGCTGGCCGCCGGAGAGCTCGCGCGGCTTGCGGTCGAGGTAGGGCGTGAGATTCAGCGTCGCGGCGGCCGCCTCGACCTTGCGGTTGATCTCGTCCTTCGGCAAGCCCGCCATCTTGAGGCCGAAGCCGATATTGCCGCGCACGCTCATATGCGGATAGAGCGCGTAGGACTGGAACACCATCGACAGCCCGCGCTTGGCGGGCGGCGTATCGACGACGTTCTTGCCGTCGATCAGGATCTTGCCGCCGCTGACGTCCTCGAGCCCCGCGATCAGCCGCAGCAGCGTGGTCTTGCCGCAGCCGGAGGGACCGACGAACACCACGAAGGAGCCATCGGCGATCTCGAGGTCGGCGCCCTTGATGATGTGCACGGGGCCGAAGGATTTCTGCACGCCCTGAAGTGTGATCTGACCCATGATCCGGCAGCCCCCTATTTCACCGCGCCAAAGGTGAGCCCGCGCACGAGCTGCTTCTGGCTGAACCAACCCAGGACGAGAATGGGCGCGATCGCCAGCGTGGACGCCGCCGACAGTTTTGCCCAGAACAGCCCTTCGGGGCTCGAATAGGAGGCGATGAACGTGGTGAGCGGCGCAGCGCTCGAGGTGGACAGGTTCAGCGTCCAGAACGCCTCGTTCCAGGCCAGGATCAGATTGAGCAACAGCGTGGACGCCAGTCCCGGGATCGCCATCGGCGTCAGCACATAGACCAGCTCGCGGCCGATCGTGGCGCCGTCCATGCGCGCGGCCTCTAAGATGTCGCGCGGGATCTCCTTGAAATATGTGAAGAGCATCCAGATGACGATCGGCAGATTCCCGAGGCAGAGGATGAAGACGAGGCCGATGCGGGAATCGAGCAGCCCGAGGCTCTTGTAGATCAGGTAGATCGGCACCAACACGCCGACCGGCGGCATCATCTTGGTCGAGAGCATCCAGAGCAGGATGTCCTTGGTGCGCTTGGTTGGCGAGAACGCCATCGACCAGGCCGCCGGAATGGCGATCAGCAGCGCAATGAGCGTCGAGCCGCCGGCGATGATGATCGAGTTCATCGCGTGGTGCAGATAATCGCTGCGTTCCTGCACGGTCGCGTAGTTTTCGGTGGTCCAGTGGAAGAACAGGAAGGATGGCGGGATCGCGAAGGCCTCGAGCTCAGTCTTGAAGCTCGCCAGCCCCATCCACAGGATCGGAAAGAAGATCAGGAAGCCGAACAGCCAGGCCGCCGCCGTCGATATCATCACCCGCCGCGTCGTCGCCATCCGTGCCATGTCAGGCCTCCAGGTTGCGGCCGACGATGCGGACCAGGAAGAAGGCGACGATGTTGGCGATGACCACCGCGACGAGCCCGCCCGCCGAGGCGCTGCCGACGTCGAACTGGATCAGCGCCTGCGAATAGATCAGGAAGGCGATGTTGGTGGTTTGCAGGCCCGGCCCGCCGCCGGTGGTGACGAAGATCTCGGCGAACACCGTGAGCAGGAAGATGGTCTCGATCAGGATCACCACCGTGATGGGACGCGCGAGGTGCGGCAGCGTGATGTAGATGAAGGTCGAGACGGCGCTGGCGCCGTCCATCTCGGCGGCTTCCTTCTGCTCTTCGTCGAGCGATTGCAGCGCGGTGAGCAGGATCAGGGTCGCGAACGGCAGCCATTGCCAGGTCACGATCAAAATCACCGCAAACAGCGGCACGTCGTTGAACCAATCGATCGGCGTCAGGCCGAACAGCGAAGCGAGCCAGGCGAACAATCCCGACACCGGATGCATCAACAGGTTCTTCCAGACCAGCGCGCTCACCGTGGGCATCACGAAGAACGGCGCAATCACCATCAGCCGCACGAAATTGCGGCCGACCACGGGTTGGTCCATCAGCAGCGCCAGGGGAATGCCGAGCAGGATGGTCAGCGCCAGCACCGAGCCGACCAGCACCAGCGTGTTCTGAAGCGAGGCGAGGAAGGCAGGATCGGTGAGGAAGTAGCGGAAGTTTTCAAGGCCGACGAACGATTCCGAGCCGGGATCGAGCAGGCTGTAATGCAGCGTCGAGAAGTAGATCGTCAGCGCCAGCGGGACGATCATCCAGATGAACAGCAGTCCGACGGCCGGGGTCAGGAGCGACCGCGCAAGAAGCTGCGTCTGCCGGGTTGCCATTCTTGGCGCTCCGCTCGGAGGAAGAAGGGCGGCCATCCAGCAAGGATGGATGGCCGCAAGTTTGAGCTCAGGGAGAGCCCGGGTTCACTTGATGTAGCCGGCGCGCTTCATCTCGCGCTCGGTAGCGGACTGCGCAGCCGTGAGCGCCGCATCGACCGTCATCGATCCCGCAAGCGCCGCCGAGAACTGCTGGCCCACCTGCGTGCCGATGCCCTGGAATTCAGGGATGGCGGCGTATTGCACGCCGACGTAGGGAACGGGCTTCACCGTCGGCTTGTTGGGATCGGCGGCGTTGATCGAGGCCAGCGTCAGTTTCGCAAACGGCGCGACCTTCAGGTACTCATCGTTCTGGTAGAGCGAGGTACGCGTGCCCGGCGGCACGTTGGCCCAGCCCTCCTTCGAGGCCACCAGCTTGGTGTAGTCCTTGCTGGTGGCCCAGGCGATGAACTTCTCGGCTGCTTCCGTCTTCTTGGAGCCGGCAGGGATTGCGAGATTCCAGGCCCACAGCCAGTTGGCGTTCTTGCCGAGCCCGGTGTTGGGCGCGAGCGCGAAGCCGACCTTGTCGGCGACCTTGGACTCCTTGGGGTTGGTGACGAAGGACGCCGCGACCGTGGCGTCGATCCACATCGCGCATTTGCCGGCGTTGAATAGCGCCAGATTCTCGTTGAAGCCGTTGGAGCTGGCGCCGGGAGGCCCGGCTTCCTTCATCAGGTTGACGTAGGTGGTGAGTGTCGTCTTCCATTCCGGCGTGTTGAACTGCGGCTGCCACTTTTCGTCGAACCAGCGCGCGCCATAGGAATTGGCCATTGCCGAGAGGAACGCCATGTTCTCGCCCCAGCCTGCCTTGCCGCGCAGGCAGATGCCGTAGGTGCCGGCGCTCTTGTCGGTCAGCTTCTTGGCCGCATCGATCACGAAATCCCAGCTCGGCTTTTCCGGCATCTTCAGGCCGGCCTTCTCGAACAGATCGGTGCGGTACATCACCATCGAACTCTCGCCGTAGAACGGCGCGGCGTAGAGCTTGCCGTCGGCGGAGACCGCGTCCTTGATCTTGGGCAGGAGGTCGGCGACGTCGTAATCGGCGCCGAGGTTGGCGAGCGGTACCAGCCAGCCCTTCTTGGCCCAGATCGGCACCTCGTAGGTGCCGATGGTGAGGACATCGAACTGGCCACCCTTGGTGGCGATATCGGTGGTGACGCGCTGGCGCAGCACGTTCTCCTCCAGCGTCACCCATTTCACGGTGATGTCAGGGTTCTTCTTGGTGAACTCACCCGTCAGCCCCTGCATGCGGATCATGTCGCCATTGTTGACGGTGGCGATCGTCAGGGTCGTTTCGGCCATCGCCGGGACGGCCAGTAGCAGGCAAGACGCGCCGCAGACGGCGCCCAGGACATGTTTCACGGTGACCTCCCCTCAATTCGCGTTTTGGGCATATGCCCACGCGTTGGGCGTATGTTCAGCGCAAGGGCGGCACGTTGTCAAGCAGGCGCGTGGGCATTCCAGCAACTTGTGAGTGCTGCGGTGCGGGAAGGATGGGGAGGTTTTGCTTCACCCACGGCTGTCGTGCTCCGCGAACGCGGAGCATCCAGTGTGGTAGGCACGCGAAGCGTGAGCGCTTTACCGCTCCAGAATCGCTCTTGCCGTCGCCTCGTCCGTGATCAATCCGTTGATCAGCCCGCCGCTCAGCGCGGCTGCAATCGCCGCCACCTTGGCTGCGCCCACCGCCGCACCGATGGTCGTGGTCTTCGCCGGCACTTCCGGCGGAATGCTGGTGAGGCGCTTGTTGGTGCCGGCCTTGAGCAGGCGCCCCTTGGCGTCATAGGCCCAGCCGGTGATCTCGCCGATGGCGCCAAGCCGCATCATCTCGAACAATTCGTCGCGGGTGACGAAGCCGTCGACGTGCACCTGCGCCTTCTGATCCATCTGGCCGATGCCGACGAGGCGCAAGTCAGCCCTTGCCGCGACCGCCTTCACCTTCGCGATCGGCTCGATGCGCACCATCCTGTTGCGCTCGTCTTCCGACGACATCAGGAACGGCAGCGGCATCGGATAGTGCCGCGCGCCGGTGCGGTCGGCGAGCCGGCCGACGGTGTCGTAGAAGCTCGCCGAGCCGTCGGCGGAGATATTGCCGACCAGCGAGACGATCTGGTGATTGGGCCGCTCGATCGGCGTGACGCGCTCGACGGCGGCACGCACCGCCCGGCCCGTGCCGAGCGCGACGATCACGGGCGTCTCCGAACGCAGCGTGGAATCGAGCAAATTGGCGCAGCGCTCGGCGATTCCAGCCACCGCCTGCGGCGCGGCCGGATCGGCCGGCACCACCTCGCAATGAACGAGGTCGAACCGTTGCTTCAAGCGCGCCGCCAGCTCCATGCAGGCTGCGATGGGGTGCTCGAGCCGGAAGGTGATGAGCCGCTCGGCGAGGCACAACGAGACCAGCCGCTGCGCCGAAGCCCGCGACACCTGAAGCATCTTTGCGATCTCGTCCTGTGTGTGACCGGCAATGAAATAGAGCCAGCCGGCGCGCGCGGCGTCGTCGAGTCTCGACTTGTCGTTCTCGGCGGCCATGCGCGCTCACACCTCCCAGAGATCGCTCATATGTGTAAAGACCCGATCGGCCCCGGCGGCCGATAATATAGCCCGGCCATCGCGGCTGCGATAATGGCCGCCGCCGACAAATCCCCAGACGGTCATGCCGGCCGCCTTACCCGCCTGCACGCCGCTGACGCTATCCTCGATCACCAGCGTGCGCGATGGCGGCGTGCGCATGCTCTCGGCCGCATGAAGAAAGAGATCAGGCGCCGGCTTGCCGTGCCTGACCATCTGCGCGGTGTAGATCCGATCGCCGAAATATGCCCGAAGACTGGTGACGTCGAGCGAGAGCGAGACGCGGTCGAGATCGCTCGACGAGGCCACGCAGAACGGCACGGTCAGTCCGGAGATCGCCGCCTCCACCCCGGGAATCGGCGCGAGCGAGGCGGCAAAATTCTCCAGCACACGCGACTTCAGTCGGGGCGGGAAGGCGTCCGTCAGCGAGTGCCCGAGATCGCGATAATGCTGCTCGACGGCCTTGGTGCTGCGTCCGAGAAACAGCTCGAGCGCCTGCTCCTCGCTGAGCACGAGACCGAATTCCGCCAGGACCTCGGACAGGCAGCGGCAGCTCAAGAGTTCGCTGTCGACGAGCACACCATCACAGTCGAAGATGATCAGATCGGGATTTGGCCGGCCCTGCTCCATCCGGCCATTCGATCATATACCCAAGCCTTGAGCAATAGCCCAACGCCCAGTTGCATGAACCGCATCAGTGTGCCACCTGCCGGTAGATCGCCGGCAGTGCCGCGGGCAATCGTTTGATGTTGCCGACGATCGCATAGCCGCTGCGCCCGAACAGGGCCGGAAAATAGGATTGCGCCCCCGCGTCGATCGTTACGCCGAACACCGTGATCCCGAGCCGGCGCGCTTCCTGCACGGACTTTCTGGTGTCTTCGACCGCAAAGCGCCCTTCATAGTGGTCGACGTCGTTCGGTTTGCCGTCGGTGAGGACGAGCAGCAGCTTCTTGCGCTGCGGCTGGCGTGCAAGCTCGGCGGCGGCATGCCGTACCGCCGCACCGATCCGCGTGTAATAGCCGGGCTTGAGCGCGCCAATGCAGCGCTCGACCACGTCACTCATCGGCTCGCCGAACGCCTTAACCGTCTCGAGCCGCACCCAGGAGCGCCGGCGCGAGGTGAAGGTCAGGATGTTGTGGTGATCGCCGCAGGCGGATAGGCCGTGGGCAAGCACGAGCAGCGCCTCCTTCTCGACGTCGAGCACGCGGTAGCCATTGGCCCAGGCGTCCGTGGAGAGCGAGACGTCGACCAGCAGCGTGACAGCGAGATCGTGACCTTGCGGGCGCATCGCCAAATGGACGCGATCAAGACCGCTGCTGCTGCCGGCGCGGAGATCGCACCGCGCACGCACCAGCGCGTCTAGATCCAGATCATGCCCGTCGGCCTGAGCCCGCATCAACTCATGGCGCGGCCGCAGGACCTCGAAGCGGCGGCGCACCTGGCGGATGTGCCGGCGCATGGTCTCGTTGGGCGTCCAGCTTTCCCCATTCTCGGGGGCGGCAGATGCGAGTACGCGGCAATGATCCGGCAAATAGGAGCCGCTGCGATAATCCCACTCCGGATAGGTCAGGTCCGCAGTCAAGCGCGAGGCATCGAGGGCCTCCGGCGGGAGGTCGAGATCAAACTTGAACCGGCCCGCCGGCTTGCCGCTGCGGCGGCTGAGCGTTATCTCCTCGAGATCGTCCGCCGCCTTCTGCGCATCCTCCTCCTCACTGTCATCGGTGGGGCGGTCGACATTGACCATCTCGGCCATCGCGAGAATTTTCTCGAAGCGGTTGAGTACGAAGGGATCGCGGCGATTGGCGCCGTCCTCGCGCTCGCGCACGGCAAAGTGCTTGCGATTGTCCTCGCTCGCGGCCTCCGCACCATCGGCGCATTCATCCACGCCCGCATGCGCAGGCGACAGCTCGCGGGTCCAGCAATCGCCCCACAGCCGGCACGGAAGCATCGAGCGATAGCCAGGCGGCGCCTTGACCAGCAGCGGCTCCGTTCCCATCATCGCGGGCCACAGCTTGCCCGCAGGCGCCTTTCCGGTTCCGAGTAGCCCCAGCACGATCTGCTCGACCTCCTGCTCGATGCGCGGCAAGGGGCGACGCGGCCTGGCTTCGGCAGTTGCTGCGGCGAGTTGCGCATAGTCGTCGACGAGGCCGGGAAATTGCGCGAGCACGAAGACCGCCGTCTCGCTGGCCCGGCGCAACACCAGAAGATCCCGCCGCAGCGGATCGGATTCGGTGATGGTTTCGATCGGCGCGGCTGCGAACCATGTCGCGAGCCAGCGATAGAGCGCTGCATTCAGCGCGTTGTCGGGAAAGATCGCGATGCTTTCAGGAAGGAAGATGGAGGTGGCATCGCGGCCCGGCTGCTCCAGGCGCTCGTCACCGAGACCGATGCGTTGCCGCCAGCCGAGCCGATGCCCGGACTTGCGCGCGCCGGCACCGGCGATCTGCACACCCGCCTCACCGCCCAGCGCGCGGAACATCACCGCGAGCCTGTTTCTCATTTCCGCAAGCGAGACCGCATGCTCGGCATGAACCGGATAGCTGGCGGTGCCACCGACCATGCGGTGCCAGGCGCGGCCGACGGTCTCTTCCAGTTCGAGGAAATCGAGCATCGGAGCCGCCTCAGCCGATCACGGCACGCGCGACGTCCAGCAGCGCCGCCTTGACATCGGCATCGTCGGTCAGCGGCTCGATCATGCCAGCGAGCACGGCATCGGCCGTCGGCATGCCGGCCGCAATCAGGGTCGCGCAATAGACGACGAGCCGGGTCGAGACACCCTCCTCCAGGTCGTGGCCCTTCAGCGCGCGCAGCCGGCCAGCCAGCCCGACCAGCGGCCGCACGCGCTCCGGCGATAGTCCGCTCTCGGCGGCGACCACCGCAATCTCCTGCTCCGGCGGCAGGAAGCCGAACTCGATCGCGACAAAGCGCTGCCGCGTCGACGGCTTGAGCGCCTTGAGCAGCGTCTGATAGCCTGGATTGTAGGAGACGACGAGCATGAAGCTGTTCGGCGCAGCAAGCTGCTCGCCGGTACGCTCCAGAGGCAGGATGCGGCGATCGTCGGTCAGGGGATGCAGCACCACCGTTACGTCCTTGCGCGCCTCCACGACCTCGTCGAGATAGCAGATGCCGCCCTCGCGCACCGCCCGCGTCAACGGGCCATCGCTCCACACGGTATCGCCGCCCCTGAGCAGATAGCGGCCGGTGAGATCGGCCGCGGTGAGATCGTCGTGGCAGGCGACGGTGTGCAGCGGCAATCCCAGCCGCGCCGCCATATGCGTGACGAAGCGCGTCTTGCCGCAGCCGGTCGGCCCCTTCAGCAGCACCGGCAGCTGATTGCGCCAAGCGTGCTCGAACAGCGCGCATTCGTTGCCACTGGCAATATAGGCGGGCGGCTGAGGTTCGGGCTTCGCCACGGCGAGAAGTGCTGCATTCATGGTCTTTCTCCGGAATTCACATAGTGACGGCGGCCGCAGCGAGCCACGGCCGCCTTTGGGCGCTCACTCGGCCGGCTGCAACGCGCCGGGGATGACCGGCTGACGGGCGCGACCGGGCACAAGCACGGCCCACACGAACATCAGCGCGGAGATCGCGACGAACACGCCGGACCCCAGCCGGACCCAGTAAAACATCGCGAGTTGGTCCTGCACGTCCATGTAGCCCTGGCCGAGCACGCGCTGGAGATGGACCTGGACCACGCCGGCGAAGGTCAGCGCGAAGGTCATCACCATCATGGCGGTGCACATGATCCAGAAGCTCGCCATGGAGAGCCATTGATTGTAGGGCGCACGCCCTCTGATCTGTGGGATCGCATAGGCCATCACGGACAGGTTCAGCATCACATAGGCGCCGAAGAAGGCGAGATGGCCGTGCGCGGCGGTAACCTGGGTGCCGTGGGTGTAGTAGTTGACCGAGGACAGGGTGTGCAGGAAACCCCAGACACCGGCGCCGAGGAACGCCATGACCGAGCAGCCGACCGACCACAACAATGCAGCGCGGTTCGGGTGCTTGCGGCCGGCCTTCCAGGTCATCTGCACCGTGAAGATCACCATGGTGAAGAACGGCGCGACCTCGAGCGTGGAGAACAGCGAGCCGATCCACTGCCAGTAACCGGGCGCGCCGATCCAGTAGAAATGATGGCCGGTGCCGAGGATGCCGGAGAACAGCGCCAGCCCGATGATGACGTAGAGCCACTTCTCGACCACTTCGCGGTCGATGCCGTTGAGCTTGATCATGAGATAAGCGAGCACGGAGGCCATGATCAGCTCCCAGACGCCCTCGACCCAGAGATGAACAACATACCACCAGTACATCTTGTCGACCGCGAGATTTACCGGGTTGTAAAAGGCGAACAGGAAGAAGATCGCAACGCCCCACAGCCCGAATAGCAGGATGTTGGTGATCGTGGTCTTACGGCCCTTCAGCGCCGTCATGGTGACGTTGAACAGGAACATCAGGCAGACGACGACGATGCCGACCTTGATGATGAAGGGCTGTTCGAGGAATTCGCGGCCCTCGTGGTATTGGAAGAGATAACCGACCACAGCTACACCCGCAGCACCGAAAAACATCCAGAACTGGATCTTGGCCAGCAGCGGGCTGTAGAGCTCTGTCTCGGTTTCCTCGGGCAGCAGGAAGTAGGTCGCGCCCATGAAGCCGATCAACGACCACACGATCAGCGCGTTGGTGTGGATCATCCTGACGACGTTGAACGGCAGCAGGGTCGACAGCGTGTTGGGCAGGACGTAGATCGTTCCAGCGACGAGGCCGAATAGGACCTGCGCCACGAACAGGGTCAGCGCGCCGTAGAAATACAGCATCGCGACTTTCTGGGTCTGATATTTCATCTCAGGCTCTCTGTCTTGAGGGATTTCAGGAAGCGATGCGCTCAGCCCGCCTTGTTCGGCGGCCACTCTTGGCGCTTGATCTTGCTGGTCCATTGCAGGAAGTCGGCGAGATCATCGAGCTCCTGGTCGGTGAGGTTGAATTGAGGCATCTGCCGGCGGCCCGGTGCGCCCGAAGGCTGCGACTGCATCCAGGCCTTCAATGTCTCGCGCGCGGCGGCCGGATCCTCGTTGCCACCCCAGCGATCCCAGACATTGCCGACTTCAGGCGCAAAGTAGGCGCCCTCGCCCAGCAGGGTATGACAGTTGATGCAAGAATTCTTCTCCCAGACGTGCTTGCCGCGGGCAACCGAAGACGTCAGCGTGGCTGCGTCGGTCGATGTCGTGGCCATGTAGTAATGGCTGTGCGCCGTTAGCCCTATGAAGATGGCGAAGAAAAAGGCCGAGCCGCCGTAGAAGACGTTTCGAGCGGCCGACTTGGTCAGGCGTTCAGCCATTGCCAATCCTTTCCGGTTGATTCCTGCGAAATTGCGATGGTGTGATTTATTGCCGCTTTGCCCGGCCCGTTCTTTGTCAGGGCGCAATGAGCGCGTCAGATCAGGGCGACGAGCGCCGAGGCGAGCCAGGCAAGCAGCAGCACGATGAGGATCCAGCTCGCGACGAGACCACGCCAGAGTGCGAGGACGGCGCGAAGATCCATGAAGTCGAGCGCGATGCGATGCCCCTTGAGCGCGGCGAAGGCAAGCAGCAGAGCGTTGCCGAGCAGCGTCCGTGGTATCAGCGGCGGCAGCAGGACGGTCGCAAGCGCAAGGCCGATCAAGGCGATCCAGGTGACGTCGACACGATCTGGCATCGTCATTTCACCAGATACAGGATCGGGAACATCACGATCCAGACCAGATCGACCATGTGCCAGAAGGCCGTTCCCGTCTCGACGCCTGATATCCCGGCTCGGCGGCAGACCACGGCGAGAATGATGATGCCGAGGCCAACGTGCAGGAGATGAAAGCCGGTCAGCAGGAAGTAGAGCGTGAAGAAGGGATTGGTCTCAAGCCCGACCCCGCGCCCGGTTTCTTCGGCGTACTCTGCGAGCTTGATCGCGATGAAAAGGCAGCCGAGCGCCATGGCGCCGAGAAGCCAGTATCGTGTCGTTGCCCGTTGTCCATTCCGCACGGCCTTGGTCGCCCGGGCCGCCGCCCAGCCGCTGGTCACCAGCACGACGGTATTGAGGCCGGCGAGATGCGAATCGAGCGTGGCCTGCCCGGCCGCGAACATCGCGGGGTGAATCGCGCGGGCGACAGAGAAGGCGCCGAGGAGCAGGCCGAAGGCGACGAGTTCGCTGAAGATCAGCACCCAGATCATGGGATCGCCGGGGAGATCCTGCAGGATTCCCCAGCCTGTTTCCTGCTGTTCGCACTCGGCCGTCGACATCGTCTTTCCGGATCAGGACACCGGTCAGACTTAGCTCGGCCACCCGGTTCCGAATTTGTTGCCGGACAAACTGGAGGACTGCAGGGCTCCTGTTTGCGCCGACACAACGTTCAGCCAGCCGTTTCGCGGTACGAACCGGCTCAGAGCTTCACGGAGCGCCGGACGATCCCATGAGCGATGCACAGATCGGGCTGATGACCGCAACACCCATCATCATTGCCTTCGCCATCGCGCTCAGGCGCATGGGCGTGCTGTCGACGGTGGGAACCGTATCGGCGGTGGGGCTCTCGATCGGGATCGCGACCGTGCTGTTCACGACGCAATCACCGCTGCCGTAGTGCTTAGGACCGTAGCCCGGATGCAGCGCAGCGCAATCCGGGAAATCTCACCAAGCGCAGAGACCCGGATTACGCTGCGCTGCATCCGGGCTACGAAGCGCTACCGCCGCTGATTGTACACGTCGATGCACACCGCGCCCAGCAGCACCAGGCCCTTGATGACCTGCTGATAGTCGATGCCGATGCCGAGGATGGACATGCCGTTGTTCATCACGCCCATGATCATGGCGCCGACCACGGCACCGCCGACTCGCCCGACACCGCCATAGGCCGAGGCGCCGCCGATGAAGCAGGCGGCAATGACGTCGAGCTCGAAGCCGAGGCCGGCCTTCGGAGTCGCCGTGTTGAGCCGCGCGGCGAAGACGAGGCCGGCAAGCGCGGCGAGCACGCCCATGTTGACGAAGGTGAGGAAGGTCAGGCGCTCCGTCTTGATGCCCGACAGGCTCGCCGCCTTGGCGTTGCCGCCGACGGCGTAGATCTGCCGGCCAATCACGGTGCGGCGGGTGACGAAGCCGTAGAGCGCGATCAGCGCGGTCATGATCACCAGCACGTTCGGCAGGCCGCGATGCGAGGCGATCAGATAGGTGAAATACAGCACGGCGCAGGCGAGCAAGATGCTCTTGCCGAGGAAGAACGCATAGGGTTCGACCTCGATGCCGTGCGACTGCTCGCGCGACCTTCCCTTGGCGCTGGCATAGACGAGCCCGAGCGCGAGAACGGCGCCGATCAGCATCGAGGTCGGATGCAGCGTGCCGGCCTCGGGCAGCAGTTCCGGAATGAAACCCGAGGACAGCTTCTGGAAGGTGGCCGGGAACGGCCCGAGCGACTGGCCCTGCAACACCGCGAGCGCTAGGCCCTTGAACACCAGCATGCCCGCCAACGTCACGATGAAGGAGGGGATCTTGAAATAGGCCACCCAATAGCCCTGCGCCGCACCGATCGCGCCACCGAGCGCGAGGCAAGCGATGAAGGCGAGCGTATAATCGACCTTGTAGGTCACCATCAGCAAGGCCGCCACGGCGCCGATGAAGCCTGCGACCGAGCCGACCGAAAGGTCGATATGGCCAGTGACGATGACCAGCAGCATGCCCAGCGCCATGATGACGATGTAGCTGTTCTGCAGCACCAAGTTGGTGAGGTTGAGCGGCTGCAGCAGCGTGCCGCCGGTCACGACCTGGAAGAACAGCATAATTGCAACCAGCGACATCAACATGCCGTAATTGCGCAAATTGTTCTTGATGAAGCTGCCGTGCCGGCGCTCCTCGGGCAGCGAAACCGTCTTGTCGGTCATAGCTGCGATCCTCCCATCTCCGCGGCCGCGGGCGCGGCGTTCCCAATGCTTCGTTCGTTGCGCATGATGGCGCGCATGATCTTTTCCTGTGTCGCCTCTGAGCCCTTGAACTCGCCGACGAAGGCGCCGTCGTTCATGACGCAGATGCGATCGCAGATGCCGAGCAGCTCGGGCATCTCCGAGGAGATCACCACGACGCCGCGGCCGGCTTCCGCAAGCTCGTTGATGATACAGTAAATCTCATATTTGGCACCGACGTCGATACCCCTGGTCGGCTCGTCCAGGATCAGGACCTTCGGGTCGGTCATCAGCCATTTCGACAGCACGACCTTTTGCTGGTTGCCGCCGGAGAGCTGGCCGGTCTCCTGGTAGACGTCGGAGCAGCGGATGCGCATGCGGTTGCGGTAGTCGCTGGCGACCTTGAGCTCGGCGATGTCGTCGATCACCCTGCCAGGTGCAACCTGGTCGAGGCTCGCCAGCGTAATGTTCTTGCGGACGTCGTCGGCAAGGATCAGGCCGAGCTGCTTGCGGTCCTCGGTGACGTAGGCTAGGCCGGCGTCGATCGCGGCGGCGACGCTCGGCAGCGCGATCTCACGGCCTTCGAGCCGGATAGTGCCGCTGATATTGGTGCCCCAGGAGCGGCCGAACAGGCTCATGGCGAACTCGGTGCGCCCTGCCCCCATAAGCCCGGCAATGCCCACGACCTCGCCGCGCTTGACACCGAAACTGACGTTCTTGATCACCTGCCGCTCGGGATGGATGGGGTGATAGACCGACCAGTTCTCGACGTCGAGCACGGGCTCGCCGATCTTCACGTTGCGCTCCGGGAAGCGGTGCGCCATATCGCGGTTGACCATGCTGCGGATGATGCGGTCTTCCTGGATCGGCTCGGCATGGCAGTCGATGCTGTCCACCGTGCGGCCATCGCGCAGCACGGTGATGTGGTCGGCGACCTTGGCGACCTCGTTCAGCTTGTGTGAGATCAGGATCGAGCCGATGCCCTGCTCGCGGAAGGTCATCAGGCGTTCGAGCAGCGCGGCGCTGTCGGCCTCGTTAAGGCTCGCGGTCGGCTCGTCCAGGATCAGCATCCGCACCCGCTTGGACAGCGCCTTGGCGATCTCGACGAGCTGCTGCTTGCCGACGCCGAGATCGGTGATCAGCGTATCCGGCGATTCCTTCAGGCCGACCTGCGCCAGCAGCTCGCGCGTGCGCCGGTAGACCTCGTCGCGGTCGATCACCCCCAACTTCGACGGCGGATGCGACAGGAAGATGTTCTCCGCGATCGACATCAGCGGGATCAGCGCCAGCTCCTGATGGATGATGATGATGCCCAGCGCCTCGGAATCATTGATGTCGCGGAAGCGGCGCTCCTCGCCCTCGAAGACGATGGTGCCCTCGTAGCTGCCGTGCGGATAGACCCCGCTCAGCACCTTCATCAGCGTCGACTTGCCGGCGCCGTTCTCGCCGACGAGCGCATGGATCTGCCCGGCGCGAACCGAGAAGTTGACGTCGCGCAATGCCTGCACGCCGGCAAAGCTCTTGCTGACGTTGCGCATCTCCAGCATGGCGGTCATGGCTTTGGTGTCCCTTGCGTTACTTCGTCTCTCCCCGCGTGCGGGGAGAGGTTGACTGATATCGCTGCATCCACATCGTCATTGCGAGCGCAGCGAAGCAATCCAGACAATTTCCGCGGTGGCAGACTGGATTGCTTCGCTGCGCTCGCAATGACGGAGTGCATACCAACCACTGCCCGTATGGAAAGAGGCCCCTCACCCTAACCCTCTCCCCGCAAGCGTGGAGAGGGGAAAAAGAGAGAGTCTTACTGGAACTGCGACTTCTTGTAGTAGCCGCTGTCGACCAGGGTCTTCTCCCAATTGTCCTTGTAGACCACAACCGGCTTCAGCAGATAGGACGGCACGGTCTTGACACCGTTCTCGTAGGTCTTGGTGTCGTTGACGGTGACCTGCTTGCCGGCGAGCGCGGCGTCGACCATGTCAGCGGTCACCTTGGCGAGGTCGCGGGTGTCCTTGAAGATGGTCGAGTACTGGTCGCCGCGCAGCATGGCCTTGATCGAGGGCACTTCGGCATCCTGGCCCGAGATGATGGGCATCGGCTGGCCGGCACTCCCGTAGCCGACGCCCTTCAGCGAGGAGATGATGCCGATCGAGAGGCCGTCATAGGGCGACAGCACGGCGTTGACCTTCTTGTTGCCGTAGTAGGCGCTGAGCAGGTTGTCCATGCGGGCCTGCGCCGTGGCGCCGTCCCAGCGCAGGGTCGCGACCTTATCCATGCCCATCTGGCCGGACACGACGACGAGCTTGCCGCTGTCGATATACGGCTTCAGCACGCTCATGGCGCCGTTGTAGAAGAAGTAGGCATTGTTGTCGTCGGGCGAGCCGCCGAACAGCTCGATGTTGAAGGGGCCCTTGCCGTCCTTCAGGCCGAGACCTTGCACGATCGACTCCGCCTGGAGCACGCCGACCTGGAAGTTGTCGAAGGTCGCGTAATAGTCGACGTTCGGCGTGCCGCGGATCAGGCGGTCATAGGCGATCACGGTGATGCCTTTTGCTTTCGCCTGCTTGAGCACGTCGGACAAGGTGGTACCGTCGATCGCGGCGATCACCAGCGCCTTGGCGCCCTTGGTCACCATGTTCTCGACCTGGGAGAGCTGGTTCGGGATGTCGTCCTCGGCATATTGCAGGTCGGTGTTGTAGCCGCGCTCCTTCAGCACCTTGACCATGTTATTGCCGTCGTCGATCCAGCGCGCCGAGGACTTCGTCGGCATGGCGATGCCGACCGTCGCCTTCTGGGCGAAGGCAGCGACGCCTGTGGCCATCGTGGCGGCACTGGCCAACGCCAGCGCGAGAAATGTTGTCTTCAGTTTCAGCATGTTTCACTCCCTTTGGGTGTCAGACTTTCTTCGTGGTGTCGAGAACGACGGTCGTGTACGGCTTGGGCCTCCTATGCCAGCTTGACGTCGGGTTCCGCGCGTCCGCGCGCGGCTGCTTCGAGCAGAAAGGTGCAGCCGGCTTGCGGATCGGCAGCGCGTGCCGCCGTGTCCATATCCTGCCAGGCCGACGTGACGAGCAGGCGCGACAGGTCGGGGCCGACGAAGGCGGGGCAGCTCGCCTGCTTCGCCGGCACGCTAAGCGAACGCAGGCGCTCGCCTTGCGGCGAGTAGACGTCGATCCGGCTCGCGCCCCAGCACGCATTCCAGATCTGCCCGTCGGCGTCGCATACCGAACCGTCGAGACCGCCGATGCCGCTGTGGCGCAACAGCACCTCCGGCTCGCCGCGCGGCAGGCCGGTCGCGGGGTTGAGCGGCACGGCATAGAGCACCGCACGCGGCGTGTCGGTGAAGTAGCCGGTGGCGCCGTCGGGCGAGAAGCAGATCGAATTGGGAATGCTGATGCCGGGAAACAGCGTCGAGATCTTGCCGCGATGAAGCGCGTAGATCGCGCCCGCCTTCGGCTCGGCTTTCTTGCCCATAGTGCCGATCCAGAACGTACCCGATTGATGCACGCGGCAATCGTTTGAGCGCGTCATCGGATTGTCCGCTTCGAGCGGACAGAACAGCGTCATCGAACCATCAGCGAGCTTGCGAATGTAGAGGCCATCTTCGGCGACGATCAGCTGCCGCTCGGCGTCGATACGCCCCAGCGCGCTCGCCATCCGCCCGAGCGCGTGGCTGCGGACAGTGCCGGTGCCGAGTTGCGCCTCGAACAGCTTGCCTTCGCGAATGTCGAACCACCAGGCCGTGTCGGTGGTCACGTCATAGGTCGGACCTTCGCCGAGATGGCAAGGATGATCCGAGAGGACAGTCGTTGGCACCTGCTCCATCATGGCGACCTCACTGAAAAGCGATAGACCGTGTGATGGCGATAGACCCCTCCGGGATAGAGGCGCGGGCTCGGGAAATCCGGCCGGTTCGGCGCGTCGGGCCAGATGTGCGGCTCCAGGCACATGGCGTCCGATTGCCGGATCAGCTTGCCGCCCTTGCCGGACATCGTACCGTCGAGATAATTGCCCGAATAGACCTGAAGTCCGGGCTGATCGGTGAGCAGCTCCATGATGCGCCCGGAGCGCGGCGCCTCCAGCCGCGCCGCGAGCGCAAGCTTGCCGTCGCGCCCGAGACAATAGGTGTGGTCGTAGCCCCTGCCGTTTTGCAATTGCGGGTCGCCTTCGCGGATGCGCTCGCCCACCGGCCACGGTTTGCGGAAATCGAACGGCGTGCCGGCCACGCTGCGCGGCGACTCCGGCAGCGGAATGGCGGTGGCATCTATGGCGAGGAATTGCTCGGCGGCGACCATCAGGCGGTGGTCGAGAATGGACGTCTCTGACGTCGCACCCTCGAGATTGAAGAAGCTGTGGTTGGTCAAATTGACGACGGTCGGCCGGTCGGTCCGCGCTTCCATCAGCAGCGACAGCTCGGTCGGCCCGGTGATGCGATAGGTCACGCGAACGTCGAGCCTACCGGGATAACTCTCCTCCCCGTGCGGGCTGACATAGGTGAGCGTCACCGCGGGCTCGGCGCCTCCGTCGATCTCCGCGATCTCCCAGAGCTTGCGATCAAAACCCTCGAGCCCGCCGTGCAACGCATTCGGACCGTTGTTGACCGCTAGCTGCACCGTCTCGCCTTGAAGCGAAAACTGTCCCTTGGCGATGCGGTTGGCATAGCGGCCGACGGTGGCGCCCAGAAACTTCCGTTCGGCGAGATAGCCGGCGAAGGCATCATGGCCAAGCACGACGTCGTCATATCCGCCGTTGGCATCCGGCGCGATCAACGCCTGCAGCACCGCGCCGTAGCTGATGATGCGCGCCTCGAAGCCGCCCTCCCCGCGCAGCACGACGCGCTCGACCTCGCGGCCGTCGGGCAGCGTCCCGAACACGTCTCTTGTGATTGTTGATGCGGCCATGCTCAATCCACAAACGGTTCGACGATCGTGCGCTTGCCGAGCAGGAAGGCGTCGGCGACGAGACGGAGCGGCGTCAGATCGACGTCACTTGCGCCGGTTGCTGCGAGCGCGACGAAGCGTCGGTAGAGCCCGCGATATTCCTCATCGGGCCCTTCGACAAGCACCTTGCCGTCGACGGCCATGCGCGCGCCACCGCTGGACAGCGTCAGCCGGCCCTGATCGGTTTCGACGAGGATATCCCAGCTCTGCGGCCCGGTCTGGCGGAAGTCGAACTCGGCGGTCACGGGCAGGCCGCTGATATCCGTCAGGTTCACGTTCGCCGCGATCGGCGCCTGGCAATTGGCTGGAAAGGCCAGCTCGGCCGCGGTGACGAACACGGGCTTCGGCAGAATCCTGGTCAGGATCGACAGCGCATTGATGCCCGGATCGAACACGCCGAGGCCGCCGGGCTCCCAGATCCAGCCCTGCCCGGGATGCCAGACACGCACGTCTTCCTTCCAGCTGATGTGAACGGATTTGATGTGCCGATCAGTGAGCCATTGCCGGGCCGGCTCCACCGCCGGCGCATAGCGCGAATGCCAGGTCGCAAACAATGTCCGCTTCGCACCCGCCGCCATCGCGATCAACGGATCAAGCTCGGCAACGCCGTTGCCCGGCGGCTTCTCCAGCATGACGTGCTTGCCGGCGGCGAGCGCCGCCGCGGCCTGGGCCCGTCGCACCTGCGGCGGCGTGCAGAGCGAGACCGCGTCGATCGGCGGCCCCTTCTGAAGCAATTCCTCGATGGTCGCAAAATGCGGCACCCCCTGCAGCGAGGCGTTGCGGCTCGCCACGGCGGCAAGCGTTGCGCCCGGTGTGGCGGCGATCGCCGCCACATGCTGGTCCCGCGCGATCTTGCCGAAGCCGACGATGGCGATGCGAAGGTCTGTCACGCTTGTTCTCCAGTGTCGGCCGACGGTGGCGGCTCGGCCGGGGCGGTTTCGATCGCCGTACTGTCATGGCGGCGCATGCCGTTGTGAATGACATAGACCATGGCCTCGGATGCGGCATGGGCATCGCCCGCGACGATGGCATCGACGATCTTCTGATGCCAGAGCAGCACGGTATCGCGATCCTCCGGCTCGACCGGAGCGCTGAGCAGGAAAGAGGCGCGCAGCGCTGCTTCAATGACATGCCCAATCGAGCGCATGAACAGATTGCCCGAGGCACGCGCCACGGCAACATGAAGCGCGAGATCTGCATCTGCAAAACCGACCGAGTCGGACGCTTCATGCCGCATCCGATCCATGCTGCGGCGCAGCTCGCTGATGTCTTGCTCGGATCGCTGTGTTGCCGCCAGCATCGCCGCGCGCGGCTCCACGGCGAGACGGATCTCGGCGAGGTCGTCAAGGAAGCGCTTGTCGATGCCGGCATCGAGGTGCCAGGCCAGCACGTCTGCGTCGAACATGTTCCAGGCACCTCGCTCGCGCACGACGGTGCCGACCCGCGCCTTGGTGGTGAGCAGGCCCTTGGCGACCAGCGTCTTGACGCTCTCGCGCAGCACCGGCCGCGACACGCCGAACATTGCGATCATCTCGGCATCCCCCGGCAGGCGCGTGCCTTCCGCATAGCGGCCGGCGATGATGTCGACGCCGATCGAACGCGCCACCTCCGCATGGTTGGAATGGGCCCGCCGCGTCGGGATGACGACGATCCGCGAGGTCATGACGCCGCTCCCGCATGCTTCGCCGCCGGCCGGCGCGCAAGCGCGACCAGCCCCTGCAGCAGGACAATGAAGGCGAATAGAAGCACGCCCGAGGTGCGGGGGATCAGCAAGAGCTTTGGCGCGGTGCAGGAGGTCGACTTCATGCTGAGACGGACGTTTCGGCCGCGCGCCAGCCGGATTCCGATCCAATCTGCGAGAAGCCGATCGTGAGCTGGGCGCTGGCCGGCGTCGCGAGCAACAAGGCGGCCATGGCGCTGGCCGCACAGAGAGCTTTAGGGGGCATCAGGCGCGTCTCCCAAGATGTTTTATCCGGGGGCGCCGATTGGTAGCATGGCACCCACAGGCCGGCCTTCGCACCAGCGGCGGGCACTATTTCACGGAAGTTGAGTTCCGACTAGTCATATTATTTGACTATTTGGAGCAAAGCAGGCGAGGTGGGGCGAGCTGAGTTATGACACGTTCAGCGCGATTTTGCTCCCTTCATGCAACGGAGGGATGAAAAAATTAGGCGGCGCGATGGAGCCTCAGCTGTCAGCGGGGCGAAGGTGCGCCCCCGCTTGCGGGAGGCGAAGGGCAGCAGCGCTAGATCAGCTTCCGCTGCGCCAGGTTCTTCATCAGTGCGCCGATGCCGAACGTCCAGGGCTCGCACTCGTCGCTGGTGCGCATGCGGTTGACGAGCTTGCCGAGCTGAGGCGCTGCGATAGTGACAATGTCGTCGCGCTTGTGGGTGAATCCCTGCCCCGGCGCATCGCGATCCTTCACGGGTGCGAACATGGTGCCGAGGAACAGCACGAAGCCGTCAGGATATTGATGCACCTTGCCGATGGTCTGCGCGACGAGATCGGTCGGATCGCGGCTGATCTTGCTGATCGAGGAATGGCCGTCGAGAACGAAGCCGTCCGCGCCCGTGACATTCAGGCTGATGTCCAGCCTGCGCGCGTCGTCGAGCGTGAAGGTGTCGTCGAACAGGCGCAGCAGCGGGCCGATCGAGCAGGACGCGTTGTTGTCCTTGGCCTTCGACAACAGCAGCGCCGAGCGGCCCTCGAAGTCGCGCAGGTTCACGTCGTTGCCGAGCGCGCCCCCGACGATCTCGCCGCGGCTCGACACGAACAGCACGAGCTCGGGCTCGGGATTGTTCCAGGTCGATTTCGGGTGCAGGCCGGCATCCATGCCGGTGCCGACCGACGACAAGGTGGGCGCCTTGGTGAAAACCTCGGCATCCGGACCGATGCCGACCTCAAGATATTGGCTCCAGGCATTCTGATCGATCAGCACTTGCTTCAGGTGCATCGCCTGATCCGAGCCCGGCTTGAGCTTTGACAGATCGTCGCCGATCAGGCGCGTCACTTCTTTCCGGATCGCTTCGGCCGAGGCCGGATTGCCCTTGGCGCGCTCTTCGATGACACGTTCGAGCATCGAGATCGCAAAGGTGACCCCGGCGGCCTTCAGCGTCTGGAGATCGACGGGCGCGAGCAGCCAGGCCTTTTGGGGATCGCGCCCGTCCGGCGGGGTGTTGGCCACGATCGCCTCGAGATCACCGATGCGCTCGCCCTTGGTGGCGGCAAGCGCCTTGGCGGGATCGTCCATCTCGCAGAGCGCGCTGATGGTCGGAAATTTTGCTGTGACGTCATACACGCCGTCACCGCGCACGGCGACGATGGCCGGACCGTTGACCTGCGGCAGCCAGACGCGGCCGACCAGCGTTCCCTTCGTGCCGTCCTCGGGGAGAAGGTCCTTTACAGTCAATGTCGTCATGGCCGCGTCCTCGCTGTTCTAAGGAACGGCCGCATTCGCAGCGGCCGTTCCCGTGAGCGAAGACCAATAAACGTCTGGCGCTGGAAGTCCAGAGCGGCGACGCGCCGTGCAATTATGCCCCTGCCCGCGCCTTTCGCGCTGCAATCTGGTGCAGTGCCCAGCGCGCATTCTTGCGGACATCAGGATCAGGATCGTCGGCGATCACGGCCAGGAATGCCTCGCCGTCAGGGTGGCCGATCTCACCTAGCGCGGCGGCGGCCTCTTTGCGCAAATTCGCCTGGTCGTGATTGACGCAATTGCCGATCGGCCGCACCGCGCGTTCGATCTTCATCTTGCCAAGGCTGCGGATCGCCTTCAGCCGCACCTGCCAGAACTCGTCCGCGAGGCAGCCGACGAGCTGATCAGCCGCGATTGCACCATTCACGTTGAGACCCAGCGTCTCCGCTGCCATCTCGCGGACCATCCAGTCGGCATCCTTCAGCGCGCGGGTGATGGTCTCCGCCGCCGGCTTCATCTGCGAAAAGGCCAATGCGCTCACGGCGGCGCGGCGCACATGGGCATCGGGATCGTTGATCAGCGCGGTTAGCGCCGGAATGGATTCTTCCAGCTTGAGAAAGCCGATCACGCCGATCGCCTGCACACGGACGGCGGCGTCAGGGTCCTGGAGCGCTTCCAGCGCGGGCTTGAGTGTATCCCTGCGGCGCAGTTCCTTCAGCGCGCGCAGAGCGCCCATGCGGACGAAAGCGTGGGTATGCCTGACCAGCGGCAGGATCGCGTCGGCGCAGGCGGGATCCTTGAATTCAGCCATGCTGTCGGCCGCAGCCGCCGCGACGATCCTCTCGGGATCGACGAGCAGCTTCACCAGCGCGCTTGCTGCCTCCGGTCCGTCGAACTCGCCGAGCGCCATCGCGACCTGCTGGCGCACACCGGCATCGGGATCGGTGACCATTTTGGCGAGATGTGCGACCGCGGCGGGATCGCCGGAATGACCGAGTGCAATGATGGCGACGCGGCGTTCGGCGGGATCGGCCGCCTGCAGCCGCTCGTCGGCGTCTTCGAGATCGTCATAGGATTCGAACGGGCTCGACATGATCACCTCAACAGATAGGGAATGTTGACGGTGACGGCGCCGGTCGGACAATCCGCTTCGCAGGGCATGCAATACCAGCACTCGTCATAGGCCATGTAGGCCTTGTTGGTCATGTCGCTGATGCGCAGCACGTCGAGCGGGCAGACATCGACGCACACCGTGCAGCCCTTGTCCGCGATGCATTTGGCGTCGTCGACCACCACCGGAACCGATGTCTGATAGGACGCGAGAGGCATGTGATGTCTCCTGTTGGCTATGTTCTGGTGGATCAGGCCGAGGCGCGAATGCGCTGCTTGTCGTAGAGGTCCTTCTCGTCGTCCGCGATCGGCACGACATAGGGCTCGACTGCGCGCTTCTCGCTGGTCATCCTGCCGTCCTGCTTGGACAGCAGCGTGTGGCAAAACCAGTTCTCATTGTCCTTCTCCGGGAAGTCCGTCCGCCAGTGATAGAGACCCCAGCGGCTCTCTTCGCGATAGAGCGAAGCGTGTGCGGCCATATCGGCGCAGTCCAGGATCGACTGCACTTCGAGCGCGCGCAGCAATTCGTGCGCGTTGCGCGCGATCATGCGCTCCTGCATATCCTCACGCGCTTCGGCGAGCCGCCGCATGCCGAGCTCATATTTGCGCGTGACCTTTGGCGGCTGGAGGTAGTCGTTGACCAGGCGGCGGGTCTTGTACTCGATCTGGTTCGGCGGAATGCCGTCCTCGCGCTTGGTCGGCGCCATCACGCGGTCGCGTTCCATGGCGACCTCGGCCGCGTCGAACTCCGCGAAATCATGGTTGTCGGCGAACTCCATCGCGTCGATGCCTGCGACCGAGCCGTTGGTGAAGGCGCCGAGCATGTAATTGTGCGGGACGCTCGCCATGTCGCCGGCGGCATAGAGGCCGGGTACGGTGGTGCGGGCATTGTCGTCGACGAACACGCCTGACGCGCTGTGGCCGGAGCAGAAGCCGATCTCGGAGATATGCATCTCGATGGACTCACTGCGGTAGTCGACCCCGCGCCCCTGCTGGAACAGGCCGCGCGTCGGACGCTCGACCTTGTGCAGCGTGGATTCGATCTCGGAAATCGTGTCGGGGTGGAGATGCTTGAGCTGGAGGAACACCGGACCCTTGCCCGAGAGGAGCTCGTTGTAGAACTCCAGCATCATCTGGCCGGACCAGTAGTCGCATTCGATGAAGCGCGAGCCTTCGTTGTTTGCCGTATATGCGCCGAACGGGCCGGCGACATAGGCGCAGGCCGGGCCGTTATAGTCCTTGATCAGCGGGTTGATCTGGAAGCATTCGAGGTTCGCGAGCGCTGCGCCGGCGTGATAGGCCATGGCGTAACCGTCGCCGGAATTGGCGGCGTTCTCGTAGGTGCCGAACATGTAGCCGGACGTCGGCAGACCGAGGCGACCGGCGGCGCCCATGCAGAGGATCACGGCCTTGGCCTTGATCACCAGCATCTCGGCGGTCCGCGTATTGACGCTGATGGCCCCGGCGATGCGGCCGTCGGCCGATTTGACCAGGCGCGTCGCCATGTAGCGGTTGGAAATGAGGATGCGGGCGCGGCGGAGCTGACGGTACAGCGCCTTCTTCACGGTCTCGCCGTTCGGCATGGGCAGAACGTAAGTGCCGATGTGGTGCACCTTCTTGACGGCATAGTCGCCGTTCTCGTTCTTCAGGAAGCGGATGCCGAAACTGTCGAGCTCCTCGATGATGCTGTAGCAGTTCTGCGCGTATTTATAGACCGCCTTCTGGTCGACGATGCCGTCATTGGCGATGGTGATTTCCTTGGTGTACTGCTCGGGCGTCGCGTAACCGGGGATGACGGCGTTGTTGAGCCCATCCATACCCATCGAGATCGCGCCGGAGCGCTTGACGTTCGCCTTCTCGAGCAGGACGACATTGGCCTTCGGGTTCTTCAGCTTCGCCTTCAGTGCCGCCATCGGGCCGGCTGTGCCGCCGCCGATCACCAGCACATCGCAGGAAACTTCCGAAAGTCCGTCGACGATCTGATCTAGTGCCATCGCTTGCTCCTGGTTCGCCGATCCCGGCGCCTTTGCGTCAGATTTGTTCAGGGGGCGTCGCCGCGATAGCAATTAGTTGTCGCTGGGACGCGATTTGTAGCTCAGCGCTCGACGAAGGCTTTTTCGATGACGAAATGGCCGGGCTGGCTATGGTTGCCCTCGACAAAGCCGCGCGCCGCGAACATCGCGTGGAGTTCCTCGAGCATCGCCGGGCTGCCGCACAGCATGATGCGGTCAGTTTCGATGTCGAGGCTCGCTTGTCCGATATCCTCGAAGAGCTGGTTCGAGGCGATCAGGTCGGTGATGCGGCCGCGATTCCGGAACGGCTCGCGGGTGACGGTCGGGTAGTAGACGAGCTTGTCGCGGATCAAGGGGCCGAAGAATTCGTGATTGCGCAGGTCCTCGACGAGGTGCTCGCCATAGGCGAGTTCCGAGACCTGGCGGCAGCCATGGGCGAGCACGATGGTCTCGTAATTCTCATAGACGTCGGGGTCCTTGATCAGGCTGGCGAAGGGCGCCAGGCCCGTTCCAGTTGAAAGCAGCAGCAGGCGTTTTCCCGGAATGAGGTTGCCGGTGATCAGCGTGCCCGTCGCCTTGCGACCGACCAGGATGATGTCGCCTTCCCTTATCTTCTGAAGGCGAGAGGTGAGCGGGCCGTCCTGCACCTTGATCGAGAAGAATTCGAGCGCCTCCTCGTGATTGGCGCTGGCCATGCTGTAGGCCCGCATCAACGGCTTGCCCCCGACCTCCAGACCAATCATTGCGAACTGGCCGTTCTGGAAGCGGAAGCCGGGATCGCGCGTCGCGGTGAAGCTGAACAGGGAATCGGTCCAGTGCCTGACCGACAGAACCGTTTCCTTCTGAAATGCACTCATCGTCTCTCCTTGGTCATCGATGACGCGCAAGGTTTCGGAGAGAGGAGAGTCCGGCAATTCTGAAGTGAAATTCCCGGTGGATTAGTTTCACATTTCGCGTGGGTTGCTCGAAGAACAGGCTCGCGATCCCGCCCGCACCGGCAATTAGTTGCTATTCGTGCGTTCCCGTCTCGACGTAGAATGAAGTCAGAGGTTCGTCATGATAATGACATTGGTGGCACCGACCGTTGCCGGCTACGAAGCCAGCGCCGATCTCGCTTCGCTCCTGGTCCGCACGGCGCAGGACGACGCGCTCAGCGTTTCTGCCGAAACACTCCGCCTCTCCTGCAAATGCGCCCATTGCACCCGCGCCCGCTTCGACGGCCGCTTCCCCAAAGCGTTTCCGGGAATTGCGATCACCGACATCGGCGATCTCGGCTATGGGCTGAACATCTCGTTCTCGGATGGGCACAACCGGGGAATATATCCGAAGTCGTATCTGCTGAACTTGGCGGGGCGGTGACCCGGTCTTCGGTGTCATTTCCCCGCGCGAGGCGTCTGCCCCCATCTGGCACGGACATTGCTCCTCTTTAGAACGATTTGAACGTTCGGGAGGCAGGCGATGTTGCAGGCGGCGAATGCGGTGCGCGGGGCTGTTCCCGCAGCGATACGGCCTGCCGGCAGCTCCTCGCTACTGCTCACCGAGAACCAGCAATGGATCGGCGGTCCACCACCGTTGATGGACAAGCTCTCACCTCGCGAGCGCGAGTTGGTGCTAAAGCAGGGCCGCCGCAAGGTCCTCAACCGCGGCCAGACGCTGTTCAGCCAGGGCGGCAAGCATGACGGCATCTGGCTGATCGAGAGCGGCCGCATCCGCGTGTTCTACACCTCGCCACTTGGACGCGAAATCACGCTGGCCTATTGGCATGTTGGCAATTTCGTCGGCGGTCCCGAAGTGTTCGAAGGCACCGTACATCAATGGTCCGGCGTTGCCTCCAGTAATTGCAGCGTCGTGCACCTGCCCGGAAAGGAACTGCGGTCCCTTGCTACAGAGATCCCGAACCTCGCGATTGGCCTGATCGAAGGCCTGACGTTCAAGGGCAAATGCTATTCGGCGCTGGCCCAGATGCTGGGGACGCGCTCGATCACGCAACGTCTCGCCCATCTCTTGCTGCATCTCGTCGAGCTCTACGGCGTCGAGGATGCCGACGGCACGGTGATCGCCGCGGCCTTCACCCACGCCGACATCGCCCACATGGTCGGCGCCACCAGGCAATGGGTCACGATCAGCCTGAAGCGGATGCAGGAGAAGGGAATCGTGCTGACCAAACGGTCGCAGATCGTGGTCTGCCGGACCGACATTCTCGAGGAGATGCGCGGCCAGGCGACGGATTGAAGGGGGCCCGCGACCATGGCCGATGCACAGGCAAGCGGCTTTATAGTGCAGGACTGCCCAAGGAGTATGCAATCAGCTTTTCCCGGCAACTAATCGACTGCGGCGGCCACTCCGGATTTGCCCTGCTTGCGCCCTCCCCCAATCATGGCACCCACAGCACATCCAACCGAATGAGGATGAGAATGGTCCGCCATCTTCCCACGCTCTCGATCGCGATGTCGGTGACGTCGCTGGCGCTGCTCGTCGCGCAGCCGGCTTCTGCGGAAACCGTCAAGCTCGGCATCGGAACGCAGGATACCACGACCAACACGGTCACCGCAGGCGTCGTCATCCGCCAATTGCAACTGCTCGAGAAGTACCTGCCGAAGGACGGCAAATACGCCAACATCAAGTTCGAGCTCGAATGGCAGAACTTCACCTCCGGTCCGCCCGTCACCAACGCGATGATGGCGAACAAGCTGCAGATCGGGATGATGGGCGACTACCCGCTCATCGTGAACGGATTCACCTTCGAGAGCAATCCGGAGAGCAAGAGCCGCCTCGTCGGCATCGCCGCCTACAGCCTGTCCGGCTCGGGCAACGGCCTCGTCGTCCACAAGGACTCACCCTATTACGACCTCGCCGATCTCAAGGGTAAGCTCGTCAGCGTGCCTTTCGGCTCCGCCGCGCACGGCATGGTGCTGAAAGCGATGCAGGATCGCGGCTATGCGTCCGATTTCTTCCAGCTCGTCAGCCAGAGCCCGGAGGTCGGCTCGACCAATCTGCAGGAGAAGAAGATCGACGGGCACGCCGATTTCGTCCCCTTCGCCGAGCTGTTGCCGTTCCGCGGCTTCGCGCGGAAGATCTTCGACGGCGTCGAAACGAACTTGCCGACCTTCCACGGCATCGTGGTTCGCACCGACTTCGCCGAAAAATATCCCGAGGTCGTCGTCGCCTATTTCAAGGCGCTAATCGCCGCCAATCAGTGGCTGCGCGCGGATCCCAAGCTGGCCGCCGAGAAGATCCAGGAATGGACCGGCATCAACAAGGAGGTCGTCTACATCTTCTTAGGGCCCAGCGGCAATATGACGACCGATCCGACGATCAAGCCAGCGCTGATCGATGCGGCCACGACCGACGTCAAGGTGCTACAGAATCTCGGCCGCATGAAGGAGTTCGATCCGAAGAAATGGGTCGACGACAAATACATCCGCAAGGCCTATGCCGAAATGAAGCTCGACTACGACGCCCAGCTCGCGAGCACCAGCAACTATGAGATCTCGGGCGAGGACAGCTTCTGCAAGAAGCCCATCACCGATCCGCGCAAGGCGGGCGAAGTTTGGGTCGACGGTGCCGGCATCATGCCCTTCTCGTCCGCCAGCTGCACGCTCGGCGCCTATGCCGACTACAAGGCCAAGGGCAAGAAGATCAACGTCGCCTACGTCTTCGACACCACGCGCGGCATCAAGCTGTTCGCCGATCAGGCCTTCTTCGCGGTCGGCAATAGCGAGGTCGCCCCGTTCCTGCTGAAGAAGGACGCCGAAGCCTACGCTGCCAAGATCAGCGGCAAGGTGCTCGGCTTCGATGAAGCGATGAAGGCCGCCGTCGGCGGAGGCAAGACGTGAGCAGCCCCGCCCTCGTCAGACAGCCCGAGGACAGCATGCCGGCAACAGCACTTGCTGAGGCGGGCTCCGCGCCCGCCGCCATCATCCGGCCTTCGACGCCGCCTTCCTTCGCCACACTGGGGTTGCGCTGGTACCGGCTCAATCGGGCAGGTCTGCGCGCGGCGGCAATCGGCGTGATTTCGCTGCTCGCCTTTCTGCTGGTCTGGCATCTGCTCACGACCTATCGGGTCGTGTTCTTCGTGCGCTTCACCAACGTGCCCTCGCCGCTCGCGGTCTATGACAGCTTCATAAAGGCGATTCACGATCCTAAATTCCTGATGCACATCCTGCTCAGTTGCCGGCGCATCTTCATCGGATTCTCGCTCGCGGCGATCGTCGGCGTGCCGCTCGGCCTGATCATGGGGCGCTTCAAGCTGGTGCATGAGGTGATTTTCCCAGTCGCCGAAGTGCTGCGGCCGATCCCGGCAATCGCCTGGGTGCCGATGGCGATCATGCTGTGGCCGACCAACGAGCAGAGCATCGTCTACATCACCTTCCTCGGTTCGTTCTTCCCGATTCTCGTCAACACCCTGCACGGCATGTCGCTGGTCGACCCCGTGCTGGTACGCGCCGCACAATGTCTCGGCGCGCGCGAACGCTCGATCTTTCGGGAGGTCTATTTCCCAGCCTCGCTGCCGCACATCTTCACCGGCCTCACCGTCGGCATGGGCGTCGCCTGGGTGTCGCTGATCGCGGCCGAGATGATCTCCGGTCAGTACGGCATCGGTTACTTCACCTGGGAAGCTTATTCGCTGGTCCAATATGCCGACATCGCGCTCGGCATGATCGCGATCGGGGTGCTCGGCCTCGGATCGAGCCTGCTGATCCGGGGCGCGGGGCAATTGGTGATGCCGTGGAGATCGACATGAGCGAGGTGCTAGCGAACAGCCCAAAAGGCCACATCGAAGTCAAGAACTTCTCCCTCGCCTACGAGACCATCGAGGGCGCGGTGCAGGCTGTCACCGACACGCAGATCCATGTGCGGCCCGGCGAGTTCGTGTCGATCGTCGGCCCGTCCGGCTGCGGAAAGTCGACGCTGCTCAATGCGGTCGCAGGCTTCCTCAAGCCGACGACCGGTGTAGTTACCGTCGACGGCGAGCGGGTAAACGGTCCGAGCGCCGAACGCGGCATGGTGTTTCAGCAATATTCTCTTTTTCCGTGGAAAACCGTGCGCGAGAACGTCGAGTTCGGCCTGAAGATGCGCGGCATGCCGCGCTCGCAGCGCGAACGCGCCGCGCGCACGCTGTTGGGGCTTGCGGGACTCGAAGCGTTCGAAAAGCATTATCCGGAAAAGCTCTCCGGCGGCATGAAGCAGCGCGTCGGCATCGTCCGCGCGCTCGCGACGGGACCGAAAGTGCTGTTGCTGGACGAGCCCTTCGGCGCGCTCGACGCGCAGACGCGCGTCATCATGCAGCAGATCCTCACCAATATGTGGCAGCGGCTGAAGATCTCGGTGCTGTTTGTCACCCACGACATTGACGAAGCCATCTTCCTGTCCGACCGCGTCTATTGCATGACCGCGCGGCCGGGCTCGATCAAGGCGGAGATCCCGATCCCGCTGGAGCGGCCGCGGCAGCAATCGATGATGATGTCGTCGGAATTCTTGGCGCTCCGCCGCGGGCTGATGTCGCTGATCCGCGAAGAGAGCCTGAAGGCGATGGGCGGCGAGATCAACGACTTGGGCATGCAGGGGCTGAACATCGAGCTGCACGGCCACTCGCTCGCGGACGTGATTTAGCTTACCGCTCGCAGCAATGACGGTCTCGTAGGGTGGGCAAAGCGAAAGCGTGCCCACGGTTCTCCGTCTCTTATAGAACCGTCGGCACGGCGCTTGCGCCCCTTTGCCCACCCTACTGCAGCTTTGCCCTGATCACTTGAACCAGTGCACCAGCGCGATGCTGATCCCCAGCAGCAGCAGCAGCGACAGCGTCACGGCCGCCGTCACCCGGCCGCCGACATTGGCGAGCACGCGCACGTCGACGCCAAGGCCGAGGGCGGCCATCGAGACCACCGTGAGAAAGCTCGTGATCGTCGTCACGGGGCCAACCACCGTCGCCGGCACGATCTCCAGCGAGCGCAGGGTCGCAAGCGCAAGGAAGCCGAGGATGAACCAGGGGACCAGGCGGAAGAAGCCGACGCTGGTTTTCTTGGCATCGCTCTGCCAGCGCGAAGCGACCAGCGACAGGCCGACGACGACCGGGCCGAGCATCAGGACACGCATCAGCTTCACCAGCGTGCCGATCTGGGTTGAGACGAGACCTGCCGGCACCGTCGCGGCGAGCACCTGCGGCACTGCGTAAACGGTGAGCCCGGCGAGAATGCCGTACTGCGTTGCGGACAATTGGAGCAGCGGGATCAGCAGCGGCAGGCCCAGCACCATCATCACGCCAAGGATCGCCGTAAAGGAGATCGAGGATGCAATCTCGTCGTTGCTGGCGCCGATGATGGGCGCCACCGCGGCGATGGCGGAATTGCCGCAGATCGAGTTGCCGCAGGCGATCAGGATCGACAGCCGCGTCGACAGGCCGAGTAGCCGGCTGAGGCCGAAGGAGACGCAGAGCGCGACCACGACGACCGCGGCGATGGAGGCGAGCAGCGCAATGCCGGAAGCCGCGATCGCGGCAAAGCTGATGGAGGCCCCGAGCAGCATCACCGCGACTTCCAGCAGTTGCTTGGCGCTGAAGGCGATGCCGGCCTGCCACCGCGGGGCCGGCTTCCAGAAGCTGCGCACCGCCATGCCGAGCAGAATCGCCATGACCAGCGCCTCGACATAGGGGTGCTCGAACATGCCCAGTTCGGCCCGCTCGAGCAGGGCCGACACACCGGCCACGAGAACGCAGAGGAGGATGCCCGGAATCAGCGCCGCAATACGGCCCGCGGTGGTGACCGGCTTGGAATCGGCCGGGCTGGATGCTTGATTCTGCGACACAAATCTCTCCCCAAGGAGAAAGATTTATACGCACCACGACCCGATTGGGAAATATGTTTTCGACATATCAGGGCCGAGAGAAGTTCTGTCCTCGGACCGGAATAAACGGCCTCAGAAGATCAGGTTCTTGGCCAGCGAGGCGACGCGGCTGAAACCGTCATAGATGCCGGGCTCGAAAAAGGCTGCACGGGCCAGCACGATGCCCGCGACCAGCGACCAGAACACGGTGGTGCCGGCCCGCAGCAGGAGCTTCGAGGCGCGCGACTTCGGCTGTGTGTCCGTTGCGGACACCAGTTGCTCGCCGAAGGGCTCAAATCCAGTGCGTTCCATGGCTGCCGATCCACCAATTTCTGGCGGAAATGTCGTCGTTTCGGCTGCAAACAGCAATGGAAGCGATTGGCGTTTTTGCGCTCGGAAGGGGAAACTCCTTCCTCCTGACAGGACCACGGCAATAGTTTTCTTCTTTCCGCCTATTTGGACACCGCCGCTCCGGTCACAACGCCTTCACCGCGTCGGGATTCCCCGAGGGCTCGGGAGCACGGCGGCAGCGCCATCTTCCAGTCGGTTGATGGCGCCGCACCGACGATGGCCCATCTCGCTACGCCGCCAGTCCGCTCTCTACTGGCGCAAACTCCAGCCCCAGACTCTCCGCCACCGCCTTGTTCGTCACCCGGCCGCGATGCACGTTGAGCCCGTTGCGCAGATGCGGATTCTCCAAGATGGCCGCAAATCCCTTGTTGGCGAGCATCAGGCCGAACGGCAGCGTGGCGTTGTTCAGGGCTTGGCTCGAGGTCACCGGCACGGCTCCCGGCATGTTGGCGACGCAATAGTGAACGACGCCGTCGACCTCGTAGGTCGGCTCCGCGTGCGTGGTCGGGTGCGAGGTCTCGAAGCAGCCGCCCTGGTCGATCGCGACGTCGACCAGCACGGCTCCCGGCCGCATCGATTTCAGCATCGCACGGGTGACGAGCTTCGGCGCGCTGGCGCCAGGCACCAGCACTGCACCGATCACGACGTCGGCGGCGAACACCTCGTCCTCGACCGCCTCGATGGTGGAGAAACGGGTGCGTACGCGTCCAACAAACAGATCGTCTAGTTCGCGCAGGCGCGGGATCGAGCGGTCGATCACGGTGACTTCGGCACCTAAGCCGGCGGCCATGCGTGCCGCCTGCGTTCCGACCACGCCGCCGCCGAGCACGATGACGCGTGCCGGCTGCACGCCGGGCACGCCGCCGAGCAGCAGGCCGCGGCCGCCGCTGGAACGCTTGAGCGCGGCGCCGGCGGCCTCGATGGCCAGGCGGCCGGCGACTTCGCTCATCGGGGCGAGCAGCGGGAGGTGACCGCTCGCGTCCGTGACGGTTTCATAGGCGATTGCGGTGCAGCCGGAAGCAAGCAGGCCCTTGGCCTGGTCGGGATCCGGCGCAAGATGAAGGTAAGTAAAAAGGATCTGGCCTTCGCGAAGCTGAGCCCATTCGCTCTTCTGCGGCTCCTTCACCTTCACGATCATGTCGGACTTTGCAAAGATCTCGGGAGCGGTCTCGGCAATGGACGCCCCTGCCCGCCGGTACACCTCGTCGGACGCACCGATGCCGCTGCCGGCGCCGCTCTCGACCGTCACCTGGTGCCCGGCGGCAACGTATTCGCGGACCGCACCTGGGGTGAGCCCGACCCGATATTCCTGCACCTTGATTTCCTTCGGGACTCCGACGCGCATCTTGATCTCCCTCGCCAATGCTTTGATTCCATTGTTGATCGTAGCGAGAGGGTCGGTTTGGTTTCGTGCAAATATCCGCTACCTTGGCAGCGCCCGCGCCGGTTTCCGGCGCGAAATGGTCCTTTGACGCTGGAAACGAAACCTTGGCCCTCGACCGGAAAGACCTCGCCATCCTCGCGGAACTCACGACCAATGCGCGAGCCAGCCACACCGAGCTTGCCAACAAGATCGGCTTGTCGAGCACGGCGCTGGCGCGGCGGCAGAAGGCGCTGGAGGATGACGGCTACATCCAGGCCTACCAGGCCGCGCTCGACCTGGCCCAGTTCGGCCTCACCACCACGGTGCTGGTTCGCATCGCGCTGGAGAGCCAGAGCGACGAGGCACTGAAGGCGTTCGAGGCAGAGGTGACGAAATGCCCCTCTGTCGTGCGCTGCTTCCTGATGTCGGGGACGGACGACTACATCCTGATCGTGCTCGCCCGCGACATCCAGGATTTCGAGCGCATCCATCGCACCGAGCTGTCCCGCCTGCCCCGCGTCGCGCGGGTGCAATCGAGCTTCGCGCTGCGCGAGATCGTCAACCGCGCGGTGCCGACCGTGGTGTTCGGCGAGACCAAGCGCTGATCTCGTAAATCCAATCGGGAGAACCGATTGGGAACCAAGCAACTCGTCATCCGTTGGGCGCTATCGGCCAGCGGCGGCAACGCAGTCTCGCGTCATTTGCACAATTTGCCCGGCTCGGCCTTTCCGCAGGGAAATACACCATGGCCGACCTTACGATCCCCGAACGCATTCCGATCAACCTCGTCGTCAATGGCGAAAGCCGCGCGCTCGAGGTCGTGCCATGGACCACGCTTCTGGATGCGCTGCGTGACCGTCTGCAGCTGACCGGCACCAAGAAAGGCTGCGATCACGGCCAATGCGGCGCCTGTACCGTGCTGATCGACGGAAGACGGGTCAATTCCTGCCTGACCCTGGCCGTCATGAAGGATGGCGCCGAGATCACGACTATCGAAGGCTTGGCCAGGGACGGCGCGCTGCATCCCCTGCAACAGGCCTTCATCGACCACGATGCCTTTCAGTGCGGTTATTGCACGCCGGGGCAGATTTGCTCTGCCGCGGGCCTGTTGGCCGAAGGCCGTGCGCGCGATGCGGATGAGATCCGGGAGCTGATGAGCGGAAACCTCTGTCGCTGCGGTGCCTACACCAACATCGTGGCTGCGATCGAGCAGGCAATGAGCCGGTCATGAACAACTTCCAATATTCCCGCGCAAGCGATGTTGCCGACGCCATCCGCCTGCTCGCCGCCGATCCCGGTGCGAAGTTGATCGCCGGCGGCACCAACCTGATCGATCTGATGAAGGAGAACGTCGAACGGCCCTCCCGGCTGATCGACATCTCTCGCCTTCCGCTCCGCGACGTCGAGGAGACAGCGGACGGCGGTCTGCGCATCGGCGCCTTGGTGCCGAATTCGGACCTCGCCTACCATCCGTTGATCGAGCAGCGCTATCCCCTCCTTGCCAGCGCCATCCTGGCCGGCGCCTCCGCGCAACTGCGCAACATGGCCTCGGTCGGCGGCAATCTGATGCAACGTACGCGCTGCCCCTACTTCTATGACACCACGACACCCTGCAACAAGCGAAGCCCCGGCACGGGCTGCTCGGCCGTCGATGGCCTCAACCGCAACCATGCCATCCTCGGCACCAGCAACTCCTGCATCGCGACCAATCCATCCGACATGAGCGTGGCGCTGGCCGCGCTCGGCGCGCTCGTACATATCGCACGCCCCTCGGGGCAGCGCACCATCGCGCTGACGGATTTCCATCGGCTTCCCGAGGACAAGCCTCATCTCGATACCAATCTCGGCAGCGGCGAGATCATTATCGCCATCGAGCTGCCGCCGAACGGCTTTGCCCGGAACTACAGCTATCTGAAGATCCGCGACCGGCTGTCCTACGCCTTTGCTCTGGTCTCGGTCGCGGCCGCGGTCGACCTGGAGGGCAACGCGATCAGCGAAGCGCGCCTTGCGCTCGGTGGCGTGGCCCACAAGCCCTGGCGAAGCCTCGAGGCCGAAGCCGCATTGCGCGGTCAGGCGGCAACACCGGATCATTTCGGGCGCGCCGCCGACCTGCTGCTGCAGGGAGCGACGGCACGCTTCCACAACGGGTTCAAGATCGACCTGGCGCGCCGAGCCGTCGTGCGTGCGCTGATGCAGGCCGCAAGCGCCACGCCGCAATCACAAGCTCACAAGAAGATCGCATGAGGACCCGATGAACGCCTATGTCGGAACACCAACGTCGCGCGTCGACGGCCGCGCCAAGGTCACCGGGGCCGCCAAATATGCTGGCGAATTCGCAGCAGACGGTCTCCTTCACGGCTTCGTCGTCGAGGCCAGCATCGCGCGTGGGCGCGTCGCTCGTCTCGATACCAGCGAGGCGCTGAAGGTGAAGGGCGTGGTCGACGTGCTCACGCATGAACATCGGCCGCCCCTCGCCGACAAGGACGAAGCCTGGAAGGATGAGGTGGCGCCGGAGAAGGGCTCGCCGTTCCGGCCGCTCTATGATGAGAGGGTCAAGTTCAACGGCCAGCCGATCGCACTGGTCGTCGCGGAGGACTGGGAGATCGCCAAGTTCGCCGCAACCCGCGTTCGCGTCGAATATGAGCAGGAGGCGTTTTCGACCGATCTTGAATCCGAACGCGGCAAGGCCGAAAAAGTGGATCAACCGCACAAGCCGCGTGGTGATGCCGCAGCAGCCCTGACGCGCGCGGCCGTGCGCCACGAGGCGGATTACGTCATTCCGACCGAGCACCACAACCCCATGGAGCTCTTCGCGACGACAGCCGTCTGGAACGGCAGTGGCGGGCTCACGGTCTACGACAAGACGCAGGGCGTCCAGAACGTCCAGAAGTTTCTCTGCAGTGTTTTCGGCAAGGAACCGGACGACATCCGCGTGATCTCGCCTTATGTCGGCGGCGCCTTCGGCTCGGGCCTGCGGCCGCAGCACCAGGTGGTGCTGGCAACCCTTGCCGCGCTCGCACTGAAGCGGTCCGTCCGCGTCGTGCTGACGAGGCAACAAATGTATGGCCTGGGCTATCGTCCCATGACCATCGAGCGCGTTGCGCTCGGTGCAAAGCCGGACGGCACGCTCGATGCGATCACCCACGAAGCCGTTGCCGTGACCTCACGTTATGAGGATTTTTCGCGCAACGATACGGGCTGGGCCGAGCAGCTTTACAAGAGTCCTAACAGCAACTTTTCCCATAAGCTGGTGGACCTCGACGTTTCGACACCCTGCGACATGCGCGCGCCGGGTGCGGCCACGGGCGTCTGCGCGCTCGAATGCGCCATGGACGAATTGGCCGTCGCGCTGAAGCTCGATCCGGTCGAGCTGCGCCTGAGGTGCTACTCGGATCGCGACCAGAGCCAAGGCCTGCCTTACACCAGCAAGCAGCTGCGCGAATGCTACGCCCGCGGCGTCGAAGCGTTCGGCTGGAGCCGGCGTAATCCGGCGCCGCGTTCCATGCGAGACGGCAAGGAACTGGTCGGCTGGGGCATGGCGACCGGGGTGTGGGAGGCGCTGCAGATGCCGGTCGCCGTCCGCATCGTGCTGACGGCCAACGGCCATGCCGAGGTCTCCTGCGCCGCGTCCGATATCGGCACCGGCACCTACACCATCGTGGCGCAGGTCGCGGCCGATGCTCTCGGGCTGCCGATCGAGAATATCAGCGTCCGGCTCGCCGATTCGACCTTGCCGCAAGCCCCCGTCGAGGGCGGCTCCTGGATGGCGGCATCAAGCGCGCATGCGGTCTTGGGAGCGGCCGAAGAAATTCGCTGGGAACTCGCACGTCTTGCCAAGGCCATGCCGGGCACACCGCTCGCTGACCTCGACGCCGCCGACGTCACCCTGACTGACGGCATGATCGCCAGCAGCGACGGTCGCGGGGCCGCTGTCTCGATTGCGGATGTCATGCGCCACAGCAAGCTCGAGCGGATCGAAAAGGAGAAGCTCAACCAATTCGCGGAGGATAAATCGCATGCCCGCAACACACATTCGGCGGTCTTCGCGGAGGTGAAGATCGACGAGGAGCTGGGAATTATCCGCGTCACCCGGATCGTGAATGCGGTCGCGGCCGGGCGCATCCTGAACACCAAGACCGGCCGCAGCCAGATCATGGGCGGGGTGGTCTGGGGTATTGGAATGGCGCTGCACGAGGAAACGGTGATGGATCACCGCTTCGGCCGCATCATGAACGCGAACATTGCCGAATACCACATTCCCGTGAACGCCGACGTCCACGACATTGACGTCATTTTCGTCGACGAGCCCGACGACCGCATCAACCGGTTGGGAATCAAGGGGCTCGGCGAGATCGGCATCGTCGGCGTCCCGGCCGCAATTGCGAACGCCGTCTATCATGCCACCGGCAAGCGCATCCGGCGCTTCCCGATCACACTGGACAAGCTGCTGGAGTGAAGCGTCAGGCTAACCTTGCCGCAGCACTCGGGCATGTCATCCAGATGTCATCGAATGTGCAGAGAGCTGTATCTTCCTGCACATTCGGGACCTGCCATGGACTATTTCAAGCGCTTCAACTTCCTGTTCGCCGCCCCTGTGTTCGATGCCGACGATCTCGAAGGCGTCCGCTTCAACCAGATCATCGAGGAGATCCAGCGCTCCGGCTTCGAGGTGGTCCGGGCCCGCAAGCTGGAGGATGCCGAGATGGCGGTGCAGACCGATGCCGCGATCGGCTGCATGGTGGTGGACTGGGGCAAGAAGGGCCTGGAAGGCAAGACCTCGGCGCTGATCAATCTGATGCGCCGCCGCGGCCTCGACTTCCCGATCATCCTGCTGATCCGTCGCAAGCGGTTCGAGGATTTGCCGGTCGAGGTGCTCGATTTCATCGATGGCTATGTCTTCCTGTCCGAGGAGACGCCAACCTTCATCGCAAAGAACCTGATCAGCCGGCTGAAGCAATATGCCGAGACGCTGAAGACGCCGTTCTTCGGCGCGCTGGTCGACTATGCCGAGGAAGGCAACCAGCTCTGGACCTGCCCGGGCCACAATGGCGGCGTGTTCTACAACCGCAGCCCGATCGGGCGCGTGTTCGTCGAGCATCTCGGCGAGTCCGTGTTCCGCGACGACCTCGACAATTCCGTGCTCGACCTCGGCGACCTCCTCACCCATGAGGGCCCGGCGCTGAGGGCGCAGAAAGAAGCGGCGGCGATCTTCGGGGCGGAAAAGACCTATTTCGTGCTCAACGGCACCTCGACCTCGAACAAGGTCGCGCTGGGCGCCCTCGTCACCGACGGCGATCTCGTGCTGTTCGACCGCAACAACCACAAGGCCGCCCATCACGGCGCGCTGATGATCAATGGCGGCATCCCGGTCTATGTGCCGACCGTTCGCAACGCCTGGGGACTGATCGGCCCGATGCGCTGGGACCGGCTCGAAGAGAAGAGCTTGCGCGAGGCGATCCGCAACCATCCCCTGGTGAACGATCGCGACGCTTGGCGCAAGGAGCGGCCGTTCCGTGTCGCCGTGGTCGAGCAGTGCACATATGACGGCTCGATCCACAGCGCCGAGATGATCATCAAGCGTATCGGCCATCTCTGCGACTACATCCTGTTCGACGAGGCTTGGGCCGGCTTCATGAAATTCCACCCCCTTTATGCCGGCCGCTTCGCCATGGGGCTGGTAAATCTCTCGCCCGACGCCCCCGGCATCATCGCGACGCAGTCGACCCACAAGCAGCTGGCAAGCTTCTCGCAGGCCTCGCAGATCCACATCAAGGACCGCCATATCCGCGGCCAGAAGCGTCGCGTCGAGCACCGCCGCTTCAACGAGAGCTTCATGCAGCACGCCTCGACCTCGCCGTTCTACCCGCTGTTCGCCTCGCTCGACGTCGGCGCACAGATGATGAAGGGCCGCTCCGGCGAAGTGCTGTGGGACGACACGATCCGGCTCGGCATCGAGCTGCGCAAGAAGATCCGCGCGATGCGCCAGGAGTTCGAGGAGAAGGAGCAGAACCCGGATCGCCGCTGGTTCTTCGAGCCCTTCGTTCCCGATCGCGTCGCCATTGCCGATGTCAGCCGTCCCGGCGCGGCGCATAACGTCGCCTGGGAGACCCTCTCGACCGACGAGCTCGCCACCAACCCCGCGCTGTGGCAGCTCTCCCCGGATACCAACTGGCACGGCTTTCCCGATCTCGCGGAAGGCTTTGCCATGACCGATCCGAACAAGCTGACGCTGCTCACGCCCGGGTTCGATCGTGCGACGGGAGCTTATGCCGAGCACGGCATTCCCGCGCCGGTCGTCGCGCAATATCTGCGCGAGAACCGCATCGTCCCCGAGAAGAACGACCTCAACTCCCTGCTCTTCCTGCTCACGCCCGGCGTCGAGGCGAGCAAGGCGGGCACGCTGATCTCCGGCCTCGTCGCGTTCAAGCGACTGCACGACGACAATGCGCTGCTCGCCGACGTCATCCCCGAATTCTATCAGAGGCGGCAGGCGCGCTACGCCGGTGCACGGCTGCGTGACCTCTGCGGCGAGATGCACCGTTTCTTCCGCACCGCCGATGTCAGCGCGCTCCAGGCGCGGCAGTTCATGCCCGAGCATATGCCCGAGATCGCGATGTCGCCCCGCGATGCCGCGCGCTATCTGTTCAAGAACGACGTCGACTACCTCCCGATCGAGGCGATCGCCGGCCGAATCGCGACCACGCCGTTCGTGGTCTACCCGCCCGGCATCGCCACCATCGTGCCCGGCGAGCGGCTGACGGAACGAGCCAAGCCCATGATCGATTATCTCAAGATGTTCGAGACCTGCTTCAACACATTTCCGGGCTTCGACGTCGAGATCCAGGGCGTCTACAAGGAGGTCGATGCGAATGGGCGCATCGGGCTCTACACTTATGTCGTGACCGAGTAGGTGCCGATGAACGAAGCAGCTGCGCGCGCGAGCGATGAACCCGTCCTGGTTCGGCCATCACGCGAAAGCGACATCGAGGCGATGCTGGCGATCTACCGCCATCACGTCCGCAGCGGCGTGCCGCGCGATGTCGAAGGAACCGGTGCGCCGGAGCCGGACGATCTGCGCGACCGGCGCAAGAACCTGAAGCAGACCCGCCTGCCGCATCTGGTTGCGACCTGGCGCGGCGAGGTCGTCGGCTATGCCTATGCCGTGCTGTTCCGCAAAAGGCCGGCCTATCGCTACACCGCCAAGCACTCGATCTACGTCCACCACGCCCATCTCGGCCGCGGGGTCGGACGGCTGTTGCTGCAGGAATTGATCGACGCCTGCGCGGCGGCCGGCTTCCGCCAGATGATCGGCTATATCGATGCAGATAACGCGCCCTCGCTGGCGCTGCACGAGCGGTTCGGTTTCGCACGCGCCGGCCTGCTCAGCGGCGTTGCCTACCGCCACGGCCGCTGGTCCGACACCGTCATGGTGCAACGCTCGCTCGGCGCGGGGACGACGACGCCCCCGCCCGTCACGGCACCCGGGCGCTAGTCGCTACGACGGGAAGTCGGCGGGTCTGACATGGATGCGGTCGGCATGCAGTGACCAGTGATGCAACGCCTGGTCCTTGCAGAACCTCGCTTTCGCCCGTTCCCTGGCCTCGTCCTCGTCGGCGGCGTCGATCTCGAGCGTGCCTTGGCAGACCTCGCATTGCCGGCCGTATTCGCCGAGCACGTCCTTCATGAACCTGACGACATAAGTTGACATGGGACCTCCCTGCCTGCCCGCCGGCACTCTAGTCCCATTTAGGCCGGACGGGGAAAGGAGATTTTGACGCGGATCAAGGCTTGTCCAGTCCCGGCGGAAGATTCGTTGCGGAACCTGCCGCGCGGGTTTATGGGCAAATGCCGGTCGCCAATGAGGAACTTGCCTTGCACTTTTTCTCCGATACCGAAGTCACGAAGGCTCTGACCTTTCCGATCCTGATTGAGGCCCTCGAAGAAGCGCATCGCCGGCCGAAGATGGAGGTGCTGGACGCCTTCCTTGGAGACGAGAGGGGGCAATACGTCATCCGCAGCGCCGTCGATCCCGGCCGATACATGGCCAGCAAGATGTTCACCAGCTTTCCAGCCAATCTGGCCGAAGGCAGGATGCCGGCGGTGCAGGCCGTGTGCGTGCTGTTCGACGGCACCAACGGCCGGCCGCTGGCGGCGATGGACGGGACCGAGATCACGCATTGGCGCACCGCAGCCGACTCCGCGTTGGCCACGAAACTGCTCGCCCCGCCCAATCCCGAGACGCTGCTCTGCGTCGGGGCCGGCGAGATGTCCGAATGGCTGATCCGGGGTCATCGCACCGTGCGGCCGTCACTGGAGCGCGTGCTGATCTGGAATCGCAGCCCGGACCGGGGCGTGGATCTCGCTCAGCGCTTGGCGAAGGCCGGCATCAAGGCGGAAGCAATCACGGATCTCGACGCCGCGACGCGCGAGGCCGATGTCATTACCACCTGCACCCGCGCGCATCAGCCGCTGATCAAGGGCCTCAATCTGCGGCCGGGCACGCATCTGGACCTCGTCGGCGGCTACACACCGCAAACCCGGGAGGCTGATGACGAGGCGGCCAAGCGCTCCCGCGTCTTCGTGGACCGGCGGGAATCCGCCTTCCACGGCGTCGGCGACATCCTGCAGCCGATCGCGAGCGGCGCGATCAGCGAGGCAGACGTCCTCGGCGACCTCTACGACCTCGTCGGCGGCCTTGTGCAGGGGCGAACGTCACCGTCCGACATCACGTTCTTCAAGAACGCGGGCGGCGGCCATCTCGACCTCATGACCTGCGAGGCCGTGTTCCAGCAGCTCGGCGCAAAGCTGGGGTAGTGGCCCAGGCTGGCGAGACACGGCCGACGTCAGCCCTCACGCCTTGATGTCGAGGAGCGTGTCTTGCGTCTCGGCGTAGGCCTGAATGACCTTCGCATTGGCAACGAAGCTGTATTTTGCGGTCACCAGCTGAGCGAATTCGCTAGCAAGATCGACATTCGGCGCTGCCACCAGGCCGTCCTGGTTTGCGAAGGGAGCGCTCGGGTCGGATTGCGCGGTATAGCTCGGCGATACCGTCGATACGGTCGCAACCGTACCGCCCGGCGTCGAACCGCTCGACTGGGAGACCTGATCGACCCGCAAGGGCACGTAGGCTGCAGGAAACGTTGGAGCAATGCCCGCACCGGCCGATGCGCTCGACCCGCCTGACGCGGGTAGTGGGCCGGTCGTGCTGATGTTGGCGATATTGCTCGCCGCCACGTTCACGCGCAAACTCGCCGCAGAAAGTCCGGATGTCGCAATCGAAAGTATGCTCATGCTCCCTGATCTACAGGAGAGGTCATACGCGTTCATTCACGCCATCAGTAAAATCCACCGCGCTCCGTTTTCATCCTGATAACCAAGTATCGGCGCGCGACTGGGCTTCGCGCGCCCTACCCCGGCGTCACGCCAAAAGCCTGCTTGAAGCGCTCGGCATAGCGCGGCCAGGCTTCGGGATTGATGATGCGCGGCGGGCGCTTCCCGTCGAGCACATCCAGCACCTGCTCGGCGGCGATCCGGCCCATGTTCTGGCGCGCCTCGATGGTGACGCCTGCCGTGTGCGGGCTCGCCAGCACGTTGTCGAACTGGAGCAGCGGATGCTCCGGCGGCGGCGGCTCCTTGGACCAGACGTCGAGGCCGGCACCGGCGATGCGCTTGTCGCGCAGCGCCTGCAGCAGCGCGTCCTCGTCGTGAATGAAGCCGCGTGCGGTGGTGATGAAATAGGCATGCGGCTGCATCAGCGCGAATTCGCGTGTGCTGATCAAGTTGCGGCTGCCCTTGTTGAGCGGGCATGAGATCGAGACGAAATCGGCGCGGCGCAACAGCTCGTCGAGCTCGACCTTCTCCCCGCCCCGCTCGGCCATCACCTCAGCCGACAAATACGGATCGTAGGCAAGCACTGTCATGCCGAGCAGGCCCTTGCACAAGGCGGCGATGCGCCGGCCGACATTACCGAGGCCGATGATGCCGACGGTCTTGCCCTCGACCTCGTTGCCGACGAGATCGTTGCGGTTCACGTCGCGCTCGCGGCGCAGCCGGCGATCCGACTGGATGATGCGCTTGGACAGCGTCAGCATCATCGCCAGCGCGTGCTCGGCGACCGAATGGGCGTTGCCGCCGGACTGGTTGACGACTACGACGCCTGCCTCCGTGCAGGCCTCGACGTCGACGGGATCGAAGCCGGCACCATTGCTGGAGACCAGCAGCAAATTCGGCGTCCGCTTCAGGAAGGCGGCATCGACATGGAAATGCGGGGCGAGCTCATCGCGGGCGGCGCCGACCTGGTAGACGTGGGCAGCGCCGAGGAGCGGGCCATAAACATCCTCGGGGCTTCCATTTTCGATGCGATCGAGCCGGACGTCGGGCCGGGCCTTCAGGATATCGATATAGATCGGATTGGCCAAATAATTGGAGTAGACGACGCGCTTGTTGTTGACGGACATCAGGACCCTTCCGGCTCGTTCGCGGGAGATCCGCAAGGTCAGCGCGATGCGCGCCCTCCTATGCCCCTCCCGTGTTCTGGTTGTCGCCGCTTATGCCATGGCGGTGCCGGCCACGGCAGGCCTGCTGGCGCAGATCACGGTGACGGGGCGGACATGTTGACAATCCCGCTGCCCGCGTCAAGTTCGGCAGACCGCCGCGACGGCAAGAACCAAGAAGTATGCGCGGCCCTAGGGAGAGCGCGATGGCGATTGCGGAACAGCAGCCGCAGGGGAGCAGCGACGGAAGCTGGCACGGCATCGTCCTGCAAACCTTGAAGCGGAACGAGATCAACCTGATCCCTTACGTGCCGGACCGCGTGCTGACGCCGCTGATCAAGAACCTGCACGCCGATCCCTTCTTCACCACTTTCGCGACCGCCCGTGAGGAAGAGGCCGTCGGCATCGTCGCCGGCGCCTGGATGGGCGGTCGGCGCGGCGCGGTGCTGATGCAGACCTCCGGCTTTGCGACGCTCGCAAACGTGCTGGCCTCGCTCGCAGTGCCCTACCAGATTCCGCTGATCATGCTCGTCTCTGAGCGCGGCACGCTCGGCGAATTCAACTACGGCCAGTCCCTGGTCTGCCGCACCATGCGACCGGTGCTGAATTCGCTGGCGCTGGAGCATCACACCATCACCCGGCTCGACGAGCTCGAATTCATCACCGACCGCTCGATCAAGCAGGCCGTCACCACGCAGGCGCCGGTGGCGTTGATCCTCAACCCGCTGCTGACGGGCGGCAAGGTCTTCGACAAGTGAGGCCGGCGATGAACACTGGCAACACCAAGGTGATGAACCGTTTCGACGTCACCTCGCGGCTGATCGCGAAGCTGAAGCACGAGGAAGCCGTGATCGGCGGCATCGGCAACACCAATTTCGACCTGTGGGCCGCCGGCCACCGCCCGCAGAACTTCTACATGCTGGGCAGCATGGGACTCGCCTTTCCGATCGCGCTCGGCGTCGCGCTGGCGCAGCCCGACCGCCGCGTCTTCGCGCTGGAAGGCGACGGCTCGCTCCTGATGCAGCTCGGTGCGCTCTCGACGATTGCAGCCTTGAAGCCGAAGAACCTCACGATGATCGTGATGGACAACGGCATCTACCAAATCACCGGGGCGCAGCCGACGCCGGCAGCGAACGTTGCCGACATCGTCGCCATTGCCATTGGCTCTGGTCTTGCGAGCAGCGCCTGGGCCGCGGACGAGGAAGATTTCGAGCGGCTGGTCGACGACGCCATGGCCGCTTCCGAGCCGAGCCTGATCGCGGTCAGGATTGACGACAAGCCCGGCGTGGGCACCACCCGGCGCGACCCCGTGCAGATCCGGGAACGCTTCATGCATGGCCTCGGCGTGCGCTATCCGCTTTAACATTTTTGTCATTAACTACACGGCGATCTGATACGAGCCTCGCGACAACCCGACCAAATTCGTGCTAAGCGACCCGGATGTTCATTCGTACCTTTGCCTGGCTGCTCGCCGCTGCCGTTACGTTCGCCACCCTCGGTCCTCCCGGCCTTCGCCCCCATTCCGACCTCGGTCAGGACGGCGAACATGCGCTTGCCTTCGTCATGGTGGGATTGGCCTTCGGCCTCGCCTATCCACGCCGGCGCCTGCTGAGCGCAGCGGCCGCGGTCGTCCTGATCGGCGTTCTCGAGCTGATGCAATTTTGGGCACCCGGCCGTCACGCGCGGCTGGTGGATTTTTTGGTCGATGCTGCCACCGCGTGCCTCGGCTTTGCACTCGCCGCCGCCGCAGACCGGCTACTCTCGCGCTTTCGCACCAGCTCCGCCATGACAAGCGAAGGCCCCGCGGAGTGATGCTCCGCAGGGCCCTGCTCAGCACAAAATTGCGTCGATCAGTCGATGATCTTGACCACGCGGCGTGTGCGCGGCTCGACGATCACCCGGCGATCGTTCACGACCGCATAGCGATATTCGGTGTAGTTCGGCACGGGCCGCAGCACCACGGTCGGAGGCAGCGGCTCGCCGACCACGACGCGCTCCTGGACCACGACGGAGTCGCTGCGAGGAATTCCGCCGAGGACCGCATTCGGAATTTCGAGACCGGCGCCGACGGCTGCACCCACGGTGCCGCCAACCATTGCACCGATCGGGCCGCCGATGTCGCCACCTGCACGCGCGCCGTCCCTGGCGCCCTGTTCGGTCGTCGACTGAGCAAAGGCTGCGCTCGACGCCAGCAGCGACGCTGCAGCCAACGTAATCGCAAGACGGGTTTTCATGGTGTTTTGTCTCCAGTGATTGTCCTGCGCCTTCAACCCGCGGGGCCGGAGCATTGTTCCGGTTCCCCTGCGACGAAAGATGCATCACTGGACAGTGTTACCGCGTAACAGTTCAGGCCCTGGCGATCTCATGCCCCGCCATCAGTTCCAGCGCCCGCACCATGGCGGAGTGATCCCAGGCCTTGCCGCCATGTGCAGTGCAGGACGAGAACAATTGCTGCGCCACCGCCGTGCTCGGCAGCGACAGGCCGAGTGCACGCGCACCTTCGAGCGCGAGATTGAGATCCTTCTGGTGCAGCTCGATGCGGAAGCCAGGATCGAAATTGCGCTTCACCATGCGCTCGCCATGCACCTCCAGAATTCGCGAGGACGCGAAGCCGCCCATCAGCGCCTTGCGCACCAGCGCGGGATTCGCACCGGCCTTGGATGCGAACAACAGGGCCTCGCTCACGGCTTCGATGGTGAGCGCGACGATGATCTGGTTGGCAACCTTTGTCGTCTGCCCGTCGCCGTTGGCGCCGACATGCGTGACGTTCTTGCCCATCTTGTCGAAGATCGGCTTCATGGTGCCAAAGGCCCGCTCGGGCCCGCCGACCATGATGGTGAGGCTCGCCGCCTTGGCGCCGACCTCCCCGCCCGACACCGGCGCATCGAGATAATCGGCGCCGAGCGCCTCGATCTTCCTCGCAAACTCCTTCGTCGCCAGCGGCGAGATCGAGCTCATGTCGACGACGATCTTGCCCTTGGAGATGCCGCTAGCGACACCCTCCTTGCCGAACAGCACGGCCTCCACATGCGGCGTATCCGGCACCATGATGATGACCGCGTCCGCCTGCTCCGCGACCTTGCTGGCGGATGTGCAGGCGATGCCGCCCGCGGACATCAGCTCTGGCGCGATCGGCGCAACGTCATGCAGGAGAACGCGATGGCCCGCGGCCAGGAGATGGCCGGCCATCGGCCGTCCCATGGTGCCAAGTCCGATGAAGCCGATGTTGGTCATGTTTGATTTCTCACAGTTGAAGTAGCAAAATTCATCCGCGCACTCGGTGCACCTCTCCCGCTAGCGGGAGAGGGAGCGCACCGCCGACGTGGCAATATTCTCAGGTCTCAAACGTCTGTGCCGCATGCCACGACAGGCCCTCCAGCGTCGTGGTGCGCGGCTTGTATTCGCAGCCGATCCAGCCGCGATAGCCGATCGCGTCGAGGTGGCGGAACAGGAAGGGATAGTTGATCTCGCCGGTGCCGGGCTCGTGACGGCCGGGATTGTCGGCAAGTTGGACGTGAGCAATCTGAGGCAGATATTCCTGCATGGTGCGGGCGAGATCGCCTTCCATGATCTGCATGTGGTAGATGTCGTACTGGATGAAGAGGTTGTTCGATCTCACCTCGGAGATCAGCTGCACCGCCTGCTCGGTGCCGTTGAGGAAGAAGCCGGGAATGTCGAGCGTGTTGATGGGCTCGACCAATAGCTTGATGTTCTCTCGCGCCAGCGACGAAGCTGCAAAACGCAGATTCCCGACCAGCGTCTCCCGAAGCTCGTGCGGATCGGCGTCGACAGGGGCGATGCCGACGAGGCAGTTGAGCTGCTCGCAATCGAGCGCCCTGGCATAATCGATCGCGCGGAACACGCCGTCGCGGAATTCGGCGATGCGGTCGGGCAGGATCGCAATGCCGCGCTCGCCCCCCGCCCAGTTGCCGGCGGGGAGATTGTGCAGCACCTGAGTCAAGCCATGCGCCTCGAGCTGCTCGCGCAGCTGCGCCTTGTCGAAATCATAGGGGAAGAGATATTCGACCCCGGCAAAGCCCGCCGCCTTCGCCGCCGCAAAGCGGTCGAGGAACGGCATCTCGTTGAAGAGCATGGTGAGATTGGCGGCAAATTTCGGCATGGTGCTTCTTCCCCTATTCCGCCGGCTGCAGCACGCGCGTGGTCTCGACTTCGTCGAGCGGAAGGTCCAGCACCTCCTCGAACTCGACGATGTTGTCGATCTCCGTGCCCATCGCGATGTTGGTGACCCGTTCGAGGATGAACTCGACCACCACAGGCACGCGGTGCTTGGCCATCAATTCGCGGGCGGTCGCAAACGCTGCCTGCGTGTCCTTCGAGTCGGTGACGCGGATGGCCTTGCAGCCGAGGCCTTCGGCGACCGCGACATGGTCGACGCCGTAGACGCCGATCTCGGGCGCGTTGATGTTCTCGAAGGAGAGCTGGACGTGATAGTCCATGTCGAAGCCGCGCTGGGCCTGTCGGATCAGGCCGAGATAGGAATTGTTCACGACGACGTGGATGTAGGGCAGATTGAACTGCGCGCCGACCGCGAGCTCCTCGATCAGGAACTGGAAATCGTAGTCGCCGGAGAGCGCGACGATCTCGCGCTCCGGGCACGCCGCGCGCACGCCGAGCGCGGCCGGCAGCGTCCAGCCGAGCGGCCCCGCCTGCCCGGCATTGATCCAGTTGCGGGGCTTGTAGACGCCGAGGAACTGCGCGCCGGCGATCTGCGACAGGCCGATCACGGTGACATAGGTGGTGTCGCGGCCGAACGCCTTGTTCATTTCCTCGTAGACGCGCTGCGGCTTGATCGGGACGTTGTCGAAATGGCTCTTGCGCAGCATCGTCTTCTTGCGGTCGCGGCAGGCCGCAGGCCACGCCTGGCGCTCGCGGAGCCTGCCTGACCGCCGCCACTCCCTGGCGACGGCGACGAACAGTTCGAGCGCGGCCTTTGCGTCCGAGACGATGCCGAGATCGGGATTGAACACGCGCCCGATCTGCGTCGGCTCGATGTCCACGTGAACGAATTTGCGACCCTTGGTGTAGGTCTCGACCGAGCCGGTGTGGCGGTTGGCCCAGCGATTGCCGATGCCGAGCACGAAGTCGGACTCCAGCAGCGTGGCATTACCATAGCGGTGGCTGGTCTGGAGACCCACCATGCCGGCCATCAGCACGTGATCATCGGGGATCGCGCCCCATCCCATCAGCGTCGGCACGACGGGTATGTTGGCGATTTCGGCGAACTCGACCAGCAGGTCCGAGGCGTCGGCGTTGATGATGCCGCCGCCCGCGACGATCAGCGGCCGTTCGGCGGCGTTGAGCATCTCCAGCGCCTTCTCGACCTGCTTGCGCGTCGCGGCGGGCTTATAGACCGGCAGCGGCTCGTAGGTCTCGTCATCGAATTCGATCTCGGCGAGCTGTACGTCGAGGGGCATGTCGATCAGCACCGGCCCCGGCCTGCCTGAGCGCATCACGTGAAAGGCTTGGCTGAACACACGCGGCACCAGCGCCGGCTCACGTACCGTCAGTGCCCACTTCGTGACAGGCTTTGCAATCGACTCGATGTCGACCGCCTGGAAATCCTCCTTGTAGAGCCGCGCGCGCGGCGCCTGCCCCGTAATGCAGAGGATCGGGATGGAATCGGCGATCGCGGAGTAAAGACCGGTGATCATGTCGGTGCCAGCCGGCCCGGAGGTGCCGATACAGACCCCGATATTGCCGGCCTTGGCGCGTGTATAGCCTTCGGCCATGTGCGAAGCGCCCTCGACATGGCGCGCCAGGATGTGGCGGATCGAGCCGCGCTTCTTCAGCGCCGAGTAAAGCGGATTGATTGCAGCGCCGGGAACACCGAAGGCCGTCGATATACCTTCCTTCTCCAGGATACGCACGGCCGCATCGACAGCTCGCATCTTCGCCATATCGGACCTCGCTCAAATTGCGTCAGCGAGCGAGATCATCAGATACGCAGAAGCCGATCTCAACGAGACCGATTTTATTTTCCACGATGCGGCAACCACGAGAAAATCGTGGACGTGTCAATCGGTTAGATCAACAGATGCGTGAAAGCAGCTCACTCGAACAGCGGCACCAGCTGCATCTGCGGCACCAGCACGAGTCCCTTATCGGTGATGCGAATTTCCGGAATGACCGATAGCGGAATCAAATTGAAGCCCATGTACGGGATGGTGCAGCCGGCCTCGGCCCATTCCTTCTTCAGCACCTTCACCTCTTCCGCCACTTCGGTGACACGTTTGTCGGACAGGAGTCCTGCGATCGGCAGCGGAACCAGCGCCCTCACCTCGCCGTCGGCGACGACGCAGACGCCGCCCTGCCGCTCCTTGATGGCGGCGATGGCGACCTGCATGTCGCCCTCGTTGGTGCCAGCGACGATGAGATTGTGGCTGTCGTGTCCGACGCTGGAGGCGACCGCGCCGCGCTTCAGGCCGAAATCCTTCAGGAGCCCATGGGCAACGTTCCCGGCGGATTTGCCATGACGCTCGACCACGGCGACGAAGCAGAGACCGTAGCGCGCGAACAGCGACGGCCAGTCTTTTGCGGGTTCGATCTCCACTTTCTCGTGGATCAGCGTGATGCCAGGCAGCGCGGTCTTGATGGCGTTGACGGTGCAGGCCTTCGCGGGCAATTCGGGCGTCAGCTTCATCGTCTGCGGCAGCTTGACGGTCGCATAGGCTCCCTTGGGATATTGGTAGCGATGCGACAGCGCCTGATCGAGACGCGGGGTGATCTTGCCGTGCTCGACCACGAGCTCGCCACCATACCAGGTGCATTGTGGCTCGAGCTGATCGTCCATCAGCACGAGATCGGCGCGGCGGCCGCCGCCAAGCCCGCCGATATCGCCTTCCATCCCGAAGCGGGTCGCTCCATGCAGAGAGCCCATTGACCAGGCCTGCTCGGGCGACATCCCCGCCTTCACGGCCTCGCGCACCACCCAGTCGAGACCGAACAGCAGGAGATCGTCGGCATCGCGATCGTCGGTGCAAACGGTGGTGCGCTTGTGCGAGGCCCCGAGCTCGGTGATCGTTCGGATCGCTTGCGGCAGCGAATGCCAGGGCGTGGTCGGCGGTCCCCCGCGCAAAAACACCCAAACGCCGGCATCGAGCAGGTCATCGGCGATGTCGCGGTCGATCGCCTCATGGGTGTCGGTGACGCCGGATGCTGCATAGGCCGCAACGAATTCGCGGCCGTAGACATGCCCGGAAACGGGACGCCCCCGCTTTAAGGCTGCGGAGAGGATGGCATGGCTGCGCTCGTCGCCCATCGTGACAGGCACGAAATCCATCTTCTCGCCAAGCGCCACCGCTTCGGGCCAGCGATCGAACAGACCGGCGATCTTGTCCGGCGTGAGGTCGCCGCCCGCCGTCTCCAGTTCAGCCGAGGTCGCGGGAACCGTGCTCGGCACGGTCAAGAAGATCGACAGCGGCGCCTCGCGCGCATCTTCCAGCATCGCCTCCACACCGGCGACGTCCATGACGTTGCCGATCTCGTGGCTGTCGCAGAAGATCGTGGTGGTGCCGTTCAGCAACGCAGCCTCGGCATAGGCGCAGGCCGTCACCATCGAGGATTCGATGTGGATGTGCGGATCGACGAGGCCGGGCGCGATGATGCCACCGGCGGCGTCATACAGCGGAACATCGCTCCAGGCTTTCTTGGCTGTGCCTGCCGGTTTCACCGCCGCGATGCGGCCGCCTGTGATCCAGACTTCCCGCCCCTGATGAATGCGCTCCGAATAGGTCGAGAGCACCCGCGCCCCCGTGACGACGAGATCCGGCGCGACGCGGGCCGACGCAACATCGGCCAAGCGCCGCGTCATGCTGTGCAGGGGAGCAACGGTGAAGCGGGTGAGTTTGGTCATCGGGGCTCTCACGGATATTGGACAGCCCAGCGATGGTTGCCCCCGACGGCGGCAGGGGCAACTCAAATAAAACGGCACCTTTGCTTACGCATTGGGCAAACTGGCCGTTGATGAGTTCCGCTAGTCCTCATTCGCCTTGAACCGCCCGAGCCCCTTCAAGACGAAGGGCGCCACCAGCGCGATCAGCGCGACGCCGAGGAGCGTTGCCGAGATCGGGCTCTGCAGCAGCGTCATGGGATCGCCGAGGCTGATCGCGAGCGCGCGGCGCAGCTGGCTTTCGGCAATCGGGCCCAGGATCAGGCCGACCACGACGGGCGCGATCGGGAAATCGAACCGGCGCATCAGGAAGCCGAGCACGCCGAAACCGGCGAGCATCGACAGTTCCACCACCGACGGCTTTGCCGCGATGGTGCCCATGGTCGCGAACACGAGGATGCCGGCATAGAGCCAGGGCTGCGGGATCGCGAGCAGCCGCACCCACAGGCCGACCAGCGGCAGATTGAGCACCAGCAGCATCATGTTGGCGATGAAAAGACTTGCGATCAGGCCCCACACGAGGTCGGGCCGCTCGGCGAACAGCAGCGGGCCCGGATTGAGACCATATTGCTGGAAGCCCGCCAGCATCATCGCGGCGGTCGCCGAGGTCGGCAGGCCCAGCGTCAAGAGCGGCACCAGCGTGCCGGCAGCGGAGGCGTTGTTGGCAGCTTCGGGGCCGGCGACCCCTTCGATCGCGCCCTTGCCGAATTCTTCGGGATGCTTCGTCAGCCGCTTCTCGGTCGAATAGGACAGGAAGGTCGGGATCTCCGCGCCGCCGGCCGGGAGCGCACCGATCGGGAAACCGAACATGGTCCCGCGCAGCCATGGCTTCCAAGACCGCTTCCAGTCCTCCTTGGTCATCCACAGCGAGCCGCGCACCGGCTCCAGCTTCTCCTCGGTGTGGTGGCGGCGCGATGCGACGTAGAGTGCCTCGCCCACCGCGAACAGGCCGACCGCGAGCGTTGTGACTTCAACGCCGTCGAGCAATTCAGGAACGCCGAACGCAAGCCGCGCCTGACCGGTCAACTTGTCGATGCCGACGAGACCGAGCGTCAAACCGATGAACAGGCTGGTCAGGCCGCGGATTGGGGAATCGCCGAAGGTCGCCGACACCGTGACGAAGGCAACGCACATCAGCGCGAAATAATCCTCCGGACCGAAGCGCACGGCGACATCGACCAGCCATGGCGCAAGGAAAGCCAAGCCAATGGTGGCGATGGTGCCGGCGACGAAGGAACCGATTGCGGAGGTCGCAAGCGCCGGCCCGCCGCGGCCGGCCTTGGCCATCTTGTTGCCTTCGAGCGCGGTCGCCATCGAGGCGCTTTCACCCGGCGTGTTGATGAGGATCGCTGTGGTCGATCCGCCGTACATGCCGCCATAATAGATGCCGGCGAACATGATCAGCGAACCGCCGGGGTCGAGCTTGTAGGTCACTGGCAGCAGCAGCGCGACCGTCAATGCCGGGCCGATGCCGGGCAGAACGCCCACGGCCGTGCCGAGGAACACGCCGATCAGCGCGTAAAGCAGGTTCATCGGCTGGACGGCGACCGCCATGCCGTGAGCCAGCGCGGCAAAGGTATCCATCACAGCAGTCGCTCCAGCGGGCCGGCAGGCAGGCTCAGCGTCAACAACCGGTCGAACGCGAGATAGATGAGGGTCGACATCACGAGAGCGATGATGGCGTCGATGAGGATGGCACGGCGCCCGAAGGCCGTCGAGGTCGTCACGAACAGGGCCGAGGTCGCTAGGATGAAGCCGCCGCCAAAGCCGATGATGGCGATCAGCAGCGCCAGACCGACGAGGATCAGAACCACAGGCACGGGATCGGCGCTTTCGCGTGCCGGCAGATTGCCGCGCAGTGCATCGACGAAATTGCCGATCGCAAGCAGCGCAAGGCCGCAGGCGACCACGACCGGCATCGCCTCCGGCCCCATCCCGTACATCGCGGCAGATTGCAGGCCGCGCGCGTCCCAGACCAGCACGACCGCGAGCACCGCAAGCGATGCCGCGATGACGAGACCGGCGCGGTCGACGCGCCGCGGCGGCTGGACGGGATCGCCCGAGGTCATGATTTGACCAAGCCGACCGATTTCAGCACGTCGGTGACACGGGCCGTTTCCTTCTTCAGGAAGTCGGCAAAAGCATCGCCGCCGAGATAGGCATCCTCCCAGCCCTTCTGCTTGAGGATCTCTTTCCAGGCGTCAGACTTCACCATCTTCTCGACCGCATCGCTCAAGGTCTTGCGCTGCTCCGGCGTGATGCCGGGAGGCGCGACCACCGAACGCCAATTGGCGATCACGAGGTCGATGCCCTGCTCCTTGAACGTGGGGATGTCGCTGCCTGCGATGCGCTTCTCCGAGGTCACGCCGATCGCGCGCAGCTTGCCGGACTTGATCTGCCCTTCATATTCGCTGAGCCCCGAAATGCCCGCGGTGACCTTGCCACCGAGGATCGCCGCCAGCGACTCGCCGCCGCCGGAGAACGGGATGTAATTGATCTTCTTGGCGTCGGCACCGACGGCGCCAGCGAACAAGGCCGCCATCACATGGTCGACGCCGCCGGCCGAACCGCCGGCAAAGGTGACCTTGGCGATATCGGCCTTCACCGCGGCGGCCAGATCCTGCGCAGTCTTGATCGGTGAGTTCGCGGGAACCACGATCACCTGGATTTCCTCGGTCAGGCGCGCGATCGGCGTCACCTGCTCCAGCGTCACTGGCGACTTGTTCATGGCGAGCGCGCCGACCATGACGAAGCCGTTGACCATCATCTGGTTGCCGTCGCCCTTGGCGCCGTTGACGAACTGCGCGATGCCGACGCTGCCACCTGCACCGGGAACATTGGTGACCTGCACGCTGCGGGCGACGCCCGCAGCCACCAGCGCCTGCTGCATCGAGCGCGCGGTCTGGTCCCAGCCTCCGCCCGGAGCCGCCGGCGCCATCAACTTGAGCTCGAGCTGCTGGGCAAAGCCCGGATTGGCTGCCGCCAGAGTCAACGCGACGGCTGCGCCGACAAGGCGCACGGGAAATCGGAACATTAGGGCATCTCCAGGCTCATGCGGACGTTTGCCGCATTGTGTCGTTTGGTCGCATATCAACCAAAACGGCCGATGCTGTCCAGTGACATGCCTCAGGGTTTTTGGTCAGCGGGGCGCCGGGATCACCCCGCGGAGCGCGGCAGTCAGTTCCGCCGCGACGTCCCGGACGATCTGGCCGATCTCCGGCAACCGTTCGTCGGTGACGCGGCTCGTCAGGCCGGAAACAGAGATCGCCGCAAGCGGTTCGGCCAGCGCGTTGTATACCACCGCGGCGACGCAGCGCAGGCCGATCTGCGCCTCCTCATCGTCGACGGCAAAGCCCTGTTTGCGGATTTTCTCGAGCTCCCTGAACAGGTCGCTCGGGCGCACGATCGACTTCTCGGTCAGGCGGGGCATGCCGTGATGACGGATGACGGCGCCGACATCCTCGTCTGAATAGGTTGCGAGCACCGCTTTGCCGACGCCGGAGGTCACCATGGGGACGCGGCCGCCGACCTTGGTCAGCGAGCGCATGATCTCGCGGCTTTCCATACGGGTCAGCACGATGATGAACTCATCGTCGACCACGGCGAGATTGGCCGTCTCGCGGGTGAGATCGCGCAGCTTGCGCAAATATGGAATCGCCTGTGCGGAGAAATTGCGTCGCCGCGCAAAGCTGGCGCCGACCGTGAAGCTGCGCACCCCGACATGCCATTTGGATTCGCCACGGTCGAACTGCACGAAGCGGCGGCTTTCGAGCGTTGCGAGCAGCCGGTGCACGGTGGACGCCGACAGGCCGGTGCGGATCGCGAGATCGCTCAGACGATAGCCTTCGTCGTCCTCGGCCAGCGTCTCGATGATCGACAGCGCGCGGTCGACCGATTGCACGCCACCCTCGCGGCTCTCGTGATCGGCCTCCGAGGCCGATTTGGGCTCGAGCGATTTGCGCCGGATCACGTTCTTGCTCATCGCGACCTGCATTTCTTCTCTTCCCCTCTCCCGCTTGCGGGGCCGAGACGAGCAACGCTCGCTCTGAAAGGGTCAGGGTGAGAGGGAGCTTCCGCAAGGACAGTGGCAATTGGACTCGCGGAAGCTCCCCCTCGCTCGGAATTTGCTGTGCAAATTCCGGCCTCTCCCCGCAAGCGGGGAGAGGTGAACGCAAGCTCAGAGCAGCCCTGCCCCGCGCGCCCACTTGTACTTGGCGCCAAGCACCTCGACCGGTAGCTCGGTCGAATAGGCGTAAGCCGGGATGCCGTTCTGATAGAGATATTCGGCGGCCTCCTCGACCTCGACGTCGCCAGCGAGCGAGGCAACCATCGGCTTCACAAAACCCTTGGCCTCCATCTCCTTCTTCACCTCGACCATGTTGCGAGCGAACACCATCGGCGGCGTGACGATGGTGTGCCAATAGCCGAGGATCAGCGCGTGGATGCGCTCATCCGACAGGCCGAGCTTCACGGTGTTGACGTAGGTGATCGGCGGCTCGCCGCCGGTGATATCCACGGGATTGCCGGCCGCTCCAAACGGCGGGATGAACTTGCGGAAGGCCGCATCGAGATCCGGCGGCATCGACATCAGCGACAGGCCGTTATCGACGCAGGAGTCCGACAGCAGCACGCCCGAGCCGCCGGCACCGGTGATGATGAGAACGTTCTCACCCTTCGGCGTCGGCAGCACCGGTACGCCGCGGGCGAATTCGAGCAACTGGCGAAGTGAGCGGGCACGGATCACGCCGGACTGCTTGAACACGTCCTCATAGATGCGATCGTTGCCGGCGAGCGCGCCGGTGTGGGACGACGCCGCCTTCGCGCCGGCCGAGGTCCGGCCGGCCTTGAGCACCACCACCGGCTTCTTCTTGGACACGCGCTTTGCGGCTTCCGCGAAGGCGCGGCCGTCCTTGAGGTCTTCGCAGTGCTGGGCGATCAGATTGGTGTTCGGGTCCTGCTCGAAGAAGGCGAGCAGATCGTCCTCGTCGATATCGGACTTGTTGCCGAGGCCGACGATCGCGGACACGCCCATCTTGGCCGAGCGCGAGAAGCCGATGATGGCCATGCCGATGCCGCCCGACTGCGACGACAGCGCCGCATGGCCCTTGACGTCATAGGCGGTGCAGAAGGTCGCGCAGAGATTGGCGGGCGTATAATAGAAGCCGTAGATGTTCGGCCCCATCAGACGGATGTCGTACTTCTTGCCGACCTCGACGATCTCGGCCTGCAGCTCCGGCGCACCGGCTTCAGCGAAGCCCGACGGGATCAGCACCGCGCCGGGGATCTTCTTCTCGCCGCATTCGGTCAGCGCGGCCGCGACGAATTTCGCGGGGATTGCGAACACCGCGACGTCGATCACACCAGGCACGTCCTTGACGCTCTTGTAGGCCTTGTAGCCGAGGATCTCGGCGGCCTTGGGATGGATCGGATAGATCTCACCCTTGTAGCCGCCGTTGATGAGGTTCTTCATCACGGAATTGCCGATCTTGCCGTCCTCCGCGGAGGCGCCGACCACGGCGACCGCCTTCGGCTGCATGATGCGGTTCATCGCCGCGACGATCTCATCGGTCGGACGCGGCTTCGGCTTGGGCTTGTAGGCGAAGTCGACCACGATGCGGACGTCTGCGGCCGTGGCATCCTTCGGCGTCGCGAACACCGGGTTGAGGTCGAGCTCGACGATCTCAGGGAAATCGGTGACGAGCTGCGAGACCTTGACGATGACGTCGGCGAGCGCGTTGCGGTTCACCGGCTCGCCGCCGCGCACGCCTTTCAGGATCTCGTGCGCCTGGATGCCGTCGAGCATCGAGAGCGCGTCTTCCTTGGTCGCCGGCGCGAGGCGGAAGGTGATGTCCTTGAGCACCTCGACCAGCACGCCGCCGAGGCCGAAGGCGACCAGCTTGCCGAACGAGCCGTCGGTGATCGAGCCGACGATGACCTCGGTTCCGCCGGCCAACATCTGCTGCACCTGCACACCTTCGATCTTGGCATCGGACTTATATTTCTTTGCGTTGCCGAGGATGGTCTCGTAGGCCTTCTCGGCCTCCTCGGTCGTCTTGAGGCCGACGATGACGCCGCCGGCTTCGGTTTTGTGGAGAATGTCCGGCGAGACGATCTTCATCACGACGGGGAAGCCCATGGACGAAGCCATCTTGCCGGCCTCGCCCGCCGACTTGGCCACGCCCTCCTTCGGCACCGGAATGCCGTAGGCGTCGCAGACCAGCTTGCCTTCCGGGGCCGTCAGGCTGGTGCGATTGTCCGCCTTGACCTGGTCAAGCACCTTGCGGACGGCATCTTTGGAATTGGACATGTGGCTTCTCCCTTGACCTCAGTTCGTTCTTTTCAAAGCGCGCGCGTGTTTGCGGCTGCCCATGATGCTTGCCATTCGCCGCGCTCTGTTCCATGCGGCGGTACGGAGTGGCATAAGCCTCAAGACTACTCCGCCGGCATGGATCAAAAATGGCTGGCGATGGCATTTGGTATGCCAGAAGCCAACTTGTCAAGCTGGTGCATGGCCTAGAAGGCCGCAAAAAATAGGCAGCTTGACATTCTGGCATGTGGTATGCCAAAAACTTTCCAGTTAATATTCCTGTAAAAGACGACTCCCCACTGGAGGAGATTCGTCGTGTCACTACGGAAACCAACCAAGGCGTTGCCGAACATGGCCGAGGCAGACATCGCAATCGTTCGTATTGCCCCGGAGAGCAGCTTCAAGAACAAGGCGTATGACGCCTTAAAGGAAGCCATCCTCAAGATGGACATCTACTCGACGCCCGAGCCGGTGATGCTCGACGAGCGCGCATTGTCTGAGAGGCTTGGCGTCAGCCGCACGCCGATCCGCGAGGCCATCGCGATGCTGGAGCAGGACGGTTTCGTGAAGACCGTGCCCCGCCGCGGCATCATGGTGGTGCGCAGGACCAAGAGCGAGATCGTCGACATGATCCGCGCCTGGGCGGCGCTGGAGAGCATGGCCGCCCGCCTCATCACCACCACCGCGCGCAAGAAGGACATCACGGCGCTGCGCGACTATTTCAAGGATTTCGGCAAGGACCGACTGCCCGAGGATCACGTCGAGGAATATTCGCGCGCCAACATCGCCTTCCACCAGGCGCTGATCTCGCTGTCGGAATCCCCCGTGCTGGTCGATCTCACCAACGACCTGCTCTTGCACGTGCGCGGCTATCGCCAGTTGACCATCGGACGCAAGGACCGCACCGCGACGTCACTGCCCGAGCATCTCGGCATTATCGAAGCGCTGGAAGCGCGCGACACCGAGCTTGCCGAGAAGCGCGCCCGCGATCACACCCTCGGCCTTGCCGCTTACGTCGAAGCGCACGGCCAAGAACTGTTTACGTAACTGTTCACTTAAGCAACGTTCACCAGAAGGGCGAACAATTCGCCCCGCACCTTGAGACCAGGGAGACAAGGCCCATGCTGAATACCGCGACCAAGTCCGAAGCACCGGGCACCGAGCAGGAACTGACGGATGGCTTCCATCTCGTCATCGACGCGCTCAAGCTGAACGGCATCAACACCATCTATAATGTGCCGGGCATCCCGATCACGGATTTGGGCCGCATGGCGCAGGCCGCGGGTATTCGCGTGATCTCGTTCCGTCACGAGCAGAACGCCGGCTACGCCGCCGGCATCGCCGGCTATCTCACCAAGAAGCCCGGCGTCTGCCTCACGGTGTCGGCGCCCGGCTTCCTCAATGGTCTCACCGCCCTCGCCCACGCCACCACCAATTGCTATCCGATGATCCTGGTCTCCGGCTCTTCCGAGCGCGAGATCGTCGACCTCCAGCAGGGCGACTACGAGGAGATGGACCAGCTTGCGATCGCAAAGCCGCTGTGCAAGGCGGCCTATCGCGTGCTGCACGCCCAGGACATCGGCATCGGCTTCGCCCGCGCCATCCGCGCTGCGGTCTCAGGCCGTCCGGGCGGCGTCTATCTCGACCTGCCGGCAAAACTGTTCGGCCAAGTCATGAACGCCGAGGCCGGCCAGAAGTCGCTGGTCAAGGTGATAGACGCGGCGCCCGCGCAGATCCCCTCGCCCGCATCCGTGAAGCGCGCGCTCGACGTGCTCAAGAGCGCCAAGCGCCCCCTCATCATCCTCGGCAAGGGCGCGGCCTACGCGCAGGCCGATGAGGAGATCAAGAGCTTCGTCGAGAAGAGCGGCGTTCCGTTCCTGCCCATGAGCATGGCCAAGGGCCTGCTCCCCGACACCCATCCGCAATGCGCCGGCGCCGCCCGCTCGACGGTGCTGAAGGACTCCGACGTCGTCATGCTGATCGGCGCGCGGCTGAACTGGCTGCTGTCGCACGGCAAGGGCAAGAGCTGGGGCGAGGCGCCGAAGAAGTTCATCCAGGTCGACATCGAGCCGAAGGAGATGGATTCCAACGTCGAGATCGTCGCGCCCGTCGTCGGCGACATCGGCTCGGTCGTCTCCGCCTTCAACCAGGCGATGGGATCATCCTGGACCGCCCCGCCGGCCGAATGGACCAAGGCGGTCTCGTCCAAGCGCGAAGAGAACGTCGCCAAGATGGCGCCGAAGCTCATGAACAACAAATCGCCGATGGATTATCACGGCGCGCTCGGTGTGCTGAAGAACGTCATCAAGGACTATCCCGAGGCGATCCTCGTCAACGAAGGCGCCAACACACTCGACCTCGCCCGCGGCGTCATCGACATGTACAAGCCCCGCAAGCGTCTCGACGTCGGCACCTGGGGCGTGATGGGCATCGGCATGGGCCAGGCGATCGCGGCCGCGCTCGAGACCGGTCACCCCGTGCTGGCCGTGGAAGGCGACTCGGCGTTCGGCTTCTCCGGCATGGAGGTCGAGACCATCTGCCGCTACAATTTGCCGATCTGCGTCGTCATCTTCAACAATGACGGCATCTATCGCGGCACCGACGTCAACGGCGCCAACTCCGATCCGGCAACGACCGTGTTCGTCAAGGGCGCGCGCTACGACAAGATGATGGAAGCCTTCGGCGGCGTCGGCGTCAACGCGACCTCGCCGGACGAGCTGAAGCGTGCCGTCAACGACGCCATGAAGTCCGGTAAGCCGACGCTCATCAACGCCGTGATCGATCCGGCCGCCGGCTCGGAGAGCGGCCGCATCGGCAACCTCAATCCACAGAGCGTTCTGCAGAAGAAGAAGTAAGTCCACCCCTCAACCCTTATTCCCTGCCGGGTGCAGGGGCAGACAGAGTACGGAGCAATACGATGACCAAAGCGCTCGAGGGCGTTCGCATTCTCGACTTCACCCACGTCCAGTCAGGACCGACCTGCACGCAGCTGCTGGCCTGGTTCGGCGCCGACGTGATCAAGGTGGAACGCCCGGGCGTGGGTGACATCACCCGCGGCCAGCTGCAGGACATCCCGAACGTGGACAGCCTGTATTTCACCATGCTCAACCACAACAAGCGCTCGATCACGCTCGACACCAAAAACCCCAAGGGCAAGGAAGTCCTCACCGAGTTGATCAAGAAGTGCGACGTGCTGGTGGAGAATTTCGGCCCCGGCGTGCTCGACCGCATGGGCTTTCCTTGGGAGAAGATCCAGGCGATCAACCCGAAGATGATCGTCGCCTCGATCAAGGGTTTTGGCCCCGGACCGTATGAAGACTGCAAGGTCTATGAGAACGTCGCCCAGTGCACCGGCGGCGCCGCCTCCACCACCGGCTTCCGCGACGGCGTCCCGCTCGTCACCGGCGCGCAGATCGGCGATAGCGGCACCGGCCTGCACCTCGCGCTCGGCATCGTCACCGCGCTCTACCAGCGCACCCACAGCGGCAAGGGCCAGCGCGTCACTGCCGCGATGCAGGACGGCGTGCTCAACCTCTGCCGCGTCAAGCTGCGCGACCAGCAGCGCCTCGCCCACGGCCCGCTGAAGGAATACAGCCAGTTCGGCGAAGGCGTGCCGTTCGGCGACGCCGTGCCGCGCGCCGGCAACGATTCCGGCGGCGGCCAGCCCGGCCGCATCCTGAAGTGCAAGGGCTGGGAGACCGATCCCAACGCCTACATCTACTTCATCACCCAGGCCCCGGTCTGGGAGAAGATCTGCGATGTGATCGGCGAACCCACCTGGAAGACCGATCCGAACTACGCCAAGCCGGCGGCGCGCCTGCCGCGCCTCAACGAGATCTTCGCCCGCATCGAGCAGTGGACGATGACGAAGACAAAGTTCGAGGCGATGGAGATCCTCAACAAGGACGACATCCCGTGCGGCCCGATCCTGTCGATGAAGGAGATCGCGGAAGACCAGTCGCTGCGCGCCACCGGCACGGTGGTCGAGGTCGACCACCCCACCCGCGGCAAGTACGTCTCGGTCGGCAACCCGATCAAGCTGTCGGATAGCCCGGCAGACGTGACGCGATCGCCGCTGCTCGGCGAGCACACCGACGAGATCCTGCGCTCGGTGCTCGGCTTCAGCGATCACCAGGTCGCCGAGATCCACAAGTCGGGCGCGCTCGACCCGCCGCAGAAGCAGGCCGCGGAGTAAGCGGACCACATTTCACGAGACCAAAGGGGCCGTCCGAAGGGGCGGCCCCTTTTGCTTGTGAAGGCGTGCAATCGCAGGCTCAAAATCAAAACTGGAAAACAACCCCATGCACAGTAGCCATCCCGTTGGCACGCAACGATATTTCTGATTCGACGAAACACTTCTGACCCGTCGGGCAAAACAGGGGTATTATGCCATCGTGGCTATCATGCCGGGAGCGCACATCAGGCGCTGGCTGCTGCACATCGGAGCGGATCCCGACCACACGCTGTTCGCGGAAGGGGCTGCAGAGATCTGGAGTCCAAGGGCGCTTATCGGACGTCAGCCTGAGGGACGTCAGCATGGGCCACAACTGGACGGATCGCGGCGCGATCCAACGTGCCCGCCCAGCCGGAGCCAGTCGGTGCTAGCGAAGACCGGGAAGATCACCCTTCAGCCGCGCTTGCCGACCGTCGCAGACCCGGCGGTAACCTCGTCCTTGTGCGCGGCAAACGCAGCCAGCACCTCGGCTTTCTCGCGCTTAGGGAGCTTGGCAAAGTCGAGGCTCCGCCCGAGTTCCGCCGCGACCTCATCGAACTCTGCCGGCGATATTCTGAGATTGCGGTGCGCTTCCTCAAGTCCGAGCGGCGTCGCGCCAGGCTTGGTGGCCGCGAACTTAAGGGGCCCGCCCGAAACGTCGCAGACCCACAGCGTCCGCATGAACTTGAGGCCCGGCAACCTTGTCAGGTTCTTGGTGTGCCATTCTCGTAGTTGCGGATTCTTGGACTTCTGGCCCACGACGGGATTCTTCACGACAGCGTCGCTGAAGTGATCCACCACGGCCGCAATAGCAAAAACGCCGCCCAGCCGCTCATACAGACTTTTCTCAGGCGAGGTTTGCTGGGCCTGCGCGTATGCCTTACTCGCTCCCTGCAATGCAGTCGTCGGGGCGGCGGTCAGCGCCATTCCTGCGACCATGCTTCGTCGTGTGATGGAAGTCGGAATAAATTGTACCATGGTCACCTCCTCTGGTGAGGCAACAGGATAATCCGTTGGGAGCATGCCGCCGGTCAGAATTCGTCACTTTCTTCCGGCATTAAATTTTAGGTCGATGGATTAAGATGGAAGCGTCGGGGTTACACGCTAAGAACGATTCACCGCACATTGGCGCGTATGGCCGCTCGGGACGTCTGCGATGGGCCACAAGCGGAAGTCGGCTCTCTATTCGATAATTTCATCGGCGCGGGCTAGGAGGCTTTCGGGTAATTCCAAGCCGAGCACTCTCGCGGTGTTGATGATGAATTCGAATTCGGTCGGAGCTTGCACTGGCAGGTCTGCCGGATTGGCGCCGCGCAAAATTCGATCAACGTAGGATGCCGCGCCTGCATATATTTTATTGAGGTTTACTCCATACGAAACAAGACCCCCTACATCGCAGAATAGTCGTAGGAAGTAGATCGCGGGCAACCTGCACTTAGCAACAAGCGCGGTCATTTCCTTCCGTCGTGCGGCAGTCAGTGCGTCAGGTAGAAAAACAAGACCAGCGTTCCGCGTGTCTTGGAGAGATACGATTAGCCGTTCGATGCTGGAGCTATCGCCGTGGGGCGTCTCCACCGAAACCACTCCGGAGGTTTGTGCGGCGGCCTTTATCGAAGCGAGAAACGCAGCAGAGTTATTCCCTGGTTCTGGGTTGTAGATCGCGCCGATCCGCTCAATCTGCGGCGCGATTTCCTTCAGCAGGGAGACCCACTTACCCCCGAGAGATGGTACAAAGGCAGTGAAGCCGGTAACATTACGACCGGGCCGCGCGAAAGTCTCGACATAGCGCATTCCAATCGGATCGCTGACCATCGCGAATACGGTCGGGATGTTAGACCCCTCAGCTTGCAGTGACGCCATCGACGGGTTGGTAACCGCGAACAAGACATCAGGCTTCAACGAGATCAATTCGCGCGCGCACTTGCGGCTCTCCTCAGTATCGCCATCGCTTATGCAATAGTCTATGAGCAGGTTCTGACCCAACAGCCATCCTTTCTCCTTCAATACTCTTTCGAGAATTGGCCTGCTTAGAGGGCTAGCTAGGAGCGCACCCACGCGGCGGACTTGGGCCTGAGCCCCGCAGTATATGGGAGGATTGCTACGGCACCGCTGAAGGCTATGAATTCCCGCCGTCGCATGCGTCGCTCCCCTCTAGGGATCACGCCTGTGGGAAGATCAGCTTAGCACTTTTTTCGTGAGACTATACCGGGTGCAATGACTGCTTCGGGTCAAAAGCTGCTGTCGAACACGAAGCCGCAATAGGTCTGCCAAGGGCCAGAAGCGGAAGAAGTACAGCCGAACTAATCAGGTATTCCCCAGGTGGCACGCACAAATAAACGGGCCGGCGGCAGCACGGAGGCGAGGTCAACTGGGGCGCGGTCCGGCTTAATTGCAATCAGATCGTAGCTCGCACCATGGTCGCTCGTCGTGTCCCTTAGCATTACACCGTCCGCGGTGTCTCGCGTCAGGGTCGCCGGTGCGGGATCAACGATGACGGCGGCGCGAATGCGCGCGTCCTGTATCGGCTCGGGCGGCGTCTCGCCGTTGTGAAGCTGTGCGCACATGCCGGTCGTCTCCTTGCAGAGGCTGGCGACCCTGGCGAAATCCGGCTTGATCCCCATCAGCACGAGGCCGGTCGCCCCGCCGAGCGAGAAACCGACAAAGCCGACCCTTGCAGGATCGATCACGGCCCTGTCCTTCGCATTGACTGGTGCCGGCCTGCGCGCACGCCTCGTCCTTCGAGACGGCGCTCACGCGCCTCCTCAGGATGAGGTTCATCGGCGTCCGTGCTCGTTGGCTATCTCGACCGGCTCAATGCGCCGACACCCTGGTCGACAAAGATGATGCCGCATCATCTCTGCATGCTGCGCAGCCAGTGCCGGATCGCCGCGAGCTTTGGCGGCGGCATCGCAGGCTCGCGAGGCGCAAGGACGTCAGCGACGAGCCCATAGGCGATTTTCACTCGCCGTCACTCCTCTCAGGGGAGCTGATGCATTCCCTTCAGCCTGACGTTCATTGCTCTCCGGCTCCCCGGCGCTCCCCCTCGATGGCGTCCCGTTTCGAATTTCGGAAGTGATCTATGCCATAGTGGATCGTCAGTCCGACAATCCACCCGATAAAGGTGCCTAAGTGGGTCGTGTGGCCGAACAGCTTCTCCTCAATCCAGGCGCCCCCCCAGATTGAGACGAGTATTAAGATCAGCGTCCATAGAGTAGTGCTCGTTTTTTCTTTGAGTGCACTTCTCGCCTCCCTTGCAGGGCTCAGTGCTATTGACGCGGACGGACCAACTCCGAGCGAAACCGATCTTCTAGCGTCGCCCGGCAACTGCGCCCTCGGCTTTCGCGCTCCCTAAGCAGCGCAGATCAATTTCAGATCAGCTTCGAACCTGATGCTGCGCTTGCCCGCAAGCGCCGTGCCCTCGAGGAAACCGCCCTCGGCATCGCACGTCCCGGAAAAACCAATTCCAATCTCGTGTCCGCCGAATACCGGGTCTTCCCCTCGCGCCGGCGTATGCTCTTGATTGACCATCTGCCCTCTCCATCGACCGCTGGAGGAGGAATATGACCCCAGATAGTAGAAGAAGGCATCGCCACCCAGGATACGGCCGTTGTTCAATAGCATCACTCCAGTCAGGCCGCCGGGGACGCCGTCCAAGATTTTGAGATGGATGGAGTACAATCCGTTGGAAATGCCACCTTCACCAATCATCCCGGGCGCCGGAAGGTCGCTTTCATCCAGCGGGGTCATGATGGATCGAAAGACGGCACCCGGCACCTGCGGGGAACTGCCCTCGAAGTGAAACGCCTTGCCAACGGCTCTTCCAACGACGGAAATTGACGAGACATCGGAACCCAGCAAAGACTGATGATCAGCGCCAAAATTGTGTCGTCGGCTGGTCACATCGACACGGATTGAGTCCCCCTCGACATGGTAATTCCCGATATGAGCAAACCCTGAATTGCCGCCCAGCAACTTGCCCCGGCGCACATACGTGACGCTCCGGCCAACCATTTGATTGATCGAGAATTCACTTTTGAAGAGGCCGTCGAAAGTGCTTGATAACTCGTTCATCCGGCACCACCGATTGACTCGGACTCCTCTTTTGCTCAGCGGCTAGTCTCGGAAGACCGAGAGTACCGTTCGATTATTTCGACATCGGGGTCGATGACGCCCTCGCGATAGCCGAACAAGTTGACGTCTGAGTTCGGGGCAGAGCAGACTTGCTCTGCCCTGCCCGTGGTTCGCTACTGGCCGCGCCTGCGTTACCACCACTAAGCACCACAAAATCCATTCAGTCAAAACCGATAATTGATGCCGCCCTTGGCCGTATGAAGCTGAACCTCGGTGTCCGTGAAGGACGCGCCGGGGAATGCAAGAGCATTGCCGTTCGACTTTCCGAGATTGATGTAGATGTACTCGGCCTTGAACGTCCAGC
>NZ_JADYVQ010000107.1:0-409 GCF_020193895.1 Bradyrhizobium sp. NBAIM14 | reverse complement strand
GGTGAGCGCAGAGCGCGGCAAGCGCCCGGTCAAGGACGTCGTGACGTCCCGCCGCTTCTGGGCGATTGCGCTGGCGCGCTTTTTTGCCGAACCTGCCTGGCAGACGTTCAGCTTTTGGATTCCGCTTTACTTCGTCAACGAGCGTCACCTCGATCTGAAAGCCATCGCCATGTTCGCGTGGCTGCCATTCCTGGCGGCTGACCTGGGCGGCCTGGCCGGCGGTTACCTGTCGCCGTTCCTGATCAAGCGCTTCCGTATTCCGCTGGTGTGGTCGCGCGTTTGCGGCGTTGTGCTGGGTGCGTTCATGATGATCGGTCCGGCGTGCGTCGGGCTCGTGGCGTCTCCCTATACGGCGATTGCGCTGTTCTGCGTGGGTGGCTTTGCGCACCAAATGATCTCCGGCCTGGTC
>NZ_JADYVQ010000106.1:0-409 GCF_020193895.1 Bradyrhizobium sp. NBAIM14 | reverse complement strand
ATGCTGCAAAGCGCGTCTGACCATCGCGACGCCAACGCCGTCCTTCTGGCCACGGCAGCCGAACTGATCCCGGGTTTCGGCGGTGCCCTCTACGTGTTCAACAATTCGCGTGACCGGCTCGTCCTGTCGACGACCTGGAACCGTGAGGGCCAGCCCCCCCTTCCGGATGCGATCGGCCTGCAACAATGCTGGGCGTTGAAGCGTGGCAAGCCGCACGTCAACCATCCGAATTCGCACAAGCTTTGCTGCGAGCATTTCACGGGCGACGAGAGCGCCCTCGAGATCCCGATGATCGCGCGGGGCGAAATTCTGGGCCTGCTGCAGATCTACGCGAGCGGCGCGGACGCGCAGGAGCGGTTGCAGGAGGTCGCCGGCCTCGGGGCGGCGCTGGCCGATGCGATGTCGCTGG
>NZ_JADYVQ010000105.1:0-409 GCF_020193895.1 Bradyrhizobium sp. NBAIM14 | reverse complement strand
CTTCTTGAAGCTGGCGTAGACGTCTTCGCCCACGGCGTCGCGGCTGATGTAGAACTGGATGCGGTCGGTGCTGTCCTGCACGGTGGCAAAGCTGGCCTTGCCCATCACGCGCTTGAGCATCATGCGTCCCGCAATGGCCACCTGCACCGGTTCCGCTTCCAGAGCAGCCTGCTCCAGCTCGCGGTACTTGGCTTGCAGATCACCGGCATGGGGCGTCGGGCGAAAATCGTTGGGGAACGCGACGCCTTGCTGGCGGATCTCCGCGAGCTTCTCGCGGCGCTCGGCGATGATCTTGTTGTCGTCCTGCGCCGGCACGGCGGCCGCGGTACTCGATTCGGCCGGGTTGTTCTGTTCGGTCATGATGGTGATGAGAGGAATGTCGGTTCAGGCGATGTTGCGCAGGTCATCC
>NZ_JADYVQ010000104.1:0-410 GCF_020193895.1 Bradyrhizobium sp. NBAIM14 | reverse complement strand
CCTTCAGGGTGCGCACGCGCACGCCTTCGGCGGCGGCCTCGATGCCGGCCAGTTCGGCTTCGCCGCGGCCATACAGGCGCAGCAGGCCCAGGCCCTTGATGCGGTCGGCGAAATGGCCGCTCATGCGCGCCAGTTCGCCCAGCTGCGCGCGCCCGGCGGCTTCAGCGCCCCAGCCCACCAGCATCATGAAGAACGGCACCAGCGGCGCGGTGAACAGCAGGATCAGCGCCACCACCCAGTCCACCCAGGCGACAGCGGCCAGGATCAGCAGCGGCACCACCACCACTTCGGTGCGCACCGGCAGGAAGCCGCTGTAATAGCTCTCGATCGCATCACCGTGATGCAGCATCAGTTCGCCCAGTTCACCGGTGCGGCGCTGCCGCAGCCAGAGCGGGCCCTGGCCCAGCAGG
>NZ_JADYVQ010000103.1:0-414 GCF_020193895.1 Bradyrhizobium sp. NBAIM14 | reverse complement strand
CATTCATCGGCGCGTTCGCCGGTGCCACACTGTTCGTCGTATCCGCCAAGGATCTGTCGCTCTGGAAGCGGCTGATCTACTTGGCCATCAGCGTGGTGGCCGGCTACATGGGCGGCACGGAGGTCATGCGCCGCTTCGATGTGGCGTCCAGTGGTCTGGCCGCGTTCCTGTGCGCGGCCACCATCATTACCCTCACCCTGGCCTTGATCGAGCGCAGCCGCAGCGCCGATCCGAGCCGTCTGCCGCGCGGAGGCTCCGATGGCTGAGCTGCTGACCACCGCCACGCTGCTGTGCTGCGTGGCCATCTGCGTGCGCCTGCTGACCTACCGGCCGGCACCCAACGCCAACCATCGGCACGGCATCGCTTGGTGCGCCTGGCTGCTGATTGTCAGCACCGGCGGGCAGGCCCTGCAG
>NZ_JADYVQ010000102.1:0-420 GCF_020193895.1 Bradyrhizobium sp. NBAIM14 | reverse complement strand
GTTTTTGTGTCTACCAGTCCTGCTTCGATCAGTAGCCCAGCCGCGAGAAAGAGTCGGTGATTGCGTTCTCGTCGTTGTTTTTTTCCCTCGATTCGTTTTTGGACCGCCTGTTTTCGTTCGCTCTCCTGTGCCTGTAAGTCGTTTTTTTCCGCTGTTGCCAGTACGTGGAGAAGTTTGCGTTCCTGTTCTGTGAGTCCGGATTCGTTGTCTAGCAGGTCAATAATCTGTCTCTGTCGCGCGGTCTGTTCTCCGAGCTTCCTGATGAATCCGATCCGTTTCTTCAGCCATTCGACGTTGCTGATGCGCATGTTTGTGGTACTCCCTGGTGTTTTTTTTACGGCGGTTTGTGGTCGTGCAGTATATCGCTTGCGGTCGGCGGGTGCAGGGGTTATCTTCCGTACTAATTCGAATGTCTCTTAT
>NZ_JADYVQ010000101.1:0-421 GCF_020193895.1 Bradyrhizobium sp. NBAIM14 | reverse complement strand
TGTATTCACATATCGATAACATGACATAACTCATGCTGGGTTTCCCCATTCGGAAATCTCTGGATCAAAGCTTACTTACAGCTCCCCAAAGCATATCGTCGTTAGTAACGTCCTTCATCGGCTTCTAGTGCCAAGGCATCCACCGTGCGCCCTTAATAACTTAATCTATGTTTCCACCATTTTTATAAGTCAAACGCTCACATACGGCTTCGTTTTCATTATTTTAAATGCTCATTTACATAAGTAAACTCTGCTTTAAAATAATTTAACTCATTGTCTGCTAAACGTTTTCTTTTATAAACAGATTTAAACGCGTTATTAATCTTGTGAGTGTTCTTTCGAACACTAGCGATTATTTCTTATGAATTCAAGCTTATTTAAAACTCTTTATTCACTCCGTTTTGCTTGGTAAAATCTATAC
>NZ_JADYVQ010000100.1:0-423 GCF_020193895.1 Bradyrhizobium sp. NBAIM14 | reverse complement strand
GGCATATTGTGTGAGACGCTTTACTGATTCAGTCACCTGACTATCAAAATGTACTTGCGTGGCATATTGCCCTTGTGTATCTAGATGAGGATTGGCCTTTGACCCCGACTGCGAGCGCACCGTGGCAGTAAACACCATCGGCTTGGGGCTATGCTCTGGGGGCGCGATACGTATTGGCTCCCCCCGTGGCACACACACCGACTCGCTATGATATGCAACTTGCTTAGGGTCATTGGCACTGCCTTGCTTATAAATCTGTTTACTGCGAATACAGGTATAATCGCCACCTTTTGCTGTGCCCAATTTACCATTTAACGAAAACGAATAACCGGCATTGGCTTCGGCTACGTTCCCTACCAGCGTGACTTCATTTTTACCTTGTTGATAGGCAAGCTCGAGATTGCCAGTGCGCTCAAATTGCTC
>NZ_JADYVQ010000099.1:0-424 GCF_020193895.1 Bradyrhizobium sp. NBAIM14 | reverse complement strand
ACGATGGGTCCTGTCAAGTCAGGGTTTGTTGCGGCGAGAACGAGGGTCGCCCAGCCTGCTTGGCAGTTGCCGATAATGGCCGGCAGAGGCGCGCGCGGATGCCGGCGGATCACTTCTCGAACAAACGCCGCTTCCGCATAGGCCACATCAGAGAGTTGCTGATCCTGCTCCGGCTCGCGACGGAAGCTCACCAGATAAACCGGATGACCTTCGCGCAATGCGACGCCGAGCTGACTATCGTGCTCGTGAGCTCCCACACCCGCAGTGTGTCCCGCTCGTGGAGGGATGATAACAAAGGGCCGACGACGGGAGTAATCGACCGTAACATCTTGCGACGGGATGATGCGCAGCAATACGAAGTTGGACTTTACGGGAAGATCCCTTCCGTCCATGATCTTCTCGTACTCGTAGAAAAGAACCGGCG
>NZ_JADYVQ010000098.1:0-426 GCF_020193895.1 Bradyrhizobium sp. NBAIM14 | reverse complement strand
CAACACGTCCCTGTATTTTCTCGGTCCACGACCGAGCGCCCTTAAGTTATCGCGCAGCAAAACCGTCGGGGCGGACCAGACGCTAACACCGACGCGCGCCGAGTCCGTCCCGAAGACCATCGCACTGGGATTGGTGATGATGCGGCAAAGAGAGCAAGTCGCGTGCCGAAGTGAATTCGCGGGCTCTGCAGGCACTTCGTCGCGGCGTCCGGCGTCAAGTTGCTGGCAATGGTCTCAATGCCGACAGCCAGCGCAGCCGGTGCAGTACGTTCGGCTACCGGGACCAAGCGCTCAAGATCCCATTTCATCGTCGAAGGTGTCTGGGACGCATCACCGCTGGAATCTGAGCTGCTCAACCAGGCGGATCGGCTTGTCGGCGGCAAGGATGCGGTATTAGTCATTGATGACACCGCAATGCCGAAAAAG
>NZ_JADYVQ010000010.1:0-235568 GCF_020193895.1 Bradyrhizobium sp. NBAIM14 | reverse complement strand
GCCGCAGGAAAAGCGCACAGCGTCGCCCTGATCGCTTGCGCCAGGAAGCTCCTTATCTACGCCAACACCGTTGTTGCCCGAGGTACGCCCTGGCGTGAAAATACCGCCGCAACTTAATGGTTGCTACGAGACCGCTACCTCGGCGCGCGCTTCGCCAGGATCCGCTGCAAGGTACGCCGGTGCATGTTGAGCCGGCGCGCCGTTTCCGAGACGTTGCGGTTGCACATCTCGTAGATGCGTTGGATGTGCTCCCAGCGGACGCGGTCGGCCGACATCGGGTTGGCCGGCAGCTCGGATTTGTCCGTGTTGGTCGACAGCAGTGCGGCGACGACGTCGTCGGCATCCGCGGGCTTGGAGAGATAATCGATCGCGCCCATCTTCACCGCGGTCACCGCAGTGGCGATGTTGCCGTAGCCGGTCAGCACGATCGCGCGCGCATCCGGCCGCTTCTTCTTGAGCGCCGAGACCACGTCGAGGCCGTTGCCGTCGCCGAGCCGCAGATCCACCACCGCGAACGCCGGCGCCGATTTGCCGATCTGCGCAAGCCCGTCCGAGACCGTGTCGCATGATGTCACCGAAAAGCCGCGGCTCTCCATGGCCCGTGACAAACGCTCCAGAAACGGCTTGTCGTCTTCAACGATGAGCAGCGAGCGGTCGGTCTGTTCGTTCAGGTCGGCAATGGCGTTCAAGGTTGTTTCCTCTCTCCAGCGCATCGACATATGGCGTCGCAATCGCGCGGTGCCAAGGCGGCAAATGGTCGACCCGCCCCGTTGTGCGACGCAAGGTCGCGGCTATCCTATTGTTTCTTCGAGCGTCTCGATAGCCTCAAAACGCTGTCTCGGCCATGTGATCTGAACCACCGCACCATGGTCCGGAAAGATTCGGTTGGTAAACGAAACCTTCGCGCCGGTGCGCTCCAGCAAGGTGCGCGCGATGAAGACGCCGAGGCCGAGGCCGCGCCGTTCGCCGCCACCATCATCCTGGGGGCGTCGCCGCGACAGATAGGGCTCGCCGATCCGGTTGAGGATATCGGGTGGAATGCCCGGTCCGTCGTCGGAGATCACGAGCTCGATATGATCCTGGTTCCACCAGGCGTTCACCTCGACGGTGGTGCGGGCGAAATCGACCGCGTTCTCGACGATGTTGCCGATGCCGTAGAGGATCGCGGGATTGCGCGAGCCGACCGGCTCCGCCGCCGCGGCCACCGCGATCCGCACCTTGATCTCGACGCCGAAATCGCGATGCGGCGCCACCACCTCCTCGATCAGCTCCGACAGCTTCATGTGATCGAACGGCGCGCCGGTGGGGGAAAGCTGGGTGATCTTGCTGAGGATGTCGCGGCAGCGCTGGGTCTGCTCGCGCAAGGTCTTCAGGTCGGCGGCGATGCTTGGCTCCTTCACCGTCTTTTCCAGCTCGCGCGAGATCAGGAAGATCGTCGCGAGCGGCGTGCCGAGCTCGTGTGCGGCCGCGGCGGCAAGACCGTCGAGCTGGGTCAGGTGCTGCTCGCGCGTCAGCACCAGTTCGGTTGCGGCCAGCGCGTCCGCAAGCTTGCGCGCCTCCTCGGTCACCTGGAACGAGTAGAGGCTGGTGACGCCGATCGCGAGCGCAATCGAAAGCCAGACCCCGACGAGATAGACCGGCGGCAGCACCAGGGGATCCTCGGAATCCCACGGCAGCGGAAAATGGAAGAAGAACAGGATCGACGCGCAGGCCACCGCGAGCAGGCCGAGGCCGAAGGTGAAACGGGCCGGCAGCGCCGTGGCCGAGATCAGCACGGGCGCGAGGAACAGGAACGAGAACGGGTTCTGCAGTCCGCCGGTGAAGAACAACAGGCCGGCCAGCTCGACGATGTTCAGCGCGAGCAGGCCGGCCGCCTGCATCGGCTCCAGCCGCTGCATCGGATTGGCTGCGGTCTGGAGTGCGAGGTTGAGCGCCGCCGAGAGCGCGATGATGCTGACGCAGGGAATGATCTCGACGTTGAACTCCAGCCCCTGGGCCACGATGAAGATCGCGGCGAGTTGCCCCAGCACCGCCAGCCAGCGCAGCCGCAGGATCGTGTCCAGCCGGATATGCCGCTGCGCGTGATGGAAGTCGGAATCGGCAATTTTGGTCATATCGGCCAATGTGGCGGCGCCTTCCAAGGTCACGGACGCCGGGCTGACGGAACCGCCCGGTGAGGAGCCCTTACATCGAGCCTTGCGCTCGCCGATGCAATAGCAGAAGAACGGCCAGCATGACCGAGAATGGCAAGGCTTCAAGTCGGCCGACTGTCGCGGATCGAGATTCGTCCGCGGCAATTGCCGTCGATCACCTCGTCAAGGTCTACAAGCAGACCCGCGCCGTCGACGACATCTCCTTCTCGCTGCCGCGCGGCAGCATCACCGGGCTGCTCGGCGGCAACGGCGCCGGCAAGACCACGACCATCGCGATGATCATGGGCTTGGTGCTGCCGACCTCCGGCCGCGTGCAGGTGCTCGGTCACGAGATGCCGGACGAGAGTGCGTCCGTGCTGGGGCGGATGAATTTCGAAAGCCCCTATGTCGACATGCCGATGCGGCTCACGGTGCGGCAGAACCTCACCGTGTTCGGCAAGCTCTATGCGGTGAAGAACCTCACTGAGCGCATTGCCAGGCTCGCCGCCGATCTCGACCTCGGCGATTTCATCGACCGCGCCAACGGCAAGCTCTCCGCTGGGCAGAAGACCCGCGTTGCGCTGGCAAAGGCGCTGATCAACCAGCCGGAGCTGCTCTTGCTGGACGAGCCGACCGCCTCGCTCGACCCCGATACCGCCGATTGGGTGCGGGCGCATCTGGAGCGGTATCGCCGGGACAACAACGCCACCATTCTCCTCGCCTCGCACAACATGCTCGAGGTCGAGCGGCTCTGCGACCGCGTCATCATCATGAAGCGCGGCCGCATCGAGGACGACGACACGCCCGAGGCGATCATGGCCCGCTACAACCGCACCACGCTGGAGGAGGTGTTTCTCGACGTCGCCCGCGGCCGGGCAAACGGGGCGAAGGAGGCGGTGAGGTGAGGGAGAGCTGTAATCGTAACTTCAATGGAGCGACGTCATTCCGGGGCGCGCGGAGCGCGAGCCCGGAATCCATAACCACAGGCGGCAGCTGTGAGGCGAGACTGGTAAATCCGAGTCTTCGCCAAATTCAATCCTGTGATTATGGATCCCGGGTTCGCGACTACGTCGCGCCCCGGGATGACACTTTCCATCCCGGCCACAGGGTACGGCCATGACCGAGCTCTCCCTCCACCGCGGCATCTCGCTCCACCGCATCGGCGCGATGATCCTGCGCTATTGGTATCTGCTGCTGTCGTCCTGGCCGCGGCTGCTCGAGCTGCTCTATTGGCCGGCGCTGCAGGTCATCACCTGGGGCTTTCTCCAGTATTACATCGCCGAGAACGCCAATTTCTTCGCGCGCGCCGGCGGCACGCTGATCGGCGCCGTCATCCTCTGGGACATCCTGTTCCGCGGCCAGCTCGGCTTCTCCATCTCGTTCCTGGAGGAGATGTGGGCGCGCAACCTCGGCAATCTCATGATGAGCCCCTTGAGGCCGATCGAGTTTCTGTTGGCGCTCATGGTCATGAGCCTGATCCGGCTTGCGATCGGCATCATTCCGATGACCCTGCTCGCGCTGTTCCTGTTTCACTTCAACATCTATGCCCTCGGCCTGCCGCTGATCGCGTTCTTCTGCAATCTGATCTTCACGAGCTGGTCGGTCGGCATCTTCGTCTCGGGCCTCGTGGTGCGTAACGGCCTCGGCGCCGAGAGCATCGTCTGGACCTTGATGTTCGCAATCCTGCCGCTCGCCTGCGTCTACTATCCCGTCAGCGTGTTGCCGGTCTGGCTGCAATACGTCGCCTGGGCGTTGCCGCCGACCTATGCCTTCGAGGGAATGCGCGCGCTGCTGATCGAGCAGACCTTTAGGAGCGATCTGATGATCGAGGCGTTGCTCATCAACGCCGTCCTTTTGGTTGCATCTTTTGGGGCATTCCTTGCCCTTTTGCGCAGCGCAAAGCGGCACGGCTCGCTGCTGTCGGGCGGTGAATAAAGTCACTTTCCCGTGGATTCACGCTGATTTGGCGGTTTTCGGCACGTAGATGTACGGAACCATGCATTGACGCAATATTACGCATTCGGCAGTATGCTGCGATGCGAAGAGGAATATGACGATGCCTATTGGTGAGTTCGGCGGCGCACCGCCCCTGGCGGCAGAAGGCAGTCCGGTCCTGACGACGCCGATGTACTGGATGTACGAGATGGCGCACGCCTCTCTGAATCCGGCGCGTGCGGTCACCGACGCGACCAAGCTGCTGTTTCAGAACCCCCTCAATCCCTGGTCGCGCACCGAGGTCGGCAAGTCGGTCGCCGCGGCCTGCGAATTGTTCGAGCGCACCACGCGCCGCTACGGCAAGCCGGAATGGGGTCTCAACGACACCGAGGTCAACGGCATCCGCGTCCCCGTCGAGATCCGCTCGGTCTGGGAAAAGCCATTCTGCAAGCTGCTCTACTTCGACCGCAAGTTCGCCCGTCCGCTGCGCAGTCCGCAGCCGCGCGTGCTGATCGTGGCGCCGATGTCCGGCCATTATGCGACGCTGCTGCGCGGCACGGTCGAAGCCTTCCTGCCGGCGCATGAGGTCTACATCACCGACTGGGCCGATGCCCGCATGGTGCCCTTGAGCGAAGGCCGCTTCGATCTCGACGATTACATCGACTATGTCATCGAGATGCTGCATGTGCTCGGCGGCAACACCCACGTGATGGCGGTGTGCCAGCCCTCCGTGCCCGTCGTCGCGGCGGTCTCGATCATGGAAGCGCGGCGCGATCCGTTCGTGCCGACCTCAATGACGCTGATGGGCGGCCCGATCGACACCCGCCGCAATCCGACAGCGGTGAACAATCTCGCCCAGGAGCGCGGCATCGACTGGTTCCGCAACCACGTCATCACCAAAGTGCCGTTCCCGCATCCGGGCATGATGCGCGACGTCTATCCAGGATTCTTGCAGCTCAACGGCTTCATCAGCATGAATCTCGACCGGCACATGGATGCCCACAAGCAGCTGTTTGCCCATCTGGTGAAGGGCGACGGCGATCTCGCCGACAAGCATCGCGACTTCTACGACGAATATCTCGCGGTGATGGATCTGTCGGCCGAGTATTACCTGCAGACCGTCGACACCGTGTTCGTGAAGCACTCGTTGCCGAAGGGCGAGATGACCCATCGCGGAACCCGCGTCGATCCTTCCAAGGTCAAGCGCGTCGCGTTGATGACGGTCGAAGGCGAGAACGACGACATCTCCGGTCTCGGTCAGACCGAGGCGACGCACACATTGTGCAGCGCGATTCCCGATCATCGCCGCGTTCATTACGTCCAGAAGGGCGTCGGACATTACGGCGTGTTCAATGGATCGCGTTTCAAGTCGGAGATCGTGCCACGGATTCACGACTTCATGGTTTCGGCTGCGAATCCTGCTTCGTTGCAGGCGCTTGCGGCTGAATAACCTCGAATTTCGGCTTTCCCGTCGAAATTTCGGCCCCTGTCGCGGCCTCCGGCGGGCGCAACTCCACGCCAGATTCGCGGTATTTAGGTAGCTTTATAGGAGTGAGTCTGCCCTCACCCCTTGGGGGTGTTGCATGCGTCCAGCGGGGGCGAAAAAAGCCGGTTCCAACCCCAGTCTGTAGGGTCTCCCGGACGCCTGACCGCTGTATATTGGGCAAATGATTTGTTTTTGCGCCGAGCGCTTCCCATGGCGGCGGTTATGGCAGAATCCGGGCGCCCTCCTGCCCCCCGGACTGACAGACATGGCCACCCGCGCACTCCTTTATCGTAGGCCCCACGAACCGAAGACCCTCGTCATCACCCACGGATCGCAATTTTTTGCGATTCGGCTGCGCCGGCACCGCCGCGCGCGCCGTTACACGCTCAGAATCCATCCGAGCGACCGCGAAGCCATCCTCACCATGCCGCCGCGCGGCACGCTTGCGGAGGCCAAGGACTTCGCACAGCGTCACGGTGCGTGGATCGCAGCGCGCCTCGGCCGCTTGCCGAAGGCCGCACCGTTCCAGCCGGGCACGGTGATACCGCTGCGCGGGACGCCGCATCGCATCGTTCATCGCGCCGGCACCCGCGGCACGGTGTGGACCGAGGTGCGTGACAGCGGTGAGCGCATTCTCTGCGTCGCTGGCGGCCTCGAGCATGTCGATCGGCGCGTCAGCGATTTCCTCAAGCGCGAGGCGCGCCGCGACCTGCAGCGCTCGGCGGAGGTCTACGCGGCCGAGCTCGGGGTCAGGGTCAAGCGCCTCTCGATCCGCGATCAGTCCAGCCGTTGGGGCTCCTGCACCTCGGCCGGCTCGCTGTCGTTCTCCTGGCGGCTGATCCTCGCCCCGCCCTTCGTGCTCGACTACCTCGCCGCGCACGAAGTCGCCCATCTCGTCGAGATGAACCACTCGCCGCGCTTCTGGCGCGTCTGCGGCAAGGTCTGCCCGTCGATGGAGCGCGCCAAGAAGTGGCTCGACACGTACGGGAATGATCTGCACCGGTATGGCGTCGAGGATTAGTTCCTCGCAGATCAGGCCGCGCTCTCAGCGCTGTCATCGCCCGCGAAGGCGGGCGATCCAGTACGCCGCAGCAGCCGTTATGAATCTCGATGCCTCGGAGTACTGGATTCCCCGCCTTCGCGGGGAATGACAGGAGAGAGTGGGCAGGCATCACCGCTCCATTCTCGCCACACTTCGCGACGATTGCGCCGCTTGCCTGATTAATCCCGGCGCATCAACCGCTTCGCAGCATCCAGCGCGCATCGCGCCGGACCTCGTCTTCTACTGTGCATGGGGTTGTTTTCGCAGTTTGTGCTTTGAGGCCCGAAGGGTCCCAACCCACAACTACCGATTCCCGCCGAACAGCCGATCCATCAGCCAGCCATCGAGCCCCGCCGCCGCTTCCGGCCGGACATTGGCGCGCGTCGGAGGCGGCGGGCGATAGCCGCCGGCGTTCGGTTGTGGCGGTGCCGCGGGCGTCGGCGGCGACACCTGCGAGGCCGCCTGCGCGAGGTTCGACAGGCCCCAGCCGCCGGGTGAGCTCGGCAACGCCGCCACCGGCACGCCCTCGTGCGCGGCCTTCATGAAGCGCGACCAGACTTCGACCGGCAGGCCGCCGCCGGTCGCCTTCTTGGTCGGCGAGTTGTCGTCGTTGCCGAGCCAGACGCCGGTGACGAGACTCGCGGTGTAGCCGATAAACCAGGCGTCGCGATAATCCTGGCTGGTGCCGGTTTTGCCCGCCGCCGGCCAGCCCGGGATCTCCGCCTTCTTGGCAGTGCCCGAAACAAGCGTCTCCCGCATCATCGCGTTCATCATGCCGACATGGCGGGGGTCGATGACCTGGTTGCGCTCCTCCGCCTGGCGCATGTAGAGCAGCTTGCCGCTGACTGTCCTGATCCTTGTGACGACATGCGGCGCCACGGCGAGGCCGCCATTGGCGAACGGCGCATAGGCGCCGACCAGCTCGACCATGGAGACTTCGGAGGTGCCGAGCGCGATCGAGGCGTTGGGCTCGAGCTTGGAGGAGATGCCGAGGCGGTGTGCGGTGCGCACCACGTTCTTCGGCCCGACCTCGAGGCCAAGACGGATCGCGACGGTGTTGAGCGACATCGCCAGCGCCTGGGTCAGCGTCACCGCGCCGAAATATTCATGGGTGTAGTTCTCAGGACGCCAGCCCTTGACCTCGATCGGCGCGTCCTGGCGCATGGTGTCGGGCGTCAGCCCCTGCTCGAGCGCGGTCAGGTACACGAACGGCTTGAACGAGGAGCCCGGCTGACGTTTTGCGGTGACCGCGCGGTTGTACTGGCTGTCGGAATAGTTCCGCCCGCCCACCATGGCGCGCACTGCGCCGTCGGGCGTCATGGCGACCAGCGCGCCCTGGCTGACGTTGAACTTCACGCTCTTGGCCGCGAGCTCGTCGATGATGGCGGCTTCCGCCACGCTCTGCAGTTTCGGATCGATCGTGGTCTCGACCTTGATGCTCTCGTCGATCTGCCCGACCAGATCGTCCAGCACCTCGCCGATCCAGTCGGCGACATAGTTCACCGTGCCGGCGCCGGCCGGCTTCACGTTGTAGGAGGGATGGCCGATCGAGGCCTTCGCCTGCGCGTCGGTGATGAACTTCGCATCCGCCATCGCCGCGAGCACGATCTGGGCCCGCGCTTCGGCACCTTCCGGATTGCGGTTCGGGGCAAGGCGGGATGGCGACTTGACGAGGCCGGCCAGCATCGCGGCTTCCGCGACCGTCACGGCCTTCGCCGACTTGCCGAAATATTTCTGCGCTGCCGCCTCGACGCCGTAGGCGCCGGAGCCGAAATAGACGCGGTTGAGATAAAGCTCCAGGATCTCGTCCTTGGAATGCTTGCGCTCCAGCCAGATCGCGAGCTCCACCTCCTGCAGCTTGCGCCGGATAGTGCGCTCCTGGGTCAGGAACAGGTTCTTCGCGAGCTGCTGCGTCAAGGTCGAGCCGCCCTGCGAGACGCCGCGATGAAGCAAATTGGTGACGAGCGCGCGCAGGATGCCGACCGGGTCGATGCCGAAATGCGAATAGAAGCGGCGATCCTCGATCGCGATGAACGCCTTGGGCAAATACGGCGGCAGATCCTTCAGCGCGACATTGGCGCCGGCCATCTCGCCGCGCTGGGCCAGAATGCTGCCGTCGATGCCGACGATCTGGATCGTTGGCGGGCGCTTCGGGATCTCCAGCGACTGGATCGGCGGCAGATGCGCGCCGACATAGATCACGACGCCGATCACCGCGATGACGCCCCACAGGCTCAGCACCGCGCCCCAATAGACAAGGCGGCCGAGACCGAACCCGCCACGCGACTTCGCTCGACGCTTGGCGCCGCTGCGGCCGGCTGGCGCCTTGCGCTCGCGCGGCGGCTCGGTGCCGGCATCCTCGCTCTTGCGCTTGGCGGATGGTTTCGCGGATTTCTTCGGCTTGTCGTCGCCGCCGGGAACGCGGTCTGCCGGGGTGAGCCGCAGATCGGCGAGCGCCGCGGGCAAGCCGAACAGCGGCTCCTTCCGCGCACCCTTTTTCTTTCCCCACGCCATACGCAAAACGCCCGGTCAGCCCGCCCCGCCGAGACGCTAGCGGTCGCTGTTTAAGGCCGGGTTACCCCGGCGTTAACGCACGATTAGGAGATGCGGCATTCGCCGGCCGCAGTTCCGCTTCGGGGGCCGCAAGGCTAGGATCGCTCGTATCAATAAGATGAGGGAGCGCCATGGGCCATATCGATCCGACCAAGGAGATCTTCGCGCAATTCCGGGAGAACGATCGGCCGGGCCCGATCCACATGCTCAACCTGGTGCGCCTGCGCAAAGAGGCGGCCTATCCCGACGGCCGCAAGGCCAGCGGCGCGGAAGCCTATGCGGCCTATGGCCGCGAAAGCGGCCCGGTGTTCGAACGGCTCGGCGGGCGCATCGTCTGGCAGGGCAAATTCGAGCTGATGCTGATCGGCCCGCAGGAGGAACGCTGGGACCATTGCTTCATCGCCGAATATCCAACCGTCGCCGCCTTCGTCGAGATGATCCGCGACCCCGTCTATCGTGAGGCGGTGAAGCACCGCCAGGCCGCGGTGGAGGATTCGCGGCTGATCCGGCACGCCGTGCTGCCGGTCGGGAAGAACTTTGGAGAGATACCGACCTGAACGCCAAGTAGGAGGCTCTCTCGATCGTCATGGCCGGGCTTGACCCGGCCATCCACGGCTTCCTTGACGCCCCAACAACGTGGATGCCCGGGCCTTCGCCTCGCCGAAGCGGCTCCGGCCGCGCAGGCGGGACAAGCCCGGGCATGACGTCGCAGAGGCAGATGCGTTCTAGCCCGACGGGCCGGTGTCCTCGATGATCGGTCCGAACAGCTCCCAGCGCTCGCCGTTGAACTTCATCATCTGCATCTGCTTGTTGACGCGGTAGTCGTTCGGCCCGGTGTTGATCTTGATGCCGGGCAGCGCCAGGCTCGGCGTGTAGCCCTTGATATTGGCGGCCTGCTTCATGATGTTCGCACGCGTCAGATCGTCGCCGCATTGCTTCAAGACCTGCACCAAGAGCTCGGCGACCGAATAGGCGTAGGTGTTGATGGTGTTGAGCTTGTCACCTTCCGGGAAATACTTGTCCATGAAAGCGAAGAAAGCCTTCACGCCGGGATCGTCCTTCCACTGCGGGTCGCTCGGCTCCTTGCCGTAATTGGTCGAGATGATGCCCTTGGAGATGTCGAGGCCTGCCGGCTTCAGCGTCGCCGAAATCGGGCTCGCATTGATGTCGAGGATGTGCACCGGCGTCCAGCCGAGATCGGCAAGCTTCTTGATCGCCTGCGCCGCGAATTTCGGCGTCGAGGCGTTATAGAACAGGTCGACGCCCATCGACTTCAGCTTCACCACCTGCGAGTCGACGGTGGGGTCGGTCACCTCATACGACACCTCGCCGACGATCATGTTGGCCTTGTCGCCGAGGCCGCTCTTGAGGCCGGCAAGATAGTCGCGGCCCATGTCGTCGTTCTGGTAGAGCACGCCGATCTTGGCGTTGGGGTGATTGGCGAGAATGTATTTTGCGTAGATCCGCCCCTCGGACACATAGTTGGGATTGTAAGCGATGGTCCAAGGATAGTTCTGCGGATCGTTGAAGCGCGCGGCGCCGGTCGAGGCCAGCAGCTGAGGTACCTTCTTGCCGTTGAGGTACTTCTGCACGGCGGCGTTCGCGGCTGTGCCGATCAGCTGAAAGGTGAACAGGACCTCGTCGCCCTCGACCAGCTTGCGCACCTGCTCGACGGTCTTCGGCGGCGAATAGGCGTCGTCATACTGGATCAGGTTGATCTTGCGGCCGTTGATGCCGCCCTGATCGTTGATCATCCTGAAATATGCGGCCTGGGTCTTGCCGATATTGGCGTAGACCGAATAGGCGCCGGAGAACGGCACGGTCTGGCCAATCTTGATCTCGGTGTCGCTTGCGCCGGTGTCGTATTTCTTCTGGGCGAGGGCCTGGCTGGTCGAGACTGCGACGGCGAACGCCGCCGTGGCAGCTAGGAAGGCTCTGCGATTGTTCATGTTGGTTCGTTCCTCCTGACGGAATTTTAGGTCGATGGTCTTTCTCCGTTGATTGCAACGGTCGCCATCGCTGCCGAAGATTGTGGAGGAAGCTTCGCCGCAGCGCAAGGATCGCGGCGCCGCGCCGTAGCGTCTCAGGCGAGAAACATCGCAATCAGCGCGATTGCCGCCGGCAGCGCCTGCACGATCAGGATCCGCGTGCTGACGGTCGCCGCGCCATAGGCGCCGGCCACGATCACGCAGAGCAGGAAGAACACCTTGATCTGGAATGCGAAGGCCGGGTTGCCGTGGAACAGGCCCCAGACCAGGCCGGCCGCGAGGAAGCCGTTATAGAGACCCTGATTGGCGGCCAGCACCCTGGTGATCTCGGCCTTCTCGGGCGAATTCCGAAACACCTTCAGGCCCAGCGGCTTGTCCCAGAGAAACATCTCCAGGACGAGGAAGAAGACGTGCAGCGCCGCGACCAGCGCCACCAGGATATTGGCGATCAGGATCAAGGCGAGCTCCCCCAAAAGCATCAGCTTTCGGGTGGACGTTAGCACGGCCGCCGTGGCAAGTGCGATCGATGTGTTTCGATTGCTGGTGCCGCAATGTCCGCTCGATCAACCAAGGTGCCTGAACGCTTCGGTCTCGACCACCTGGCGACGCCGATCGGGATTGCGCTGCTCGTCACCGATGCCGAGGGCAAGCTGCGCGCGCTCGACTGGGAAGACTATGAGCACCGCATGCGCGATCTGCTGCGCCTGCACTATGGCACAGTGGATCTGCGTGATCAGCCTGCGCCGTCGGACATGCGGACCGCACTCTCGCGCTATTTCGACGGTGATCTCGGTCAGCTCCAGAGCATCGCATGGCGTATCGCCGGCACGCCGTTCCAGCAAAAAGTCTGGACCGCGCTCGCGCAGATCCCCGCCGGCACCACGATGAGTTACGGCGCGCTCGCCGCGAAGATCGACATGCCCAGGGCGATACGAGCCGTCGGCCACGCCAACGGCTCAAATCCGATCAGTGTGGTGCTCCCGTGCCATCGCCTGATCGGAGCGGACGGTTCGCTGGTGAAGTATGGTGGTGGCCTCGAGCGGAAGAGATGGCTGCTGCGGCACGAGGGGGTGGAGATTTGACGCGCAGCTCAGATGCTGTTCGGGTTAATGCGCGGATCCCCCTGTTTCCAGTCAACCCATTCCTCTGCGTCTCGAAGCGAAACAAAGTCGGCGATCGGAATGTCTGTTAGGTCAGCGCGCCGTTCGATCACACGCCATCCGCCCTGTTCGAGGCGCTGGATTATGTAAGATTCGACCGGAAGGTAATCAGTCATTGCGGCTGAGCCTTTTGGGATTGCGAGGCTGGTTCAAGCCGCCGGCTGCACCGCCTTGTCGCCGGCCATCACATGGGTCAGCGCGCTCTTGATCGCGGCCTGGCGCGTCGGCGCGTTGATCTGGGCGCCCAGCAGGTCGGTGACGTAGAACACGTCGCGCGCGCGCTCGCCGAAGGTCGCGACATGGGCCGAGGCGATGTTGAGATTGAGCTTGGAGATCGCGGTGGTCAGCTCGTAGAGCAGGCCGGGCCGGTCGAGCCCGGAGACCTCGATCACGGTGTAGCGATCGGACCATTGGTTGTTGATCGTCACCTCTGGTTCGATCACGAAAGGCTTCGCCTTGCTGCGCACGGTGCGCCGCGCCACCACTTCGGGCAGGCGCAGCTTGCCCTCCAGCACGTCCTCGATCATCTCACCGATGCGCGTGGCGCGCCGTCCCTCGTCCTCGTCGCGGTCGTATTCGCGCGAGATCGAGATGGTGTCGAGCGCGCGGCCGTCGGTCGTGGTGTAGATCTGGGCGTCGACGATGTTGGCGCCGGCCGAGGCGCAGGCGCCGGCGATGATCGACAGCAGCCAGGGATGGTCGGCGGCGAAGATCGTCAGCTCGGTGACGCCGCGCACCTCGTCGAAACCGACATTGATCGCGAGCTTGTGGCCGGCCTGCTCGCTGGAGCGGACGAAGCGGGCGTGCCGGATCTTGCGCGGCAGCTCGACCTTGAGCCAGTAGGCCGGATAGTGCCGGCCGATATAGGCGTCGAGCTCGTCGTTCGGCCATTCGGCGAAGGCCATGCGGAATTCGGCGTGCGCAGCGGCGAGGCGCTTGCCGCGGTCGACCTCTGAGAAGCCGCCGGTCAGCACCGGCTCGGTCTCGTAGTATAGCGAGCGCAAGAGCTGCGCCTTCCAGCCGTTCCACACGCCAGGGCCGACGCCGCGGATGTCGGCGGTGGTCAGGATGGTCAAGAGCTTCATCTGCTCCACCGACTGCACCACGGCAGCGAAATTCTCGATGGTCTTGCGATCGGAGAGGTCGCGCGACTGCGCGACTGTGGACATCGTCAGGTGCTCCTCGATCAGCCAGGCCACGAGCTCGGTATCGGCCGGGCTGAAGCCGAGCCGCGGGCAGAGCCGCCGCGCCACCTTGGCGCCGGCGATGGAGTGGTCCTCGGGCCGGCCCTTGGCGACGTCGTGCAGCAGCGTTGCGATGTAGATCACCGCGCGGTGCTCGGGCCGGGTCTTGCGGAACAGGTCGCTCGCCAGCGCGAACTCCTCGATGCCGCCGCGCTCGATGTCCTGGAGGAAGCCGATGCAGCGGATCAGGTGCTCGTCGACGGTGTAGTGATGATACATGTTGAATTGCATCATCGAGACGATCTTGCCGAAGGCGCGGATGAAATGGCCGAGTACGCCGGTCTCGTTCATCCGCCGCAGCACGATCTCGGCATTGTCGGAGGTCAGGATCTCCATGAACAGCCGGTTGGCCTCGGGATTTTCGCGCAAGCCCGCGTTGATCAGGCCGAGCGAGCGCGTCACGTCGCGCATCGCATCCGGATGGAAGGCGAGGTTGTTCTTCTGCGCGAGGCGGAAGATGCGGATCAGATTGACCGGGTCGTGCTTGAACACGTCGGGCGCGGCGACGTTGATGCGGTTGTTGTCGACGATGAAGTCGTCGCTGTCGGGGACGCGCCGCTTCACTGCGCTCGGTCGCAGCCGCGCCATCACCCGGCTCAGCACCGGCGCGGGCTTGGCCTGCTGGTCCTCGAGCTTGGCGCAGAGGATGGCGGTGAGGTTGCCGACTTCCTTGGCGACCAGGAAGTAGTGCTTCATGAAGCGCTCGACGTCCTGCATGCCCGGATGCGAGGTGTAGCCGAGACGTATCGCGATCTCGCGCTGGAGATCGAAGGAGAGGCGCTCCTCGGCGCGGCCACAGTAGAAATGCAGGTTGCAGCGCACCGACCAGAGGAAGTCGGCGCAGCGGCGGAAGCTGCGATATTCCTGCGCGTCGAACACGCCGCGCCCGACCAGCTCGTGGGTGTCGCGGACGCGGTAGACGTATTTGGCGATCCAGAACAGTGTGTGCAGGTCGCGCAAGGCCCCCTTGCCGTCCTTGACGTTGGGCTCGACCAGATAACGCGACTGGCCGCCGCGGCGGTGTCGCTCCTCGCGCTCGGCGAGCTTTGCGGTGACGAATTCGGACGCGGTGCCCTGCACCACTTCCTTGTCGAAGCGCTCGACCAGGTCGTCGTAGAGCGGCTTGTCGCCGGTCAGGAAGCGCGTCTCCAGGATCGCGGTCCGGATGGTCATGTCGCCGCGCGCCTGCCGGATCGATTCATCGACCGATCGCGTGGCGTGGCCGACCTTCAACCCCATGTCCCAGAGGCAATAGAGGATCGCTTCGGCGACCTGCTCGCCCCAGGCGGTCTGCTTGTAGGGCAGGATGAAGAGCAGATCGATGTCCGATTCCGGCGCCATCAGCCCGCGGCCGTAGCCGCCGGTCGCCACCACCGCCATGCGCTCGGCGCCGCTCGGGATCGGCGAGCGGTAGAGATGGCGCGTCGCGGCCGAATACAGGATGCGGATGATCTCGTCCTGCACGTGGCACAGCCGCTCGGCGCAGCGGCGGCCGTGGCGGTCCTTCAGAAGGATCGCCTGGGCGGCGGCGCGCGCCGCGATCAGCTCCGCCTTGAGCAATAGCGCCATCGCCGTGCGGAACGCGTCCTCGCGCCCCTCGTGCTTCTCGGCAAGCGCATCGACCGCGGCGGTGATCCGCGCGGTATCGAAGCGCTCGTCCACCTGTGGCTTCTGCTCAGTCGCGACGCTGTCCATGTCTTACCGGATATAAATATAAGAGGTGACAGGCGCTGTCACGAGACATTCGCAAGGGACGACCGGCGAGTTTCGCCATGCAGATGAATCGGCTTCGATACCGATATCGGCGCCTGGGGTAACGTCATGAATGTGCTCAGATTTTTCTCCTGGATCCCGGCTGGTCATGACTGCCTCCACCAATCATGGGCTGACACAAAACCAATCGCGCTCTATACCGCTCGTCGATATCCCCGGGAGAGAACAAGATGGACGCTGCAGAGCTGCGCCAGATGCAGGCCCCGATCAAGGAGCGCTACAAGACCGATCCCAAGGCTGCGCTGATCACGCTGAAGGCCAAGGGCTCCACCGATAGCGAAGGCATTGCGTGCAAGGTCGAGACCGGCCGCGCTATCGCGATGGCCGGCCTGCACCCGGGCACAGGCGGTTCCGGCCTCGAGCTTTGCTCCGGCGACATGCTGCTCGAAGCCCTGGTCGCCTGTGCCGGCGTCACGCTGAAATCGGTCGCGACCGCGATCGAGGTGCCCTTGAAGACCGGCAACGTCTACGCCGAGGGCGATCTCGATTTCCGCGGCACGCTCGGCATCGACAAGGAGACCCCGGTCGGCTTCGCCGAGATCCGCCTGCGCTTCGAGGTCGACACGTCAGCGCCGCAGGACAAGCTCGATCTGCTGCTCAAACTCACCGAGCGGTATTGCGTGGTCTATCAGACCATCAAGAACGGCCCGAAGGTTTCGGTGTCGATGCAAAGGATGTAAGACGCAGGTCGTCATTCCACCGATTGGTGTCGTCCCGGGGCGCGCCGCTTGGCGCGAGCCCGGGACCCATAATCCCCGGCCGTCGGGATTTTCGGACGGTCGTTGCTCCTAGCTCTTAAGCCACCATGGCCTGTGGTTATGGATTCCGGGCTCGCGCTTCGCGCGCCCCGGAATGACAGATAAAATGTCCCTCGACCTCCACTTCCTCCTCTTCCTGCTCCTGCGCATGGCGATCGCGGCGGCGTTCGTGGTGACGGCATCGATCATCACCGAACGCTCGGGACCCGTGATCGGCGCGCTGATCGCGACCCTGCCGGTCTCGGCCGGGCCGTCCTACGTCTTCCTTGCGATCGATCATGACGCCGCGTTCGTCGCCCAGGGCGCGCTGGCGAGCCTGCCGGTCAATGCGGCAACGATCTTGATGTGCCTCACTTACGTTGTGCTGTCGCAGCGGCACACTCTCGTGGTGAGCTGCGGAAGCGCTTTCGCGGTATGGATCGGGATGGCCTCGATCATCCGCCAGTTCGACTGGTCGCTCGCCGCGGGGCTCGCCGCCAATCTGATCGCGTTCGGCATCTGCATTCCACTGCTCGCGCGCTATCGCCATGCGAAGATGCCGCTGGTGACGCGCCGCTGGTACGATGTGCCGATGCGCGCTGCGCTGGTTGCGACCCTTGTCGCCATCGTGGTTTCGACATCGAGTTGGGTCGGCCCGCGCATCAGCGGCATCATTGCGCTCTTTCCCGTGGTGTTCTCCAGCATCATGGTCATCCTGCATCCGCGCATCGGTGGACCGCCGACCGCTGCCGTGCTCGCCAACTCCGCCTGGGGCCTGCTCGGATTTGGCATGGCGATTGCGGTCCTGCACGTTGCAGTCGTGTGGTTCGGCTCCGCCGCCGGCTTGTGCCTCGCGCTCGCAACCTGCGTGGCATGGAATCTGACGCTGTGGAGAATAGGACGGCGCGCCTTGCGCCGCACGCGGCCGATGCCGTGAGACTACGGATATGCGCGACGCGACGTCGCGAGAAGCCGATGTGGCCCGCTCGGATCAACCGTTGAATGAGCGCCATCATTTCAAGTCCTGCCGTACTGTTCCGGTGTGAGCTCCAGCGGCTCCTCGCGCTGACATGCTGATAACCCCCGTCGAATTCCCGACAGTAAAATTAGAACTTTGTTCGAGCTTTTGCCGTAAAGAATCAGGCTGCTCGCCCGCTTCGTTGCTGTCCGACCATCGCGACGGACCTTCCAATCGGATCTGGGGGAGACGCAGATTGGAATATGTCAGCACTGCTGCGCGATCAGTTCCTCGATACTGACGAGCATATCCCCCTTCGGCTCAATTCGAGATGGAGATTTCCTGATGTTCGGCCGTAAATTCCACACTGATGCACAATCGCGGCTCGATGCCATCGGCCGTTCGCAGGCGATGATCGAGTTCAATCTTGATGGGACGATCATCACGGCCAACAAGAATTTTCTCGACGCACTCGGCTACCGTCTCGAGGAGATCCTGGGCAAGCATCACTCGATGTTTGTGCCGGCCGACCAGCGCGACAGCGCCGAGTACAAGGCGTTTTGGGCCGCATTGAACCGTGGCGAGTATCAGGCGCGCGAGTTCAAGCGGATCGCGAAAGACGGCCGCGAGGTCTGGATCGAAGCATCCTACAATCCGGTGCTCGACGGCAACGGCAAGACGGTGATGGTCGCCAAGATTGCGACCGACATCACCGAGAAGAAGATCCGCAGCATGACGGACGCCTCCAAGATCGCTGCCATCAGCCGCGCCCAGGCCGTCATCGAGTTCAAGCTCGACGGCACCATCCTCTCGGCCAACGAGAATTTCTGCAAGGCGCTCGGCTATTCGCTCGACGAGATCAAGGGCAAGCATCACAGCCTGTTCGTGGCCGAGGCCGACCGAAACAGCCCGGCCTATCGCGAATTCTGGGCCGCGCTCAACCGCGGCGAATACCAAGCCGGCGAGTTCAAGCGGATCGGCAAGGGCGGCCGCGAGGTCTGGATCCTTGCCTCCTACAATCCGTTGCTCGACGAAAACGGCAAGCCGTACGGCGTGGTCAAGTTCGCGACCGACGTCACCGCGGAGAAGCTGAAGAATGCCGATCTCGCCGGCCAGATCGCGGCGATCGACAAGGCCCAGGCGGTGATCGAGTTCAACATGGACGGCACGATCATCACCGCCAACGCCAACTTTCTCGGCGCGCTCGGCTATTCGCTGGCCGAGATCAAGGGCCGCCACCACAGCATGTTCGTCGAGCCCTCCGAGCGCGACGGTGCCGGCTATCGCGAGTTCTGGGCCGCGCTCAATCGTGGCCAGTACCAGGCGGCGGAGTACAAGCGCATCGGCAAGGGCGGCAAGGAGGTCTACATCCAGGCCTCCTACAATCCGATCCTCGACCTCAACGGCAAGCCGTTCAAGGTCGTGAAATACGCCACCGACGTCACCAAGCAGGTCCTGGTCCGCATGGGCAACGAGCGCGTGCGGGGCATGATGGAATCGGTCGCCGCCGGCTCGGAGGAGCTCAACGCCTCGGTGCGGGAGATCTCCGAGGCCATGACCAAGTCGCGCGAGACCGCGATGGGCGCGGTCGAGCAGGTCGGCGCCGCCGACGCGCAGGCCCAGCGCCTCACCGAGGCCGCGCAGGCGATGAGCGGCATCGTCGAGATGATCAACAACATCACGGGGCAGATCAACCTGCTCGCGCTCAACGCCACGATCGAATCGGCGCGCGCGGGCGAGGCCGGCCGCGGCTTCGCGGTGGTCGCTTCCGAGGTCAAGAGCCTCGCCAACCAGGCCAAGCAGGCGACCGACAAGATCGGCCAGGAGATCGGCAGCCTCAACAGCATCTCCGGCGACGTCGTCAGCGCGCTCGGCTCGATCAAGCAGGCGATCAACAATGTCAGCGAGTACGTGACCTCGACCGCCGCCGCGATCGAGGAGCAGAGCACGGTGACCAACGAGATGTCGACCAGCATGCAGCGCGCCGCCGCGGAAGCGGCGGCGATCGCGGCGCGGGGCTAGGCCGGGCTCGGAATTGCAGGGTGGGCAAAGGTGCGCTCTTTGCGCGCCGTGCCCACCATCTCTCCCCGATCGCTTCATGGAGCAGTGGGCACGCTCCGCTTCGCCCACCCGACGGCACCGTCACTGCTTCGGCAGTTTCGCCTTCAGCGCATACAGAGCATCGAGCGCCTCGCGCGGCGACATCTCGTCGGGGTGCAGCGCCTTCACCGCCTCCATCAGCAGCTCCGCTTCGCTCGGCGGCGCGGCTTCAGTGGCGGCGCGCGAAGGGACAGCGAACAGCGGCAGATCGTCCACCAGGGCTCGCGCGGTCTGGCCGCGGTCCTGCGCCTCCAGCTTGGACAGCACCGATTTGGCGCGCGTGATCACCGCCGGCGGCAGGCCGGCGAGTTTCGCCACCTGGATGCCGTAGGAGCGGTCGGCCGAGCCCGGCAGCACCTCGTGCAGGAACACGACGTTGCCCTGCCATTCCTTCACCCGCACCGTGGCGTTGAACATCCGCGGCAGTTTCGCCGCGAGCGCGGTCAGCTCGTGATAATGCGTCGCGAACAAGGTTCGGCAGCGGTTGCTCTCGTGCAGATGCTCGATCGCGGCCCAGGCGATCGAGAGGCCGTCGAAGGTCGCGGTGCCGCGGCCGATCTCATCCAGGATGACGAGCGAGCGCTCGCCGGCCTGGTTCAGGATCGCCGCGGTCTCGACCATCTCCACCATGAAGGTGGAGCGGCCGCGGGCGAGATCATCGGCGGCGCCGACGCGCGAGAACAGGCGGTCGACGATGCCGATCCGCGCGCGCGTCGCCGGCACGAAGCTGCCGATCTGGGCCATCAAGGCGATCAGCGCGTTCTGGCGCAGGAAGGTCGATTTACCGGCCATGTTGGGACCGGTGAGCAGCCAGAGCTGGCCGGACCTCTGGGCCGGCGCAGGCGACAGGTCGCAGGCGTTGGCGATGAACGGCTCGCCGTTGCGCTTGAGCGCCTGCTCGACCACGGGATGGCGGCCGGCCTCGATGGCAAAGCTGAGCGAGCCGTCGACCTCGGGCCGCACATAGTTCTCGTCGACAGCGAGCTTGGCCAGCGAGGTCGCGACGTCGAGCAGCGCAAAGCCTTGCGCTGCGGCCCGCAGATCGTCGCTGATCGCGAGCGCCTTGGCGCAGAGCCGCTCGAAGATATCGAGCTCGAGGCCGAGCGCTCGGTCGCCGGCATTGGCGATCTTGGCCTCGATCTCGCCGAGCTCGGACGTGGTGAAGCGCACCTGTCCCGCCAGCGTCTGGCGATGGATGAAGGTCGCGTTCAGCGGCGGCGACATCAGCTTGTCGCCGTGCTGGGCGGTGACCTCGACGAAATAGCCGAGCACGTTGTTGTGCCGGATCTTGAGGCCTTTGACGGAGGTCGCATCGGCGTAACGGGCCTGCATCGAGGCCACGACCAGACGCGAGGCATCGCGCAGGTTTCGCGCTTCGTCCAGCGCCGGCTCGTAGCCCTGACGCACGAAGCCGCCGTCGCGCTTGATCAGCGGCAGCTGCTCGTCCAGCGCGCTGGCGAACTCGGCTGCGAGCGCGCGCGACGGCCGCTGCAGCGCTGCCATCACCGCCGCGATCTCCTGCGGCGGCTGATCCATTTCGGAGAGCCGCGTCAGCACCTGGTCGGCGGCGATGATGCCGTCGCGGATGCCGGCGAGGTCGCGCGGCCCGCCGCGGCCGACCGAGAGTCTGGCCAGAGCGCGCGACATGTCGGGCGCGCCGCGCAGGATGCTGCGGATGTCCTCGCGCGCGGCGGAATCGGCCACGAAGGTGCTGACCGCGTCTAGCCGCCGCGCGATCGCAGGCGCATCGGTCAGCGGCGCGGCCAGACGCTGCGCCAGCAGGCGGGAGCCTGCCGAGGTCACGGTGCAGTCGATGGCATCGAGTAGCGAGCCGCGGCGTTCGCCGGCGAGCGTGCGCGTCAGCTCGAGATTGGCGCGCGTCGCCGGATCGATCGCCATGGTCGCACCCGAGGCTTCGCGCGCGGGCGGCGAGAGCGGCGGATGCTTGCCGACCTGGGTGCGGTCGACATAGGTGACGGCGGCGGCCGCCGCGGTGGCCTCCAGGCGCGTCAGCTGCGCGAGCCCGTCCATGGTCGCGACGGCAAAGTAGTCGCAGAGCCGCTTCTCGGCGGTCGCGCCGTCGAAGACGTCGCGAGTCAGCGGCGTCACGGCCGGCAGCTCGCGCAAGGTCTGGCCGAGCTCGTTGTCGCCAAAGAGCGCGTCGGTGACGATCGCCTCGTTCGGGTTGATGCGCGCCAGCGTCGCGGCGAGCTCGCCGCCCGAGACCTCGGTGACCATGAATTCGGCCGTCGAGATGTCGATCCAGGCAAGGCCGAAGCGGTCGCCGCCGGCGGAGGAGCGGGCGCGCGCGATCGCCAGCAGGTAATTATTGGCGCGCGCATCCAGCAGTGTGTCCTCGGTCAGCGTGCCCGGCGTCACCAGCCGCACCACGCCGCGGCGTACCACGCTCTTGTTGCCGCGCGCTTTCGCCGCCGCGGGATCCTCGGTCTGCTCGCAGACCGCGACCCGATGCCCGGCGCTGATGAGACGATGCAGATAATCCTCTGAGCGCTCGACCGGCACGCCGCACATCGGGATATCCGCGCCCTGGTGCTTGCCGCGCTTGGTCAGGACGATGCCGAGCGTCTTTGAAGCGATCTCGGCATCCTCGAAGAACAGCTCGTAGAAGTCGCCCATCCGGTAGAACAGCAGCAAGCCCTGATGCGCCGCCTTGATCTCCAGATACTGCTCCATCATCGGCGTGACGCGCGCGGCAGCCTCGGCCTGCGGCGCGGGCGTGTCATCGGCGGGCGGAACTTGTATCGGCTGTTGCATCGTCATGGGCGGCGCAACCTACAAAATTTCGGCACCTGCTCCTATTTGCTTTGCCGGGGAAGCGAAGGTTTTCCACGTTGTCCGTGTAGCGCATGCGGCTGCCACATTTTCCGCCGTCATTCCGGGATGCGCCGGAACGGCGCAGGCCCCGAATCCATCGGGCCGCACGTCACGCCGACAAATGGATTCCGGGTTTGCGCCAAATGGCGCGCCCCGGAATGACGTCTGCTCCGCGAAACCGTCAATTGACCTGCCGCGGGCGCCCTCCTAAAACTCCGCCGACATTGAAGAATTTGGCCGGATCGCGGCATTCAGGGAGAACAACGATGCGTGACGTCTTTATCTGCGATGCCGTGCGGACCCCGATCGGCCGTTTCGGCGGCTCGCTCGCCAAGGTGCGCGCCGACGATCTCGCCGCCGCCCCGATCAAGGCGCTGATGGCCAAGCACCCCAATCTCGATTGGGCACAGGTGGACGAGGTGTTCTTCGGCTGCGCCAACCAGGCCGGCGAGGACAATCGCAACGTCGCGCGCATGGCGCTGCTGCTGGCGGGCCTGCCGGATTCGGTTCCCGGCCAGACTCTGAACCGGCTCTGCGCCTCGGGCCTCGATGCGGTCGGCGCCGCGGGCCGCGCCATTCGTTCCGGCGAGATCGATCTCGCGATTGCCGGCGGCGTCGAATCGATGACCCGCGCGCCCTTCGTGATGGGCAAGGCGCAGGAAGCCTTCTCGCGCTCGGCCGAAATCTTCGACACCACGATCGGCTGGCGCTTCATCAATCCGCTGCTGAAGGCGCAGTATGGCGTCGATGCGATGCCGGAGACCGGCGAGAACGTCGCCGAGGAGTTCCAGGTCTCGCGCGCGGACCAGGACGCCTTCGCCATCCGCTCGCAGCAGCGCGCAGGCGCAGCGATCGCCGCCGGCTATTTCGCGGAAGAAATCACGCCCATCACCATTCCCGGCGGCAAGGCCGGCCCGATCACCATCGACAAGGACGAGCATCCGCGCCCCGAGACCACGCTGGAAGGTCTCGCCAAGCTGAAGCCGATCGTGCGCAATCCCGGCACCGTCACCGCCGGCAATGCCTCCGGCGTCAATGACGGCGCCGCCGCAATGATCCTGGCCTCGGAAGCCGCGGTCAGGAAGCACGGCCTTACGCCCCGCGCCCGCATCCTCGGGCTCGCCTCGGCCGGCGTGCCGCCGCGGATCATGGGCATCGGCCCGGTGCCGGCGACCCGCAAGCTGATGGAACGGCTGGCTAAGAAGATCAGCGATTTCGACCTGATCGAGCTGAACGAAGCTTTCGCTTCGCAGGGCATCGCCTGCATGCGCCAGCTCGGCGTCGCCGATGACGCCGATTTCGTCAATCCGCATGGCGGTGCCATCGCGCTTGGCCATCCGCTCGGCATGAGCGGCGCCCGCCTCGCGCTCACCGCCGTGCACGGCATGGAGAAGCGCGGCGGCAAGCTCGCACTCGCCACGATGTGCGTCGGCGTCGGTCAGGGCGTCGCGGTCGCGATCGAAAAGCTGAATTGAACTCTCTCCTTCGCCTCTCCCCGCTCTTTGCGGGGATAGGCGAAGAGCCCGGGCTCGCGCATTTCTCTCGCGTTCCGGAAAGACAGGGAGAAAATAGCCTGTGATCATCGAGCGCGAGAAGGACGTCACGGCCGCGGCCCTGGCGGTAATGGAGCGGACATCCGATCCGCGGCTGCGCGAGATCATGCTCTCCCTGGTCAAGCATTTGCACGCCTTCGTCCGCGATGTCAGGCTGACCGAGAAGGAGTTCCGCGACGCCGCGGCGATTGTGGCCGAGCTCGGCAAGCTGACCACCGACACGCATAACGAAGTCGTGCTGATGGCGGGGTCGCTCGGCGTCTCCTCGCTGGTGTGCCTGCTCAACAACGGCGATCAAGGCAATACGGAGACCGATCAATCATTGCTCGGGCCGTTCTGGCGGTTGAATTCGCCCCGGGTCGAGAATGGCGGATCGATCGTGCGCTCGGAGACACCGGGGGCCACGCTGTTCGTCAGCGGCCACGTCACTGGCAAGGACGGCCGGCCCGTCGGGGGTGCCGAGGTCGATGTCTGGCACGCCTCGCCGGTCGGCCTCTACGAGAACCAGGACCCCGAGCAGGCCGACATGAACCTGCGCGGCAAGTTCACGACCGATTCTGACGGGCGCTTTTCCTTCCGCTCGGTGATGATGGTCGGCTATCCCATTCCGACCGATGGTGTCGTCGGCCGCCTGCTCGCGGCGCAGGCCCGCCACCCCTATCGTCCCGCGCATCTGCATGCCCTGATCTTCAAGCCGGGATTCAAGGTGCTGATCTCGCAGGTCTATGATCCCAGCGACCCCCATATCGACAGCGACGTGCAGTTCGGTGTGACACAGGCGCTGATCGGCAAGTTCGTGCGCCACGATACGCCGCATCCGACGGCGAAGGACGCCTCATTGCCCTGGTATTCGCTCGACCATACCTACCGGCTCGAGGCCGGAGAGGCCGTGCTTCCGCGTGCGCCGATCAGGTAGCAGCGGCCGGCTGCCATGCGCGGGAACGCCGCCAAACCGGCTTTCCCAAATTAGTTATATCCTATAATGATTGGCGGAAGAGTTGACCGGCCGGACCGAAAACGGCCGGGGAGGAGTTCGCCAATGACATTCATCTATCCCACCGGCAGCAACGCGGCGCATCCGCTGCCGCTGTCGCCCGACTACAAGAGCTCGATCAAGCGCGCGCCGAACAAGCCCTTGATTCCGATGCCCCATACGCTGTCGGAGCTGACCGGGCCGGTCTACGGCCACGAGACCGTGCGCGAGGGCGACAACGACCTCACCCGCCAGCACGCGGGCGAGCCGCTCGGCGAGCGCATCATCGTGCATGGCCATGTGCGCGACGAGGACGGCCGCGGCGTGCCGAACTCGCTCGTCGAGATCTGGCAGGCCAATTCCTGCGGCCGTTATGTCCACGTCCGTGATCAGCATCCGGCGCCGCTCGATCCGAATTTCACCGGCGCGGGCCGCACCGTGAGCGATGCGTCCGGCTATTATCGCTTCGTGACGATCAAGCCTGGCGCCTACCCTTGGGGCAATCACCACAATGCCTGGCGTCCAGCGCACATCCATCTGTCGGTGTTCGGCCATTCCTTCGTCACGCGCCTGGTGACGCAGATGTATTTCCCGAACGACCCCTTGTTCCCGTTCGACCCGATCTTCAACTCGGTGCCGGACGAGAAGGCGCGAGCGCGGATGGTCTCGTCGTTCGACTTGGAGAATACCCAGCCCGAATGGGCGCTGTGCTACCGCTTCGACATCGTGCTGCGCGGCAAGGACGCCACCCCCATGGAGAACCATTAAGTGCAAGAGTCCGCGAAGCCCGACGGGATCACCCCATCGCAGACGGTCGGTCCGTTCTTCAAATACGGCCTGACGCCGACCGGCGAGTACGCCTGGAACGACGCGTTCACCAATTCGACGCTGACGCCCGATGTCACCGGCGATCGCATCCGCATCGAGGGCCGGGTGTTCGATGGCGACGGCGTGGCCGTCCCCGATTGCATGCTGGAGATCTGGCAGGCGGATGCGCAGGGCCGCTTTGCCGATCCCCAGGACAAGCGCGCGCTGCCGAATGCGAGCTTCCGCGGCTTTGCCCGCTGCGGCACTGACAAGGACGGCAACTATTCCTTCGAGACCATCAAGCCGGGTGTCGTGCCCGATCCTGCTGGCAAGCCGCAGGCGCCGCACATCCTGGTTGCGGTGTTTGGCCGCGGCATGCTCAGGCATCTCTACGCCCGCATCTATTTCAGCGACGAGGCCGGCAACGCCGCCGATCCCGTGCTGGCGCTGGTGCCGGCTGACCGCCGCGCCACGCTCACTGCGGTCCGCGAGGCCGGCAAGCCGGTCTACCGGCTCGACCTGCACCTGCAGGGCGACAACGAGACGGTGTTCTTCGACGTATGAGGGCAGGGCGTGCCGGGGAGGCCTGCTCCTCGGCACACATATCTCATTCGGCGCATCGGAGCCGGTGCTGCGTTGCCGCATCAGACTCGAACGTTGATTTTTGCGCGGTTGTGCGTCAGCCTCGCTGACTCAATACCGATGACTTGACGCCTAATCTCCGTATTCATGCGGGGTTCGTGAAATACAATTCCGGCGCGAATCAATCCCGTATTTACCGTAGTCGTCTAGGGTGGCCGCAGTTTCGACGCCGACCTGGATTGTTTCATGAAATTTCGTCTGTCCTTGTCCTCTGCGATCGTCGCGTTTGGCATCGTTCTCGCCATTGGTTTCGCCGCCGTTGTTTCGACCAGCCTGTACGCCCTAAAAGAGCTCAAGGTCGGCGGTCCGCTCTATTCCGACATCAAGCTCGGCAATGACCTCATCGCCGACATCCTTCCGCCGCCCGAATACATCATCGAAGCCTATCTCGAGGCGACGCTGGCCATGCGCGAGCCGGATCAGCTGGCGGCCCACGGCGAGCGTCTGGTCCAGCTCCGCAAGGACTACGACGAGCGCAAGGCGTTCTGGGTCTCCTCCAGCCTCTCGGCCGACCTCAAGACCGCGCTGGTGTCGAAATCCGATGCGGAGGTGCAGAAATTCTGGAAGGCATCGGATCAGCTTCTGCCCGCCCTCAAGGCCAAGGACGCGGCGGCTTCCGAGCGCGTCTATGCGCAGCTCAAGGAGGCCTATACCGCGCATCGCGCCGTCATCGACAGCATCGTCGAGAGTGCTAACAAGCGGAATGCCGCCATGGAGAAGCTGGCCGCGGACCGCGACAGCGCGATGCTCTATATCCTCCTCGGCGTCTCCATCGCCGTCCTCGCCTTCGTTACCGCCGGCCTGCTGGGTGTTGCCCTCGGCGTGGTGCGCCCGATCGTGCGCATGACGGACACGATGCAGAAGCTCGCGACCGGCGATCTCGCCGCCGAGATTCCGTTCGCGCAGCGCCAGGACGAGGTCGGCTCGATGGCGGGCGCGCTTGTGGTGTTCAAGCAGGCGGCGGTCGAGAACTCCCGTCTGCGCGAGGAGCAGTTGCGGCAGGAACGGGCGGCGGCGCTCGCCAAGCGCTCCGCCCTGCACCAGATGGCCGAAACGGTCGAGCGCGAGACCGGCCGCTCGGTCGATACCGCGACTGCGGCGACGCAGGGCGTGGAGCAAGCCGCCTCCGGCCTCTCTGAGATCGCAAAGTCGCTCTCTGCGCAGTCGCAGGCGGTGGCGGCGGCCTCGACCCAGGCGCTCGGCAGCTCGCAGGCCGTCTCCGCTGCGGCCGAAGAGTTGAGCGCCTCGATCCGCGAGATCACGAGCCAGGTCGCGCGGACCAGCACCGTCACCAAATCGGCCGTCGCCGGCCGCGAGCAGGCGCGTTCGACCATTCAGGCGCTGGCCGGATCGGTGAAGAAGATCGCGGAGGTCTCCGACCTCATCGGCGGCATCGCAGGCCAGACCAACCTCCTCGCGCTCAACGCGACGATCGAGGCGGCGCGCGCCGGCGAGGCCGGCCGCGGCTTCGCGGTGGTTGCCGCCGAGGTGAAGTCCCTGTCCGACCAGACTGCCAAGTCCACCGAGGAGATCGGCCGGCTGATTGCCGAGATCCAGGCCTCGACGCAGGCCGCGGTCGACGCCGTCGAGGCCATGGGAGGCCACATCATCGAGATCGACGGCGTGGCGACATCGGTCGCTGCCGCAATGGAAGAGCAGGATGCCGCGACCCGGGAGATCACGCGGTCGATTTCCGAATCGGCCTCCGCCGCACAGGAGGTCTCGGCCAAGATCGGCGACGTCAGCCGCGATGCCGCCTCCGTCAACCAGCGCGCCGCGGATGTGAGGCAGGCGATCGCCGGGATGACGGCCAATCTCGATCAACTGCGCGCGATCGTCGTGCGGACGGTGCGCGACTCGACCGCCGCAGCCTGAGCCGGCGGCAGCCGCTGGTGCCCGGGCATGTGATCGTGCAGTATGACGCGGGACAGGGGCATCGTGGTTCATGACATCTCCACAATTGCCGGCGGTCGTTGAGCCCGCTCGACTGACGGCCGCGCTGCGCCGGGGCGGCGCGCTGGATGCAGGCGCCGTCCGCGAGGTGAAGGTGCTGCATCAGCGCGACACAGTGGTGTCGCATATCGTCAGGCTCGGGCTGCGCTATGTCGGCGAATCCGCCGGTGCTCCGCAGTCGCTGATCCTGAAGACTCCAAATTCCGCCTTCGCCAAGCGCCTCGCCGATGGCGGCCGGCGCGAGGTGGACTATTACACGCAGCTGCTGCCCAAGATGCCGCCGGGACTCGTCCCGCACTGCTTTGACGGGCATTTCGACGAGGACAGCCTCGCCTGGCATCTGCTGCTGGAGGATCTCACCGACAGCCACGAGGTCGCGACAACCTGGCCCGTGCCGCCGTCGCGCGAGCAGACCCTCGCCATCGTCACCACGCTGGCGCGCTGGCACGCAGCCTGGTGGGACCATCCGAGCCTCGGCGACACCGTCGGCACCTGGGCGAGCGTGGAGGACAGCGCGCAACGGATGGAGACGTTTGCGGGACATTACGATCGCTTTGCCGATCTCCTCGGCGATCGCCTCGGCGAGGAGCGGCGGATCATCTACCGTCGGCTCATCGACCAGTCGGAGCGGCTGTCCCAGCGTTACCATTCACGCCGCCACCTCAGCATCACCCATGGCGACGCCCATGTCTGGAATTTCCTGCTGCCGCGCACGGGCGTCGACGACACCGTTCGCATCTTCGATTTCGATCTTTGGAGCATCAACGTTCCGACCCACGACCTCGCCTACATGATGGCGATGCATTGGTATCCGGAACGCCGGCACGCGCTCGAACGGCTGCTGCTCAATCTCTACCATGACACGCTGGTCGAAAGCGGTATCACCGGCTACACGCGCGGCGCGCTCGATCGCGACTACCGCTGGGCGGTGCTCTGGCAAATCACGCGGCCGGTCTGGCAGTGGAGCATCAACCTCCCGCCGCTGATCTGGTGGAATAATCTGGAACGGGCGTTTGCGGCCGTGGACGATTTGGGCTGCGAGGAGCTGTTGTAGCGCTGTTGTGTCCCGGACGCGGTGCAACGTGTAGCGCTGCGCTGCGTCCGGGGCCCGAGATCCGCTACTCCATCACCGCATGCTCCGGCCCCGCCGCCTGCTTGCGCAGCGTGGCTTTGGTCGAGCCGATCAGCAAAGCGAGCGGGATGGTGCAGAGGATGAAGAGCATCACCAGCTGGTAGTCGTGCGCGAAGGCGATGATCTGCGCCTGCACGTTGACCATTCTGTCGGCCATGGCGCGGCCGGTGTCGGTCGACAGATTGATGATGCCGCTGACGCCGGGCATCTGCAGTGCGTGGTTGAACGGGTTGATGTGCTCGGACAGGATCGCGTAGGTCCATCGCGTGCCTTGCGTCAATTGCGCGATCACGACGGAAATGCCGACCGAGCTCGCGACGTTGCGCATCAGGGTCAGCATCGCGGTGCCGTCGGTGCGCAGCTCGTTCGACAGTGTCAGGAACGCCACGGTCGAGAGCGGCACGAAGACGAGGCCGAAGCCAAAACCCTGGATGACGCTGACGGTGACGATCTCCGGCACCTGGGTCAGATCGGTCCAGCCGGTCATCTGGAACAGCGAGCCCGCCGTCAGCGTCAGGCCGCAGATGATCAGCGTGCGCGCCTCGATATAACGCATCATGCGGCCGACCAGCATCATGGCGAAGAAGGTGCCGATGCCGCGGGTCGCCAGCAGCAGGCCGGCGGTGATGATGGGATAGCCGATCACGTTCTGCATGTAGGGCGAGGCGAGTGCCATGGTCGAGAACAGGACGAGCCCCATCACGATCATGAACAGGCAGCCGGTGACGAAGTTGCGGTCCCGGAACAGGGCGAAGCGGATGAACGGGGTCGAGGTCGTGAAGGAATGCGCGAGGAAGAAGTAGAACGCGACGGCCGAGACGATGAACTCGGCGAGGATCTCGTTCGATTCCAGCCAGCCCAATTGCTCACCGCGGTCGAGCGCGAGCTGGAGCGCGCCGATCGCGACCGCCAGCGCGGCGAAGCCGAACCAGTCGAATTTGAGGCTGAAATCCTTCCTGGTCTCGTCCATGAAGACGACCAGCCCGAGCACGGTGATGATGCCGAACGGCAGGTTGACGAAGAACACCCAGTGCCAGGAATAGGTCTCGGTGAGCCAGGCTCCCAGCGACGGTCCCATGATCGGACCCATCATCACGCCCATGCCCCAGATCGCCATCGCCTTGGCGCGTTCCTGAAGCGTGTAATAGTCGAGCATGACCGATTGCGACAGCGGTACCAACGCTGCGCCGAACACGCCCTGCAGCAGGCGGAACAGCACCATCTGGTTGATGTCCTGCGCGAGGCCGCACAGCACCGATGCCATGGTGAAGCCGGCCGAGCAGATGATGAAGATGCGCTTGCGGCCGAAGCGGTTGGCGATCCAGCCCACCGGCGCCGTCATGATCGCGGCGGCGACGATGTAGGAGGTCAGCACCCAGTTGATCTGGTCCTGCGAGGCCGACAGCGTGCCCTGCATGTAGGGGAGGGCGACATTGGCGATGGTCGTGTCGAGCGCCTGCATGATGGTCGCGGTCATGGCGCAGATCGTCACCATGTTCCGGCGCAGGCCGGGGACCATCAGGCTGGCATTGGGGCCGGACATCGCGCCAGTCCTTGTCTTATTCTTTATCCTGGCCCGCGGTCGCGGACAGGCCGAGCAGGCCGGCAAGCGACCGCCGATGACCGGTGTCGATGGTGGCGTAGACGCTCATGCCGGCTTTCAGCTTCCGCACATATTTGTCGGTCTCGTCGAAATAGATGCGGATCGGCACACGCTGCACCACCTTGACGAAATTGCCCATGGCGTTCTGCGGCGGCAGGATCGCGAATTGCGCGCCGGTGCCGGGCGAGAGCGAGCCGATCTTGCCCTTGAAGACATGGTTCGGGAACGCGTCGACCTCGAGCGTGACGGACTGGCCTTCGGTGACATAGGTGAGGTCGCTCTCCTTCGGATTGGCGTCGACCCAGGGATGGGCGACGTCGATGATGGAGAACACCGGCGTGCCGGCGGGCACATAGCGGCCGAGCTGAATCTGCTCGACCTGCGTCGCCACTCCATCCATCGGCGCGCGCAGCACGGTGTGGTCGAGGTTGCGCTGCGCGTCATCCAGCTTGGCTTTCGCCTGAGCGTAGGGCGGGAATTGCTCGAGCGGCAGGTCGGGGTTGCCGAGCAACTGGGTCTTCGCGTTGGAGAGCTGCTGCTTGATGTATTGCGCCTGCGCCCCGGCGGTGACCAGCGCATTCGAGGCATTGTCGAGATCGAGCTGCGAGCCGAAATTGTTTTTCACCAGCGCCTGCTTGCGCTCGACGTCGCGCTGCTTCAGATCGATGCCCTGCTGGGCGAGGCCCAGCATGTCGCCGTAGATCTTGATGTTGGCGACGAGGTTGTCATAGGTCGTGCGCGCCTGCGCGAGCTGCGCCTTGGCCTCCTCGACCGCGAGGCGGAACGGAACCGGGTCGATCTCGAACAGTTCGTCGCCGCGCTTGACCGACTGGCCCTCCTTCACGACCACTTTCAGGATCTTGCCGGAGATGTCGGGCGTCACCAGCACCTTCTGTGCGCCGACATAGGCATTGTCGGTGCCGACATAGCGGCCCCCATGCAGATAGAAGGTGACGCCGCCGATGGCGACAATGACCGGCAGCACGACCAGGAGCAGGAAACGGCGATAGCGGCGCAGGCCCGCCAGCAGGCGGCGGCGCGGATCGGTGCCGGCCTTCTTGGTCGGCTTGCCGCTGTCGCTCTTCTGCTCGGGCTGCAACTTGACGACCTGATCAGCCATGGCGCTGCTCCTTGCGTGCTTGCTCCGCGCCGGATGCCTGGATCGCGGTTCGCACGTTTTCCTTGATGGTTTCGAGCTGGGTGAGGAGGCGGTGCGCGTCCGCCGGATTGATGCCGTCGAGCGCGTTCGCCGTCAGCTCCGACTTCAGGCCGCTCATGCGGCCGAGCAATTGCCGCCCGGCCTTTTTGAGGTACAGGCGCTTGACCCGGCGATCCGAAGCGTCGCTGCGGCGCTCGATCCAGTCGTTGTCGCAGAGCTTGTCGATCAGCCGTGTCAGCGTGATCGGCTGCATCTCCAGGAGCTCGGCGAGCTCGGACTGCTTCATGCCCTCGCTGCGCTCCACCTTGGCCAGCACCGCCCATTGCGCCCGGGTGATGCCGAAGCGCGAGGCCTCCTTGTCGGCATAGACGCGCAAGAGGCGATAGAGCTCACCGACCGTGAACAGGAAATTCTGGTCGACCGACCCGCGCGTCATGAGCGTCGTCTCCAATAAGCTTGAATATTATAAGCAAGCTTATGATTAATTCACGGACCGGGGGCGCGGTGCTGTCCCGCGGGAGGAGCATGGCTGGCAGCCGGACGGCTCGTCGTGCTTTGGGTTCCCCCGCCGAAATGCTAGAAGACGGCGACATGAGCCTCGCAAAGCCGGCATTCCCCGCGCCCGACCATGATCACGGCCGCTGCACCGCGGACGCGCTTGCGCATGCCGAGGTGGTCTGCCAGCAGCGCGCGCAGAAATTCACGCCGATCCGCCGCCAGGTGCTTGGTGCCTTGCTCTCCAGCCACCGCCCGCTCGGCGCCTACGAAATCATCGACGAGCTTGCCAAGTCGATGGCGCGGCCGGCACCGATCACGATCTATCGTGCGCTCGACTTCCTGATGGCCAACGGCCTCGTGCATCGCATCGAAAGCCGCAACGCCTATCTCGCTTGCGCAGCCCACGACCACGATTCGACCTCCGCGGTGGCGTTCCTGATCTGCGAGCGCTGCGGCCTGGTCGGCGAGATCTCCTCGGCGTCCTTCGCCAAGGACCTCAACGCCGCCGCGCGCAGCTCAGGCTTCGCGCCAAAGCTGTCTGTGGTGGAGATCACGGGCGTCTGCACGCATTGTCAGAAAATGTCTTGAAGCAACAACGGCGCAAAGCCGGATTTTTGGGAAGAAATGTCCGCACCTCAAGCCATACCGTCCGCCGGCCGTCCCCTCAGTGCCGGCGCCATCGCCCTGATGCTCATGCTATGCCTGACCTGGGGATTCAACCAGATCGCGGTGAAGCTGGTGCTGCCGGACATTCCGCCGATGCTCCAGGCCACCATCCGCTCGATGGGCGCGCTGCCGGTGCTGTTCCTCATCGGCACCTTTCGCGGTGTCAATTTTTTCGAACGTGACGGCACCTGGAAGCCCGGCCTGATCGCCGGGCTGATGTTCGGCATCGAGTTCGTGTTGATCTTCCAGGGGCTGCACTTCACGTCTGCTTCTCGTGCGGTGGTGTTCCTCTACACCGCGCCGTTCTTCGTGGCGCTCGGCTCCTACCAGGTGCTCGGCGAGCGTCTCGGTGGCGCGCAATGGCTCGGCCTTGCCATCAGCTTTGCCGGCGTGGCGCTTGCGATCGGCGTGCCGCAGCCCAATGTCGATTCGCAGGTTCTGCTCGGCGATCTCATGATCGTCGGGGGCGCCGCGCTGTGGGCCGCGACGACGCTGGTTGCCAAGGGCACGCGGCTGCGCTTCGCCGCGCCCGAGAAGGCCCTGGGTTATCAGGTCGCGACCTCGATCCCGATCCTGGGGCTGGCGGCCTGGCTGTTCGGCGAATCCATCACCCACACTCCGTCGCCGCTGTCGCTCGGCCTGATGGCGTTCCAGGCGATCTGGGTGGTCGGAACCACGTTCACGCTTTGGTTCGCGCTGGTGAAGGCCTATTCGGCCAGCAAATTGTCCGCTTTTACCTTCATCACCCCTTTGTTTGGCGTGGTGGGTAGCTATTTCATCATGCACGACACCCTCAGCCTGACATTCGGGGCCGCAGCGGTCCTTGTAATTGCTGGGCTTTTTCTGGTTAACCGTCCCAGCCCATCAGCTGCGGCGCCGCGTGATGCATTGCTGAACGTCACCAAAACCTGATATTTGGACCGCCATGAACAAGCTCGAAAACCCTCTCGATTCAGACATTGCGGGCCCGGCGCCCCGGCATCGGACCACCCAGGTCAAGGTCGGCAACGTCGCTGTGGGCGGCGGTGCGCCGATCGTCGTGCAGTCGATGACCAACACCGATACCGCCGATGTCGAAGGCACCATCGCCCAGGTCGCAGCGCTCGCGCGCGCCGGCTCCGAAATGGTCCGCATCACCGTGGACCGCGAGGAGGCTGCGGCCGCCGTTCCGCACATCCGCGACGGCCTCGCCAAGCGCGGCATCACTACGCCCCTGATCGGCGACTTCCACTATATCGGCCACAAGCTCCTCGCGGCCTATCCGGCCTGCGCCGAGGCCCTGGCCAAATACCGCATCAATCCCGGCAATGTCGGCTTCAAGGACAAGCGCGACACCCAGTTCGCCGACATCATCGAGATCGCGAACAAGAACAACAAGCCGGTGCGCATCGGCGCTAATTGGGGCTCGCTCGACCAAGAGCTTTTGACCAAGCTGATGGACGAGAACGCGGCCTCGCCCAACCCGCGCGACGTGCGCGCGGTGACGCGCGAGGCCATGGTGCAGTCGGCGCTGCTCTCGGCGGCGCGCGCCGAAGAGCTCGGCATGCCCAAGGACCGCATCATCCTCTCGGCAAAAGTCTCGGCGGTGCAGGATCTTATCGCGGTCTATCAGGATCTCGCGTCCCGTTCGGACTACGCCATCCATCTCGGTCTCACCGAGGCCGGCATGGGCTCGAAGGGCATCGTTGCGTCCTCGGCCGCGCTCGGCATCCTCTTGCAGCAGGGCATCGGCGACACCATCCGAATCTCGCTGACGCCCGAGCCCGGCGGCGACCGCACCCGCGAGGTGCAGGTCGGCCAGGAGCTCCTGCAGACCATGGGCTTCCGCACTTTCGTGCCGCTGGTTGCCGCCTGCCCCGGCTGCGGCCGCACCACCTCGACCACGTTCCAGGAGCTGGCCCGCTCGATCCAGGATTTCATCCGCGACGAGATGCCGACCTGGAAGACCAAATATCCCGGCGTGGAAGAGCTCAACGTCGCGGTGATGGGCTGCATCGTCAACGGCCCCGGCGAGTCCAAGCACGCCAATATCGGTATCTCGCTGCCCGGCACCGGCGAAGCGCCGGCCGCGCCCGTCTTCGTCGACGGCAAGAAGTTCCGCACGCTGCGCGGCCCGACCATCTCCGCCGACTTCAAGGCGCTGGTGATCGACTACATCGACCAGCGCTACGGCCAAGGCGCCAAGGTGCCGGCTCCTGCGGCAGAGTAGGCGCTCCTCAACATCGGAATCGTAGGGCGGGTTAGCACAGCCTAACCCGCCTATTTTTTTGCGGGCGCGAGGTGGCGGGTTACGCTTCGCTACCCGCCCTACGTTGCTACGATGGCTCCCAATCAAGAACGATCGGGAGACACGCCATGAGCTCACTCGCCGGCAAGCAGGGCCCGCGCTATCGTCACACCGCTGAAGACGGCGCGCCGTACGAGACCATCGTCGTCGAGAAGCTCACCCCCATCATCGGCGCGGAAATCTCCGGCGTTGATATCGGCAAGCTCGTCTCGGACGATGCCCGCTCCAACCGGCAGATGGACGAGATCCACCGCGCGCTCGCCGAGAACCTCGTCATCTTCTTCCGCGACCAGCACATCACGCCGCAGCAGCATCTCGCCTTCGGCCGCAAGTTCGGCGAGCTGCATTTTCATCCCGCCGCCCCGCATGAGGACGAAGACCCCGCCTTGATGAAGATCTATGCGGACAAGAACTCGCCGCGCGCCAATGGCGAGGGCTGGCACTCCGACGTGTCCTGCGATCTCGAGCCGCCGATGGGCTCGATCCTCTACATCAAGCAATGCCCGCCCCGCGGCGGCGACACGCTGTTTGCCAACATGTACGCGGCCTATGAGGCGCTGTCGGAGCGCATGAAGGCCTATCTCGACGGCTTGACGGCGCTGCATGACGGCGAGCCGATCTATCGCGGCCTCTATGCCAATTATGGCGTTGCCGATCGTCCCTCCTATCCCCATGCCGAGCATCCCGTCGTGCGCACGCATCCGGTCACGGCGAAGAAGGCGCTCTACGTCAACCGCGGCTTCACGCGCCACATCAACGGCATCCCGCGCGACGAGAGCGACGCAATGCTCGCCTATCTCTACCAGCACGCCGAGAACCCGCTGTTCCAGTGCCGCTTCCGCTGGACCGAGAACGCCATCGCCTTCTGGGACAACCGCTGCACCCAGCACCGCGCGATGTGGGACTACTGGCCGCACACACGCTCGGGCACGCGCGTGACGGTGAAGGGAGAGCGGCCGGTCTAATGGGCCGGGCTCGGGAGACCAACATCAATCAGTCAGCTTCGCGCAAAGGAAAGCCCCGGACGCGAGACCGGGGCTTCGTTTGTCGAAGAAGTGCCAAAGTCAGTATTTGGCGACGATCGGGCCACCGAAGCGGTAATTGATACGGGCGGTGACAATGTCGACATCCTGGCGGATCGTATCACCGCGCGTGACCCCCGGAACGATCGACGAGCTAAAGGTGATGTCGCGATGGCCCATGAACAGGTGATCGTATTCGAGCGCCAGCGACCAGTTCGGCGCGAAACCGAATTCGATGCCGGTGCCTACGACGCCGCCCCAGCGGGTCTCGGTGGCGCGATCAAACACCAAGCCGATGCTGGTGATCACGCCCTCGTACTTGTCGCGGGTGACGGCGGCGCCGCCCTTCACGTACCAGAGAACGTTGTTCCAGCTGTAGCCGACCTGGCCGGTGAATAGGCCGAGCGCATCAACCTCGGAGCGGTTGGTGAAATTGCCGTAGAACAAGCTGGAATTGGAGCCGGTGAAGTCGGCCCAGTTGCCCTGCGCCTCAACACCGAACACCCAATTGGTGGCCTGCCAGCGATAGCCGATCTGACCACCGACGGTGGCGCCGCTCGCATTGTGGCAGCCTTCCCGGAAGGGCGGCGCAACGGTGAAGCCGGCATCGTTGTAGATATCCCAGCACTTGTCGGCCCAGCCACCACCGCCGTTGATGCCGACGTAGAAGCCGCTCCAGTCGTAGATGGGGGCGATTGCGGGTGCCTTGGTGTAGGGTCGGGCTGCAAGGTCAGCGGCCGACGCCGCGCCTGTGAACAGCGCCATCAGAGCGGCGGTTGCGAATGCGAGTTTCTTCATTTGACCCCGTAGACATTCAATGGACGATTCGAATTCAAACCCGCCCTAAATACCGGCTAGTTGCGCGTTCGTCCGTCGCTCCGCCGCAACAGTCGCCGACAATCTCCGCGAGCGCGGGAATCGCGCGATTGCCAGTGCCGCATCGCGCAACGACACAATCGGCATTTTCATTTCGTCTCAAATACTTAACTGCCGACGCGATGGTCGGCCTGATCGCCCAAGACAGGGGGCGCCCTGGGTCAGACCGCGCGTTGACGCTCGGACCTCCCTGCGTCAAGGTGACCAAAAGCAAAAAGCACCGCCGAAGGTCGCGTCATCTTTCGTCCCGAAAGACTACAACTTCCTCACCGAAAGCGGTCCCGGCACCGGCATGCGTGAGCAGCAGCGGAGTAGCGCTTGAGGCACCTGCGGAGCGTCATCGTCGGGCTGGTCGCCTCGATCGTTCTGTCATCGCTTGCATTCGTCACGGCCGGCGAGGCTGCTATCGCGCGCAAGAGTGCGAGACATGAGCCGAAACCCTCACCTTCATTCAAGTGCGAGACGCCCAAATTCCGGATCGTCGTGGATGTCGGCCACACGCCGGACTCCTACGGTGCATTGAGCGCACGCAACGATCCGGAGTTTGGCTTCAACTTCCGCCTCGCACGGCTCATCACGGCCAAGCTCAAGGCCGAGGGCTTTGCCGCAACCCGCCTGCTCGTCACCGACGGCAAGGCACGGCCGAGCCTGTTCAAGCGCGTCGGCGCTGCAAACGAAGGCCGCGCCGATCTGTTCCTGTCGGTCCATCATGATTCGGTGCCGGACAAGCTGCTCGAGACCTGGGAATTCGACGGCGCAAAGAGCTATTTCAGCGATCGCTTTTCGGGCCACTCGCTGTTCGTGTCGCGGCAGAATCCGCACTTTGCCGCCAGCCTGATGCTGGCCAGGATGATCGGCCGGCAATTGAAGCAGCAGGGCCTGCACTATGCCAGCCAGTACACGCTGCCGGTGATGGGCCGCTACCGGCGCCAGCTGCTCGACAAGGATGTCGGCGTCTACCGCTATGACGGGCTGGTCGTGCTGTCGCGCACGCGAAGCGCCGCCGTGCTGCTCGAGGCGGGCTCGATCATCAATCGCGACGAGGAAATGGAGATGAACTCGCCGGAGCGACACGAGGCGGTCGCACAAGCCGTCGCGGTCGCGATGAGGGAGTTTTGCGAGAGACGGTAGTTGGCCCTGCCGGTTCAGCAGCAGTCATTGCGAGCGCAGCGAAGCAATCCAGAGTCCTTCCGCAGAGGCAGTCTGGATTGCTTCGCTGCGCTCGCAATGACGAGGAAGCTACAGCGGCCCGGCTCGATATTCCCTATTCGCCAGGCTCGCCTCCTCCAGATCCAGATCGCGCTCGATCCGCCGCCGCGTCTCGTCGGTGATCTGGCCGTCGCGCAGCAGCTTATGGATGAATTTGCGCTCGGCGGCGATCAGGTCGCGGGTCAGAGCGGTGCCGGCGGCAGAGATGTCGTGACGGTTGGGATCGAGCGAGTCCGGGAGCTGGTTGAAGCGGATCTCGTGGCGGGCGCGCAGCAGCCGCATCACCTCGTCGGAAACCTCTATTTCCGCCGTGAGCGCGTCGAGCGATTTCAGCGCGGCCTCCAGCGCCTGACGGCGCGCGGCGATCTCCGCTTCGTGCTCGGCGGCATGCTCGTGACGACCGGCTTCGGCGACGCCGAGCCACCGCACGATCGGCGGCAGCGTCAGGCCGACGCCGATCAGCGTCACGAAGATGACACCGAAGGCGACGAACAGGATCAGGTCGCGATACGGAAACGCTTCGCCATTCGGCAGCGTGAACGGCAGCGCCAGCGCGGCGGCCAGCGACACCGCGCCGCGCACGCCGGTGAAGGCGAGCACGAACGGCCATTGCCATGGCGGCGAAGGATCGCGCTCGCGCAGCGACCTGGAGAGCATTCGCGGCAGATAAGTTGCGGGATAGAGCCAGGCAAAACGCGCGATCACGACGATCACCAGGACCAATGCGGTTGCGATGAGAATGTCGTCGAGCGGAAAAGTCTTTGATTTCTCGTAGAGCGCGCGCATCTGGAAACCGGTGAGCAGGAACAGCATGCCCTCGATCAGGTAGATCACGAGATCCCAGAAGAAGATGCCTTGCAGGCGCGTCGCCGAGGAGATCAGCAATGGGCCGTTCCAGCTGACATAGAGCCCGCAGGCCACCGTTGCGATCACGCCGGAGCCGCCGATATGCTCGGGCAGCCAGTACGAGACATAGGGCGTGATCAGCGACAGCGTCAGCTCGACCTGCGGATCTCCGGACCATTTGCGAAGGCGCAAGGAGAGCCAGCCGACGCCGATGCCGAAGGCGATCTCGCCGGCGACGATGAGGAGGAATTCACCGGCCGCGAGCGGCAGTGAGAAATGGCCGACGAGGATCGCGGCGAGCGCGAAGCGGTAGAGGATCAGCGCGGTGGCGTCGTTGGCGAGACCTTCGCCTTCGAGCACGACCAGGATGCGGCGCGGCATGTTCAGCCGGCGCGCGATCGCGAGCGGCGCCACCACATCGGGCGGCGCGACGATGGCCCCGAGCAGGAAGCCGACGGTCCAGGGCAGGCCGATCATGTAGTGTGTGGCGGCCGCCACCATCGCCGTGGTGAAGATCACGGCGCCGACCGCGAGCAGCACGATCGGACGCAGGTTCTTCTTGAATTCGCGCCAGCTCATCGCGACGCTGGCCGAGTAGATCAGTGGTGGCAGCACCACCAGCAGCACCAGCTCCGGCGGCAGCTCCACAGTCGGCATGCCCGGCACGAAAGCGAGGCCGACGCCCGCCAGCATCAGCAGGATGGCAGGGGCGACGTTGAAGCGTCGCGCGGCCAGTGCCACGCCTGCCAGCACGGCCAGCAGGATGAGAAAGGTCTGAAACTTCGCTTCCATGATGGTCTGTCTTGACCCGGAAGCGACGGCTAGGTCAATGCGCGGCTCACGCCAGCCGCTCGGCCACCATCCGCCCAATCCGCGCGAACGCGGATGCGATCTGCGCCGCGCTCGGCGTGCCGCCCTGGGTATAGGCCGCGATCAGGATCGGCGTATCCGCCTTCGGCCAGGCGACCGCGATGTCGCCCGAGGCGTCCTTGCCGTTGTTGCCGGTCTTGTCGCCGATCTTCCAGCCTGCCGGGAGTCCGCCACGCAGGCGATTTGCGCCGGTCTTGCAGTTCACCATCCAGTCGGTGAGCAGGGCCCGCGAAGCAGGCGACAGCGCCTCGCCCGCGACCAGCCGGCGCAAATTTCCCGCCATCGCCGCCGGCGTCGTGGTGTCCCGGGGGTCGCCGGGTTGCGAGCGGTTGAGCTCGGGCTCGTTGTGGTCGAGCCGCGAGGTGGTATCGCCGAGCGACCGCCAGAAGGCGGTCAGCGCGGCGGGGCCGCCGATCCGCGCCAGCAGCAGATTGGCGCAGGTGTTGTCGCTGAGCTCGACGATGGCCTTGCACATCTCGCCGACCGACATCTTGCCGGCCGCGAGATTTTCCCTCGCCACCGGCGCGTATTCCAGCAGATCCGCCTGGCCATAGGGGATCATGGCCGCGAGCTGCTCCTCGCCGCGATCGACCCGCGCCAGCACGTTGGCGGCGAGCGAAGCCTTGAACGTCGAGCACATCACGAACCGTTCGTCGGCGCGCCAGGCGAGCTTCTTGCCGGTTGCGAGATTCTCCGCATAGAGCCCGATCCGCCCGCCGCTCTCGCGCTCGTAGGATTCGAATTCTGATGGGGCATCCCCGGCGAGCGCAGGGGAGGCGGCCAACCAGGCGAATGAGGCGAGCAGGGCGCGGCGGTCGACAAGCATGGTGATTTCCAGGCGAGCAGGGGTGGGAGATGGAGCGGACGCTGCATCCGCGTCGTCATTGCGAGCGCAGCGAAACAATCCAGACTGTCTCCGCGGTGAGATTCTGGATTGCTTCGCTGCGTTCGCAATGACGGAGAATTGGATAGCGAGTGCGTCCGAATTCGGGCAGCAGGACGGCGCCCGTCACTCCCTCAAATCATATCGGTACGACTTCGACACGATCTGCCAGCCGTCGGCGAGCTTCATCGCCACGAGATAGTCGGTGAAATAGCGCGGCGGCAGCTGGCAGCGCACCTTGATGAACGCGGTCTTGTCGTCCGACCGGTCGATGGTGACGATGAAATCCTCGCGCGGCTTGCCTTCGGCCTTGGCCGAGGCGCGCTTGCGCACGCGGTCGAGCCAGTCCGGCACGGTCAGAACCTGGAGCTCGCCCTTTTCGACCCAGCGCAGATCGGCGGAGGGATGGAAGATGGCGCCGAGCTTGTCGGCGTTGCCCTCGTAAAGTCCGTCAAAATAGGATTGCACGACGGCTTCGACGCTCGACCGGTCCTGGCTCATGGGTCGTTCCTTTGCATGATAACTTCGGGCCAACTTAGTCGTACACGTTGAAATGCGCTATGGGTGTGTCAGCGATTTGCGCGAAGGCGTCACGATGGCAGAATCAGAAAATTCGAACGCTCGCATTCTTGTCGGCGAATGCTTTTGCCGCGCCGTGCGCTTCGAGGTGGCCGACGCATTCGCCTATGCGATGAACTGCCACTGCTCGAACTGCCGGCGCACCACCGGTGCCGCCTTCAAGCCCTTCGCCGGCATCCGGCAAGACAGGCTTCGCATTGTTAGGGGCGGCGACCTCCGGATGATTTTCGGCGACGACACCACCCATGACGCGCATTGTGGCCGCTGCGGCTCGCTGCTCTATTCCCGGGTCCGGGAAGGAGAGTGGGTCCACGTCGCCATGGGAACCCTGGTCGATGCCCCCTCCATCCGGCCGAGCGCCCATATTTTCGTCGGCTCGAAGGCGCCCTGGCATGAAATTACGGACGACCTGCCGCAATATCGGGAGCACATCGGGGTTGTCTGACGGAACCCGGTCCGCACCGCCGTCCGTTGGCGAACCGCGACAGCGCTGGCGCGACAAACAAGAGAGGTCGTACGGCCTGCCGCCGGGGTCCGCTTCGTGACCTCCATCACAAGCGCCGGCGGAGGATGTTGCTAAAGCGGTCCCAAAGGGCCGGACGGCCCGGAACCATCGGAAGTCGTGTCATGCGCAGCTTGCTCAGACTTTGTCAGCTTTTCGTCGCCCTCGGCCTGATGTTCGGCGCCGGGCCGGCTGTTGCCGGAAAGCGCGTGGCGCTGGTGCTGGCCAATTCGGCCTATCAGCACGCGCCCTCGCTCGCCAATCCTGTCAATGACGGGTCGGTGATGGCCAAGACCCTGAAGGAGGCCGGCTTCGACGTCGTCGACTCCCGGCACGATCTGTCGGCGCTGGAGACACGGCGCGTGCTGCGCGACTTCGCCGACGCGACCCGCGACGCCGAAATCGCCGTGGTCTACTACGCCGGCCACGGCATCGAGGTGGAGGGCTCGAACTATCTGATCCCGGTGGATGCCAAGCTCGAGCGGGACACCGACGTCTTTGACGAGGCGCTCTCCCTCGACCGTGTCCTGGTCGCGGTCGAGCCCGCCAAGCAATTGCGTCTGGTGATCCTCGATGCCTGCCGCGACAATCCGTTCAGCAAGCGGATGAAGCGCACGGTCGCTTCGCGCGGCATCGGCCGCGGCCTCGCCCAGGTCGAGCCGTCCAGCCCCAACACGCTGATCGCCTATTCGGCCAAGGCCGGCTTCACCGCGCAGGACGGCGACGGTGCCAACAGCCCGTTCACCATCGCGCTGTCGAAGCATCTGACGACGCCGGGCCTCGACGTCCGCCGCGCCTTCGGCTTCGTGCGCGACGATGTGCTGAAGTCCACTGGCAACAAGCAAGAGCCGTTCGTCTACGGCTCGCTGGGTGGCGAGGACGTGCCGCTGGTGCCGGTCAAGCTGGCGCCGGCGGCGCCCGTAGCCAATCCCCAGGCCGATATCCGCCGCGACTACGAGCTCGCGCTCCAGGTCGGCAACCGTCCGGCGTGGGAAGCTTTCCTCGCCCAGCATCCCGACGGGTTCTATGCGAGCCTTGCCAAGCTCCAGCTCGAGAAGATCGGCGCGGAGCAGGCGCATGCGGCGGCGATCGCGAAAGCGAAGCAGGCCGAGGCCGAGCGCGACCGCCTTGCTGCGCTCGGCGCGCAGAAGGATGCGCAAGCCAGGGCCGCGGCCGATGCGAAGGCCGCCGAGCAGGCGCAGCTTGCTGCGCAGAAGGCCAAGGAGCAGGCCCAGCAGCAGGCGGCCGCCGCCGAGCAGCAGCGCGTCAACCTCGCCGCCACGGCGCCGGGCGTTGCGCCGGGCAACACCACGAGCGCCTCCGGCACCAACGTCGCCGCGCTCACCCCGGCGACCGCGCCGGCTGACCTCAACCGCTCGGTGCAGAGCGAGCTCGGCCGCGTCGGCTGCTTCTCCGGGCAGGCCGACGGCAATTGGAATACGTCCTCGCAGCGGTCGCTGTCGCAGTTCAACCGCTATGCCGGCACCAAGCTCGACGTGAAGGTAGCGAGCACCGATGCACTCGATGCGGTCAAGGCCAAGCCGTCGCGGGTCTGCCCGCTGGTCTGCGAGCACGGTTTCAAGGCCGAAGGCGACAAGTGCACCAGGATCGTTTGCGGCAACGGCTATGTCCTGAACGACGACAATGAATGCGAGAAGAAGCGCGCCGCCAAGCCGGCGTCAAAGCCCGCGACCTCGCGGCGCGACGACGGCGAGGACCGCCCCGCACGGCAGCGGGCCGGTGCTGCAGCGGGCGGCTACGGTGCAGCCGCGGCGGCTGGCGCGGGCCGTGCCTCGAGCGGCAGTGGTCAGATCTTTTGCAACGCTCTGCTCTGCCGGCCGGTCAGGCCCGGTTGCCGCCTCGTTTATCGCGGCGGCGGCGGCCCCCACGTCGACGCCAATGTCGAGGTCTGCAACTGAAATGGCACGGCTTTCCTGACCACTCGAACAATAACCTAAAGCGCGATGACGATTCATCCTGATCGCATCGCGCTTTAGCTCAGTTCTTCCGCTCGGCCACGAAGCGCGCGGCGGCCTGCAACACGGCGGCGCGGTCGCCGAAGATCGAGACGGCGCTGTCGGCGCGCGCGAGCAGGTCGCGCACGCGCTGCTTGGCGCCTTCGATCCCAAGCTGGGTCACGAAGGTGGTCTTGCCGAGCGCGGCATCGGCGCCGGCCGGCTTGCCGAGCGCGGCCGCATCGCCCTCGACGTCGAGCAGATCGTCGGCGATCTGGAAGGCTTCGCCGAGCGCGCGGCCGTAATCGTCGAGCGCCTGATATTCCGCCTTCGAGGCCTGGCCGAGGATCGCGCCGGCAATGCAGCCGTAGCGCAAGAGCGCGCCGGTCTTCATCTGCTGGATACGGGCGACGTCGATCGGCTCGTTGCCGCCAAAGCGGCCTTCGCCGGCGAGATCGAGGATCTGGCCACCGACCATGCCGCCGATGCCGGCGCAGCGCGCCAGTGCACGCGTCAAGAGCAGCCGCACATTGGCGTCGCGATGGACCTCGTCGCGGGTGATGATGTCGAAGGCGAGCGTCAGGAGGCCGTCGCCGGCGAGGATCGCGGTGGCGTCATCGGTCTGCTTGTGCAGCGTGGGGCGGCCGCGGCGCAGGTCCGAATTGTCCATGGCCGGCAGGTCGTCATGGATCAGCGAATAGCAATGGATGCATTCGAGCGCGGCGCCCACGAGCAGGGCCGCCTCGCGCGGCACGCCGAACACGGCGGCGCTCTCGACCACCAGGAACGGCCGCAGGCGCTTGCCGCCGTTGAGGCTCGAATAGCGCATTGCGTCCATCAGTCGCTTGGGCCGGGCGATTTCGTCATGCAGGATGTCGTCCGACAGCAGGCGCCCGAGCAGGGCTTCGGTGTCATCAGCGGTCTTGTCCAGACGTTTGGCGAAATCGGACGGGGACGTGCCGGTCATCAAGAAGGGCTCCAGAACTAAAATTCGGCGGGACAATCCTTTATGCGCCCGCGCCAGTCAATCGTTTGGAAGGCCTAAAAAGTGCTGGAAAAGGCCCGAATTATCACAGACTTAATGCTCCAGCCCGTGGCCGCTCGTCAGTTCGTGCCGGAAAGGTCGATTTGCGCATCGTCAAAATCCTGCTGGTGGCGCTCGCGCTCGTGGTCCTCGCACCCTATGTGATCGCGCCGTTCTACCGCACCGGCCACCCAGTTTCGACGCTGATGGCCTGGCGCAGCCTGCGGGGCGCGCCGATGCAGCGGGAGTGGATCGATCTCGCTGATATGTCGCCCTCTCTGCCGCGCGCGGTGGTGGCGGCCGAGGATGCCCATTTCTGCAAGCATCACGGCATCGATTGGGGGGCGCTGCGCGAGGCGATCGACGACGCCAGGGAGGACGGCACCGCCTTCCGGGGCGCCTCCACCATCACCCAGCAGGTCGCGAAGAACCTGTTCCTGTGGCAGGGGCGCGACTTCGTTCGCAAGGCGCTCGAATTCCCGCTGGCGCTTTGGATCGACCTCGTCTTGCCCAAGCAGCGGATTCTCGAAATCTACCTCAACATCGCCGAGCTCGGCCCGCAGGGGCAGTTCGGGGTCGAGGCGGCCAGCGCCTATGCCTTCGGCAAATCGGCCGAAAGCCTCTCGCCCCGCGAGGCGGCGCTTCTGGCCTCGATCCTGCCGAATCCGGTCAAGCGCAGCGCCCGGACCCCGGGACCGGGCGTCCGGCGGCTGGCAGCCACCTATATGGCGCGGGGGCAGGCGAGCTCGCTTGCGACCTGTTGGATGGAAAATCGCTGATTTTTGGCCCGTTCCGGGCGCATTTTCCGGCCCAAGAGCCTAGCTTTACGGTCAGCCTTCCTCTATAAGCGCGGCCTTGATCGGCATTCAGCTCGCCTCGTTATTTGCGGGTGCTGAGCCGTCCCTTCGCGGACGATGCCCTGATGACACCAATCCCTAGAGGATACTGAAATGGCCGTTCCGAGAAGAAAAACCTCGCCGTCGCGCCGTGGCATGCGCCGCTCCGCGGACGCCATCAAGAAGCCGACCTATGTGGAAGACAAGGACTCCGGCGAGCTCCGTCGTCCGCACCATCTCGACCTCAAGACCGGCATGTACAAGGGCCGCCAGGTCCTGAAGAAGAAAGAGTCCTGAAGCCAGGATCTTTCTCGGGCGGGAGATCGGACCCGCCCGATTCGGCCAACCCATGAGATAGACGGTGATGGCGGCGGAGCGGATGCTTCGCCGCTGCATTGTTCTGTCCGGATATCTTGATCGAGAAGGCATCAAGCCGATGGTCGGTTTCCCGCTGCTCCTGATTCCGCTCGCGGTCTACAACATCATCGCCTTCCTGATGCCGACCGTGTCCTTCACGGACGTGCTGTTCAAGGTGCCTATGGTGTCCGGAGAGGTCTGGCCGGTCACGCTCGCCGATCTCCTGCTCGCGCTCGGCATCGTTCTGCTGCTGCTCGAGGTGGTCAAGGGTGCGCGGCCGGGCTCGAAATTCCTGATGGATCATTTGCTGTCGCTGATCATCTTCGGCGCGGCCGCTGCCGAATTCGTGATGTGGCCCAAATTCGGCAACTCCACCTTCTTTCTGCTGGTGCTGCTGGCGATGGCGGACTTCTTCGCTGGCATCGCCCAGCGCACGCGCCGCCGAGTCACCTATGTCGCCGAGACCACGGTGCCGGCCCCTCGTAAGGCCAAGCGCAGGGCCGAAGCGCCGGCGGAAGACGTGGAGTCCGAGCGCAAGTTCGAGCCGGTGATCGCGCCGCAGCCGGCGCCGGCCGCACCTACCGCGCAATCCGTCGCCGAATCCGTGCTGATGGATCACCCGGCGCCCAAGCCCGTGCAGGGCGCCCCCTCGCCGGAAATTCCCTCGCCGCAGCTGCAGCCGGGGAACGGCACGCCGTCTTCCGACACGCCGCCGCGCTGATTTCTCTGAATTGGCTCGCATCTCACCGCCGCGGCAGTGTGCTCCCTTGCCCCGTTCTTACGGGGAGTGGGTTGGGGTGAGGGGCCTCTCTCCGCGGATGCGATAGCCGCGGCACCTGTACCCCCTCACCCGGATCGCACCGGACGATGCTTCGCATCGCCGAGTCGATCCGACCTCTCCCCGCAAGCGGCGAGAGGTAAGAAGCGCGCTCTCACTTCAATCAATCTTAAGCTACCTGACGCGTGCGCGCGCTGACGGTTCCGAGCGGGCGCTTGCTGCCATAGGCCATCAGCGCATCCTCGGAGGAGGCGCGGCGGAGCCGGCTCGTTTGCGGCAGCTGCTCGGCATTGGCGATCAATTGTGTGACGAAGCTCGGATCGGGGCGGGGCAGGGGCACCTTATGGACCCACCGCAACGTCGGCATCAGCGGCACCAAGGCCGTGCCTGTGCCGTTGTCCGCCGCGTCCGATCGATCAGTACTCAACATCGCAATCACCGTTGATCCGGCGAGACTGTCGCGTTTCGAGACGCGGGGGCCGGCGCGAGTCCTGTACTCGCAAGGCCTATGCCGGCCGGGCCGGTTTGGTTCCGACGCCTTCGGAAACGTGGTTTCCAAATTGTTTATCAACTTTGCCTAGGTTCGGCAGCGAATCTGGCTCTATCCTGTGCCGGCTCAGGACTTCTCCACTGTCCCGAAACGAGGCGACTTTGACCCCTGGATTGCCGCAAGCCTCCGACATCCTGGCCGCGCTCGGTCAGGCCGTGTTCGCCTGGGACATCGCCAGCGATGCCATCGTCTGGGGTGAGCAGGTCAGCGCCGTTTTCCCCGGCATTCCCGCCGAGCGGCTTTCGACCGGCGCCGAATTCGCCAAGCTGATCGAGCCCGCGCAAACGCTGCGGACGGCGGCGCTGGCACTGACGTCCCCGGTGCACGGCGCCGACGGCACCCCTTACCGAATCGAGTACGGCGTGCGCATGAGCGCCTCCGATCCCGTGATCTGGATCGAGGAGACCGGCCGCTGGTTCGCAGGTCCCGACGGCCGTCCCACGCGAGCGATCGGCTCCGTCCGCATCAACAATGAGCGCCACGCCCGGGACGAGGAATTGAGCAGGCTGGCCCGGCTCGATCCGCTGACCGGCGAGCTCAACCGCTCGCATCTGATCGCGGCGCTGGCCGAGGCGATCGAGGAGACCACGCGCTTCCGCTCGACAGCGGCCTTCATGCTGGTCGGCATCGATCATCTCGCCCGCGTCAACGATGCTTTCGGCTTCGACGTCGCCGACGCCGTGATCCTCGACGTCGCCAAGCGCATTCGCGCGCGCCTGCGCGGCGGCGACGTGCTGGGGCGCTTCTCCGGCAACAAGTTCGGCCTGATCCTGAAGAACTGCACCGTCGACGACATGAACGTGGCCGCCGAGCGCTTCCTCGCCGGCATCCGCGACGAGGTGGTGCCGACCAAATCCGGTCCGGTCTCGGTCACCGCGTCGATCGGCGCGGTCAGCCTGCCGCGCTATGCCCGCAACACCGACGAGGCCGTCAACCGCGCCCATGAGACGCTGGACGCCGCCAAGCGCCGCCGCTCCGGCTCGTTCGCGGCCTGGCGTCCGGATGCCGCGCGCGACGCACAGCGCCGCGTCAACATCCGCGTCACCGACGAGATCGTCACCGCGCTCAACGAGCGCCGCATCAGGCTCGCCTATGAGCCCGTCGTCTCGGCTGTCTCGCGCGAGCGCGCATTCCATGAATGCCTGGTGCGGATGGACCAGGGCGACGGCCAGGTGCTGCTCGCGCCCGACATCGTGCCGGTCGCCGAACGGCTCGGCCTGATCCGCCTGGTCGATCACCGCGTGCTCGAGCTCGTGGTCGCCGAGCTCGCGGCGGCGCCCGACGTCTGCCTCAGCCTCAACATCTCGCCGGATACGACCATGGATCCGGACTGGTGGGCGGGGATCGAATCGCTGATGCTGGCCCATCCCGGCGTCGCCGAGCGGCTGATCGTCGAGATCACCGAGACGGTCGCGATCCAGGACATCGACGACGTCCGCGCCTTCGTCAGCCGCCTCAAGCATTTCGGCAGCCGCATCGCCATCGACGATTTCGGCGCCGGCTACACCTCGTTCCGCAATTTGCGCAAGCTCGGCGTGGACATCGTCAAGATCGACGGCGCCTTCGTGCAGAACATCACCCATTCCGCCGACGACCGCGCCTTCGTGCAGACCCTGATCGACCTCGCCCGCCGCCTCGACATCAAGACCGTCGCCGAATGGGTGCAGGACGACGAAGCCGCAAACATGTTGCGCGACTGGGGCTGCGACTACATCCAGGGCCGCCTGATCGGGCTGGCTTCGGCGGAACGCCCGTGGGGCGTGCCGCCGGACAGCGCGCTGCCTGCGGCGGGCTGAGATGGCGTAGGGTGGGTTAGCCGAAGGCGTAGCCCACCACTTTACGATCCGCGTCGAGAGAGAAGCGGTGGATTACGCCTTCGGCTAATCCACCCTACAGACTACGAGATCTTCTCACGCTCCCTCGTCCAGCGCCACAAGCTCGCGCTTCTTGCGCAGCGACGGCAGCAGCGGCGCGATCAGCAGCACCAGGGCAAACACAAGACACACTGCCGAGATCGGCCGCTGCACGAAGGTCCAGAGATCGCCCTGCGACAGGATCAGCGACTTGCGCAAATTGTTCTCCATCATCGGACCCAGCACGAAGGCCAGCACCAGTGGCGCCGGCTCGTAGCCGAGCTTGCGCATGAAATAGCCGATGATCCCGAACGCGATCATCACATAGACGTCGAACACGTTGTTGCTCGAGCAGTAGACGCCGAGGATCGTGAACAGGATGATCAGGGGGAACAGGATGTTGTAGGGCAGCTTGAGCAGCTGCACCCACATGCCGATCATCGGCAGGTTCAGGATCAGCAGCATGACGTTGCCGATATACATGCTGGCGACGATGCCCCAGAACAGGCCGGGGTTCTGCGTGATCATCAGCGGGCCCGGCTGCAGGCCGTGAATGACGAAGGCTCCGAGCAGCAGCGCCATCACCACGTTCGGCGGGATGCCGAGCGTCATCAGCGGAATGAAGGCGCCGCCGGCTGCGGCGTTGTTCGCCGATTCCGGGCCGGCGACGCCCTCGATCGCGCCGTGGCCGAACCTTTCAGGGGTCTTCGACAGCCGCTTCTCCAGCGCGTAGGACGCGAATGACGAGACCACGGCGCCGCCGCCCGGCAGGATGCCGAGGAAAAAGCCGAGGATGGTGCCGCGGCCGACCGGACCGGCGCTCGCCTTCCAGTCCTCCTTGCTCGGCAGGAGATGGGTGATCCTGGTGTTGATGACGTCGCGCTTGATCGCCTGCTCGGTGTTGAGCAGCACCTCGGCGACGCCGAACAGGCCCATCACCACGGGCACGAGGCCGATGCCGTCGATCAGCTCCATGCGGCCGAAGGTCAGTCGCGGCTGCGCGGTGATGCTGTCGAGCCCGATCAGCCCGAGCACGACACCGATGCACGCCATCAGCAATGCCTTCGGCATCGATCCCTGGGTGAGGAAGGTGAGCACGACGAGGCCGAGCACCATCAGGCTGAAATACTCGGCCGGGCCGAAAGCAATGGCGAGACTGGCGAGCTTCGGCGCCACCAACATCAAGGCGACCAGCGCAAAGGTGCCGGCAGCGAAGGAGCCGAACGCGGCGATGCCGAGCGCGGGGCCCGCACGGCCCTGCTTCGCCATTTGGTGGCCGTCGATGCAGGTGACGACGGAGGCCGCCTCGCCGGGGATGTTGACCAGGATCGAGGTGGTCGAGCCGCCATACATCGAGCCGTAATAAATGCCGGCCATCATGATGATGCCGGATTCCGGCGTTCCCGACAGCGTCACCGGTAGCAGTAGCGACATCGCCGAGATCGGGCCGATGCCGGGCAGCACGCCGACCAGCGTGCCAATGAACACGCCGATGAAGCAGTAGAGCAGGTTGATCGGCAGCAGCGCGACGCCGAATCCATGTGCCACGTTGACAAGCGTATCCATGGGGGTCAGCCGATCCCGAACAGGCCTGACGGCAACTGGATCAACAGCAGCCGCTTGAGCACCCACCACATGCCCGAGGGCACCAGCACCGCGATCGGAATCGCCAGCGTCCAGCGCACCGGATCGATCAGCCGCAACAGCAGCAGCATCAGCGGGATCGATGACAGCAGGAATCCCAGCGGCTCCAGCGCGAACGCGAATGCAGTGAGGCAGGCGATGAGGACAAGCGGCTTGCTCCAGCGCACGTTCTCCCAGCGCGAGGCCAGCGTCGGCCCGCCCTCGGTGATCGCCGAGACGATGATCGCGCTCGCGAACACGCACATCAGGATGCCCGTGTAGAACAGCACATAGCCGGAGCCGGGATCGTTGATGGTGCCGAGCCTGAGCTTCAAGCCCGACCAGATCACGAAGCCGCCGAGTGCGAGCCCGATCAGCCCGCCCCAGAGTTCGGAGTTGCTGAGGCGGAGCTTGACGTTGGTTGGATCGTTCATCGATTCTCTCTCGTGCCCCGGACGCAGCGCAGCACCGCAAGTTGCGTTCACGCACGTCTTCGACGTGCTATGGCAGGTGCGCTGCAAAGCCGGGGCCCATGCGTGTGGGCGAAGAAGATGGGTCCCGGCACTGCGCAGCAGCGTTGCACGCTGCAGCGCGTCCGGGACACAAGCAGCGCGGTCTTACTTCTTCGCGAGCCCGAGCGTCTCGATCACCTTGCGCTCGGATTCCGTGACCTCGACGATGAATTTCTTGTAATCCTCGGTGTTCTTGTAGTTCGGCACCATGTCGTATTTGGCGAGCGTCGCCACCACCGCGGGGTCTTCGACCGCCTTCTTGAAGGCGTCGTGCAGCTTGGCCACGATCTTGGGATCCATCCCTTTCGGTCCTGCAATGCCGAACGGGGAATCGTAGACCATGGGATAGCCGAGCTCCTTCAGCGTCGGCACGTCGGGATAGTTCGGCGAGCGCGCGCCGGTCCACACCATCAGGAGCCGCAGCTTGCCGGCGTCGACCAGCGGCCGCCATCCCGTGGAATCAGCCTGCAGCATGGTGTGCTGTCCCAGCACGGCGGCGTTGGTCTCCGCGCCGCCCTTGAAAGGGACCTGGGTCAGCTTGATGCCGGACATCGCGGCGATCTGCTCCATGCCGATATGCAGCGAGGTGCCGGCGCCGGGCGTGGCATAGGTCACCTTGCCCGGATTCGCCTTTGCGAACTCCACCACGTCCTTCCAGCTCTTGAACTGCGATTCCGCGCTCGTGGTCACGCCGAAGGTGTAGCCGGTGAGATGGACGATATAGGTGAAATCCTTTGCCGGATCCCACGACACCTCCTGCATCAAGGGCAGGCGAAACACGGTGATCGGGATCTGCGAGATGGTATAGCCGTCCGGCTTCGCCGCCGCGGCCATCGTCGCCGGCCCGACCGTGCCGCTGCCGCCGGCCTTGTTGTCGATCACGATCGGCTGGCCTAGCACCTTCGAGGCGCTGTCGGCGATCGCGCGCATCGAGAGATCAGTCGATCCGCCGGCCGGCCAAGGCACGATCAACGTGATCGGCTTCGTTGGATAGTCCTGCGCATTGACCGCCGTGGAGAGCAATAAGCCCATGACGGCGTGCACCGCGGCAAATGCAATCGTCTTCAGCCCGTATCCCGACATCGAAAGCCTCCCTCGCGGCGGCCTCTCTGGGGGCGCCGTCTCTCGTTGCGAGGCGATTGTTCCTGAATTTGACGGAGAAGAAAAGCGTGTTGCGCGCATCGCTGTGCGGCCGTCGGTCAGCTAACGCCGACAGAGCCGACCTCTGCGACAATGCCGAGAGGCGGAATTTGAGCGGCCGAAGCGGTCAGGCCACCCGCCGGACCGTGTTCAGCGTCTCGATGGTGCGGCCGACTTCCGAGGCGAGACACGGCTTGCCGAAATAATAGCCTTGGACCGCGGTGCAGCCGCATTCGCGGACGAAGTCGAGCTGTTCCTCGGTTTCCACGCCCTCCGCCGTGGTCTCGACGCCGAGCACGGAGCCGAGGCTCGCGATCGTTCTGACGATGGCAACGCTCTCCGGGCTTTCGCCGAGCGTTCCGACGAAGGAGCGATCGATCTTGATGCGGTCGAACGGAAACTTGCGCAGATAGCTCAGGGAGGAATAGCCGACCCCGAAATCGTCGAGGCTGACGCGCACCCCGAGTGCGCGGAGCTGGTGCAGGATGTCGATGGTCGCCTTGCTGTCGTCGAGCAGCGCCGTCTCCGTGACCTCGAGCTCGAGCCGCTGCGGCGGCAGGCCGGCTTCCGCAAGCGCGCTCGTGACCATCGCCACCAGGCCGCGGGAGCGGAATTGCACCGGAGACAGGTTCACCGCGACGGTGACGCCGGGCCAGGACGCGGCGGTGGCGCAGGCCGTGCGCAGCACCCATTCGCCGATCGGAACGATCAGCCCGTTCTCCTCCGCAATCGGGATGAACTCGGCCGGAGAGACGAAGCCGCGCGAGGGATGCTTCCAGCGCAGCAATGCCTCGAAGCCGGTGAGCTCGGAGGAATCGAGCCGCATCTGCGGTTGAAACACCAGGTGGAATTCACGCCCTTCCAGCGCGCCGACCAGGTCCTGCTCCAGCGCGTGCCGGCTGCGCGCCTGTTCCTCCATCTCGGGCTCGAACAACTGATAGGCTCCGCGCCCCTTGGCCTTGGCCTGGTAGAGCGCGAGGTCGGCGCATTTCATCAGCTCATCGGCATCGAGTCCGTGGTCGGGCGCGATCGCGATGCCGACGGAGACGCCGACATGGATCGACTGGCTTTCCAGCGGCGGCGGATGACCGATGATCTCGACCAGGCGGCGGGCGAGCGCCTCGGCCGATTGCGGCTGCGGCCCGCGCTGGAGCACGGCGAACTCGTCGCCGCCAAGCCGCGCGACGGTGTCGTGCTCGCCGACATTCTCCTTGAGGCGCGCCGCGACCCAGCGCAGCAGGCGGTCGCCGGCGGCGTGGCCGAGGCGGTCGTTGACGGTCTTGAAATTGTCGAGGTCGAAGCACAGCACGGCCATGGCGCCGCCGGCGATCGCGACCTGGTTCAGCCCCTCGCCCATCTTCTCGCGGAACAGCGTGCGGTTGGGCAGGTCGGTGAGCGAATCGTGCCGCGCCATGTGCGCCACCCGGGCCTGGGCCTTGTGGCGCTCGGTGACGTCCTCATAGGTCACGACCCAGCCACCATGCTCCATCCGCTTGTGGTTGAGCTTGATGATGCGGCCGTCGTTCAAATGGCGGTGCAGCGTGTGCTCGCCCTCGCGCAGCCTCTCGACGTAGTCGGCATAGAGCTTGGCGCCGGTCATGTTCGGATGGATGCCGAGCTCGCAGGCGTGCTCCATGATGTCGCGCATCGAGACGCCTGGCTTCACGGTCTCCGGCGACAATCCATACATCTCGATGTAGCGGCGGTTGCAGACGATCACGCGCAGGCTGCCGTCGAGCATGCACAGGCCCTGGCTCATGTTGTTTAGGGCGGCGTCGAACCGGCGGTACTGCTCGCTCAGCTCCTCGATCGCACGCTCGCGCTCGGTAATGTCCTCATAGGTGGCGACGAAGCCGCCTTCGGCCAGCGCGCAATAGCGCACCGAGATCACCGTGTCGTTCGACATGCGCCGGCGCATCGGCGAGGAATCACGGCTTGCGATCCGCGCGCGGGCGGCTTTGAGGATCTGCTGCGGGCTGTATTCCGGGGAGAACGCGCCGTTCGCCATGGATCGCTCGATCAGCTCGGCGAGGTGTGTGCCGGGGCGGGTCTCCTCCGGCGACAACAGGTAGATCTTGAGGTAGGTGGAGTTGCAGACCCGAAGCCGCATGTCGCTGTCGAAGAAGGCGAGCCCGTGCGCCATGTTCTCCAGCGCCGCATCGAGGATGAAATTCTGCTGCCGCAGCGTTTCCTCGTATTGCAGCCGCTCCGTGACGTCCTCGTGCACCGTCACCCAGCCGCCGTCGGGCAGGAAGCGGGAGACCGCCTGCACCATCCGTCCGTCGTAGCGCATCACCAGCAGCGTCTTCGGCTTCCTGCTGCGCACGTCCTCCAGCCGGTTCTGGTAGAATTCGTCGCCCGACATGCCCGGCAGGTTGCCGCGCGACATCCAGTGCTCGATCACCGTGGAATGCGCGACGCCCGGCTTCACGATCTCGGGGTCGAGGTTGTAGAGCTTCAGGAACCGTTCGTTGCAGACGACGACACGGCTGTCGACGTCGTACATGATCAGTCCGTGCGACATGTTGGCGAGCGCGTGCTGGCTGCGCTCGGTCTGCACGCGCAGTTCCGCTTCGAGCCGGGCGAGGCGGGTGACGTCGTCGCAGATCGTCATCCAGCCGCCGCCGGGGAGCGGCTTCAGCTCGAGCGCCATGACGAGGCCGCTCGCCAGCATTTGCTCGGTGCGGAACGGCTTGCCCGCGGCGATCTGCGCCATCCGCCTCGAATACAACGTGTCGAGCTGGTCTTGCGGAAAGTTGCCGCGGCTTGCGCTGTGCGCGAGCACCTCGCGATAGCTGGTGCCGATCCGCACGATTTCGGCCGACATGTCGAACAGTCTGAGATAGCGCTGGTTCGTCACCACGATCCGGTTGTCGGCATCGTAGACGCAGACGCCCTGTTCCATGTGGTCGAGCGCAAGCTGGCTCAGCGCGACCAGGGCGCCTGGGCCCTGCTCACGGCCTGTACCAAGCTCGCTCTCGCGGGTCGACATCATGGGGTCGGCGGGGCCTCGGCCAGCAATAGACTGAATGCAGCCTAATTCAGCCGCCGAGGCTAGCGAACAGGCCGGAAAATTCCCTTAAGCGCCGTAGTTTACGGAGGATGACCGGCGATGGTGAGCGCACGCGTAAACGGCCCGCTGCCAAGGCGATAGGCCGTAGCTCCGGACGAGCGCGGCGATATTCCCGCTCCGCTCGTACAGATTTACAGCGCCGGGCGTTGCTCTACGGCCCGTACAGCACGAGCTCCGTATCGGTGAGGTCGCCGAGCTGTGGCTGGTGCGGGCCCCTGAAGTATTTCCGGCCGCGCCGCTCGGTGTAGATGCCGACGAGGCCGGGAACCGGACCGTTGGCATCGACGGCCACCGCGATCTTGCCGAGCCGCAGCAGCAGCCGTCCGATGCGGCCGGCGCATTCGGCAAATTCTGCGGTGCTCCGGCAATAGATCAGCTTCATGGCGGGCGGTGCGATGAAACCGCGGCGGATGCGCACCGGTTGCAGGATGAAGGGGAAGGTTCCCTTCGGCGTGCGGCATACCAGACTGAGGCAATTGTAACGCGCATGTCGCGTCAAAAGCTCGGTCTCCGCCTCGGAAAGCCCCTTGATCTCCTTGGCGTGCGGCGGAATGACCTCGATCTCGTTCCAGCGCGGGACGCGCGCTAGCGCAGGGACCGAGAAGAATATGCCGCGGCAATAGGCGCGAAAGCCCTGCGTCTCGATGATTGGCCAGGTCCACTGCGCCGGGCTGATGTTGAAATAAGTGACGTGCTTGTGCCGCTGGGCGATCTTGGTCAGCAGCGGCGCGTAGTTGCGGTAGGCCGGGTCGACATACCAGCTCGACAAATTGCACCGGATGGCGGTCTCGTCGCCCTCCTTGCGTTCGCTGTAGATCAAGAGCAGCACGCCGACGGGCGTGCCGTCGTCGTCGAGCATGTAGCCGAAGCGCGGATAGCCCTCCGGCGCGGCCCGGAAGGCCTGCCGGCGCAGACCCTGGATCCAGTAGTCGCGTGAACGGCCGACGAAGCCGCGCGTCAGCAAGTCCGCGATCTTATCGACGTCGGACTCGGTGATCTCGCGGCATCGGACCTTGGTATGGATCACGCTCGTCTTGCCCGTGGAAATGGTCGGCCTCGTGAGGTCTATCGTTTCAGCATGATCTTCTCGGAAAACCGCTCCGCACTTTTCCGGATCATGCTCTAGCGCCAGCCTTCGCCATGGGCCTCGGCCGCGACAGGCGGCTGCAGGGCCAGGATGTCCCGCACCTTGGCGGGCCAGGCGGAAAGATCGGTGCCGTGGGTGTGGAACATGGCGACGGCCAGGCGGTCCATGCCGAAGGCCACGCAGCCGGTGTGCGCCGGCTCGCCATCGGCGTCCTGGATTCCCCAGGTCGTGCCGAAATGCTCGCGGTGATAGTTGAAGCTCATGCACGCCGTCGGCTGCTCTTCCGAGCGCAGCGGGATGAGCAGCTCGAACTTGAGCTGCTGCTGCTTCTGGCTCACCGCCTTCATCTGGCCGACCCGGCCGAAGAACGGATCGCTGGCATAGTCGACGCGGAAGCTGAGGCCGAGGTCGGTCGCGATCTTCTGCGCGCGCACCATCCAGCGCTCGCGGAAATCAGCGACGTCGTCTGGGCTGCCGATGCAGACATATTCGCGCATGCGGAACGATTGCAGCCGGTCGAGATGCTTCGACGGCTCGCGGCGGAAGCAATCCGCGGCAACGTCGAAGCGCAGCCCGCCCTTCGGCAAAGGTCCGCGGCTCGCCGCGATCGGATAGACCGGATAGCAGGCCGCCGGCGACAGCACGAGATCGGCCGGCGACAGCGAAGTCGTCCAGTCGCCGCCGGCATCGAAGCGGCTCACCGCGGCGTTGATCTCGCGTTCGGTGCCGTGCAGGCCGCAGACGCAGCCGAGCAGGTTGGGAAAGCTCTTGAGATAGCCGGACTTCTCCAGCTGCGAGCGGCTCATCACCGGCGGGAAGCGCATCACCTCGGTGCCGGCCTCGCGATGACCGGTGATCAGCGCGGCGAGCTTCTCGACAATGCCCTCGTAGAGCGCGGTGCGGGCATAGACGCCATCGGCGCCCATGCGGTGGAACAGCTGGTCGGCGAGATGATCGAGCGGATCGATCATTTGCGGCGCGGTGGTGGGCGAGTCGGGGAGGACGGCAATATTCATGGTTCGATGTCCTGCTATCTCAAAATTGTTCTTGTTGAATCGGCCGCGGAGGTACGTCAGTCGCGAAGGCTCGCCGGCACCCCGCTCATCAATGTCGACGTCGCGGCATTGGCCAGGATCCGGTCGTTGTTGATCATGATCGGCGACGACAGCACGTCGCGGAGGTGGCGGCCCATCGTGAACTCGCCGTCGTTGCGATAGCCGGCAAGTCCCGCGGTGCGCATCGCGTGCATCACGGTCTCGACCGCGAGCTCGGAGGCCTGCACCTTCAAGAGCGTAATCGAGGACTGGAAGTCGAGCGAGCTCAGAGCACGCTCGTCATGCTCGACGCGGGCGAAAGCGTCGATATTGGCTGATATCAGAGCGCGCAGCTTGGCCAGCGACATCTTGGCGGCGGTGAAGTGCGCCGCGGCCGGGGGCATCTGTCCGCCGGACGAGCGGGCCGCCTTGCGGATGAAGGCCTGCGCGCGCGTCACCGCCGCAGCGGCGATGCCGGCCCAGGCCGACGACCAGCACAGATGCGCGAACGGCGTCATGGTCTGGGCGTGGATCTTGTCATAGGATTCCGGGAAGATGCGGTCGGCGGGGCAGTCGACCTTCAGCTCGAACCCGGTCGAGCAGGTGCCGCGCATGCCGAGCGTTTCCCAGCCCAGCGTCCGCTTCAGCGAATAATCGTCCTTGGCGAGCGCCAGCAGCACCTGGTCGGAGGCGGCGGCTTCGGTGGCGCGGCGGGCGATGGTGACGAGGCCATCGGCTTCGGCGCCGTAGGAGATCACAGTGGCGTCGCGCACCAGCGAGACGGTATCGCCGGCATGGTCGACCGCAGCTGCGCTGGCGCGGATGTTGCCGCCGTTCTGGCCTTCGGTGGTGGAGGAGGCGAGCAGCCACTGGTCGCGGGCGACCCGGCGCATCATGGTCTCCATCCAGGGGATGCCATGGCCGTGCCTGATGACGCAGGCGACCTTGGTCTGGTGCATCGCGTAGATCATCGCCGTGGACGCGCAGGCGCGTCCGAGCGTGTAGCAGATGTCGGTGACGTCATGGATCGAGGCGCCGAAGCCGCCGAACTCGACCGGAATCATCACGCCGAGCAGCTTCTGCTCGCGTGCGACGTCGAAAGCCCGGTGCGGGAAGCGGGCGTCGCGATCGACCTCGTCGGCGTCGGCCGCGGCCGCTGCGGCGGTCCGGGCGGCGCGCTCGATCAGGGAGGGACCCTGCTCGAGAAAGCTCGTCTGCATTTCGTCGACAGTGAGGACTGCTTCACGCACGTTCATGCTCGTCCGCCTCCGGTTTGCCGTTCGAGATCGCCGGCATCATTCGCGATGCCGCTTGAGGCGATCCTCCAGCCATCTTTGCTTGTGAGACGAGGCTACGGATTTAATTCAAATTCGTCGATGAAATAGAGGGTAAACAAAACCCAATTCCGAACGAACAGTTAAGGTCCGGTTGTTCGCATCGCCGGATTTTCCGGTATCGCGTTAGGACTCTGGAAGAAGGGCTGGATTTCCGACAATCTGAGTCATCGTTTACTAAGAAACGCGAAGTATTGGTGTCGCCCATTGCAGGACCGGCAGCCCGCACCCATCGTAGCCGGCAGTCCGGTCCGCCTCCGATAGACAGATGGGAATTTGCCGATGCAGGCCTTTGATACCGTTTTGCGCAATCGCATCATCAAGCTGGTGAAGGGCATCCTCGAACAGAATTCGCTCACCGCGAACGTTACGCCTTCGGCCAAGCTCGTCGATATCGGCCTGACCTCGATGGACATGGTCAATCTCATGCTCGGCGTCGAGGCCGAATTCGACTTCACCATTCCGCAGTCCGAGATCACGCCGGAGAATTTCCAGTCCGTCGAGACGCTGGAGCGGATGGTCGCGATGCAGCTCCAGCCGGCGACCGCGGCTTAACAGGGGCGCATCTCCCCCCGTTCCAAATCCGCCGCAAAACTGGCATAGCTTAACCATGTCACATTTGGCGGACAGGGTGGAGCAGGCATGACGCAGGCGGTATTGGGCATCATCGGCGGCTCGGGCATATATGACCTGCCCGGCTTAGAGGGTGCGCGCGAAGAGGTGATCGAGAGCCCATGGGGCGAGCCGTCGGCTCCTTTAAGGCGTGGCTCCATCGCCGGCCTGCCGATCGTGTTCCTGCCCCGGCATGACAAGGGGCACCGGCTGTCCCCCTCCGACATCAATTATCGCGCCAACATCGACGTGCTGAAGCGCGCCGGCGTCACCGATTTGATCTCGCTCTCGGCCTGCGGTTCCTTCAGGGAGGAACTGCCCCCTGGGACCTTCGTTCTCGTCGATCAATTCGTCGATCGCACCCATAAGCGCGAGAGCTCGTTTTTCGGCCGCGGCTGCGTCGCGCATGTGTCGATGGCGCACCCGGTCTCGCCGCGGCTGCGCATCCATCTGGCGGCCGCCGCGGAAGCGGAAGGCATCTCTATCGCGCGCGGCGGCACTTATGTCTGCATGGAAGGGCCGCAATTCTCCACTTACGCGGAAAGCATGACCTACAAGACGCTGGGCTACTCGGTGATCGGCATGACCAATATGCCCGAAGCCAAGCTCGCCCGTGAGGCGGAGATCTGTTACGCCACTGTCGCCATGGTGACGGATTTCGACTGCTGGCATCCCGACCACGATGCGGTCACCGTGCAGGACATCATCCGCGTGCTGAATTCGAACGCCGACAAGGCGAAGGCGCTGGTGGCGCGGTTGGCCAAGGATTTTCCGCGTGAGCACGAGCCGTGCCCGATCGGTTCGGACCGTGCGCTCGACACCGCGCTGATCACGGCGCCCGAGGCGCGCGATCCCGAGCTCCTGAAGAAGCTCGATGCGGTGGCCGGGCGCATCCTGCGAGCGTGAGACGCAAGAAAAACGAAAAGGCAGAATGCCATGAAGGTCGACGGCAAGCATTTCCGCAGCATCTGGCGCGAGCGCGACGGCTGGTCGGTCGGCGCGATCGATCAGCGCCGGCTGCCGCATGAATTCGTCATTGCGCGGCTGACCTCGTGTGAAGATGCGGCCGTTGCTATCAGGGACATGCTGGTGCGCGGCGCGCCGCTGATCGGCGCCACGGCCGCCTACGGCATGGCGCTCGCGATGCGCGAGGACGCTTCCGACGCCGGGCTGCAACGCGCCTATGACACGCTGGTCGTGGCGCGGCCGACCGCGATCAATCTGAAATGGGCGCTGGACGAGATGCGCGCGGCGCTCGCGCCGATCGATCCGGTGGAACGGGCGGAAGCGGCCTATGCGCGCGCCGACGAGATCGCCGAGCAGGACGTCGAGATCAATCGCGGCATTGCCGACAACGGCCTGAAGCTGATCGAGGCCACCGCGGCGAAGAAGCCGGGCGAGGTGGTCAACGTGCTGACCCATTGCAACGCCGGCTGGCTCGCCACCGTCGACTGGGGCACGGCGACGGCGCCGATCTATCTCGCGCATGAGCGCGGCATCAAGGTCCATGTCTGGGTCGACGAGACGCGTCCGCGCAACCAGGGCGCCTCGCTCACGGCCTGGGAGCTTGGCCATCACGGCGTGCCGCACACGGTGATCCCGGACAATACCGGCGGACATCTGATGCAGCACGGCATGGTCGATCTCGCCATCGTCGGCACCGACCGCGTCGCCGCCAATGGCGACGTCTGCAACAAGATCGGTACTTACCTGAAGGCGCTTGCCGCGCATGACAATGGCGTGCCGTTCTACGTCGCGCTGCCGTCGCCGACGATCGATTTCGCCGTCCATGACGGCATCCGCGACATCCCGATCGAGCAGCGCAGCGGCGTGGAGGTCACCGACATGACCGGCCGCACCGCGGACGGCCGGCTGGAGACGGTACGCATCGTGCCCGAAAACTCGCCGGTCGCGAACTACGCCTTCGACGTGACGCCGGCGCGGCTCGTCACCGGTCTCATCACCGAGCGCGGCGTGCTGAAGCCGGACCGTGCCGCGCTGGCCGCGGCGTTTCCGGAGCGGACCTCTGCTGCGGCGAAGTAGATTTGGTTGGGCGATATCTCGCCACAACCGTCATTGCGAGCGCAGCGAAGCAATCCAGACTCCCTCCGCGGAAAGACTCTGGATTGCTTCGCTGCGCTCGCAATGACGGCGTATGTCGAACTACCCCAGCTTCAGCCCCGTCGCCGTCTCCAGCTCCGCGATCGCCTGCGCTCCGCTCGTCACCTTGATCGTGGTCATGCCCATCTGGCGCGCCGGCTTCAGGTTGACGCCGAGATCGTCGAGATAAACGCAATTGTTCGGGTCGACCTTCAGCGTCTCGACCATCATCTGGTAGATGCGTGGATCCGGCTTGCGCAGACCGATCTTGGCGGATTCGATGACGTGATCGAACAGCACCATGACTTCGGCGATGTAGAGAGAACGCCCCGTCATGCTGCCGATCGCGTTGGCCGGCAGATTGTTGGTGATGCAGCCGGTCTTGAATTGCGCCTTGATGCGCTTCAGGGCCTCGACCATCTCCGGGCGCAGATCGCCCTGCAGCAGCGGCAGCACGTCTCGGCCGCGCACCTCCGCACCGAGCGCGAGCGATTCGGCGGCGAACAATGCGTCGAACGTCTCGATGTCGACCTCGGCCCGCTCGAATTTGGCCCAGGCGTTTTCCAGATGATTGGCGGCGTTGGTGCGCCGGATGATATCGGCGGGCAGGCCGCGCTCGGTCTCGAACCGCGTGAACGCCTCGAAGGGCGAGCTCGTCAGCACGCCGCCGAAATCAAAGATCACCGCCTCGATCGCCAATGTCCTGCCCTCGTCAATTGCTTTCCAAGAGGGCTAGCATGCGCTATCGGCAAGAGCCAGTCCGAAGCAATCGCCCGCCTTCATCGATGCCGATGCGTGTTCCCATGAAGAAGCTCGCCACCCTCATCGCAGCTACGCTGCTGCTCGCTGCGCCCGCTCACGCCATCGTCGGCGGCGGCACGCCGCAGGCAGATGGCGTCGCCCGCGCCGTCGTCACCATCGTCGGCTCGCGCGGCAATTTCTGCACCGGCAGCCTGATCGCCCCGAGGCTGGTGTTGACGGTCGCCCATTGCGTGCCGCCGGGCGCGGATTACAAGGTGGTCGATCGCGGCGGCGACGGCCAGCCGCAATTGCTGAACGTGCGCACCGTCGCGATCCATCCGAACTTCAACATGCAGGCGATGCAGGCGCATCGCGCCACCGCCGACGTGGCGCTGCTGCAGTTGGAAATTCCACTGAAGGGAAAATCCACGGTGACGGTCGGCATGCCCACGATTCCAATTCAGGTCGGCAGTCGCTTCGTCGTCGCCGGCATCGGCGTCACGGTTCTCGGTGATGGCAAGAGCGGCGGCACCACGCGCGTGGCCGGCCTCGTTGCAACCGGGCAGCCCGGCACGCTGCAGATTCGTCTGGTCGATCCCGTAACCAACGGTGTTCGCGGCGGAATTGGCGCCTGCACCGGCGATTCCGGCGGCCCCGTGTTCGAGGACAGGTCGAACGGTCCCGTGCTCGTCGGCCTCATCAGCTGGTCGACAGGACCGAACGGCGCCGCCGGTTGCGGCGGCTTGACCGGCGTGACGCCGCTGACGCTCTATCGCGACTGGATCGTGCAGACCGCGCGGAGCTGGGGTGCGGCACTGTGATTTGACCGCGACTTGATCTATGTCATTTTGAAGCGGAGGCGCGGCGGGTGATCATGCCCGTCGCGGAGGAAACGCGCCGTCCAATCAAGGACGGCCACAAAGACAAGCAAGGCATAGAAGCAACAATGAATGTCGCTGTTCGCAGTCACGCCACGGCCAAACAGGCTTCTGAACATTTCGACGTGCTGATCGTCGGCGCCGGCATATCCGGCATCGGTAGCGCCTATCACATCCAGAAGCAGCTGCCGGGCACGAGCTACGTCATCCTGGAGACGCAGGAAACATTCGGCGGCACCTGGAGCACACATCGCTATCCCGGTATCCGCTCCGACAGCGATCTCCACACTTTCGGCTACAGCTTCAAGCCTTGGGTCGGCCCGCCGATTGCGACCGCCGAAGAGATCCTCTCCTATATGAAGGAGGTGATCGACGACAACGATATCGCGCGGCACATTCGCTACAAGCACAAGATCAATTCCGCGAGCTGGTCGAGCGAGCAGAATCTCTGGACCATTGACGCCGTGACGACCGACACCGGCGAGCCCAAGACCTTCACGGCGAACTTCCTCTGGATGTGCCAGGGCTATTATCGCCATTCCGAAGGCTACACGCCGGAATGGAAGGGCATGGACCGTTTCAAGGGCCGCATCGTCCATCCCCAGACCTGGCCCGACGATATCGACCTCACGAACAAGAAGGTCGTCGTGATCGGCTCGGGCGCGACCGCGGCAACACTGGTGCCGAACATCACCGACAAGTGCGCCCATGTCACCATGCTGCAGCGCTCGCCGACCTATTTCCGCCTCGGCCGCAACGCCATCGAGATCGCGGAAGAGCTGCGCCGGTTGCAGGTCGATGAAGCCTGGATCCACGAGATCGTGCGGCGCAAGATCCTGTTCGAGCAGGATGCGTTCACCAAGCTCTGCGTGTCCAAGCCCGAGCAGGTGAAGAAGGAGCTGATCGGCCAGATCAGCGCCGTGCTCGGTCCCGACTACGACGTCGAGACCCATTTCACGCCAAAATACCGGCCGTGGCGGCAGCGCATCGCCTTCGTGCCGGATGCCGATTTGTTCAAGGGCATCGCCAGCGGCAAGGCCTCCGTCGTCACCGACGAGATCGAATGCTTCGTCGAGAATGGCATCCAGCTCAAGTCCGGCAAGCTGCTTGAGGCCGATGTCGTCGTCACAGCGACCGGCTTCAATCTTGCCGCGCTCGGCGATATCGCCTTCGAGATCGACGGCAAGCCGCTGGCCTTCGGCGACACCGTCACCTATCGCGGCATGATGTTCACGGGCGTGCCGAACATGGTCTGGGTGTTCGGCTATTTCCGCGCCAGCTGGACGCTGCGCGTCGATCTCGTCGCCGATTTTGTCTGCCGGCTGCTCGGCCACATGAAGGCGAAGGGTGCAAAGAAGGTCGAGGTCAAGCTGCGGCCTGAAGACCACAACATGCCGATCCTGCCCTGGATCGATCCGGAAAACTTCAATCCCGGCTACATGATGCGCAACATGAACCTGTTGCCCAAGCGCGGCGACAAGCCGGAATGGCAGCACAGCCAGGATTACTGGACCGAGAAGGACGAGATTCCGAAGACGGACCTGGACGACAAGGCTTTCGTCTACAGTTGACGATGCCGATGTAAGGCGAGGTTAGCGATCGCCACTGTCGTCCCGGGGCGCGAAGCGAGCCCGGGACCCATACTCCCAGGCGGTGGTTATAGAGCGAGCTGGTCACTCCGAGCCTTCGCCAAACTACTCCCTGGGGTTATGGGTCCCGGATCGGCGCTCCGCTTCGCTGCGCTTGTCCGGGACGACACCATTTGCTCGGTTGGCAGCGCCTCAACTCATCTACACCACGCTCAAGAATTCCGCCGCGTCGCATTCGCGGCGATCGCGGCCGCGGCGGTCCGGTTCTCGACGCCGAGCTTGGCGTAGATCTGCTCCAGGTGCTTGTCGACGGTGCGCGGGCTGAGGCCCAGAATTTGCGCGATGTCGCGGTTGGTCTTGCCCTTGCTGAGCCAGGCCAGCACCTCGCCTTCGCGCGTGGTGAGGCCGAGCTCGCTGGTGAATTCGGGCGGCAGCGCGGTGCCGGCTTCCTTGGACAGCCGCAGCAGGAATTCGTTCGGCGCGGTCTCGCCCATGTAATAGAAGCGGAGCTGCGGACTATCGGGCAGCGACGCGGCCTGGGATTTCGAGCCGCTCTTGGCCTTCGCCTGCTCGAGCCATTGCAGCAGCGTCGGCGGCAGCACGAAGTCGTCGGTCTGCGCGCCGTGATGATCGGATAGCAGCTTCTGCGCCTGCGGCGTCGCCCACAGCACGCTGCCCTGGCGATTGACCGCGAACAGGAAACGGCCGGAGACGTCGAGCGCGGCGCGCGCGCTCTGGGTCAGCCGGGCATTGCCGAGATGGACCCGGATGCGCGCCAGCATCTCCTCGATCACGATCGGCTTGGTCACGTAGTCGACGCCGCCGGCTTCCAATCCACGCACGATGTGCTCGGTTTCGGCCAGACCCGTCATGAAGATCACCGGGACATTGGCGAGACCCGCGTCGCGCTTGAGCCGGCGGCAGGTCTCGAAGCCGTCGATGCCGGGCATCACGGCATCGAGCAGGATGATGTCGGGCGTGATCTGGTCGATGATTCGCATCGCCGCGGCGCCGTCGAGCGCCACCATCACCGTCATGCCGGCGCCGTCGAGCGCGTCGGTGAGCAGCCGGAGCGTCTCCGGGGAATCGTCGACGACGAGCGCGACGTCGCGCTTCTTCGATTCAATGCTCATAAGCATGCAACGTCTTCAATGTGTCCATGTACTGGTCGAGATCGAAGCGATCGACCAGCGACCGCATCTGCGCGACGAAGTCGGCATGCTCGGGGTGCTCGCTGCCGATCTCGTCCAGCTTCAGCTGGATGCCCTTGACGTAGCCGATCTGGCCGAGCCCGATCAGCGCCTCGATGTGCCGCAGCGGCGGCTTCGATCCGGTCTCCGGATGCCAGAACGGCACCGCGACCTCATGCGAGCCGTATTGCCATTCGATCTTGAGAAGCTGGCGAATCGTCGCCAGCAGCCGCGGGATGTCGATCGGCTTCATCAGGTAGCCGTCGTGGAAGGGCTGCGCCAGCGGCGTGCCATGAGCCTCGAGCGCGCTTGCCGACACCATCAGGATGCGGGCCTGATGATGGCCGCTGGCGCGCAAGGCCTCGGCGACCGCCCAGCCGTCCATGGCAGGCATCGAGATGTCGAGCAGGAACAGATCGGGCCGGCAATGCTGCGCCAATGCGAGGCAGCCGGCGCCGTCGGGTGCGCTGAGCAGGATGAAGCCGAGCGGCGTCAGCACCTCGCGCAGGAGGTCGCGATGCACGGGATCGTCGTCGGTGACGAGGATGGTCTTGCGCGGGCCGTGATAGCCTGAGACCGGCGCCTCCACCGGCGCGATCCGCTGGGGATTGGCGACCTCCGAGAGCAGGATCTTGACCCTGAAGGTCGAGCCGGTGCCGACCGTGCTCGTGACCTTGATGTCCCCGCCCATCACGCCGGCGAGCAGGCGGCTGATGGTGAGCCCGAGGCCGGTGCCGGTCTGCGGCTGCGACGCGCCGAGCGCACCCCGCTCGAATGGTGCGAAGATACGTTCGAGGTCGCCGCCCTGGATACCCGGGCCGGTGTCGATCACCTCGAACTCGGCGACCGGGCTGCGGTAGTGCACCACGAACTGCACGCTGCCGGACTGGGTGAACTTGATGGCGTTCGAGAGCAGGTTGATCAGCACCTGACGCAGCCGCTTCTCGTCGGCATAGACCACCCGCGGTAGCGTCGGCGGCCGCCTGAACACGAAGTCGATGCCCTTGGCGGCGGCCTGGAGGCGGAACATGCCGACGAGCTGGTCGAGGAACTCGCTCAAGCGCACCTCGTCGCGCGACAGATACAGCCGCCCCGCCTCGATCTTGGAGATGTCCAGGATGCCGTCGATCAGGCCGGAGAGATGGTCGGCGCTGCGGCGGACGACGCGGACCTGGTCGCGGGGCTTGGCGCCGAGCGTCGTATCCTGCTCGAGCAGTTGCGCATAGCCGCTGATCGCATTGAGCGGCGAGCGCAGCTCGTGGCTCAGGCCGACCACATAACGGCTCTTGGCGAGGTTGGCGGATTCGGCGACCTCCTTGGCACGCTGGAGCTCGGCGTCAGTGCGCTTGTGCGCGTCGATCTCCTGGATCAGCAGCGCGGTCTGCCGCCGCGTCTCGGCCTCGGCGGCGCGGCGGCTCTGCTGCGCCAGCACGAACAGCCACGCCACCACGCCGATGATGATGCTGAGGGAGAAGAACACTTTCCACAGCACGTCGGACACGAGCTCGTTGTCGCCGTGCACATTCGCCGACGTCTGTAGATAGATGAGTCCCAGCACCAGGGCGATCAGCCCGGCGGAGACCACGAACACGCCGATATAATGGCCGACTTGCGAGTTGATCCGGGCGTAGATCGGCTGCGGCATCAGCCGGCCCAGCGTTTCCGACACCTGCGCCTGGAATCTCGCATGCGGCTTGCAGAGATCGTGGCAGCGCGCGTCCAGCGAACAGCACAGCGAGCAGATCGGGCCGGCGTAAGCGGGGCAGGAGGCCATGTCCTCCGGCTCGAACGAGTGCTCGCAGATGCAGCACTGGATCGCCTCGATGTTCTGCCAGCTCCGCTTCGGCTTGCGCGCGATGTAGTATTTGCCGCCTGTGGCCCAGGCGATCAACGGCGCCGTGAGGAAGGCCGCCGCGAGCGCGATGAAGGCCGACAGCGCCTTCGCGGTCGGCCCGAACAGGCCGTAGAAGGCGCTGATCGAGACGATGGTCGCGATCGTCATCGCTCCCACGCCGACCGGATTGACGTCGTAGAGATGCGCGCGCTTGAACTCGATCTGCTGCGGCCGCAGTCCGAGCGGCTTGTTGATGACGAGGTCGGCGACCAGCGCGCCGACCCAGGCGATCGCGACGTTCGAATAGAGCGCCAGCGTCTGCTCCAGGGCCTTGTAGACGCCGATCTCCATCAGCAGCAGGGCCACGACGACGTTGAAGACCAGCCAGACCACGCGCCCGGGATGGCTGTGGGTCAAGCGCGAGAAGAAATTCGACCAGGCGATCGAGCCGGCATAGGCGTTGGTGACGTTGATCTTGACCTGCGACAGGATCACGAAGGTGCCGGTCAAGGCCAAAGCGAGGTCGGGCTGCGACAGCACATAGCGGAACGCTTCGAGATACATGTGCGCCGGCTCGGCGGCTTCTTCGGGCGGCACGCCGTGGCTGAGTGCGAAGAAGGCGAGGAACGAGCCCGCCAGCAGCTTCAGCGCGCCCAGCACGATCCAGCCCGGCCCCGCGCTCATCAGCGCCATCCACCAGGAGGCCCTGGAGGCGCGGCGGTCGCGCGGCAGGAACCGCAGGAAGTCGACCTGCTCGCCGATCTGCGCCACCAGCGAGAACACGACCGAGGCCGCAACGCCGAACAGCAGGAGATCGAAATGCCCGTTGAGGTCGCCGTGCTCGCCGGAGAACTTGTGCCACTCCGCAAAGGAGCGCGGGTTGTGCCAGGCGATCGCGGCAAACGGAATGATGTGAAGGATCACCCACAGCGGCTGCGTCCACAATTGGAAGCGGCTGATCAGCGTGATGCCGTAGGCCACCAGCGGGATGATGACGACGGCGCTGATGAGATAGCCCACCGGCCGCGGAATCCCGAAGCACATCTCGAGTGCTGAGGCGAGGATCACGGCCTCGATCGCGAAGAAGATGAAGGTGAAGGAGGCGTAGATCAGCGAGGTGACGGTCGAGCCGATGTAACCGAAGCCGGCCCCCCGCGTCAGCAGGTCGATGTCGATGCCGCATTTGGCGGCATAATACGCAATAGGCACCCCGCAGCCGAAGATGATGATGGAAACCACGACGATGGCGGCAGTCGCGTTGGTGACGCCATAGTTCAGCGTGATGGTCCCGCCGATCGCCTCCATCGCCAGGAACGAGATCGCGCCCAGTGCCGTGTTAGCGACGCGGGCGGCGGACCAGCGCCGCGCGCTCTTGGCGGTGAAGCGCAGGGCGTAATCTTCCAGCGTCTGGTTGGCGACCCATTGATTGTACTGGCGCCTGACGCGGTCTATTCGCTGCCGCCCTGCCACTTAACCCCACTCCCGATACGGACCCGGACCCCTCGCAAATTCCGTACCAGAAGCCTACGTCGGCATTTTGCGGTGCAGTATACGCGATCTTGCGTATGCGTGGGCTGCATAAATTCGAGCCATCCTCACGGGCACCAATCGCGTGTTCTCGAACAAAAGTGGGGTGCTCATGTCAGACGAAGCAAACAAGGGCCTGTTGTCGCCGCTGCGGCGCAAATTATTGATGGGAATGGCCGCGGTCCCGGCCATCACCATGCTGCCGCGCGGGTCATTTGCGCAGGCGCCGGCGACCTCGGCGGTCAACACCACGGGTCTGGCCGTCACCGACACCGAGGTCACGGTCGGCATCCTGCATTCGGCGACCGGCACCATGGCGATCTCCGAGACCGGCTCGATCCAGGCCGAAAAGCTTGCGATCGAGCAGATCAACGCGGCCGGCGGCGTGCTCGGCCGCAAGATCAAGTTCATCCAGGAGGACGGCGCATCGGACTGGCCGACCTTCGCCGAGAAGGCGAAGAAGCTCCTCGTCAACGACAAGGTCGCGGCGATCATGGGCTGCTGGACCTCGGCCTCGCGCAAGGCGGTGCTGCCGGTCGTCGAGCAATATAACGGCATGCTCTACTACCCGACCTTCTACGAAGGCCTCGAGCAGTCCAAGAACGTCATCTATACCGGCCAGGAAGCGACCCAGCAGATTCTCGCCGGCCTGAACTGGATCGCCAAGGAGAAGGGCGCCAAGTCCTTCTTCTTCATCGGCTCGGATTACATCTGGCCGCGCACCTCCAACAAGATCGCGCGCAAGCACGTCGAGAACGTGCTCAAGGGCAAAGTGGTCGGCGAGGAATATTATGCGCTCGGCTCGACGCAGTTCAATTCGGTCATCAACAAGATCAAGCTGACCAAGCCGGACGTGATCTTCACCGACGTCGTCGGCGGCTCCAACGTCGCCTTCTACAAGCAGCTCAAGGCGGCCGGCATCGATCTCTCCAAGCAGGCACTGCTGACGATCTCGGTGACCGAGGACGAGATCGACGGTATCGGCGGTGAGAACATCGCGGGCGCCTATGCCTGCATGAAGTACTTCCAGTCGCTCGACAATGCGAACAACAAGGCTTTCGTCTCGGCGTTCAAGAAGATGTGGGGCGAGAAGACCGTGATCGGAGACGTCACCCAGGCTGCCTATCTCGGCCCGTGGCTGTGGAAGCTGACGGTCGAAAAGGCCGGCTCTTTCGACGTCGACAAGATCGCCACGGCTTCTACGGGTGTCGAGTTCAAGGGCGCGCCGGAAGGCTATGTGCGCATCCACGAGAACCATCACCTCTGGTCGAAGACCCGGGTGGGGCGCGCCAAGCTCGATGGCCAGTTCGAGCTGATCTACGAGACCGCCGATCTCGTCGAGCCGGATCCGTTCCCGAAGGGTTACCAGTAAGAAGCGTTACCGGTAAGTCGCGGCGCCCGTCGCACCCCCTCAAGGCAAAACCGCTCCCTGGCGTGGATCGCAAGTCCATGCCTCAAGCCCCCGCGTCGCGAACCTGCTCGCGACGCGGGACCCTTTCCCGACGGAGGACATGGATGTTCGGCGACTATTCGATTGGCGACCTCGGCTCGATCTTCGTCATGCAGGGGTTTGCCGGACTGATCCTGTTCTCCGTCTATGTCCTGATGGCGCTCGGCCTTGCGATCATCTTCGGCCAGATGGGCGTCATCAACATGGCCCATGGCGAGTTCATGATCCTCGGCGCCTACGTCACCTGGATGACCTCCAATCTCTTCCAGGCTAATTTGCCGAGCCTGTTCAGCGGCTACTTCTTCCTCGCGATGATCCTGGCCTTCTTCGCCTCCGGCGCCTTGGGGATGCTGGTGGAATGGGTGCTGATCCGGCACCTCTACAAGCGCCCGCTCGACACGTTGCTCGCCACCTGGGGCCTCAGCCTGATGCTGCAGCAGGCATATCGCTCGGTGTTTGGCGCGCGCGAGGTCGGCGTCGAGCTGCCGCAATGGATGCTGGGCTCGCTCCGCGTCACCGACAGCATCGAGGTGCCGATCAACGGCGTCTTCGTGATGTGCCTCACCGTGCTGATCACCATTGCGGTCGCCTACGTTCTCTACATGTCGCGCTGGGGCCGTCAGGTCCGCGCGGTCGTGCAGAACCGCATCATGGCCGGCGCGGTTGGCATCAACACCGAGAAGGTCGACCGCTACACCTTCGGCCTCGGCTGCGGCATCGCCGGTGTCGCCGGCAGCGCCTTCACCATGATCGGCTCGACCGGGCCGACGTCGGGCCAGCTCTACATCGTCGACACTTTCCTCGTCGTCGTGTTCGGCGGCGCCGCCAGCCTGCTCGGCACCATCGCCTCGGCCTTCTCGATCTCGCAGACGCAATCGACGCTCGAGTTCTTCATGTCGGGCTCGATGGCCAAGGTGCTCACACTGCTCGCCGTCGTCGGCATCCTGATGCTGCGGCCGCAGGGTCTGTTCGCCCTCAAGGTCCGCAAATAACGAGAAGCAGGCAAGTCATGATCATCAACTCACGCTTCTTCAATCGATCCGAACTGATGGGCTTCATTGCGCTCGCCGCCGTGCTGTTCGTGATCCTGCCGCTGACGCTGGATGTCTTCCGCCTCAATCTGGTCGCGAAATATCTGACCTATGCCTTCGTCGCGATCGGCCTCGTGCTGTGCTGGGGCTACGGCGGCATCTTGAGCCTGGGGCAGGGCGTGTTCTTCGGACTCGGCGGCTATTGCATGGCGATGTTCCTCAAGCTCGAGGCCTCCAGCGTCGAGAACACCAAGATCCAGTCGACGCCCGGCATCCCCGATTTCATGGACTGGAATCAGATCACGGCGCTGCCGTTCTTCTGGCAGCCGTTCCACAGCCTCACCTTCACCATCCTCGCCATCATCCTGGTGCCCGGCCTGTTCGCTCTGATCATCGGCACCGCGATGTTCAAGCGCCGCGTCGGCGGCACCTATTTCGCGATCATCACCCAGGCCGTCGCCGCCATCCTGACCATCCTCATCGTCGGCCAGCAGGGCTATACCGGCGGCATCAACGGCATGACCGATCTGCGCACGCTGAAGGGTTGGGACATCCGGCCCGATCACGCCAAGATCATCCTGTACTTCGTCGAGGTGGTGCTGCTGTTCGCCTGCATCGGCATCGCGCAGTTCATCCGCCTGACCAAGCTCGGCCGCATCCTGGTGGCGATGCGCGAGCAGGAGGACCGCGTCCGCTTCTCCGGCTACAGCGTCGCCAATTTCAAGATCTTTGCCTTCTGCATGGCCGCGGTCTTCGCCGCGATCGGCGGCGCCATGTTCGCGCTCAACGTCGGCTTCATGTCGCCGTCCTTCGTCGGCATCGTGCCGTCGATCGAGATGGTGATCTACACCGCGGTCGGCGGGCGGATGTCGATCTTCGGCGCGGTCTGGGGCGCGATCCTGGTGAATTTCGCCAAGACCAGCCTGTCGGAATCCTTCCCGCAACTCTGGTTGTTCGGCCTCGGCGCGCTGTTCATCGCCGTCGTGCTCGCTTTCCCGAACGGCTTGTCCGGGCTCTGGGCCGATTACGTGCAGCCGCGCATCGACCGGCTGTTCGCCTCGCGCAAGCCGAAGTCTGGCTGGACCGACAATTCCGTCGCCGACGGCGCGCCGGCAGAGTGAGGAGGCGATCATGCTCATCGGTCACCAGCCCAAGGACTTCCTGCTCGCGGTCTCCGGCCTCACCGTCTCGTTCGACGGGTTCAAGGCGGTCAACGATCTCTCCTTCTATGTCGAGGAGAACGAGATCCGCGTCATCATCGGCCCCAACGGCGCCGGCAAGACCACGGTGCTCGATCTGATCTGCGGCAAGACCAAGGCGACCTCGGGCTCGATCCAGTTTCGTGGCAAGGAGCTCACGAAGATGAAGGAGAACGAGATCGTGCAGACCGGCGTCGGGCGCAAGTTCCAGACGCCGTCGGTGTTCGAGGATCTCACCGTATTCGAGAACCTCGAGATCTCGTTTCCGCGCGGCCGCACCGTGTTCGGCTCGCTGACCTTCCAGCGCGACCAGCTGGTGAAGGAGCGGGTCGAGGAGGTCGCAGAGATGATCTTCCTCAAGGACAAGCTCAACACCTATGCCGACGAGCTCAGCCACGGCCAGAAGCAGTGGCTCGAGATCGGCATGCTGCTGATCCAGGATCCCGACCTCTTGATGCTCGACGAGCCCGTCGCCGGCATGAGCGTGTCCGAGCGCGCCAAGACCGCCGAGCTGCTCAACCGCATCATCAAGAACCGTTCGGTGCTGGTGATCGAGCACGACATGAAGTTCGTCGAGGACATCGCGCACAAGGTCACCGTGCTGCACCAGGGCCAGATCCTCTCGGAAGGGACGATGGAGAAGGTGAAGAACGATCCCAAGGTCATCGAAGTGTACCTCGGTCACTAGCGCATGATCCCGGAAAGTGGCGTCCGGTTTCCGGACAAGATCATGCGCAAGAAGCAAGGAGCACGCTGATGCTGGCTATTTCTGATCTCCACGTCGCCTACGGCCAGAGCGAGGTGCTACACGGGCTCAACGTCAAGGTGGCGGCGAACGAGATCGTTGCGATCATGGGCCGCAACGGCATGGGCAAGACCACGCTGATGAAGTCGCTGATGGGCATCCTGCCGGCCAAGAGCGGCTCGGTGAACATGGATGGCGCCGAGCTCGGCAACCTCAAGAGCTTTGAGCGCGTCGCCAAGGGTCTCGCCTACGTGCCGCAGGGCCGCATGATCTTCTCCACCATGACGGTGAAGGAGAACATCGAGACCGGGCTCGTCGTCTCCGGCGGCTCCGAGGTGCCTGACGACATCTACGAACTGTTCCCGGTGCTGCTGGAGATGAAGGGCCGCCGTGGCGGCAATCTCTCCGGCGGGCAACAGCAACAATTGGCGATCGCGCGCGCGCTCGCCACCAAGCCGAAGGTGCTGCTGCTGGACGAGCCGACCGAAGGCATCCAGCCCTCGATCATCAAGGAGATGGCGCGCACGTTGAAGCGCATCCGCGACGAGAAGGGGCTGTCGATCGTCGTGTCCGAGCAGGTCCTCAGTTTCGCGCTCGACATCGCCGATCGCGTGCTGGTGATCGAGAACGGCGAGATCGTGCGCGATGATCCGCGCGATGCCGTCGATGCCGCGCAGGTCTCGAAATATCTGTCCGTCTAACCAACCGTGTAAAAGGGGAGCATCTCGATGCCAGAGACACTGATCAAGGTCGATCTCACCAAGTCGGCCTATGAAAACGACATGGTGCACAACCGCTGGCACCCCGACATCCCGATCGTGGCCTGGGTCAATCCCGGCGACGATTTCATCATCGAGACCTATGACTGGACCGGCGGCTTCATCAAGAACAACGATTCCGCCGACGACGTGCGCGACATCGACCTGTCGATCGTGCACTTCCTCTCCGGCCCGATCGGCGTCAAGGGCGCCGAGCCCGGCGACCTTCTCGTCGTCGACCTGCTCGACGTCGGTCCGCTCAAGGAGAGCCTGTGGGGCTTCAACGGCTTCTTCTCCAAGCAGAACGGCGGCGGCTTCCTCACCGACCATTTCCCGCTGGCGCAGAAGTCGATCTGGGACATCAAAGGTCTCTACACCTCCTCGCGTCACGTGCCCGGCGTCAACTTTGCCGGTCTGATCCATCCCGGCCTGATCGGCTGTCTGCCCGATCCGAAGATGCTGGACACCTGGAATAAGCGCGAGGCCGAGCTGATCTCGACCAACCCGACCCGCGTGCCCGGCCTTGCCAATCCGCCGTTCGCGCCGACCGCCCATGGCGGCCGCGCCAAGGGCGATGTGAAAGCCAAGATCGGCGCCGAGGGTGCGCGCACCGTGCCGCCGCGCGAGCATGGCGGCAATTGCGACATCAAGGATCTCTCGCGCGGCTCGAAGATCTACTTCCCGGTCTACGTCCCCGGCGCGGGCCTTTCGATGGGCGACCTGCACTTCAGCCAGGGCGACGGCGAGATCACCTTCTGCGGTGCGATCGAGATGGCCGGCTGGCTCCACCTGAAGGTGGAAGTGATCAAAGACGGCATGTCGAAGTACGGCATCAAGAATCCGATCTTCAAGCCGTCGCCGATCACGCCGAACTACAAGGACTATCTGATCTTCGAGGGCATCTCGGTGGACGAGGCCGGCAAGCAGCACTATCTCGACGTCCACATCGCCTATCGTCAGGCCTGCCTCAACGCCATCGAATATCTCAAGAAGTTCGGCTATTCCGGCGCCCAGGCCTATTCGATCCTCGGCACCGCGCCGTGCCAGGGCCACATCTCCGGCGTCGTCGACGTGCCCAACGCCTGCGCCACGCTATGGCTGCCGACCGAGATCTTCGACTTCGACGTGATGCCGTCGGCGGCCGGACCCATCAAGCACATCACCGGCGACATTCAGATGCCGATCTCGCCGGACAAGTGACGCCGCGCTCCCTCTCCCCGTTCTCACGGGGAGAGGGTTCGGGGTGAGGTGCTGTCTCCACACGCACGGTGGCAGCGAGTTGTGTGAACAGGCAAGAGCGTAGGTGATGCGATGCCGGTCTACGAATATCTCTGTGACGACTGCGGTCCCTTCAAGGACCTGCGCCCGATGGCGGAATGCGACGATCCGCAGAGCTGCCCACACTGCGAGACGATGGCGCCCCGCGTCATCCTGACGGCGCCGAACTTCTTCTGCATGCCGGCGGAGAAGCGCAAGGCGCACGCCGTCAACGAGCGCAGCACGCACGCACCGCAGACGCTGGCGCAATATAAGGCCTCGCACGGCCCGGGCTGCGGCTGCTGCTCCTCGGGCAAGACCGTGAAGGACAAGAGCGCGGCGGATAGGACAAAGCCGGCGCGGCTGATGACCAAGAGCAGGAGCGGCGCCAAGGGCTTTCCGACCGCACGCCCCTGGATGATCAGCCACTAACCCACGCCAGCATCAGACAACAGGAGCGCTCCACATGCTTCACGGTGACATCTCCAGCAGCAACGACACGGTCGGCGTCGCGGTGGTCAATTACAAGATGCCCCGCCTGCACACCAAGGCCGAGGTGCTCGACAACGCTCGCAAGATCGCCGACATGATCGTCGGCATGAAGGTCGGGCTGCCCGGTATGGATCTCGTGATCTTCCCGGAATATTCCACGCAAGGCATCATGTACGATGCCAAGGAGATGTACGAGACGGCGTCAATGGTGCCGGGCGAGGAGACCGCGATCTTCGCCGAGGCCTGCCGCAAGGCCAAAGTGTGGGGCGTGTTCTCGCTCACCGGCGAACGCCACGAGGAGCATCCGCAAAAGGCGCCCTACAACACCCTGATCCTGATGAACGACAAGGGCGAGATCGTGCAGAAGTATCGCAAGATCATGCCTTGGGTACCGATCGAAGGCTGGTACCCCGGCAATTGCACCTATGTCTCCGAGGGGCCCAAGGGTCTGAAGGTCAGCCTGATCATCTGCGATGACGGCAATTATCCGGAGATCTGGCGCGACTGCGCGATGAAGGGCGCGGAGCTGATCGTGCGCTGCCAGGGCTACATGTATCCGGCCAAGGAGCAGCAGGTCATGATCTCCAAGGCGATGGCCTGGGCCAACAACGTCTATGTCGCGGTCGCCAATGCCGCCGGCTTCGACGGCGTCTATTCCTATTTCGGCCACTCCGCGATCATCGGTTTCGACGGCCGCACGCTCGGCGAATGCGGCGAGGAGGATTACGGCATCCAGTACGCGCAGCTGTCGAAGCATCTGATCCGCGACGCGCGCCGCAACGGCCAGTCGCAGAACCATCTCTACAAGCTGGTTCACCGCGGCTACACCGGCATGATCAATTCCGGCGACAGCCCGCGCGGCGTCGCCGCGTGCCCGTATGATTTCTACAAGAACTGGATCAGGGATCCCGAAGGCACGCGCGACATGGTCGAGGCAATGACCCGCTCGACGCCCGGCACCGATGAGTGTCCGATCGATGGCATTCCGAACGGGGCGGCGGCCGGCAATTACTGAGCCGTCGCCGATTCCGCCTTACCCTCCCTGGAGGGGGAGGGTTGATCGCGCGTAGCGCGAGCGGGGTGGGGTGATCCCTCCTCTCGGGCGCTGTTGGATGGGGAGAGACCGTCACCCCACCCCGTCTCACATTTCGCTACGCTCCATGTGAGCCGACCCTCCCCCTCCAGTGGAGGGTAAGAAAGAGGCGTTACCGCTTCTGCTCGGTGGGCCTGCGCGGGGGCCGCGGCGGCGCCGGCGTGCCGCTCATCTTGTTGGCGGCCTCGCTGACGTCGAGCAGCGAGCGGCGAATGTCGTCGAGATAGGCCGCCGACTTCTTCTTCATGGTGCCGGCAAGCTCGTGCAGCCCCTGGATCTTCTCGAACAGCTCGTCGGCCTTGCCATCGACGAAGCCCGGCACCGCGCCCTCGATCTTGGCGACCGCCTTGTCGAAGCCCGCAAAGGCGCTATCGACCTTGGCCATGACCGAATCGATCTCGGCGCCCTTGCTCCTGAGGTCGGCGGTATAGGTCTCGAACGTGTGCAGGCCCTCCTTGATTGCGGGGGCGTTGTTCACGATGGTGCGGTCGACGCTGTGCAGAGTTTCGACGATGGTTTCGGCGTCGCTGAGATCGGCCGTCAGCACCGGGATGCCGTCCGCGTCCAGCGGCACCGGCGGTGCAGAGGGGGCGCCGCCGATGAGTGAGATCGCGGCAATGCCGGTGAGGCCCTGGAACTCGATTCCGGCCACGGTGTCCTTGCGGATCGGCGCGGTGTTGTCGAGCATGACGAGTGCCACGATCCTGCGCGGACTATCCAGCTTGATCGACAGGATCTGGCCGGCGGGCACGCCGTCGAAATTGACCGGCCCGCCGCGGCGCAGCCCGCTGGCGGAGCCGCCCTCGAACACCACGCGCAACTGGCTGCGGCTCTGGATGGTGCGCCATTTCTGCGCGCCGAGCAGGCCGCCGAACGCCACGGCGATCGCCGCCAGCGTTGCCGTTCCGATCACAAGATTGCTCGCGCGTGCCATGCAGGGGCGATTTTACGGCCAAAGCGGGGAAGTTGGAAGAAGGTCACGATGGTACGTAGGGCGGGTTAGCGAAGCGTAACCCGCCAACGCCTCGCGCGTGGATGCACCGAATTGGTGGATTACGCTGCGCTAATCCACCCTACGGACCTACGCACCTCAATGCCCGGCCGCCCGCTTTGCCGCAGCATTGTTCAGCACGATCAGGGCGTCGACGGCCACACCCGTCCTGGTGTTGATCAGGAACGGGTTGATGTCGATCGAGGCGATGCGATCGCCCGCATCCGCGATCAGGTTGGACAGCCCGACCAGCGCCTTCACCGCCGAGGCCTCGTGCAAGACCGGCCTGCCGCGATAGCCGCGCATCTTGACGCCGGCCTTGGTGCGGCCGATCAGGAGCCGTGCCTCGCTCTCATCCAGCGGCGCGCCGGCGAGCGCGACGTCCTTCATCAGCTCGATATCGATGCCGCCGGTGCCGAACAGCACGACCGGCCCCATCTCTGCATCGAGCGAGGCGCCGACGACGAGCTCGAGCTCGGCCTTGACTTGCTGTGCGATCAGGATGCCGTCGAGCTTCGGCTTGCCCTTGAGCTTCGCCACGCGCGCGGTGATGTCGGCGAACGCCTTCTTCACCTCGGCTGCGCTGTTGAGGTTCAGCACCACGCCGCCGATGTCGGACTTGTGCAGGATCTCCGCACTGACGAGTTTTGCCACGACCGGAAAACCGATCTGCTTGGCAATCTTGATGGCGTCCGCCGCGGTCTGTGCGATCGCCTCCTTCGAGATCGGGATGCCGTAGGCCTTGAGCAGCTTCTTCGAGGCGACCTCGTCGAGCGCAGCACCGGTCGCCGATTTCAACGTCTTCTCCAGCACGGCGCGGGCGGCGGGTTTCGAGCTCGAGACGATATCGGGCACCTCCTTGCGCAGCTTCGCATAGGCGAGCAGCGACTTGATCGCGGTCACCGCGCGGTCCATGCCCTGCATGACCGCGAGATGCGGCAGCGACTTCCGCAAGCCCTTGGTGTATTCGGTGAAGCCGATCGACATCGCGCTGATGTAGATCACCGGCTTGCCCGCCTGGCTCGCCATCTCGTTGACGATGCGCAAATTGCGCTCGCGCAGCTCATGCGGCGCCTTCGGCAGCTCGGCATCGACGATGACGATGTCGATATCGGGGTCGTCGATCATCAGCTTGATCGATTTCATGTAGACGGAGGGATCGACCACTGCGGCAAAGCCAGCATCGAGCGGATTGCCGACGATCGAGCCGGGGCCGAGCATCTTCGCCAGCTCCGCGCTGACATGCGGGCTCAGCGGCGCGAAGTTCAGGCCTGCGGCATAGAAGGCGTCGATCAGCATGCCGCGCTTGCCGCCGGACAGCGTCACAGCGGCGAGCCGGTCGCCTTTCGGAACGGCCGCGTGCACGAAGCACTCGGTGGTCTCGATCAGCTCGTCGAGGCCGCCGACCCGGATCACCCCTTCGCGCGTCGCGATCGCGTCGAACGTCTCGATCGAGCCGGCGAGTGCGCCGGTATGGGCCATCGCCGCGGCGCGGCCGCCTTCGGAGGCGCCGAGCTTGAGCGCGATCACGGGCTTGCTCGCCGCGCGTGCCGCCTTGCAGGCATCGCGGAACGCCTTGGTGTTGCGCACGCCTTCGAGGTAGACGACGATCACCTTGATGCTCGGATCCTCGGCGAAGTAGCGCATCAGATCCGGCGTCTCGAGCCCGGCCTCGTTGCCCGTGGTCACCATGTAGCCGACGCCGACACCCCGGTCTTCCAGCGTCTGGCGGATCGCCATGACGATCGCGCCGGATTGGCCGGCGATCGCCACCGCGCCCTGTTCCATGGTGACGATGCGATCGTCGATATTGGTGAAGAGCTTTTCGCCGGCGCTCAAATTGCCGAGGCAGTTCGGGCCCGTGACCGCGAGCCCCGTCTCGCGCACCGCAGCCTGCAATTCGGCAGCGAGCTTCTGGCTTTCGTCATCCTGCAGCTCGCTGAAGCCGGAGGTGACGATAGTGGCCGAACGCGCGCCGGCTGCGGCGGCATCGCGGATCACCTGTACGGCAAAGCGCGCAGGCACCAGCACCAGGACGTGATCGGGCTTCTCCGGAAGACTCGCAAAATCCTTGTAGCAGGGAACGCCCCAGACGGTGTCGCGCTTGGCGTTGACCGGATAGAGCCCGCCTTCGAAACCATATTTGATCAGATTGTTCCAGATGCGCTCGGCATAATTGCCGGGCTTGTCGGTCGCGCCCACCAGCACGATGTTGTGCGGGTGCAGCATGGCATGGATGCCCTTGACGATGTCGCTGACATCTGGCGGCGGAGACCATGGACGTGATGCGGGCGCAGCAGACACACGGGCTTCCATGGCGTGACCTCACCTGTTGTTCTTATTGGTGTCGCGTCACTCTGTTCTATGGCGAGTCCTTTGGCAACTGTGTGGCTGGTATGCCGTGTGGTGGAATGAAGCGCGCACCGGTGCGTGTCAGTCCGATCGGCGATCTAGCCGTCGGCGCCAATCAATGTCGCATGCACGATGTAGCGCTCGGGGCCGGATGTGACGGCATCGAATGGCCAGCAGGTCGCGAGAACAAGCTCGAAACCCTGTGCCATGGGATCGATGCCGGATGCATCGAAGCGAACCACGGCCGAGGAATCCGCGCGATAGCGAAAGTGTCGACCGTCACTGCGCGTGACGTCGATGACGTCGCCAATGGCAACATCCTTCAGGAAGCGGAAATGAGTGTCGCGATGGGCGGCATAGACGGCAATCCCGCGTTCGCCCGCATCAGCCGTGTGCTCGATATGACCGGGCCCGAAAGCGAGCGCCTGTCCGCTCGTGCCTTCCAGCACGATGGCGCTGGCACCGATCCGCTTCACCTCGATCCGCGCGACCGGCCAGGTGTCGGCCCAGGACCAGGGCTTTACCGCCTGTCCCGTGGCAATGCTCCGGTCGAAGGCGCGCTCCAGCAGCACCTGCGCCAGCCACGCCTTGGCATGGATATAGGCGCCGTCGCCGAACAGGAAGAGGCCGACAAGCGCGAGGACCAGCGGAGAGATGAAGCGGGGCATTGTGTTTCGTCTCCCGTCATTGCGAGCGAAGCGAAGCAATCCAGACTGTCTCCGCGGCGGCAGTCTGGATTGCTTCGTCGCTTCGCTCCTCGCAATGACAGTGAAAAAAGGCGCGCGCGGCCGTTTGGAGGGGACGGGCAGCCGCGCGCGCTAACAGAGGAGTTCGGGGGAGCTCCTCTCTCAAGCGGCGTCGGTGAGCAAGGTCCGACGCCGGTTGAACACGAACAGGATCAGGGCGAGCACGATCAGGATGAAGCCCGCGATCATCTTCAGCTCGGCCGAGGTCGCGGTCTTGGGCAGGCGGATCGCATCGGGCGCAGCAGGCATAGGCCGTCGCGTTGCCGGCTGATTGCGCGCATCGGCATGGCGCTCGTGCAGCTGTGTCGGCGTCAGATGCGGCCGCTCGCCGAACACCTTCTCGAAATCCCAGCCCGCGGGCAGGTTGATCGGCAGCTCGCTGAGCTTGAGCGGTTCGCCTTCGGGACGGCTTGGCGTCTTGTCGACCGCGACGAGGCTGGTCAGCCGCGTGACGATCTGATGGTCGAGCGCCAGCGCCAGGATCGCCTTGTCAGCTTCCTCCGGCGTCATCTCGCGCAGGGTGCGCGCGACCTCCGCATCGGCGATCTTCCGCCTGGCCCAGAGCTTCGACAGGCCCTTGCCTTCGGCCGCGTTTTGCAGCGGCAGCGTCACCGACCATGGGCGGTCGCCGACGCGGCCCTTGATCTCGAGCGAGCCTGCGAGCTTGTCGAGCCTCGCCGCCAGCACCAGGGGCTCGTCGCGATAGACGTCGGGAATGATCGCCGGGGTGACGTCGGCATTGGCTTCGGAAAACCTTGCGGTGAGGCCGGTCACGGCCGGATTCTCCAGCTTGGCGAACAGGCCGCGCATGCGCTCCTCCACTTGCTCGGTGGAGCCGATATGGGTGAAGGCGCCGCGGCCGAGCTCGGCGGCGCGGGTCATCAGATAGGTGTTGGGCGCGGACCCGATGCCGACCATGAAGATGCGCGAGCGGCCGCGCATCGTCGTGATCGCATCGAACAATTGCTGCTCGTTGCCGATCGCGCCGTCGGTAAGGAACACGACCTGGCGGACCATGCCGGTGTCGCCGAGCCTGTCGGTCAGCGCCGCGCGAATCGCCGGCACCATCTCGGTGCCGCCGCGCGCCTGCAAGGCGCCGACGAAGGAGGTCGCCTCGCCGACATGCGCAGCATCGGCCGGCACGGAGGCCGGAAACAGCATGTCCATGGTGTCATCGAAGCGGATCACGTTGAAGCGGTCATTCGGCTGCAGGCGGCCGAGAGCGTAGAGCAGGCTCGCCTTGGCCTGCACGATGGAGGTGCCGCCCATCGAGCCGGAATTGTCGATCACGAACACGACCTCGCGCGGCGGCGGCTTCTGCGTCGCCTGCTCGGCGGCCGGCGGGGTGACGAAGGCGAGCAAATAATCGGCATCGCCGATGTGCTCGCGGAACAGTCCGACCGATGGCGCTGTCTCGGCAGCCGGCTTCCAGGTCAGCTCGAAATCGCGGTCGGCGGGGACAGTGCCGTCGGCGAGCGTCACCACGCGCGTCATGTTGTCCGGGCTTTCCGTCTTGACGTTGTGATGGTGGCTCTTGACCTCGCCGAGCGCAAAGCCGGCCTGCAGGCGCACAATGATGCTGGTCGGATTGAGCGGCGGATGTTTGGCGGGATCCAGCACAGGGGGCGAGATGCGCTCGCGATCCGGCGCCGGGTCCGACGTCGCCGCGCCCCAGCCCGAGCCATCCTTGCGGAAGTCGACGCTCTGGATGATCGGCGCGGGATTGTAGCGCGGCCCGACCACGAGCGGCAGGCGCAACGAATATTCGTTGCCGACTTGACGCACCGGCTCCTGGTACTCGATCTGCACCAGCACAGTTTCGCCGGGACCGATATTGGCGACCGAGTTGGTGAAGATGTTCGGCCGCTCCTGCTCGGTGAGCGCGGCCTTCTGGCCGGCGCGGCGCGCCTCCTCGTAGATCACGCGCGCTTGCTGCCGTTCCTTGATGTCGCCGATGATGACGCGGTCGCCGACCACCATCTTCAGTGTGTCGACGGCGCCGCCGGCCGCGAGCGGATAGACGTAGGTGGCCTCGACCCAATCCTTGGTCGGGTTGCGGAATGCTTGCGTGACGCGGGCGCGCAAGGTCGGGCCCGACACGGTGATGTCGATATCGGTCCCGAGGCGAATCGCCTCCGTGGTAGTGCCGTCCTCTTTCAGTAGCAGGCTGCCCGACCGTGCTTCGCCGGGCTGGAGCAGGCTGGCCTGTTCGGTCGTCGCCGACCAGCTCGCCCCGAAACTCACCAGCAGGGCCAGGAAGGCGACCAGCATCACGGCGATGCCCTGCGCCAGAAGGAACAGTCCGACCTTGATGAGGCGGCTCAACAGCGGGTGGTCGTCGCTATCGGCCGTGTCGTAGGCGTTCATTTGGCTTGCTCCGAAGCATGTTTGCTGGTCCTCAGCATCCGCCGGCGGGGCGGGATTTCGCGAGCAGAATGATCGGCAATGTTCCGCCGCGGCCGGCCCAGGCTCGCTTGAGCCGGGGCGGTCATGTGCGGTTTTGTGCTGGTTTGTCCGCCCTGCTAGAGTGACCGGCCTGGAGCGGGGCTGACGGTGAAGATGCAGGACAAACTCACGGACAATCAGCTTTCGGACGAGCAGAGCCGCGAGATCGCCGAGACCATTCGCGAGGAGCTCGCCCGGCGCCGGATGTCCCGGCAGGCGCTGGCCGAGCAAGCCAAGCTCAGCCTGTCGACGCTGGAGAAGGTGCTCGGCGGCCGGCGGCCGTTCACGCTGGCGACGACCGTCCGGCTGGAGCAGGCGCTCGGCGTCTCCTTGCGCAAGAGCGTCATCGTGGCGACGCCGCCGGCCGCAAACGACGTCGCGCCCGACAGCCTCGGCTCTTATGCCCACCGCGCAGTGACCTGGCTCGAGGACGTCTACATCACCCTGCGGCCGTCGTTCGGCGACAAGGACGCGATCTTCGCCTATCGCACCGAGATCGCCTGGGAGCCGAAGCTCTCGTCGCTGGTCTTTCGCGAGGGTGAGCGGACCGATGCCGCCTACGAGCATACCGGCGAGGTCGCCGTCCCACATCAGTCCGGCTTCATCTACCTCGTCATCATCAAGCACGGCCAGCACCGCGTGATCACGGTGTCGCGGCCGACGGTATCAGGCGAGATGTACGGCATCATCTCGACGCTGCGCGCCGGGCCCGGCTCGCAGCTCACGCCGATCGCCGCGCCGATCGCCTATGTGCCGCTCAGGAATATCCCAAAACCTTCCTTGGGCCGGGTTGCGCCCGAGGATCCCAACCACGCCTTGTATCGAAAGCACTTGCGCCGCACGGTGGAAGAGCCGTTTGCGCTGTTTCTGACGCTGTGACCCCAGGACAAGACGTCCACGCTCGAAGCGTCCGCGCCAATCAGCCACTCCGCGCAAGTGAGCGGCCGAGGTTCGAGCCATGGTGGCTGAGACGAAACCGGTCGAGGCAAGTCTCGCGATGAAGAGCCCGTTCTATACCGCCGAGCACGACGCGTTCCGCGACGTGATGCGGCGCTTCGTCGAGAAGGAGATCACGCCCTTCGCCCATGACTGGGACGAAGCCGGCGAATTCCCGCGCGCGCTCTATCGCAAGGCGGCTGGAATCGGCCTGCTGGGACTTGGATTTCCGGAAGAATATGGCGGCATCGCCGCCGACCAGTTCATGAAGATCGTGGCGAGCCAGGAGCTTGCGCGCGCCGGGGCGGGCGGCGTCAGCGCCAGCCTGATGAGCCATACGATCGGCTCTCCCCCGATCGCGCGGGCCGCACGCGCCGAGGTGAAGGCGCGCGTGCTGCCGCAGGTGCTGGCAGGCGAGAAGATCTCCGCACTGGCGATCACCGAGCCGGGCGGCGGCTCCGACGTTGCCAACCTGAGCACGCGCGCGCGGCGCGACGGCGATCACTACGTCGTCAGCGGGGAGAAGACTTTCATCACCTCAGGGATGCGTGCCGACTACCTGACGGTTGCGGTGCGGACCGGCGGCGAGGGCGCCGGCGGCGTCAGCCTGCTCCTGATCGACGGCGATACGCCCGGACTGTCGCGCACCAAGCTGAAGAAGATGGGCTGGTGGGCCTCCGATACCGCGACGCTGTATTTCGATGCATGCCGCGTGCCCGCCGCGAACCTGATCGGCGAGGAGGGCCAAGGCTTCAAGATCATCATGCAGAACTTCAACAGCGAGCGCATGGGCATGGCCGCGAGCTGCACCGCCTTTGCGCGGGTCTGCCTTGACGAGGCCATCGCCTACGCAAAGGAGCGCAAGACCTTCGGCAAGCCGCTCGCGCAGCACCAGGTCATCCGCCACAAGATCGTCGACATGGCGCAGAAGGTGGCGGCATCGCAAGCGATGCTGGAGATGCTGGCCTGGCGGCTCGAGCAGGGCGAGAGCCCGGTCGCCGAAATCTGCATGATGAAGAACCAGGCGACGCAGACCATGGCTTTTTGCGCCTCGGAGGCCGTGCAGATCTTCGGCGGCGCCGGCTTCATGCGCGGCATCAAGGCCGAGCGCATCTACCGCGAGGTCAAGGTCAACGCCATCGGCGGCGGCACCGAGGAGATCATGAAGGATCTGGCCTCGCGGCAGATGGGGTTGTGACTACGGCCGTCATTCCGGGGCGCGAAGCGAGCCCGGAATCCATCGGGCCGCAGACACCGTAGACAAATGGATTCCGGGCTCGCGCTACGCGCGCCCCGGAATGACGAGAGGACAAAATGTTATTCACCGCCGATCACGACGACATCCGCCGCTCCCTGCAGAAATTCATTGCGGGCGAGATCAATCCGCACGTCGATGCGTGGGAAAAGGCCGACATCTTCCCCGCGCACGAGCTGTTCAAGAAAATGGGCAGCCTCGGCTTCCTCGGCCTGAACAAGCCGGTCGAATTCGGCGGCTCGGGCCTCGACTATTCCTACGCGCTGATGATGGCGGAGGAGCTGGGCGCCATCACCTGCGGCGGCGTGCCGATGGCGATCGGAGTGCAGACCGATATGGCAACGCCCGCACTGGCGCGGTTCGGCTCGGATGAGGTGCGGCGCGAATTCCTGGCGCCGTCGATCTCGGGCGATTACGTCGCCTGCATCGGCGTCTCCGAGCCCGGTGCGGGGTCGGACGTCGCCTCGATCAAGACCCAGGCGCGCTCTGACGGCGACGATTACGTCATCAATGGCGGCAAGATGTGGATCACCAACGGCACCCAGGCCGACTGGATCTGCCTGCTCGCCAACACCGGCGACGGCCCCGTTCACCGCAACAAGTCGCTGATCTGCGTGCCTATGAAGAGCAAGGGCGTCACCGTCGCGCGCAAACTCGACAAGATGGGGATGCGCTCGTCCGACACCGCGCAGATCTTCTTCGACAATGTCCGCGTGCCCAAGCGCAACCGGATCGGCGAGGAGGGCCAGGGTTTTACCTACCAGATGATCCAGTTCCAGGAGGAGCGCTTGTGGGGCGCGGCCGCCTGTCTGAAGGCGCACGAATACATCATCGACCAGACCATCGAATACACCCGCAACCGCAAAGCCTTCGGGAAGTCCATCCTCGACAACCAGGTCGTGCACTTCAAGCTCGCGGAGATGCAGACCGAGGTCGAGCTCCTGCGCGCGCTGATCTATCGCGCCGGCGAGCAGCTGGTCGCCGGCGAGGATGTGACGCGGCTTGCGACCATGGCCAAGCTGAAGGCCGGCCGGCTCGGCCGCGAGCTCACCGACGCCTGCTTGCAATACTGGGGCGGAATGGGCTTTACCAACGAGACACCGGTCAGCCGCGCCTATCGCGACAGCCGTCTGACCTCGATCGGCGGCGGCGCCGACGAGGTCATGCTGATGGTCCTGTGCAAGATGATGGGGACGCTGCCGGGCAGCAAAGGAAACGCCTGATGATCACGCTGTATCATTGCGACGCCGCACGCTCGTTCCGTCCGCTCTGGATGCTGGAGGAGATGGGGCTGCCCTATGAATTGAAGATGCTGCCGTTCCCGCCGCGCGTCTTCGCCAAGGACTATCTCGCGCTCAATCCGCTCGGCACCATTCCCTTCATGATCGACGGCGAGACCAGGATGACGGAATCCTCCGGCATCTGCCATTACCTCGGCATCACATACGGCCCGACGCCGTTGATGGTCGGTCCTGAGGATCCCGCCTACGGCGCGTTCCTGAACTGGATGTATTTCAGCGATGCCACGTTAACCTTCCCGCAGACGCTGGTGCTGAGATACACCCAGCTCGAGCCGGAGGAGCGCCGCAACCCGCAGGTCGCCACCGATTACGCGAAATGGTTTCTGGGCAGACTGCGCGCCGTTGAGGCAGCGACGGCGAATGCCGAAACATTGTGCGCGGGCCGCTTCACCGCCGCCGACATCGTCATCGGTTACGCGCTTCGGCTCGCGAGCAATATCGGGCTTGCCAAGGATTTTGGCCCTAACGTCGCAGCCTATTGGTCGCGTCTGCAGCAGCGCGACGGCTATAAGCGCGCGGTTGCTGCGGAGCAAAAGGCCGGGCAAGAGCAGGATGTTGCGCCGAGGGTGAGGGCGTAAGGGAGGCTGTCATTCCGGGGCGCGGAAGCGCGATCCCGGAACCTCGCGTTTCCCGGTCGCGTTATTGCGCGTCTACGACGCGCCATGTCTTTTGACAGCGCTATCCTACCGTGACAGCGCCCAAATTTCCGCTAAGGTGACCTCCGTCCGCAGCGGCCAGAGAGCCGCGCGAGGAGGAACCCAATGGAATATAACGGTCGCGAATCCGACCACCTGATGCTGATCACGCCGGAGCGGGTGTTTTATGCGGGCCTGCTCGGCCGTCCGCGCAAACGGACACCCGGCTGCTGCCATGTCTATGTCGCGGTGAAGGGCAATCTGCACCTGACCATCGACGACGTTCTCGCCACCGGCGAGCTGTTCGTCACCCTGCCGAACCAGCGGCACTCCATCGCCAGCGACTATCGCACCGTCATCAGCGTGACGCTGGAGCCGGAAAGCATGGCGGATGGCGTGATTGAAGCCTTGGCCGCGCGCCTGACCGGACCCGATCAGGCCGCCTATGCCCGCAAGATCCTCGCCGCCTACGCACTTTTGCGTCAGCGCCGCTATGGCGACATCACCACGGCCGAGTTCGACGAGATGTGCTTTGGCGAGGCGCTGCCGCGCCGCGTGCTGGATCCGCGCGTGATGCGTGCGGTGGCCCGCATCGAGCGCTTCTCCGGCGAGCCGGTGACGGCGGATACCTGCGCCGCTGAAGCCGGCCTCTCGGCCTCGCGCTTCCTGCACCTGTTCAAGGAGGAGACCGGCATCTCGTTCCGCTCCTTCCGCGCCTGGAAGCGCGCGCGGTATCTGCTGCACTTCGCCAACCAGGACCTCAACCTCGCCCATCTGGCGCAGGACATCGGCTATCCCGATTCCACGCATTTCAGCCACTCGATCCGCCGCTTCTACGGATTGAAGCCGCGGGCGATCTTCGTCGGCTCGCGCGATCTTGCGATCTACCGCAGCACCGAGACCGTGCGGATGGCGGAGGCTTCGTAGGGTGGGTTAGCCGATCAGATGCGCGAAGCGCAGCTGCTCGGCGTAACCCACCTCGTCAATTTCACGGAGGCAGACAGTGGTGGGTTACGCCTTCGGCTAACCCACCCTACGAATTCGTCGTTTTTCCCAGCTTCTCCGCGCAAGAAGCCGCATGTCGCGCGTCACATGATCGCAAGCGTTGAATTCTCAACGTGCGAGACAGTGAACGCATGAGCGACAAGGCCGTCATCACCTGCGCGCTGAACGGCGTGCTCACCGACCCCAAGCAGCACAACGTGCCCGTGACGCCCGAGCAGATGGCGCGCGAGGCCAGGGCTGCGTTCGAGGCCGGCGCGTCCATCATGCACATCCATCTGCGCCAGCAGGCGCCGGGCAAGGGACATCTGCCGTCCTGGGAGCTCGCGGTCAGCAAGGAGATCCAGCAGGCGATCCGCGAAGCCTGCCCGGGCGTGATCATCAACCACACCTCGGGCGTGTCGGGGCCGAACTACTCAGGCGCGCTCGACTGCATCCGCGAGACGAAGCCCGAGATTGCCGCCTGCAACGCAGGCTCGCTGAACTACCTGAAGGTGAAGGCCGACAACAGCTGGGCCTGGCCGCCGATGATGTTCGACAATTCGGTCGAGAAGGTGAAGGACTATCTTGACGTCATGAACGCGGTCGGCACCATCCCCGAGTTCGAGTGCTTCGACGTCGGTATCGTCCGCTGCGTCGGCATGTACCACCAGGTCGGCATGTACAACGGCCCGCTCGAGTACAATTTCGTCATGGGCGTCGCCTCCGGCATGCCGGCCGATCCTGAATTGCTGCCGATCCTCTTGAAGCTGAAGCGCCCCGAGGCGCATTGGCAGGTCACCGCCATCGGCCGCGAGGAGATCTGGCCGCTGCACCAGCGCTGCGCCGAGCTCGGCGGTCATCTGCGCACCGGCCTCGAGGACACCTTCTATCTCGCCGACGGCAAGAAAGTGACGTCGAACGGCCAGCTGATCGAAGCCGTCGCCGCCTGCGCAAGGCGCGCCGGCCGCGAGATCGCGAGCCCCGCCGAGGCGCGGAAGATCTTTGGGACGAACAGGTAAGGTATCGCCCCGTCATTGCGAGCGAAGCGAAGCAATCCAGAATCTTTCCGCGGATGCAGTCTGGATTGCTTCGTCGCTTCGCTCCTCGCAATGACGAGCAGGATCAAGTCATGTCCACCATCGAAAACACCATCTCCCCCGGCAGCGCCGCCTACCAAGCCAACCGCGACGGCATGCTCGGCCTGATCGACCGCATGCGCGCGCTCGAGGAGCGCACGCGCGCCGCGTCCGCCGCGGCCAAGGACCGCTTCCACAAGCGCGGCCAGCTGCTGCCGCGCGAGCGCGTCGCGCTGGTGCTCGATCCCGGCGCGCCCTTCATCGAGCTCTCGACGCTGGCGGGCTACATGTTCGACGTGCCGGATGCGAGCAAGAGCGTGCCGGGCGGCGGCGTCATCGCCGGCATCGGCTTCGTCTCGGGCATCCGCTGCATGGTCAGCGCCAGCGATTCCGGCATCGACGCCGGTGCGCTGCAGCCTTACGGTCTCGACAAGACGCTGCGGGTGCAGGAGCTCGCGCTGGAGAACAAGCTGCCCTATGTGCAACTGGTCGAAAGCGCCGGCGCCAATCTGCTGCGCTACCGCGTCGAGGATTTCGTTCGCGGCGGCAACATCTTTCGCAACCTGGCGCGGCTCTCCGCTGCCGGTCTGCCGGTCGTCACCGTCACGCACGGCTCCTCCACCGCGGGCGGCGCCTATCAGACCGGCCTCTCCGACTACATCGTCATGGTCCGCGGCCGCACCCGCGCCTTCCTCGCCGGGCCCCCGCTGCTGAAAGCCGCGACCGGCGAGATCGCGACCGAGGAAGAGCTCGGCGGCGCCGAGATGCATACGCAGATCTCCGGCCTCGGCGATTACCTCGCCGAGGACGATCGTGACGCATTGCGCATCGCGCGCGAGATCATGGCCGCGCTGCAATGGGAGCGGCCGGGCAAAGCGTCGGCGCAGTTCAAGCCGCCGCGCTATGACCAGGACGAGCTGCTCGGCATCATGCCGATGGACCACAAGCGCCCGGTCGACATGAAACAGGTGATCGCGCGCATCGTCGACGATTCCGATTTCACCGAGATGGCACCGAGTTACGGCCCGGCCACCGTCTGCGGCCATGCCCGCATCGAGGGCCAGGCCATCGGCATCATCACCAACAACGGCCCGCTCGATCCCGCCGGCGCCAACAAGGCGACGCATTTCATCCAGGCCTGTTGCCAGACCCGCACGCCGATCCTCTATCTCAACAACACCACCGGCTACATGGTAGGCAAGGCCTATGAAGAAGCCGGCATGATCAAGCACGGCTCCAAGATGATCCAGGCGGTGACCTCGGCGACGGTGCCGCAGATCACCATCTATTGCGGCGCCTCGTTCGGCGCCGGCAATTACGGCATGTGCGGCCGCGGCTTCCATCCGCGCTTCTGCTTCTCCTGGCCCAACGCCAAGACCGCGGTGATGGGCGGCGAGCAGGCCGCCGAGACCATGGCGATCGTGACCGAGGCCGCCGCAGCTCGCCGCGGCAAGCCGATCGAGAAGGACAGGCTGGACGCCATGAAGGCTGAGATCATCGGCGTGTTCGACGGCCAGATGGATGTGTTCTCGACCAGCGCCCGCGTGCTCGACGACGGCGTGATCGATCCGCGCGACACCCGCGCGGTGCTATCGGAGGTGCTCGCGATCTGCCGCGAGGGCAATGCGCGCACGCCCCAGCGCATGCAGTTTTCGGTGGCCCGCCCATGAGGAACGGATCAGTGCAGCACCGGCCGTTCTCTAGGGTTCTGGTTGCCAATCGCGGCGAGATCGCACTGCGCGTGATGCGCAGCGCGCGAAAACTCGGCCTCGGTGTCGTCGCGGTCTATTCCGATGCGGATCGCGATGCGCTTCATGTGAAGCAGGCGGATCAGGCCGTGCGCATCGGCGACGCCTTGCCGGCGCAATCCTATCTCAACATCCCCGCGATCATGGCCGCGGCCAAGGCCAGCGGGGCGGATGCCGTTCACCCCGGCTATGGCTTCCTCGCCGAGAACGAGGCGTTTGCGCGCGCCTGCAAGGATGCCGGCCTCGTCTTCATCGGCCCGTCGCCGCAGGCGATCGAGGCGATGGGCAACAAGGCCGGCGCCAAGGAGATCATGAAGAAGGCCGGCGTGCCCATCGTGCCCGGCTACCAGGGCGCTGAGCAGGGCGACGAGGTCATGCTCGCCGAAGCCGGGAAGATCGGCTTCCCCGTGATGATCAAGGCGGTCGCCGGCGGCGGCGGCCGCGGCATGCGGCTCGTCACTGACGCGGCATCCTTCCCCGAAGCCCTGCGCAGCGCGCGGTCGGAAGCGAAAGCCGCGTTCGGCGATGCTGCCGTCATCCTCGAGCGTGCGATCCAGAATCCGCGCCACATCGAGATCCAGGTGTTCGGCGACAGCCACGGCAATGCCATCCATCTCGGCGAGCGCGATTGCTCGGTGCAGCGGCGGCACCAGAAGCTGATCGAGGAGGCGCCGTCGCCGGCGGTCACGCCGGAGCTGCGCGCGAAAATGGGCGAGGTCGCGGTGTCAGCGGTCAAGGCGCTGCGCTATGAAGGCGCCGGCACGCTGGAATTCCTGCTCGATCAGAGCGGCGCGTTCTACTTCATGGAGATGAACACGCGGCTGCAGGTCGAGCATCCCGTCACCGAGGCGATCACCGGGCTCGATCTCGTCGAGCTGCAGCTGCGCGTCGCGCGCGGCGAACCCTTGCCGGTGAAGCAGCAGGACATCAAGTTCTCCGGCCACGCCATCGAGGTGCGGCTCTGCTCGGAAGATGCCGCGCAGGATTTCATGCCGCAGTCCGGCCGCATGGCGCGCTGGCAGGTGCCTGAGGGCATCCGCGTCGAGCACGCGTTGCAACCGGGCTCGGAGATTCCGCCATTCTACGATTCCATGATCGCCAAGCTGATCAGCCATGGTGCCAATCGCGAGGAGGCGAGGGGACGGCTGATCGTCGGATTGGAGCAGCTTACGGCGTTCGGCGTGACGACGAACCAGGCGTTCCTATTGTCGTGCCTGCGTCATCCCGGCTTTGCCAAGGGGGAAGCGACGACGGCTTTCATCGGCGCCCATCGCAACGAGCTGCTTGCGCCGCGTGCGGACGCGGCATTCGAGATCGCGCTGGCAGGCCTGCTGCTCTACGTCACCAACCCGCGCGCGCCATCGTGGCAGGGCGGGCGGAGCCTTGCCGCCACCTTTCCGCTGCCGGCGAAAATCGACATCGGCGGCGATGCGCACGAGCTCGACATCATGCGCGAGCGCGACGGCAGCTACACCGTCGCCGTCGAAGGCCGCCAGCATAAGTTCGAGATCGATCAGCTCGATCTCGACGCCATCCGCTTCCGCCTCGCCGGCGTGGTGGACAGCGCAAAATTCCTGCGGGATGGCGATCGGCTGTACGTCCAGCACCGCGGCATCCCGCTGGTGGCGAATGATCTCACCCTCGCCGCGCCGAAGGCGACTTCAACGAATGGCGGCGACGGCAAAGTCCGCGCCGCCATGAACGGTCGCGTCGTCGCTGTCCTCGTCAAGCCCGGCGATCGCGTCACCGCCGGCCAGCCGGTGCTGACGCTGGAGGCGATGAAGATGGAGCACGTCCACAAGGCCGGCATCGCGGGCGTGGTCGGCGCGATCGACGTCGCCGAAGGCGAGCAGGTCACGACGGGCCGCATCGTCGCGGAGATCGGGGCGGGTTAGCGCCACAAACGCGGTCTCGTAGGGGGGCAAAGGCGCGCAGCGCCGTGCCCACGAATGTCGATCATAAGCGGAATGGTGGGCACGCTTCGCTTTGCCCACTCCACGGCTGCGGTGGCCGCTCAAATTCAAAAACAAAGCAATTTCAAGATCTTGCTTGCTGCGGAAATCTCGCGACACTTCCCATTGAACGCCGTTCATTTTCGAGCTACCAATATTGAACAATGTTCAATATCTGGAGATGTTCATGCTGCGCGCGCGCGACCAAGCTCAACCGGCCAATGCACTGGTCCCGCCAGTCGTTCGCCGACTCTCGTACGCCCCCCTTCAAACCGGCGAGAAATATCTTATCGGTGCGCTCCTCGTCCTGACGCTCACCGCGCTTCTGGCGCCCACGATGCCCGCCGCCGCCTGGCACATCCCGCATTTCGTCGATAGCCGCACCTTCCTCGGCGTGCCCAATGCCGGCGACGTGCTGAGCAATCTCGCCTTCCTCGCGATGGGCGTCTGGGGCTCGGAACGGCTGCGTGCCCGCCACGATGCGCCGGTGGGTGCGAACTGGTTCTTCGTCGGCCTGATCCTCACGTGCCTCGGCTCGGGCTTCTATCATCTCGACCCCGACGTGCCGCAACGGCTCATCGCCGATCGTCTCGGCATGGCGGTCGCGTTCGCGGGCTTTCTGGGCATCGCGGCCAGCGAGCGCATCAGCACGCGCGCAGGCGAAGCGGTGCTGGTGCTGACGATGATCGCGGGCCTGTTGGCGGCCTGGGTGGCACGCGAGAATCTCACGCCCTGGGTGGTGGTGCAGTTCGGCGGCATGGCGCTGGCCGTGGGCCTCGCGTTCACACGCCCGCGACCCGGCGCGCTTGGCGTGCCGCTCGGCGGCGTGATCGTCTTCTATGTGCTGGCCAAGCTGTTCGAACTCGGAGACGTGACCGTGTTCGAAGCGACCGGCCACATGGTCTCGGGCCATACGCTCAAACATCTCGCCGCCGCGCTCGCGGCCTGGCCGGTGATCCGGGCGCTGGGAGCAAGGCCGTGTACGCATTAAGCGGCTGGCCGTCGACTGATGTCCGCTTAAGCCCCAACACCAGCGGAGAAGCAGCAATCTTCCAATGCAGCTGAAGGGCCACATGCGGACTCATGCAGCGCAGCATCATTCAATCACCTCGTCAGCCGTCGCGAGTAGCGCGGTTGGAATATTCAGACCGAGAGCGCGAGCAGTCTTAAGATTGATCACCAATCGGAAGCGTTCCGGCTGCTGGATCGGGAGTTCGGCCGCTTTCGCGCCCCGCAGCAGTTTTGCAACATAACCGGCGGAGCGGCGATTGAGGTCAATGATGTCAGGGCCATACGCGAGAAGGCCACCTTCGACCGCTTCTTCACGCCAGTGATACACCGCCGGAATGCGGTTTTGCGCGGCGAGCTCGATGATCTTGCGCCGGTTGGCGAACCCGATGGGGTCCACAAGCACGAGCAGGCCCTGAATATCCTTCGAAGCTATGGTCTGGAAAGCAGGGCCTATGTCCTCCACCGAGCGTTTGATCACCGGAAGTATCTCGACCTGCCGGTCCGCGGCGGTTTTCTGGAAGTCGGCCATCAGCCGTGCATGATATTGGTTGTCGGGGTCGAGGAGCACCGCGAACCGCGACGCCCGTGGCAGTAACTCCAACAGAAGCCCGAAATTCTTGCCGCTGCTTGCGACCCCGGTCAGTCCCGTCACGTTTCCACCCGGCCGCGCAAGACTTGCCGCAAGGCCGACACCGACCGCGTCTGCGGTGGCAGTCACGATGGGGATCGTGCCGGTGACTGCCCTGGCAGCAATTGCCTCGGGCGTGCTGGACGCCACAATCACCTCGACTTCGAGAGCCACCAGCTCGGCGGCAAATCTCGCCAGTTGTTCCCGGTCATTCTTCCAGAACCGGCGCTCGATGATGATGTTCGCGCCCTCCACATATCCCATCTCGCGGAGTCCGCGATCGAAGGCTTCGATTCGTTGGTGCGGAACTGACGCCAGGAAACCGATGCGAGGCATCTTCTTCATGAGCTGATGGGCGGGCTGCGCGATCAAGCTGCGCGGCCAAACGGCACCGATGGCCCCGATCAGTGCAATGAACTCCCGCCGCTGCATGTACCCTCCAAGGACCACGCCTGGGGATGACTACATTAGCATTTTGCCATGGGACCGTGTGATCGACGGAGGTATGCGGGACTGAGATGGGCCGTTTGGGTTGAATAAGTCGAAAATAACGTCACAGCAAGAACCTCGCTGAATTAGGTCAGAGCGAGTGATGAAGTTCTCGCCTTCAACCCAACTATGCTCTCGGAGCTTTCGCAGAAAAGCATCGAGCGCGCGTTGTACCAACTCCCGGCTCGGAGCACTTAGATAAACAATTCGATGGACACGTTCCTTTTGCCGGGCGCGCGCGGCAACTGGCCAAATTGCGGCCAGTCCGCCGAGGGTCGACATGAAATCGCGTCGCCTCATGACTAGCCTCCAAACAGCGGAGCATTATGGGGCGCAATCAGGACCGAGGATAGGGAAATGAGTCCGCAATGGATCGAATGCAGACGGTCGCGGTCGCGCGGCAAGGTCGCTACGGGCCGACATCGGGCGTAGAGCCTTATTCGATCACCTCGTCCGCACGGGCGAGCAGTGATGGCGGGATTTCGATGCCTAAGGATCGCGCGGTTGCTGAGTTGAGAACCAAACTGAACTCCGTGGGCTGCTGAATGGGCAAATCCTCCGGCCGAGCACCTGCCAAGATTCGTGCGGCGTAGATGCCGGCTTTTGCAAAGTTTGCGACAAGGCTCGGCCCGTAGCTCATCAGGCCACCGGCCGCCGGAAATTCGCGGAATTCATAGGACGCCGGAAGCGAATGACGATCGGCCAATGCGACAAGTTGCGCACGCAGGTTGAAAAATATCGCATCGTTGCTGACGAGGACCGCACCGACTTGGGCGCTAACAAGCTGCCTGAAAGCTGGCTCTAATTCATCCTGGTTGCGCGCCTTGGCTACTTTCAAGGTCCGCCCGGTCGAACGGGCAACTTCGTCAATTTCCTGAAGCAAGTCTTGATTGTCAGGGTTCACCAAAAATCCGACGGTAGCCTTTTGCTGGAGCAGCTCCTGGATCAGTTCGAGGCGCTTTAGGACAAGCCTCGCTGTCATCATAGATATGCCCGTGGCGTTGCCCCCGGGGTGAGCGAAGCTCTTTGCCAGTCCGAGCTTCACGGGGTCTGACGCGATTACGAATACGATCGGAATGGTTGAAGTTACTTTCCTTGCGGCGAGCGCAACCACATTGCCCCCTCCGATGATCAGCGCTGGATTGAAATGCAAGAGCTCCTGAGCGAGCTCCGGAAGCCTACTGTGGTTTCCTCGTGCCCACCTACGTTCTATCGTAACGTTTTTGCCAACTACGAAACCCCTCTCCGCGAGACCTCTTTCGAATGCTGCGTCATAGGGACTCGCAATGTCAGGGAAACCCACGGACAACACACCGATAACAGCTACCGCTGAACGTTGCGCGCTCGCCGTCAGCGGCCACAGAGGTGCCGCGCCGACAAGAAGCGTGATGAACTCCCGCCGTCTCATGTGCGCTCCTAAGCTCTCTGGTGACGGCATCGTAGCCGTTCAGGCGAGCTCATTGAAAGTGGCCAAGGTCAAAAGTGTTGCATCCGCGAACCGCCGCAGACTTCTGTCTCCCCCAGCTCCACGAAGCGAGAAACATTTGTTCCCGCTCCTAGAATTGCAATATGGCAAGCCAATTTGCGACAGCATTACTGCTACACATCTCGCTTGGATTGCTGACCATGCCATTGTTTAAGGAGATCAGGGACCCTGACGATGCTCACGTTCCGGCGTCAGGCACGTGCAACCGCAAGAATGAGTTTCGACCCGGGCGGTTGAGGGGTTGGAGTGCAGGCTCAGACTTCTGCTATGGGTCAAAAGCGGTGCTCGGAGGGCGAGGTCCCAATGGTCGGCTGAGGGCCACAAGCGGACATCAACGGGACGATGCAAGAGCACATGGCGGATTTTCGGTTGCCATGATCCGGCCCCGCGCTGGGGAGCACGGAGCGTACAGAACGCTGGCTTGAGGTTGAGGCAATTGGTCCAATCTTCTGATCCATCTTGAAACAAGATCAAGCCTCTCTAAGTCTCACGCCGGAGGGCTCCTCCGACCTCTTTTGGAAAGGATTGCTTGTAACCGTCGAGGACGACGATGATGACACTGGAAGAAAAGCTCGCCCGCTTGCGCACCCACCGCAATAGCATTCACCGCTACCACCGGCTGCTCAAGACCCGCCTTTCCGATCTGGAGCGCGAGTACATCGAAAGCCATCTCTCCGAGGAACGGGCGGCGCTGGTAAGCCTCGCGCGCACGCCGTTCCCCATTCCTTTTAAAATGCCGCCGCCAGAGCAGCAGCCGCAGACCTTCAAGCCTGAGGTGACCTGAGCTTGCCGTGGGCATCAGGAGGTCGCTCCCGTGCGACAGCGGCCCATCAACGGCGTCGAGCCGGAAAGAACCGAGGATGACATTACGCGTGAGCTGCTCGGCCCCAGGGGCGTTCCGGGCGGTCCCGATCCCGCCCGCATGGTCCCGCAGGTCGAGAAGAACACGCCAAAGCACATAAGGTGGAGAAACCCCGAGCTCCCGCGATGAACCGAGCGCCAGAAACCGGAACCTTGTTGATCTGGTCAAGGGCAGAGAGGGGGAACGGGTAGTGGCAAATCACCGTTGCTCCGAATTGCGGGGCGCCTTTGATTGCGGTGCAATGATGCAAGACGCTCAGAAGTACATCAACATTGCCGCTCTAGTCGCGCTCGCTGGTTGGCTTGGTCTCTGTTTCAAGATGGGCTGGTACTGATGGGGCGGCTTACGCCCGGAGTAGACCACATCGGCCCCAGCCTGGAGGTTTTTCCGGATCGAAAAACGAGCTGGGACCGAGAGGTCTGCCGTTGGATGGCAAACGCAGCTTGGTCCCAAAAATCATGCCCCGTGGCATTCAAATTTGGAATCCGACGCAAACGGAATGCCCGATGAACCTAGCCCCGGAGCAAGGCCTTTCCATCGGCACTTTCGGAATTTGGCGCCGGGAGTAAGCCGTCCAGCAAGGCTAGCTCGAGCTGCGGCACTTACGGCTGACCCAAGGCCGACTGCGCTGAGTAGCTGCCGGCCCCAGGTCCGCACCGAATTTCGTCCGCGTCGGCTGGACAGGTTTTTCCGAGGACGGCGAAGCTATGCCACGAGCCAAACGATCCAGCTTCTCAGCTACCGGTGGTCAGCCGCGGCGGGTTGCGGGACATAATCCAGAGCTCGATCGCTGCCAAGATTGCGACCGCCGCGCCGATGATCACATGCACCGTCATCGCGGTGGTTCCCTGGAAGCCCAATACCCAGGGCGACACCAGTGCCCACAAGCCGACGACGAGGTTCAGCCATTCCTCCCACACCGCGAACGCCGCCAGCGCCGCGACCGCAAGGATCGCGATGGCGATACCGGTGATAACGGCGTTTTGAGAGACCGTCCCCGCATCGAAACCGAATATCCAGGGCGAAACGAACAGTACCGCGCCGAGGATCAGGTTCGCAACATCACAAAACTTTGCGCCCGATTCCCTTCCCAATTCTGCATGGCACCCTCCATTGGAGGTTTCGATGCCAAATCAACCGCGTAATCGCCGAGCCGGTTTCCATCGCGGCCCGCGGCATAATGGCAACGGAGAGGCGGACCCACCGCGCCGGTGCTGTCCTAGGCTGTGTGCTCATTAAGCAGCTGACCGCCTGCGGTCCCAACCTTAACAGCGGCGGGAAAGCGGACGGCTCCGGAGGTCGCTGAAGGGTCAAAATGCGAAGAACTCAGGTTGAGCAAATCTGGACCGCTCTGCCGCGATAAGCAGACCTCTGTGAGACGCAGCGCAACTTCGCAGATGGACCAAAGGCTGAATTTACGGACTTAGTCACTATTGGCACGCGCCAGCAGGGACGTTCGAAGCCCTTCTTCGATTGACACGATCTGACTGTTCTCTCCACTTGGCCAATTGTCGGTTAGAGGCTTGAAGTCGTCGCCGCCCATCCTAAGTTCAGACGCTGCCGGCTGTGTCCGGCAGACCGAAACTCATGCAAAGGATTGAGAAGCCCGCTTGCGCGGGCATAAGTCGAGGGAAGTCACATGAGAAAGCTTGCTCTTGCAATCGCCGCGGCAGCAACGCTCCTCATCGGAACCGTTGCGCCGGCCTCGGCCCATTGGCGGGGCCATCATCATCATTGGGGCGGTCCAGGCATTGGTCCGGCCATCGCGCTCGGCATGTTCACCGGAGCGCTGGCCGCCGCGGCCGCACCTCCGGTCTATTATGCGCCGGTCTATGGTCCGCCGCGATACTATTATGGCCCCCGCTATTACCGGACCGTCCGGTATTATCCGGCGGCATATCCTTACTGGTATCCCTGGTGAACTGATGCAAAGGCCCGGCCTCCAACCGGGCCTTATCGCTGCCCGGCATCTCGATCGCCTGCGTCCGGCGCTGCCGAGCCCGCGTTTGGGATGACTGGAACCGATGGCAGCAGGAGAAGTTCTGTCGTGAACATGCAGGTCCGGAGGCGCACCGGGCCCGAGCGAGCGCGCCAAATGCGCCTCGACGTTAGCCCGGCCCGCGTAACACGATCGGATCTGGTCTTCGCATGAACAAGAATGCCCGTTTCAATATCGGATACGCCATCGCCGCAATTTTCGCGGTCTTCCTGATTCAGTATCTGATCTCGGCGGCGAACCAGATCGCGGTGATCCCCTACAGCGAATATCAGCAATTGCTGCGCCAGGGGAAAGTCGAGGCGGTCGGCATCTCCGACCGCACCTTGCAGGGCACGCTGAAGGAGCCGCTGCCCGGCGGGCAGAAGCAATTCGTCACCACGCGTGTCGACCAGGATGTCGCGCAGGAGCTGGAGAAATACAGCGTCCGCTTCACCGGGCAGATCGAGAGCACGTTTCTGCGCGACCTGTTGTCCTGGGTCATGCCGGTTCTGCTGTTCTTCGGCGTCTGGTGGTACATCGGCCGCCGCATGGCCGAGGGCGGCGGGATCGGCGGCGGGCTGATGGCGATCGGCAAGAGCAAGGCCAAGGTCTACGTCGAATCCAACACCGGCGTCACCTTTGCCGACGTCGCCGGCGTGGACGAGGCCAAGGACGAACTGCGCGAGGTTGTCGATTTCCTGAAGAACCCGACCGACTATGGCCGGCTCGGCGGCCGCATGCCGAAGGGCGTGCTGCTGGTGGGCCCGCCGGGTACAGGCAAGACCTTGCTCGCCAAGGCCGTGGCCGGCGAGGCCAGGGTGCCGTTCTTCTCGATCTCCGGCTCGGAGTTCGTCGAGATGTTCGTCGGCGTCGGCGCGGCGCGGGTGCGGGACCTGTTCCAGCAGGCGCGCGAAAAGGCGCCGGCCATCATCTTCATCGACGAGCTCGACGCACTGGGCCGCGCCCGCGGCATCGGCCCGTTCGCCGGCGGCCATGACGAGAAGGAGCAGACGCTCAACCAGCTGCTCGTCGAGCTCGACGGCTTCGATTCGCGCTCCGGGCTCGTCATCCTCGCCGCCACCAACCGGCCCGAGATCCTCGACCCTGCCCTGCTCCGCGCCGGCCGCTTTGACCGCCAGGTGCTGGTCGACCGTCCAGACAAGCGGGGCCGGATCGAGATCCTCAAGGTGCACATGAAGAAGGTGCGCCTGGCCGAGAATGTCGATGCAGACGCCGTTGCCGCGCTGACACCAGGCTTCACGGGCGCGGATCTCGCCAATCTCGTCAACGAGGCCGCGCTGCTGGCGACGCGCCGCGCCGCCGAGGCGGTGACCATGAGCGATTTCAACAATGCGGTCGAGCGCATGATCGCAGGCCTGGAAAAGCGCAACCGCCTGCTCAACCCCAGGGAACGCGAGATCGTCGCCTATCACGAGATGGGGCACGTCCTCGTCGCGCTCTCACTGCCGGGGACCGATCCCGTGCACAAGGTCTCGATCATCCCGCGCGGCGTCGGCGCGCTCGGCTACACCATCCAGCGGCCGATCGAGGACCGCTTCCTGATGACCAAGGAGGAGCTGGAAAACAAGATGGCGGTGCTGCTCGGCGGCCGCGCCGCGGAGCTGATCGTGTTCGGGCACTTGTCGACCGGTGCGGCGGACGACCTGCGCCGCGTCACCGATATCGCCCGCAGCATGGTGACGCGCTACGGCATGTCGGAGCGTCTCGGCAGCGTCGCCTATGAGCGCGATCCCGGCAACTTCCTGGCCGGCCCTGACCGCCCCTATCCGACGCGCGAGCGCGACTATGCCGAGGAGACCGCGGCCGCGGTCGACCACGAGGTGAAAACCATCGTCGACCAGGTGTTCCAGCGCACCCAGGGCATCCTGACCACGCGGCGGCCGATCCTGGACCGCGCCGCAAAAAAGCTGCTCGAGAAGGAAACGCTGGAGCAGAGCGACATCGATGTGCTGATCCGGGAGATGCCCAAGGAAGGGCTGCGGGCGATCTAGGGCCACTCACGCGGCGCGCTTGCGCCTGATCTCGGCGGGAAGCTCGATCATCCGCCTGTCCGGAGGCGAACCGTTCGAGATGAGCGGCGCGGGCGCGCCATCGCGCTTCGGCGCCTCGATTCCGATGCCGGGATCGGTGCTTCTGGCGTGCCATTCGATCAGGAGATGGCCGGCCACCAACATCAAGCCGGCGCAGAACAGCGCAAGAGCTGCGCTCACGAGATCACGATAGTCATCCATCCCACGAACCAAGCATGCGTGCAGTCTCATCGGCGCCTGCGTGGACCAGATTGGAATGAAGGCTCCGCGTTTCAAGAGCCTGTCTGCAGCGGCAAAGGCATACGGCAATCGCAATTTCCGTCACGACCGTTCACGCTGGAACATTCCGGCCATTTCCAAATTCTAGTGGCGCCCACCGGCCTGAGGCGTCTGGGTGCCATGATCGGGCTCAGCGGATCAGGTTCGCGGTGGTCCAACCATCTTGCTCTAACGAGGATTTGGCCATGAAACCTGACTGCGCTCGAACCGCGCCGCTCTCGGCGCTTCACTCAGATTATCGCTTGGATCGGCAAGGCGCCCCTGATCGGGGCGAACGGTGCTCGTGAGGGAGGGCGCGATGTTGGTTGCCTCACTTCCTGCCCTTCACGGGGAAAGCGGGCTATCCCGCTATCTCAAGGAGATCCATCGTTTTCCGCTGCTCGAGGCATCGGAGGAAGCCGACTATGCGAGGCGATTGCGCGATAGCGGCGATCGTGACGCCGCCTATCGGCTGGTGACGAGCCATTTGCGGCTCGCGGCGAAGATCGCGCTGCAATATCGCCGCTATGGCCTCGCCATCGCCGACCTCATCTCGGAGGCCAATGTCGGGCTGATGCTGGCCGTCAAGCGGTTCGATCCCGAGAAAGGCTTCCGGCTTGCGACCTATGCCTCCTGGTGGATCAAGGCCTCGGTTCAGGAATACATCCTGCGATCATGGTCGCTCGTCAAGCTGGGCACCACTGCTGCGCAGAAGAAGCTGTTCTTCAACCTGCGCAAGCTGAAGAGCAGACTTGGCGTCGCGGAGGATGGCGATCTCCGGACGGATCAGCTGACATCTATCGCCAAACATCTCGACGTCAGGGAAGCCGACGTCGCCGAGATGAACGGCCGGCTGCGCGGCGACATCTCGCTCAACGCGCCGATCAGCGTCGAGACGGAAGGCGACCAATGGCAGGACCGGCTCGTGGATCCCTCTCCCGATCCGGAAAGTCTGCTCCTGGACGCGGCCGACCGTGAACGCACCAAGGCTGCCCTCGCCGATGCACTCGCTGCGCTGTCACCGCGGGAGCGCAGCATCGTCGAGGCGCGATATCTCGGCGAGCCGCAGCAGACGCTGGATGCGCTCGCCGGCAAGTTCGCCATCTCGCGCGAGCGCGTCCGGCAGATCGAGCAGCGCGCGTTGCAGCGGATCAAGGCGAAGATGTCCGCGCGCCTCGATGAGGCGCGCCTTGCAACGTCGCGTTAGGCGAGCGAAGAAGAATGCTGATCGGCCAAGGCCGATCAGCATCCTCTGCAGATATCGGGGACGAGACGTTCGGGCGAAAACTCCCGGCTCTGGCGCTCAGCCTGGCCGGACTGCTCAGGATTGCTCCGAGACGCTCCGACGGAAGTGGTCGCAAGCTGCCGGGCGGGCTCGGCCGAGCTCCGCATCTCGGCGCGAGGCGTGTCGGCCTCCTTGGCCTGAAGCCCATTGGCCATGCCCAACACAGCGACGGCGAGGACAATGCCTCTCATCTGATGATCCTCCTTTCGCGTGAGCGATGAGTGGCTGAACGATGAGGAGCGGCCTCGCCGGCCGCTCCCCCATTTCAGCTCGTGGCGGGCTCCGGCTTGTCTCGATCAGGCGGCGTGAGGTCGAGCCGGATCCCGGATGGCCCGAGGACCGGCAGCAATGTGTCCACCTTCATGGTCGGGCTGCCCCGATCCCAGCTCGACCACGGCATCGTGTCCAGGTACGGGATCGGCGGCAAGGCGAGCCGCTCGAAACTGTCCGCAGTCTTGGCGGCAGGGCCGGGGCTTTCGGCGCCAAAGGCCGCAAAGGGCACCAGCGAGAGGCCAGCCCCAACGGCCAAGGCGGCGAGCCGCCGCAACGTTTTCCGAGTGGTTTCCCCGCGAGCGGAGAAAGCACGATCCTTGATCATTTCATCCTCCTTTCGTTCGAGAACACAGTCACAGATCCATGGCAAACGAGCCCGGCCGTTCGGCCGGGCTCGCCCGTCCTTAGAAGTCCATCGCGGGAGCGCTCGGCGCTTCCGTCTTCTTCGGCTTCTCGGCCACCAGCGCTTCGGTCGTGATGAGCAGCGAGGCCACCGAGGCCGCATCCTGCAAGGCGGTGCGGACGACCTTGGCAGGATCGATCACGCCGGCCTGCACCAGATCCTGGTACTCGCCAGTCGCGGCATTGAAGCCCCAGGTGTAGGTCTGGTTCTCGAGCAGCTTGCCGACGACGACGGAGCCGTCCTCACCCGCATTCTGCACGATCTGCCTCGCCGGGACCTGGATGGCGCGCCGCACGATGTCGACGCCGGCCTTCTGGTCGGCATTGGCGGTCTTGACGCCGTCGAGCGCCTTGAGCGCGCGCAGCAGTGCCACGCCGCCGCCCGGCAGGATGCCTTCCTCGACCGCGGCCCGGGTCGCATGCAGAGCGTCGTCGACGCGATCCTTGCGCTCCTTGACCTCGACCTCGGTCGCGCCGCCGACCCGGATCACCGCGACGCCGCCGGCGAGCTTGGCGAGGCGCTCCTGCAGCTTCTCGCGGTCGTAGTCCGAGGTGGTTTCCTCGATCTGCGCCCTGATCTGCTGGCTGCGCGCCTCGATGTCCTTCTTGGCGCCAGCGCCGTCGACGATCGTCGTGTTCTCCTTCTCGATCACCACTTTCTTGGCACGGCCCAGCATCTTCACGGTGACGTTCTCGAGCTTGATGCCGAGATCTTCGGAGATCACGGTGCCGCCGGTGAGGATCGCGATATCCTCCAGCATCGCCTTGCGGCGGTCGCCGAAGCCCGGCGCCTTGACGGCTGCCACCTTCAGGCCGCCGCGCAGGCGGTTGACGACCAGCGTCGCCAGCGCCTCACCCTCGACCTCCTCCGCGATGATCAGGAGCGGCTTGCCGGATTGCACGACCTGCTCCAGCAGCGGCAGCACGGTCTGCAGGCCCGACAGCTTCTTCTCGTGGATCAGCACATAGGGATCTTCGAGCTCGGCCTTCATCTTCTCGGCGTTGGTGACGAAATAGGGCGAGATGTAGCCGCGGTCGAACTGCATGCCCTCGACCACTTCGAGCTCGGTGTGCAGGCTCTTCGCTTCCTCGACCGTGATCACGCCCTCATTGCCGACCTTCTGCATCGCATCCGCCAGGAAGCGGCCGATCTCGGTGTCGCCGTTGGCCGAGATGGTGCCGACCTGGGCGATCTCGTCGTTAGAGGTGATCTTCTTGGCGTGCGACTTGAGGTCGGCGACGATCGCATCCACGGCAAGGTCGACGCCGCGCTTGAGGTCCATCGGATTCATGCCGGCCGCGACGGCCTTGGCGCCCTCCTTGACGATGGCCTGCGCCAGCACCGTCGCCGTGGTGGTGCCGTCTCCGGCGAGATCACTGGTCTTCGAGGCGACCTCGCGCACCATCTGGGCGCCCATATTTTCGAACTTGTCCTCCAGCTCGATCTCCTTGGCGACGGTGACGCCGTCCTTGGTGATGCGGGGAGCGCCAAACGATTTCTCGAGGACGACGTTGCGCCCCTTTGGACCGAGCGTGACCTTCACCGCATTCGCCAGTGTGTCGACGCCCTGCAGCATGCGCTCGCGGGCCTCGGTCGCGAACTTCACGTCCTTGGCAGCCATGTTGTTAAACTCCTTTCCGTTCGATGCTGTCAGCGTTACGCCGCCTTCTTCAGCGTGCCGGCCTGCTCGGCCACGCCGAGAAGATCGCTTTCCTTCATGATCAACAGCTCCTCGCCGTCGATTTTGACCTCGGTGCCCGACCACTTGCCGAACAGCACCCGGTCGCCGACCTTGACGTCGAGCGGCACGAGCTGGCCCTGCTCGTTTCGCCCGCCCGGCCCCACGGCGATGATCTCGCCCTGCTGCGGCTTCTCCTTGGCGGTATCGGGAATGATGATGCCGCCGGCGGTCTTCTCCTCGGCATCGATGCGGCGCACGAGCACACGGTCGTGCAACGGGCGGAAATGCATGCACATCCTCCTTGGGTAGGTTCAGCGATGTCCAAAATCCGGGTCCGGAACCGGCCCCCGGGCGGCAAACGACCTAGGAATACGCGGATTTCTAGTCAAGAGGACCTGCAAAAATTTTTGCGCTACTTCAAGGTTCTTGTCCGGATGGATGTGCCGCCGTCCCTGTCACGCCTGCTTGGCGGGCGAGGTGCATCGGCTTGGGCCCGCAAATCTCGAGAGCCGCCCTTACTGGTCATTTCCATGTGAGGATGATCCCATATAGCCCCTTGAGGTCCGCTTCGGGTCAAAAGCGGTAACGCCCTGCCGAGCAGAAGATTTCCGCTTCTCCCTCAGGAGCTGACATTTCTTCTATGAGTCCGCCTTAGCGGCCTCGCCCCGTGCCGTCATTGAGCAAACACGCGACCTGATGCCCGTCACCGGCGTCCAGCAGCGCCGGGCGTTCCGTCTTGCACCGCTCCATCGCAAACCGGCAGCGTGTGTGAAATGCGCAGCCCGACGGGGGATTGACCGGGCTCGGCACGTCGCCATCCACCAAGGGCGCGAGCTTCTTCGCCAGCGGGTTGGCGACCGGCACCGAGGCGAGCAGGGCCTGCGTGTAGGGATGCCGGGGATTGCGGAACAGCTCGTCCTTGTCGGCGATCTCGACGATGCGGCCGAGATACATCACGGCGACGCGGTGGCTGATATGGGCGACCACGGCAAGGTCGTGCGCGATGAAGAGATAGGAGAAGCCGTGCTGCCGCTGCAGGTCGATCAGAAGGTTGATCACCTGCGCCTGGATCGAGACGTCGAGCGCGGAGACCGGCTCGTCGCAGACGATCAGGCGTGGCCCCAGCGCCAGCGCGCGGGCAATGCAGATGCGCTGGCGCTGACCGCCGGAGAATTGATGCGGGAAATTGCGCATCTGGTCAGGCCGCAATCCCACCTGCTCGAACAGTGTTGCGACCCGGGCTTCCAGCTCCTTGCCGGTGGCGAGCCCGTGCACGGCGATCGGCTCGCCAACGATGTCGCCGGCGGTCATGCGCGGATTGAGCGAGGCGAACGGATCCTGGAACACGATCTGCATCGAGCGGCGATGCGGCCGCATCGCCGTTTTCGACAGATGCGTGATGTCCTCGCCGTCGAGACGGATCTGGCCCGAGGTCGGCTCGACCAGCCGCAGCACGCTGCGCGCCACCGTGGACTTGCCGCAGCCGGATTCGCCGACGAGGCCGAGCGTCTCGCCGGTGCCGAGCGCGAACGAGACGCCATCGACCGCGTGCACGGTGCCAACCTGCCGGCGCAACACGCCGGCGCGCACAGGGTAATGCTTCTTGAGGTCGGTGACTTCGAGCAGCGCCTCGGTCATGCCACCTCCGCGACTTCTTCGGCGCGCCAGCAGGCGGCCAGATGCCCGCCGCCCCAATCTGCCAGCGGCGGATATTCGGCCTCGCAGCGCTTGATGGCGAGCTTGCAGCGCGGCGCGAAGGCGCAGCCTTGCGGCAGCCGCACCAGCGACGGCACCGTGCCGGGGATTTCGTTCAGCCGCGCCTGCGCGGCGGCGCCGGAGGCCGGCACGGCCGGGATCGAGGCCATCAGCCCGCGCGTATAGGGATGCTTCGGCGCGGCGAACAGCGCCTCGACGCTGGCCTCCTCGACCTTTCGCCCCGCATACATCACGATCACGCGTTGCGCGGTCTGCGCGACCACGCCGAGATCGTGCGTGATCAGCACGAGCCCGGTGCCGAGCTCCTTCTGCAGGTCGAGGATCAGCGCCAGGATCTGCGCCTGGATGGTGACGTCGAGCGCGGTGGTCGGCTCATCCGCGATCAGGAGCGCCGGCCGGCAGGCCAGCGCCATTGCGATCATCGCACGCTGGCGCATGCCGCCGGAGAGCTGGTGCGGATACTCGCGCGCGCGCCGCGCCGGCTCGGGAATGCGCACCAGCCGCAGCATCTCGACGGCGATGCCTTGCGCCTCTTTCGCCGAGATATGCCGATGCAGCCGCACCGCCTCGACGATCTGGTCGCCGATCCGCATCACCGGATTGAGCGAGGTCATCGGCTCCTGGAAGATCATGGAGATGCGATTGCCCCTGACCGCGCGCATCTGCGCCTCATCCAGCGCCAGCAGGTCGGTGCCTTCCAGCGAGACGGAGCCGCCGACGATGCGGCCGGGCGGATCGGGCACGAGACGCATCAGCGACAGCGCGGTCACGCTCTTGCCGCAGCCGGATTCACCGACGATCGCCAGCGTCTCGCCGCGCCTCACGCTGAAGGAGAGGTCGTCGACCGCCTTGAACAGGCCGGAATTGGTGAAGAACACCGTCTTCAGGTTCTTCACGTCGAGCACGAGATCGGTCTTGTCCGCCATCAGCCGCGCTGCCTCGGATCCAGGATGTCGCGCAGGGCGTCGCCGAAGAGGTTGGCGCCGAACACTGCGAGGCTGATCGCGACGCCCGGGAAGATCACCAGCCACGGCGCGGTGCGGACATATTCGGCGGCGGATTCGGACAGCATGCGTCCCCACGACGGATAGGGTTCGGGAATGCCGAGGCCGAGGAAGGACAGCGAAGCCTCGGTCAGGATGGTCGAGCCGAGCTGCGCCGTCGCCAGCACGATCAGCGGCGCCAGCGTGTTCGGCAGCACATGGCGCAGCGCGATCCGCATCTCGCTCATGCCGATCGACTTGGCGGCCTCCACGAACGGCTGCTCGCGCAGCGCCAGCGTGTTGGCTCGGATGACGCGCGCCACCGTCGGGATCAGCGGAATGGCGATGGCGATGATCACGTTCGGCAGCGAGGGCCCGAGCGCGGCCGTCATCACCAGCGCCAGCACCAGCAGCGGCAGCGCCTGCAGCACGTCGGAGACGCGCTGGAACACCAGATCAAACCAGCCGGAGAGATAGCCGGAGGTAAGGCCGACGATCACACCGATGGTGCCGCCGAGCACGGTCGAGCCGATGCCGACCGCGAGCGAGATCCGTGCGCCGTGGATGATGCGGCTGAACACGTCGCGGCCGAAGGAATCGGTGCCCATCCAGTGCGCCCAGCTCGGGCGCGCCAGCGCGCGGGCGGAATCGACGGTCAGCGGATCATAGCGCGCGATGACATCGGCGAAGATCGCCGTCAGCACGAACAATGTCATGATGACGAGCCCGGCCGCGCCCAGCACGTGCCGCTGCGCCATGAACAGCACGCGCCGCCAGCCCCCGGTCGCATGCGCCCCGGCCCGCCTCAGCTCAACGTCGAAGTCGATCGCGGCCAAGCTGCTCTCCTAATCCGTGTACCTGATCCGCGGGTCGAACACCGCGTAGAGCATGTCGACGGTGAAATTGGCGAACACCACCACGACCGCGATGAACATCACGAGGTTCTGCACGATCGGATAGTCGCGCCAGCGGATCGCCTCCACCAGGAAGCGCGCGACGCCGGGGATGTTGAACACGGTCTCGGTGACGATCAGGCCGCCGATCAGGAACGCCGCCTCGATGCCGATCACGGTGATCACGGGCAGGATCGCGTTCTTCAGCGCGTGGTGATAGTTCACCGCCGCTTCGGATGCCCCCTTGGCGCGGGCGGTGCGGATGTAGTCCTGCCGCAGCACCTCCAGCATCGAGGAGCGCGTGATGCGCATGGTCAGCGCTGCGCTGCGGAAGCCGACGGCGGCGGCCGGCACGGCGTAGGTCGCGAACGCCTCGAGCCAGGTCTTCGGATTCGGGTTGAAGATCGGCATCTGCCCGAACATCGCCACCGAGGCGGTGAGGATCAGAAGCCCGAGCCAGAACGAGGGCAGCGACAGCCCGCTGAGGCTGACGACGCGAAGCGCGTAGTCGAGCTTCGTGCCCTGCTTCACCGCGCTGATGACGCCCAAGGGAATGCCGATCGATGCCGAGAACAGCAGCGCGAGGCCGGCGAGCTTTGCCGTGATCGGAATCCGCGGCAGGATCTCCTGCAGCGCCGGCTTCTCCGAGACGTAGGAGAAGCCGAAATCGCCGCGCATGAAGCCGCTGATCCAGTGCCAATATTGCACGATCAGGGGACGGTCGATGCCGAGCTCCTTCTCCAGATTGGCCTTGTCGGCCGGGTCGACATAGCCGGCGGCGGCGAACAGGATGTCGACGATGTTGCCCGGCACGATGCGCAGCAGGAAGAAGATGACGATCGAGATCCCGAACAGGGTCACGAACATCAGGAACAGGCGCCGCACCAGATAGGCAAACATGCACCGCCCCCCGCGCCAGCCGTTAGCGTCGCGTCACTTGTCGAGCCACACGTCCTCGTAGCGGAAGCCGTTGTAGGAGCTGTTCGACATGATCGTGACGCCCTTGACGTGGGGGTGCCAGCAGGTGCCGGCGCGGGCATGGAAGATGATCGGGCGGGCGACGTCCTCCTGCAGCTTCTTGTCGATGTCCCACACCAGCGGCCTGCGCTTTCCGATGTCGGTCTCCTGCGACTGCACGTCGAACAGCTTCTCGATCTCCTTGTTGCAATAATTGGTGTAGTTCCGCTCCGAGCCGCAGGCATAGTTCTCGTAGAACGACTGGTCGGGATCGTCGACGGCATTGCCGGTCAGGTTGAGGCCGAGCATGTAATCCTTGCGCGCGACCTTCGGGAACCAGTTCGCGGTTTCCACGACGTCGAGCTCGCCGTCGATATAGATGGTCTTGAGCTGGTCGATCAGGATCACGGCGGGGTCGCGATATTCCGCGATGTTGCGGGTCGAGACTTTCACGGCGAGGCGCTTGTCCGGACCGTAGCCCGCCTTCTGCATCAGCTTCCTGGCTTCCTCGCGGTTGGCGTTGATGTCGCGGCCATAGCCCGGAATGGTCTCCAGCCTGTCCTTCGGCATGCCCCAGAGGCCCTGCGGCGGCGGCAGCATGGTGCCGCCGATGTCGCCCTGGCCTTCGAACAGGATGTCGACGAACGCCTTGCGGTCGAGCGCGAGCGCCATGGCACGGCGGATGTCGATGTTGTCGAACGGCGCGGAGGTGGAATTGACGATGATGTTGGTCGAGACGTTGGTCGGCTCGACGACGCAGGTCGCGTTCGGCGCCTGTGACTTGATGTCCTTCAAAAGCGGGATCGTGATGTGCGTCGGAAAGGTCATGTCGAACTTGCCGGCGACGAAGGCCAGGATCGCGGTCGAGCGGTTGGTGATGATGGTGTACTCGATGCCGTCGAGATAGGGCAGGCCCTTCTTCCAATAATTGGGATTGCGCGTCAGCTTGATCGATTCGTTGGCCTTGAACTCGACGAACTTGAACGGTCCGGTCCCGATCGGATGGGTGCGCATGTCCGCCGGCGAGACATGGCAGGGATAGACCGGTGTGTAGCCGGAGGCGAGCATCGCCAGCAGCGAGGGCTGCGGCCGCTTCAGGTCGAAGGTGACCTCGAATTCGCCGTTGGTCGTGACCTCGTTGACCTCGCTGTACCAGGCCTTGCGCGGATTCTGCCGCAGCTTCTGCTGCGACTTGCCCATCAACAGATCGAAGCTGCATTTGACGTCGGCCGAGGTGAACGGCTTGCCGTCGTGCCATTTCACGCCCTGACGCAGCTTGAATGTCAGCTTCTTGTTGTCGCTGCTCCAGGACCAGCTTTCGGCGAGGTCCGGCCGCAGCGTATCGGGGCTGTTCTGCGCGATGTGCTGATCGTAGATGAGGAGATTGTTGAACACCCCCATGAAGGGGATGTTGATCGAATAGGTCGCGCCTTCGAGGATCGAGGCGTTGGCCGGACTGTCGCGGTGATACATCCGCAAAATGCCGCCCTGCTTGGGCTCGCCGGCGAGCGTGGCAGTTGAGGCCGTCAGCACAGATAACGCCGCCATTGCGGCGAGCGCCCACACGCTCCGCATGCTCATCCTCCCTGGACCTCGGCCTTTTGCGGCCTGTTGATCCAGACGATAGCGAGGCGCGTGCAGCGAGGCAACCCGCAAGGCTCGCTGCGCCCTCGACAATTCGGATGACGGAATATCTCGGGTGCTTCTCTCGCGATGTGAGAGTGCAGGTGCGAAGACGCGATTCCCTGTGAGAGTTTGCGCGAGGTCGCCTCAACAACCTCCGCTGTCATCCCTTACAAGCGCGCCCTCAGCGCGCGCCGATCCGGGATCCATAGCCACAGGGAGGAGTTTGGCGAAGACTCGGAGTTGCCAGCCCATGCCGCAACTCCTTCCTGGGGTTATGGGTCCCGGGCTCGCGACTTCGTCGCGCCCCGGGAAGGAAGACAGTTGCGTGTATGGCGCTTGCTTGCGCACCTTACGTAGCGGAAACCCTCACACGATCCGCGAGACCTTGTTCCCCCAGTACCGGTCCCGCAGCAGCCGCTTGTACAGCTTGCCGGTCGGCAGCCGCGGCAATTCCTTTTCGAAATCGACCGAGCGCGGCACCTTCTGCCGCGACAGCGACTTTGCGCAGAACGCGATCAGCTCCTCGGCGAGCGCCGGCCCCGGCTCCACGCCGGGCATCGGCTGCACCACCGCCTTCACCTCCTCGCCGAGATCGGCATTGGGTACGCCGAACACCGCGGCGTCCGCCACCTTGGGGTGGGTGATCAGGAGGTTCTCGCATTCCTGCGGATAGATGTTCACCCCGCCGGAGATGATCATGAAGGTGGCGCGGTCGGTCAGGTATAGGAAGCGGTCGGCATCGACATAGCCGACGTCGCCGACCGTGCTCATGCTCCCATCGGCAGAGCGCGCCTCCTTGGTTTTCTCGGGATCGTTGAAATATTCGAACGGCGTTGCCGTCTTGAACCAGACCTGGCCGGGCGTGCCGGTCGGGCATTCCCGCATGTTCTCGTCGAGAATGTGCAGGTCCCCGAGCAGCACCTTGCCGACGGTGCCGCGATGCGCCAGCCATTCCTCGCTGTTGCAGGCGGTGAAGCCGAGGCCTTCGGTGGCGCCGTAATATTCGTGGATGATCGGTCCCCACCATTTGATCATCTCGTCCTTGACCTGCGGCGGACAGGGCGCGGCGGCGTGGATGGCGATCTCCAGCGAGGACAGATCGTAGCGGGCGCGCACCTCCTCCGGCAACTTCAGCATGCGCGAGAACATCGTCGGCACCAATTGCGTGTGGGTGATGCCCCATTGCTCGACCAGCTGCAGGTAACGCTCGGGATCGAAGCTTTCCATGATGATCACGGTGCCGCCCATGCGGATCGTGAGGTTCACGGCCGCCTGCGGCGCCGAATGATAGAGCGGCGCCGGCGACAGGTAGACCATGCCCTCGCGGTAGTGCCAGAGCCTCAACAGGAAATCGAACAGCGGCAGATTGTGCTTCGGCTTCTCCTCCGGCAGCGGGCGCAGGATGCCCTTAGGTCGTCCCGTCGTGCCGGAGGAATAGAGCATGGCGGTGCCGAGCCACTCGTCGGGAATCGGCGTTGCCGGCAGGCCGGCGGTCACCTCCGATAGGCCAACGATGCGCTCGCTCTCGCCCGGGCCGTCGGCGACGATGCAGAGCTTGATGTCGGGACAAGCCTCGATCGCCTCGCGCGCGATGGCGAGCTTGGCCATCGACGTGATCAAAATCTTCGACTGGCTGTTGACGAGCAGATAGGCGAGCTCGCCCGGCGTCAGGAACGAGTTGATGCAGGTGTAGTAGAGCCCGGAGCGCTCGCCCGCGCCGCAGGCTTCGAGATAACGCGCATTGTTCTCCATGAAGATCGAATAATGGTCGAGCCGCCTCAAGCCGTGCTGGCGGAACAAGTGCGCCAGCCGGTTGCTGCGCGCCTCCAAGTCGCGATAGGTGACGGCCTCGCCGGTCGCCGCCATGATGAAGGCGGGCTGCAGCGGACGCAGGCGGGCGTGGTGACCTGTGTACATCGATCCTCCGGATGTCGATCAGGCGGCAAGCAGCAGGATCTCGCGCACATCGGCGGAGCTAGCGATCTTGCGCGGGTTGCGCGGAATCCAGTTCGTCCGCATCGCGGCTTCCGCGATCGCGTCGAAATGCTCCGGCGAGATGCGCACGTCGGCGAGGCTGCGCGGCATGCCGAGCGAACGGATGAAGGCATCGAGCACGTCGGCCGCGTCACGGCCGGGATAGCCCATCGCGGCCGCGACGATCATCTGCCGCTCGGCATTGTCGCGCGCATTCCAGCGCATCACCGCCGGCAGCATGACGCAGGAGGTGTAGCCGTGCGGCACGTCGTATGCCCCGCCCAGCACGTAGCCGATGCCGTGGCTCGCGCCCATGGGCACGCCGGCGGCGAGGGCGCCCATCGACAGCCAGGTGCCGATCTGCGCATCCATCCGCGCATCGAGATCCCCAGCGTCGGCCTTCACCCGCGGCAGCGCGTCGGCGAGCATGGCGAGGCCCTTCACCGCCTGCGCATCGGCATAAGGATGCGTCTCGCGCGAGCAGATCGCCTCGACGCAATGGTCAACGGCGCGGATGCCGGTCGACAGGAACAGCCATTCCGGCGTGTGCACGGTGATGGCAGGATCGAGGATGGTCGCGCGCGGCACGGCGACCGGATGCCGCAGCATCTGCTTCACGTGGCTCGCGCGGTCGGTGACGCCGGCAATCGATGAGAACTCGCCGCCGGCGATCGTGGTCGGCACGCTGACCTGCCGCACGTGAGGGGCGTTCATCTCGGGCGCGGCACCCTTGTGCACGCGGATGCGGTCGATGCCGGCGATATCGTCGATGCCGTTGGCAAGGCAGAGCTGCACCGCCTTGGCGCCGTCGGTGATGGAACCGCCGCCGATTGTGACGATCAGATCCGCCTCCGCCGCGCGCGCCGCTTGTGTCGCCGCGATCACCGCCTCGCGCGGCGTATGGGCCGGCATCGCGTCGAACAGGCCGGCGCAGCGGGAGCCGAGCGCCTCTCTGATTTTCGTGATTTCGTCGGTCTGCCGGTTCAGCGTCCCCGACACCATCAGGAAGGCGCGGCTTGTTCCGAGCCGGTCCATCTGCGCGACGATGGCCCCGGCCGCAGGATGGCCGAACACGACCTCCTCGATCGCGCCGAACACGACACGTCCCTGGTACACGCCTGTCCTCCCCGGACAATTCGTTGTTGTTGTTAGGGACGCAATCTAGCCGACCCCGCCGGAGCCGTCATGCGCGAAGACGCTGGCCGTTTGCAGCGCAGGGGCGGGGCTGTTGAAGATGAGATGTGGCGGCGGCCGGCGCGCACGCCTCGTCCTTCGAGACGGCGCTACGCGCCTCCTCAGGATGAGGCTCATCGGCGCCGGTGCCCGTCGAGAACTGCCGCCGCGCACTCCACCCTCATCCTGAGGAGCCCGCTTAAAGCGGGCGTCTCGAAGGATGGCTGCAGGGGAAAATCTCTCCAAGGCGAGTCCTTGCCAAAAAGGCAGGGCCAGCAACCGGCCGCTATTCCCTCAAAACACCACGCCCACGCGCGTGCCGCGCTTCCAGGCGATGCGGCAGCGCTTCTTGGTGTTGACGTGCAGCAGCTCGAAGCGATCGGGGATCGCCACCTGACCGCCGAGATCGACGCAGGCCCCGCCGGGCGAATAGTCGATCAGCGTGCACGGGATCACCGGCGCGCGCGGGTCGGTGATGATCTTGGCCTGGCGTGACACCAGGCCTGCGGGCTTCACACGGACGAACTTGCGCGGATGCATTGGCACGTCTCCTCCAACTCCGCAGGTCGCGGCGGCTGATCTGTCCCAATCATGGAAAAGAGTTGATGCGATCCCCCTAAGCCGCGCCCGAGAATTTTAACGAAAAGTGTCAGCGAAAGGCAAAAGCAGCGGTAGCGGAGTGCGCTTCCCCTCTCCCCTTGTGGGAGAGGGTGGCTTCGATGCGAAGCATCGAAGCCGGGTGAGGGGTTCTATCCTCGCGAACGGTCCCACGCGCGGCAACAACCCCTCATCCGGCGCCGTAGCCGACGCTACGCGTCGGCGTATGCTTAAGACGGCGGCCGTAGGCCGCCTATGCCACCTTCTCCCACAAGGGGAGAAGGGAAGTCACCCCGTCACCCCCTCCACCTCCGCCCCCACATCCGCCCCCGGCGGCACCGGCATCGGCACCGTCACATAGTCCTTCGGCAGGTTCACCGGCCGGTAGCCCGGCTCAACCGCCATGCGCTTCAGCACGCTCTCATGCACATGCGCGCCTTCGGGGATCAGGCGCGGTTCGCCATCGGGGATGTAGAAGCCGAAATAGACTTTCCGCTCCGGCCATTCCCGATATTTCGCGCGCTTCGGCAAGAACTCCAGCACCCGCCAGGCCGCCGTCATGGAATCGTGCAGCATGCCGCTCTTGCCGGTAAAAGCCGGCTCGACATATGTGAACGGCGAGTTCTTGCGCTGGATGCCCCAGGCAAGCTGGTTCACCGTGCGCGGGTTGAACTTCAGCCCCGCCTTCTCGGCCTCGTCGATCATCCAGAGCAGCGGATATTTGGACTCGCCGCTCTCGGCCTCCGGATAGCCGCCGCCGACGTCGCAATGCACGCCGGCGAACCACACCTGCATGATGTCCTGCGGCACCTTCTTCTCATCAGGCACGTAGCGGTTGCTCCAGAACTCCTGCGGCTCCGCGTATGGCTTCAGGCGGAACATGCGCCGCCGCTCGTCGATCGCGATCGCCTGCCGGAAGATCCTGATGCTGGGATCGCGCAGTGTGAAGGCGAGCTCCTCCAGGCTCGGCCAGTAGAAGCGATCGGCGCGCGGCACGATCACGCTCGCCACCGTGTCCCAGACGCCGACGAAATGGATGGTCGGCCAGCGCGTCGAGGTGATGCGCGCGAATTGCGCGGCGAGGTCGAATTCGTCCTTCGGCAGCGGCCCGCTCTCGTCGAACACGATGTTCTTGATGTCCTCGACGTCGTTGCCGCGCCCGCTGCCGGAATATTGCTTGTAGGCGATGAGCCCGCTGCCTGCGAGGTTCGCCTGCTCCGGCGAGATCAGGCCAATTTTGTGGATCAGCCCCGCCAGCACGCGCACGGTGTAAGCCCCGCGCGAAAAGCCGAACAAATAGATCTTGTCGCCGGGCGCGTAATGCTGAACCAGGAAGCAATAGGACGACAGCACGTTGTCGTCGAGCCCGTAGCCGGTCGCGAGCCCCCACACCAGCTTGATGTTGGCCTTCCAGCGCCCCCAGGTCGACGGCTCCGTCATGGTGCCGACCCCGGGATCGTAAAACACCATCTGCCTGGGCTGCGTCTTGTCCGTCTTGCGCAGGCAGCGATAGAGCTTCAGGACGTTGGAGATGTTCTCCGAGATCTCGTTGCCGGTGCCGTCACAGCAGATGACGAGGTTCTTGCTGGCGGGCTTGTGGTCGGCGGTGGCTGCGGACTCCATGGGATGCGCCTCCGAGGGATGCTACCCGGGCGAGTATAGCGGAAAATGGGTGGCAGCGAGGGGAGGAAGGCGACGCCGCCGGCATGCAGCCCCAATGGCAGCATCGTCTGTTGACATTAACCTCTTGTTAACCATGCGGTTGCCTAATGTTGACGATGGGGGATCACCATGTCGGCCCATGTGACGCGGCGGAAGTTGATGCCTGTTTCGGCTGATCCGGCAATCCGGTCGGTGGCGAGGCTGGCTGTTCGCGCCAAGGCCGTCCTACAGGGCAGAACGCCTGTCCTACGGAGCAAAGCCATGTTCGCAAGGGACGACTTAGTGGACAATCTCAGCCGCGATCTCGATCGCGCGCGCGGCAGACGCGATGCGCTCGCATCTGAAGCGACGACCCTGACGGCCCAGATCGCCGAAATTGAAGCCCGCCTTTCGGAGGAGAAGAAGAGGCGGGAGCGTGAGCGCGTCCTGAGCGAGATCGAACTGATCAAGACGCGAATCAAGCAAGCCGCCGGCGCGTTTGCACCTGTCGTGGACGGTCTCTCCAGGGCGGTCGAATCGGCGGCGGCCGTTGTGCCCGAGGCGCGCGAGCTCAATAGTTTCCTGGTGTCGGTGGCGACCGAGGTCGACAGCGTGCTCGATCCCCTGTTGCGTGAACTGGATCAGCGCGCGGATGCAGTGCGATCCGGCCACGCGGCGCTGGACTTGCCGAGTTCGGCCGTTGAAGTGCCGCCCGTCGAGCTGCCGAAGGACACCAACGAACGCCTGCTGCGCTTTCCGGCCTGGCTGTCCCGCGACAAGGAAACGGACAAGGAAGCAGCGGAGAAGCCGCACAGCACGGCGGCCTGAAGCCTCGGCGGCTGCGCACGCTCTACGCCGTCATTCCGGGGCGCGCCTCTTGGCGCGAGCCCGGAATCCATACTCACGATGGTGGTTATGGATCCCGGGCTCGCGACTTCGTCGCGCCCCGGGATGACAAGTTGTCGTTGGGCTCGCTGGTTGCCGAGCAGGTAACTTCCCCGCTCGCCGCCGCTCAGTTCGCCGCGCGGCGCAGGAAGGCCGGAATATCGAGAGCGCTCTCGTCGGGCGCATTGCGCGCAGGCGCACGCCCGTAAGGATCCAGCGGCTGAAGCGCCGCCTGCTGCGCATGGTCCAGGCTCGGCCGTGCCGGCGGTCCCACGGGGTGGTGCGGCTGCGGCCGCAGCGGCGGGCTTGCCGCTTGCGGAAGGGGGGCACTGCGCTCGATGCGATCGGCGATGCGGCCGCCGTCGTTGCGCAGCCTGCCGGCGAGCTGGGTGAGGGCGGTTTCCACTGGTAGCGCCTGCGCCGGATCGAGATTATCGATACCGGTCGCCACCACCGAGACGCGGACGATGCCCTCTAAGCTTTCGTCAAAGGACGCCCCGACGATGATGTTGGCGTCCGGGTCGGCCTCGTCGCGAATGCGGGTGGCGGCTTCGTCGACCTCGTACAGCATGAGATCCTTGCCGCCGGTGATGGAAATGATGAGGCCACTGGCGCGCTTGATCGAGGGATTCTCGATCAGCGGATTGGAAATCGCGGCCACGGCGGCTGCGAGCACGCGCTTCTCGCCGGAGGCCTCGCCCCGTCCCATCATGGCCTTGCCCTTCTCCTTCATGACGGAGAGGACGTCGGCAAAATCGAGATTGATCAGGCCTTCCTTGACGATGAGGTCGCTGATGCAGGCCACGCCCGAGTAAAGCACCTGGTCGGCAAGGGCGAAGGCATCGGCGAACGTGGTCTTCTCGCTGGCCACCCGGAACAGGTTCTGGTTCGGGATGATCAGGAGGGTGTCGACTGTCTTCAGCAGCTCCTCGATGCCGGCTTCGGCAAAGCGCATGCGGCGCTGGCCCTCGAAGTAGAACGGCTTGGTGACCACGCCGATGGTGAGAATGCCGAGCTCGCGCGCGATTCTGGCGACGACGGGTGCAGCCCCGGTGCCGGTGCCGCCGCCCATGCCTGCCGTCACGAACACCATGTGCGCGCCGGTCAATTGCTCGCGGATCGTGTCGATCGCCTCTTCGGCTGCGGCGCGTCCCAGTTCCGGCTGCGAGCCGGCGCCGAGGCCCGCGGTCACCTTCGTGCCGAGCTGGATGAGGCGCTTCGCCTTCGACATCGCCAGCGCCTGCGCGTCGGTGTTGGCGACCACGAACTCGACCCCCTGCAGCCCGGCCGCGATCATGTTGTTGACGGCATTGCCGCCGGCGCCGCCGACGCCGAACACGACGATGCGGGCCTTCATTTCATGGATATCGGTGTTGCCAGTCATTCTTCCCTCGCGATTGCTCCGGCAAGCCGGGGATTAAAGAAAGTTCTGAGTCCTACCTGCGGGCCGCGCGGTCTGCTTGCACGATGAAGGCGGCCAGGTGTCCCAACCGACGCGCCGCGTGTCCCGCGATCGAGCCGCCAGGGCGGCGACCGCTCCGCAGCGCCGTCACTTCGTCTTCCAGTCGTGCAGCCCATGCATTGGCGGCCGTCGTCTCGGCGGCCGCCTGCGTCAGCTCGACGGCGAGGCGATCGGCACGTTCGCGCTCGCGCTCGAACACGGCCCTGTAGGCGGTTGCGACGGATTCGAGCCGCGCGATCTCCGCCTTGAAGACCTCGGTCTTGACGGCCTCGATCCTGGCCAGGGAGGTCGCGATGGGATCTGCCCGGCGGGCGCGTCGCGGACGCGGCGTGTAGCGGAGCGCGGCGAGATCGACGCTCACCACCGCCTTGCCGTCAGCCGACCGCGAGCGCGGCAACCGCCGACGCCGCGCCACTGCCCGCGCGGCCTCGCGCGAGACATTGAGGCGGGCACCGAGATCGGCATACGTCAACAACTCAACGCACATCCGCGCTTCTCCTGGAGCGAACCGGGAAGGGATTTCGAGCTAGTGATGGCTGGACGATTGCAGCAGGCTAGGGTGCGTTGGTTAATGGACGGTTAACGGGCGCGGGGGGTGTTTACGGGTGGCGCTGCGGTGCCGGCCGCCGGAGTCGAAGGGCGCCATCTGTCGCGGCGAGGGCTTGTCCGTCTTGCGCAGGCAGCGATAGAGCTTCAGGACGTTGGAGATGTTCTCCGAGATCTCGTTGCCGATGCCGTCACAGCAGATGACGAGGTTCTTGCCGGCGGGCTTGTGGTCGGCGGGGTGGGCGGATTCCATGGGATGCGCCTCCGGGTGATGCTACCGGGGCGAGTATAGCGGAAGTTACCTGACAAGGGTATCAGTGGAGAAAGCCATCAGAAGTTCGATTGAGTGATATCGGGGCCACTCTGCATTTGATAGTATATAGTTCACCCTAGCTGCCCTGCGCCGTCACCCAGCGCTTTCCCTCTCGGTGGCTTTTGCCAGGAGAATGGTGAATGATTGACGGTAGGTGGTTAGGTTCTCGGTCGATCCGCCAATAGGTGCTGTCGGCGACTATGAACCGGCCGCAACGCGGACTTAAAGCATAGAGTCGGCGCTCCGTTTTCTAGAGAATGCATGACCGACGAAGAACTTATCTCAACGTTAGACAAGCTGATGGCAATGATGATTGCCGTTGCTACGGGTGGTCCTCAAATTCAGAATGTGGAACGTCAATTCGTAGCACTCTTCGATGAGGCTGAATCCGAATTGCGTTCGCGGGGCTACGAAAAATTGCCGCCGTACCGTTCTCTATGGGATTGGTATGGTCGATGGAGCCAGGACGATCTGCCGACCTACAAATCTCGTCGGAAATTCGTGAGTGATGCATTTGAAATTGTTCGAAAGCAGCTACGGGAAAAGCCGGCGTCACCCTACGAGCCGACGGGTTGGGTGCGTGTGGACCGCACTGTGGTTGAAATGCGCAGAAGACTTGATGCAGCGGAGAACGAAGAGCAATTCCAAAGCGTGGGCTTATTGGGCCGGGAGTTACTGATTTCGGCGGCCCAAGAAGTATTCGACTCAAATGAGCACCCTACGCTAGATGGGGTCACTGCGAGTGCTACGGACGCAAAGCGGATGCTTGAAGCGTACATAGCGAGCTCACTCAGTGGAGGCGCCAATGAATTTGTGAGAAAACATGCGAAAGCCGCCTTGGATTTAGCTGTTCACCTCCAGCACAAGCGAACTGCAACGTTTCGTGAGGCCGCCATTTGCTGCGAGGCCACCATTTCGATTGTTAACGTCATCGCCATCATCGCTGGACTGCATGACACTCGAGGTGAGCAGGCATGATCGAAGATCAAGACAACGTATTTCCTGCCACCCATTGGTGCTGATGCAGTCGCGCCGCATCTACATCAGCGACGATCCGGCAATTTGCATTCTTTCTACGGCCATTTACGAGATAGATGCAGTTTACCGGACCGGTGCCTTCGCAGCGCATCTGGTGATGTTGCTGTCCGATCTGTGCGATCCATTCCAGATCAGCCTTCAATTCCCAGTTCTGCGCCACTCGAAGTCGCTCAATTGCTTGGCGCATCTCTTCGATAGTCTTGTAGCGACGGTCTGGATCTAGGGCGCATGCTTTATTGCAGATTGTCTTCAGGCGTCGTGGTACATAATCGCGATATCCGACCACCTCGATCACCTTACCCGCTTTCACCTGACCGATGGTCACGCGTGTGTGCAGGTCGGGATAGTTGTTGCAGAGCTGGAATAGGGTCATACCCGCAGAGTATACTTCTGTTGAAACATTCGTGATATTGTTCCAAACTTCAGGGGCTAGGTAGACTCGGGTGCCCGCGCCGCTGCCTAACAATTCAGTCTTCGCGAGTCCGAAATCGCTTAATTTGTAGCGATTGCCGGCCACCAGGATATTCGCTGGTTTTATATCGCGATGAAGGATGGATTGTCGGTGGGCATGCTCTAGACCAAAGCATGTATCGATCAATATCTTTAACGACCGGCGGATAGAGATGAATTCCGCTACCAGTAGGTCTTGTACCGATCCATCTCGACAGTATTCCATGTCGATTGCCGCGTACAGCTCGCCGGTCGGAGCTTGCAACACATCGACAGAGTTCACACCAACAATGTTGTCGTGTTTGCACTTATGAAGAATTTGTCCTTCGTAATGCGCTTTGAATTCTGTTGGATTCGTATTTTCTACGAACTTCAGCGCGCAATCTCGCGCAAGAAGGTTGTCGCGCATCTCGTAGACAGTGCCAAAAGAACCCTGTCCCAAGTGCTGCTTGGTCGTGTACTTGGGACCGATCTGATCTCCGGGCGCCAGCTGCATCAATTGTTCTCCAACAATGCTCGCCAAGCAACTAACACGGCGCCGCGGTGGAGATCGTCCCAATGAGGAGGATGGTCTCCGAACAGAGCGTCTACTTCCCTGATTGGCTTCTTCGACCTATCCAGACCGAACGCCTTCCCTGAGCGAAGAGCCTGTGGTGTATATTGATAGAGTGTTCGCCCCTTCTCGTGGCAGATCAAAGCGAGAAGTCCGGCAGGCATGATTTGCGATTTTGCGGCATCGAGGCTGGCTGATTCGTAGACAAGCCGAACAGCGACCGAATCCGTTGGCGTTTCATCGAGTAGTCCACGAAGGTTCGAAACGTACCTGTGTGTGAGCTCCGGCAAAGGTAGGTTTGGATCGATGTCGACCAACTTTCTGCTCAAGAACGTTGCCTTGCCTTCGATGAATTCCAAGACGACGACTCGGATCCTGCCTTTGTGAAAATTGAAGCCGATAGCTTTCATTTCTTGTCCGTTAGTAGGCGGCCAATGTGGGATACGCCGCGAATCTAAAGGAAAAGCTGTCACAACCTTTGAGCGATCACAATCGCCTCGCTCGATTTGGTCGGAGGCAGCTGTTGAACAAAGGCGCAGCAGAGGAAAACAGGATATCCGGCGGTCAACGCGCTGCACTCCGGAAGCTGCTCTCCTGTGTACAAACAAAAACGGCCGGATCTTCCGATCCGGCCGCTACTCGAACTCTTACTCGGCTAAGCCTACGCCACGCGACGCAACTTAGCCCCCGCCCTATCCTGAAAAATCTCAGCTTGCCTGCTTGGCCGGCTGGGTGTCGCCGACCTTCTTCTGGATGGCGCGCTTCAGCTCGACCGCGCGCGGGGAGAGCGCGTCGGCGTTGGCCTTGAGCAGGTAGGCATCGAGGCCGCCATTGTGGTCGACGCTCTTGATCGCGTTGGTGGAGACGCGCAGGCGCACGTTGCGGCCCAGGGCTTCCGAGATGAACGTCACGTTGACGAGGTTCGGCAGGAAGCGGCGCTTGGTCTTGATGTTGGAGTGGCTGACCTTGTGGCCGACGAGGGGGCCCTTGGCCGTCAGTTCGCAGCGGCGAGACATGGCATAAATCCTTTAGTTCGAACCCCCAACGAGTGCGGCCGCCATTTCGGCGCCACGGGGGCAAATTCTTTCGTCCTTGCAGGGAGCGGGCGGACGTATAGGGGGGAAGGGGCCTTGCGTCAAGGCGACGGGCCGTTTTTGGCCCGTCGTCCCGGGGCGGGCAGAGCCCGAACCCGGGATCTCGCGCCCCACCTCGGTGTCATCGCCCGCGAAGGCGGGCGATCCAGTACTCCGCGGCGGCGCGGCTGACCAGAGGCGCTGCGGCGTACTGGATGCCCCGCCTTCGCGGGGCATGACAGCGGAGGTGGGGAGAGGTCGGAACGCCCCCCGTTACCGCCCGATCACCAAAACGGCAATGATTGTCGCGCCTTACCATCACATAAAGGGCGTATTCGCCGTCGAAGAGTCCGGTGGAGTTCCCGGGGCTGCGCGCCCCGACACATTGTTTGCCGCCGGTTTTGGCTTAAGTAACAGCATATCGCGCTCTGATTGGATTGTTTCGTGCCGACAACGGTTCATTTCGCGCAAGTCCTGCGCTCAGCCTGTCTGCTTCCGGCCGGCCGGCTGATGGCGCTTTGTGGCCTGGCGGCGGTGCTGGGCCTGGCGTCCGGCGCAGCGCCCGCGGCGGCGCAAGGTAAGCTCGAGGCGCAATATGAGGCGACGCTGGCGGGCATTCCCGTCGGCAAGGGCGCCTGGAACATCGATATCCAGGACGACGTGTTCTCGGCGGCGGCCGCCGGCGGCACCACCGGGCTTTTGAAGTCGTTCACGGGCGGGTCCGGCACCGGCGCCAGCCAGGGGCGCGTCGTTGGTGGCGCGCTGGTTGCGACCGGCTACCAGGCCTCCACCACCACCCAGAAAAAGACCGAAGAGATCCGCATCACCCTCGACAAGGGCAATGTGAAGGATTTTGCCATCCTGCCGGAGCCGCCGGTCGATCCCGATCGCATCGTCGTCACTGAGGCGCATCGCCGCGGCGTTTGGGACCCCATGACCGCTTCGCTCTTGCGCGTCCCGGGCACCGGTGATCCCGTCTCGCAGGACGCCTGCCACAGCTCCGCGCCCGTGTTCGACGGCCGCATGCGCTACGAGCTCAAGCTCGATTTCAAGCGCATGGAGACCGTGAAGGCGGAGAAGGGGTACAAGGGCCCGGTCGTGGTCTGCGCGATCTATTTCGTGCCGATCGCCGGCTACATCCCCGACCGCCCGGTGATCAAATACCTCGCCGCCCAGCGCAACATGGAGATCGCGTTCGCCCCCATCGCCGGCACGCGCATCCTGGTCCCGTTCTGGCTGAAAGTGCCGACCCCGCTCGGCCCGGCCATGCTGGAAGCCACCAGCTTCATCACCGCCCCCCAGCCGCCACGGGTCGCCAAGACGCAGTAGGCGAGGAGGCCGCACCGCTCTCTCCGCCGTCATTCCGGGGCGCGCCCCTTGGCGCGAACCCGGAATCCATCGGGCTTCAGGGATGGTTTCACGATGGATTCCGGGCTCGCGACTGCGTCGCGCCCCGGAATGACGAGCGTTCGGCGCAGGCTAAGCAATTTCAATCACTTAGCTACTGTGCATGGGGTTGTTTTCGCACTCTTCGTTTGACCAACCCCCGCCGCAGGGAATCCATTTGACTCCTCCCCGATTCTGATTCGACTCGCCGCCATCCCCAGCTTTAACCACCCCGGTCGCTTGTGCGCCCCCGCAAAACTCCATCTAGTGCGCAACCAAGACGAGTCCCGCGACATGTTGCGTGAACGGAACGGGACTCACAGGGGAGTCAGCGATTCGGCCGCGATTCGTTCTAGAGTCGTTCCGAAGCTTAAAGCGAACGGGAAAAGCGTCGCAAAGTGAGACAGTTGCGCGGGATTTGGGGAAGGCGTTTTCACGCCCGCGGTGTGCCCCTCACCCTGAGGAGGCCGCGCAAGCGGCCGTCTCGAAGGGCGAGGGGCTTGGCTCGCCCAGCAGCACCAGCCGGGCCTTCATCCTTCGAGACGCGCTGACGCGCTCCTCAGGATGAGGAACCAAGAGCCAGCCCCCTCACCGCCCCATCCAGCACTGACATTCGCCCAAATCGCCATTACCTAATCCGATAGACATGGCTTTTTCCTCCTCCCCCTTCGCTTCCGAGCGCGCCCCCGGCGCGGGCGTCACTGCGGTGCTCGGTCCGACCAACACCGGCAAGACCCATCTCGCCATCGAGCGGATGCTGGCGCATCCCTCGGGCATGATCGGCCTGCCGCTGCGCCTGCTCGCGCGCGAGGTCTACAACAAGATCGCCGCCAGAGCCGGCGAGGCCAGCGTCGCGCTCGTCACCGGCGAGGAGAAGATCAAGCCGAAGAACCCGCGCTATTGGGTCTCGACCGTCGAGGCGATGCCGCGCGATATCGACGTCTCCTTCCTCGCCGTCGACGAGGTCCAGATCGCCGCCGATCTCGAGCGCGGCCACGTCTTCACCGACCGCATCCTCAACCGCCGCGGCCGCGACGAGACGCTGTTGTTGGGCGCCGCCACCATGCGCCCGATCATCGAGCGCCTGTTGCCTGGTGTCTCCATGATCACGCGGCCCAGATTGTCGCAGCTCGAATTCGCCGGCGACCGCAAGATCACGCGCCAGCCGCGCCGCACCGCCATCGTCGCGTTCTCGGCCGATGAAGTCTACGCCATCGCCGAGCTGATCCGCCGCCAGCACGGCGGCGCCGCCGTGGTGCTGGGCTCGCTGTCGCCGCGCACACGAAACGCGCAAGTCGCGATGTTCCAGAACGGCGACGTCGATTATCTCGTCGCCACCGATGCCGTCGGCATGGGCCTCAATCTCGACGTCGACCACGTCGCCTTCGCCTCCGACCGCAAGTTCGACGGCTATCAGTTCCGCCGCCTGACACCGTCCGAATTCGCGCAGATCGCGGGCCGCGCCGGCCGCGCCACCCGCAACGGCACCTTCGGCACCACGGGCCGCTGCGCGCCGTTCGAGCCCGAGCTCGTCAACGCGCTGCAGAACCACACCTTCGATGCCGTGAAGGTGCTGCAATGGCGCAATTCCAAGCTCGATTTCTCCTCGCTCGGCGCGCTCCAGGTCTCGCTGAACCTCGCCCCCGGCCACGAGACGCTGACGCGCGCGCCGATCGCGGAGGACATGCGCGTGCTCGATCACGCCGCCCGCGACGGCGAGGTGCGCGATATCGCGCATGGCAAGGCCGCCGTGGAGCGGCTCTGGGAAGCCTGCCAGGTCCCGGACTACAGAAAGCTGTCGCCGGCCGCCCATGCCGAGCTGGTGACGACGCTGTACGGCTTCCTGATGCGCAAGGGCTGCATTCCCGATGCCTGGTTCGAGTCCCAGGTCACCCAGGCCGACCGCATCGACGGCGACATCGACACGCTGTCGGCCCGAATCGCCCAGATCCGCACCTGGACCTTCGTCGCCAACCGCCCGGACTGGCTGAAAGACCCGGAACGCTGGCAGGGGATCGCGCGGGAGGTCGAAAATAAATTATCGGATGCGCTCCATGAACGCTTGACTGAGCGTTTCGTTGATCGCCGGACCAGTGTATTGATGCGCCGCCTGCGGGAGAACACGAGCTTGAATACTGAAATCGGCAAGACCGGCGAAGTCATCGTCGAAGGCCATGTCATCGGCCGCCTCGATGGCTTCACCTTTGCACCGGATGCGGCGGAAGCCGGCTCCGATGCGAAGGCCTTGCAGGCTGCAGCGCAAGCGGTCCTCGCCGGCGAGATCAATGCGCGCGCCGAAAAGCTGGGCAATGCGCCGGACGATCAGTTCGTGCTGACGTCCGAAGGCATCATCCGCTGGACCGGCGATGCCGTGGCCCGCCTTGCCGCCGCGGACGAGGCGCTGCATCCGCGCATCCGCATCATCTCGGACGAGCGCCTGACCGGCGCGCCCCGCGACAAGGTGCAGGCGCGGCTCGAGCTCTGGCTCAAGACGCACATCGAAAAGCTGCTCGGGCCGATGTTCGAGCTGTCGAAGGCCGAGGACGTCACCGGCATTGCCCGCGGCATCGCCTATCAGCTGGTCGAGGCGCTCGGCGTGCTTGAGCGGCCGAAGATCGCCAGCGAGCTGAAGGATCTCGACCAGCCCTCGCGCGCCGTGTTGCGCAAATACGGCGTCCGCTTCGGCGCCTATCACATCTATTTCCCCGGCCTGCTCAAGCCCGCCGCGCGTGCGCTTGCCGCGCTGCTCTGGGCGCTGAAGCAGGACAATGTCGATCTCTCCGCGCTCTCGGGCGCGCAGCATCTGGCCTCCTCGGGGCGTACCTCGTTCCCGGTCGACAAGGCGCTGCCGCGCGATGCCTATCGCGTGCTCGGCTACAAGCAGGCCGGCGAGCGCGCCGTGCGCGTCGACATCCTGGAGCGCCTCGCCGACCTGATCCGCCCGGCGCTGGCCTGGCGCGAGAATTCGCCGGGCGAAAAGCCCGCCGGCGCGTTCGATGGCCGCAGCTTCGTGGTCACGCAGGCGATGACCTCGCTGACCGGATCTGCCGGCGAGGATTTCGCCTCCGTGCTGCGCGCGCTCGGCTATCGCATGGAGAAGCGCCCGCCGCTGCCGCAAAAGCCTGTGGTCGCCGAGCAGGTCGTGACCGAGCAGATCGTCACTGAGACCGTCGCGGCCGAGACGCCGCCCGCTGAAGGCAGCGCGGAGACCTCGACCGAGGCTGCAGCGGAAGCCGTTGCCGGCCTGCCGGCTGAGGCTCCGGCCGCTGAGGCTACGGCCGAATCCGTCACCGTCGAAGACGCGCCCGGCATGGAGCCGCACGACGAGCCCGCTCCTGCGGAGGCTCACGAGGAGCCGGCGCTGGAAGCGTCTCCGGAAGCGCCCGTCACGCCCGAGGACGCCCCCGGAATCGCGCCGCCCGCAGAAGAGGCTGCGACGCCCGCCGAGGCTGCCGGCCTCGAAGCGGCTGCCGCCGAGACCGCCGCGACGGAAGCTGCTGCATCCCCCGATGCTGCCGCGCCTGAGGCAACAGTCGCACCGGCCGAGCCTGAGCTGGTCGAGGTCTGGCGCCCTGCCGGTCGTCACGAAGATCGCAAGCCGCGCCACGAGCGCCATCGCCATCAGCGCCACAACAACCAGCGTCCGCGGCCCGGCGCTGAGGCTGGCGCTGCACCCGATGCTGCGAGCGCCGCGCCCGGCGAAGCCGCCGACGGCGCGAAGCCGGGCCATCGTCACGGCGGCGGCCATCGCCGCGATGGCGGCCGCGACTTCCGCAAGCCGCGTGAAGGCGGCGAGGGCGGTGAGCGTCGCGACGACCGCAATCGCAGCTTCCAGGGCAAGGGAGACCGCGACAAGGATCGCGATCGCAACCGCGACAACAAGAAGTTCGGCGGCGATCGTGACAAGGGCCGCGACAATCGTGGCCGCGACCGCGACAAGGGCCGTGACCGCCGTGATCGCGAGTCCGGTCCGTCACTGCGTCCCTACGCCTCGAGCGCGAACCCGCGCGAGCGCGATCGTCCGATCGATCCGAACTCGCCCTTTGCCAAGCTCGCCGCGTTGAAGGAGCAGCTGGGGCGGAAGGAGTAATCCCACGACGACGACCGAGCGGCAGCGCATCGACAAATGGCTGTGGCACGCGCGGGTGGTGAAGGCGCGCACCTCGGCGGCCGAGCTCGTCGTCACCGGTCATGTCCGCGTCAACGGCGTGCGCGAGACATCGCCGGGCCATGCGATCAAGCTTGGCGACGTCCTCACCATCGCGCTCGATCGCACCGTGCGCGTGCTGAAGGTCACCGCCTTCAACGAGCGCCGTGGCGATGCCGCCTCGGCTCGCATGCTCTATGAGGAGCTCGGCACGCGCAATTAATTGCGCTTTGCATTCATTTCTTGATCGATCAAACACACAAAGCCGTCATGATCGGGCCTTCCCGACCTTGCGGCGCCCGGCCATCCGCGCTAGGCAAGCCGCGACTTCTAAAAGAGCTTTTCGGAGCGTTGGATGACTTACGTCGTCACTGAAAACTGCATCAAGTGCAAGTACACCGACTGCGTCGAGGTCTGCCCGGTCGATTGCTTCTACGAGGGCGACAACATGCTCGTCATCCATCCCGACGAGTGCATCGATTGCGGCGTGTGCGAGCCGGAATGCCCCGCCGACGCCATCAAGCCGGACACGGAACCGGGCCTCGAAAAGTGGCTCCAGGTCAACGCCGACTACGCCAAGAGCTGGCCGAACATCACCCAGAAGAAAGAATCACCTGCCGACGCCAAGGAATTCGACGGTATGGAAGGCAAGTTCGAGAAATATTTTTCTCCGAACCCCGGCTCTGGGGACTAATTCGCGCCCAAACTTAACCCTAATAGCGGCGCTGCCGCCGAAAACCAGCCCTCAAGACCCCTAAATCATTGATTTTTGCGGGAAATGTGCTATATTGGGCACATTAAGCCGAACCCCGTCAGCCCCGTTGGCCCCTCTGGGTTCCCGTGAAACCAAATGTCGAACAGGGGCGTGGCAGTTTCCGCGCGCAGGCTGTGTCACAGAAAACGCGTAAAAAGAGTACTTCAGCGAGGGCTTCCCATAAGGAGGCCAAAAAAGTCGCCGCGGCCAGCCGTAGCGCATCCAAGGGTCGGACCGCGACGAAGGCGCCGGCTGCAAAGTCCTCGAAGAACAAAAGAAGCGCAATGCCTAACAAGACTGCCAAATCGGCCGCGAAAGCGACCGCTGCCAAGCCTGCTGCCGCCAAGCCTTTGAATGTCAAGCCTGTGACTGCCAAGGCCCCCGCTGCCAAGCCCGCCGCGACGAAGGCCCCTGTTGCCGTTGCGCCCGCCAAGGCTCCCGTCGCCGCCAAGCCGGCTGCCAAGCCCGCGGCTGCGCCGAAGGTCGAGGAAAAGAAGGTCGTGACCCAGCGTCAGGGCTTCAAGGCCAACGAGTTCGTGGTCTATCCCGCTCACGGCGTCGGCCAGATCCTGGCCATCGAGGAGCAGGAGATCGCCGGTGCGAAGCTCGAGCTGTTCGTCATCAACTTCATCAAGGACAAGATGACGCTGCGCGTGCCGACCGCCAAGGTCGCCAATGTCGGCATGCGCAAGCTGTCCGATCCGGCGCTGGTCAAGAAGGCGCTGGAAACGCTCAAGGGCCGCGCCCGCGTCAAGCGCACCATGTGGTCGCGCCGCGCCCAGGAATACGAAGCGAAGATCAATTCGGGCGATATCGTCGCGATCGCGGAAGTCGTGCGCGACCTCTATCGCTCGGAATCGCAGCCCGAGCAGTCCTACTCGGAACGCCAGCTCTATGAAGCGGCGCTCGACCGCCTGTCCCGCGAGATCGCGGTGGTGCAGCACTCGACCGAGACCGAAGCGGTCAAGGAGATCGAGGCGCAGCTCGCCAAGAGCCCGCGCCGCAATGCCAAGGCGGAAGCTGCCGAGGGCGAAGCTGACACGGATGCCGAGGGCGATACCGACGATACCGATGGCGACGACAGCACCGTCGCCGACGAGGCCGCGTAAGCCGGCACCGAACGCAAGCAATCAAAAGCCCGGCCGTTTGGCCGGGCTTTTTGTTTGGCTTCCTGAGGCCGCGGGAGTTCGGTTCTACGCGCCGCGCGGCTGGGTCCAGATCGCGATCGGCTGCTGAATGCCGCGGACCGCCCGCGCCTCTCGCGCTTCCAATGTCTGAAACGTTGTGGCTGCACCGCCCAGCTCGGCCTTCGCCTGGCTGACGAGGTCGTCACTTGCCACCAGCGCGCAGCCCAAGGTGCGGGTCAAGGCCTCGAGACGGCTTGCCACGTTGACGGTCGCGCCGATCACGGCAAATTCCAGACAGGTCTGCCCGAGGTCGCCGAGCACCACCGGCCCATAATGCAAGCCAAAGCTCACATGCAGCTTTGGCTCGCCTGACGCTGCCCGCTGATCGTTCCAACTCTCCGCCGCCGCGATCATCGCCTGGGCACATCGCAGCGCGTTGCTGGCGTCGTGCTCGCCGGCAAAGGGCGTGCCGAACGTTGCCATCAATCCGTCCCCGAGATATTTGTCGAGCGTGCCGCTATGGCGGAAAACCTCCTGCTCCATCAATCCGTGGAATTCCCGCAACGTCCGCACAACCTCCTGCGGCGATCGTCCATCGGCAAAGGCCGTGAAGCCGACGATGTCGACGAACAGCACCGCGACGTGTTGCGTGCGCACCTGCTTCAACGGCTCGTCCTGTTTCGACAATTCCGCCACGACATTGGGGGAGAAGTAGCGCGCCAGGTTGCCGCGCTCGCGCTCCACCGCGGCATGCCGGACCAGGAGGTCGTTGCTGCGGCGGACCGCGAGCGCCAAGGTCATGGCCACGATCATGAAGACGACGATCTCCTGGATGCGAACGTGGAACACGATCTCGCTCGGCGAGATCATCGCAAACAAGCGCTCATCGTTGCCTGTCGCGGCCGCGATGCGGGCCGTCAGCGCAGGATCGCGATCGGGTTGCCACCAGACCCAGGCGATGCCGATCAACCAGAGCGCAGCCGTCCAAACGCCGACCGCAATCACGGTCCGCCAAGTATAGGCCAGTGTGGCGCCCGCGAGCAGGACGAAGAAATAGATGAAGTTGCCGAAATGGTACTGCATCGCGACCGGCCAGTGCGAGGCTCCGAACGGATTGGGAACCACGATGAGGCACGTGAGCAGCGCCAAGTCGCAAAACAGGAGTGCCAATTCCGGCCGCGACACGCCAACCCGCCCAACCCTGACCTGGGCCCAGCCGATCAGCGCGAACAAGCCGAGCAGCGCCACGTAGTAGAGCTGCTCCCAGGCCGGGTTGATCACCATGATCAGGCAGCCAATGACGACGAGGGCGACATAGCGCGCCCGCACTGCGAGTTGCAGGCCCTCCCGCTTGGCGGACGTCAGCGCGGCCTGTGCGAACTGAACTGTTTCGGCATCGCGTTCGCTCGGCGCGGGCGAATGCGCAGCCGGCAGGTTGAAGCGCTCGACGAGCATTGTCACGGCAGTCTCCTCGCTTGGGCCTTCAGCCGCTGGTTCGCTGCGCCCTTGCCGAGACGCTGATTTCGTTCCGGCGGCCTTCTCCGTCAGCCGCCGCCGCAACCGACGTCCACCAGTCCCCCAAAGCATCGATCAAGGGCACGAGCGCGTGACCGGCGGAGGTCAGATCGTACTCCACGCGCAGCGGATATCCGCCGAATTCGGTGCGGCTGACGATGCCGGCGTCCTCCAGCTTGCGAAGCTCGAGCGCGAGCATCCTGTGTGAGATGGTCGGATTATCGCGGCGCAAGTCGCTGAAGCGCTTGGTGCCCTGCTTCAAATAATAGATCAGCAGAGTCGGCCAGCGACCGCTCAGAATCTGCATCACTTCCTCGATGGGACATCTCGACACGAGATCCTTCATCGGCGCCTCCAGGTTACAAAAAAGTTCGTAATTTACTTGATGCGGCGAGCGGCTAGGGTCGCATCACCGCTGCGCAGCGTGATCATCAGAAATCACGGAGAATGGATCATGGACCCAATTCTACTCTACGGCTTCCCGAAGGGAAGCTCCATGGGGCTCGTTGCGGCTCTCGAATGGCTGGGCAAGCCATATCGGCTGTGTCGGGTCGATATGTTGGGCGAGATGCGAAACCCGTCATACGCCCGTATCAATCCGCGACACGAGACGCCGGTCTTCATCACCGAGCAGGGCGAGGTGCTGACGGAAACGATGGCGATCGCGGCCTGGCTAGAGGCCAGGGATGTCGAACGGCGCATCAGCTTCGATCCGCTGTCGCGGCAAGCCGATCGCATGCATCAGCTCATGGCGTTCGTGAATACCGGTTTCACCGCCGCGTTCGCGCCGCTGTGGGCCGCATTGGAAGCCGAAGCCATGGAGCCTGCCGCGAAGTCGGTCCTGCGCGCCTTCGGCACAGCAAGGGTCATCGAGCGTCATGACAAGCTCGAAGAAATGATCGAAACGCAGCAATTTCTGCTCGGGGACCGGCCGACCCTCGCCGACGCCGTGCTTGTCGGTGTCGCACGCTGGCTCGACTTCCACGCGGTCGCGGAGAGGAGCCGCTGGCCGAAGCTGGCGGCGCTGCGCGCGCGCCTCGAAGCCGATCCCGCGGTCCTCTACGCCACCGCTCTGGAGGACGGCGGGTCTGATCCGGGAACGGGATCGTGCACAGGCCACGTCGCGCTAGCCGAATTGATCGCGCAGTTCGGCAAATAGCGGCCGGTGCGCACGCCTCGTCCTTCGAGACGGCGTTGACGCGCCTCCTCAGGATGAGGCTCATCAGCATCAGTGCTCGTTGAAAACTGCTGCCGCGCACTCCTCCCTCATCCTGAGGAGCCCGCTTAAAGCGGGCGTCTCGAAGGATGGGCCGCAGGGAATGCTCTCAAATGGCGATAGCGCTCCTACTTCACCGGGCGCTTCTCGAGCTTCCTCGCCAGCGTCCGCCGGTGCATGCCCAGCCGGCGGGCCGCTTCCGAGATGTTGAAGTCGGTCTCGATCAAGGTCTGGTGGATGCGTTCCCATTCCAACGTCTTGATCGAGGTCGGCCGCGAATCGAGCGCGACCTCGGCGTTGCCTTCGGCCTTGTGGAAGGCGGCCTCGATGTCGTCGGTGTTCGACGGCTTTGCCAGATAGTGACAGGCCCCCAACTTGATCGCCTCGACCGCGGTGGAGATGCTGGCAAAGCCGGTCAGCACCACGATCAGCATGTCCGGGTCATGCGTGTGCAGGAGCTCGACGCAGGCAAGGCCCGAGGCGCCGCCGAGCTTGAGGTCGACCACGGCATAACCGAAAGAGCGTTCCTCCAGCACCTGGCGCACCTCCTCGATCGAGGCGGCGAGTACCACCTCGTAGCCGCGGCGCTCGAACGAGCGCTTCAGCGTGCGGGCAAAACCCGCATCGTCCTCGACGACGATCAGCGAACGGTCAGGCGTCAAAATTCCCTCCGATCGCCAATGTTGCGAGCGGCAGCGTGAGGCGCACCGTGGCGCCGCGCTTCCTGTGGTTCTTGGCGCTCACGGTGCCTCCCAATTTGCGCACGACGTTCACCACCAGGAACAGGCCGAGCCCGCCGCCGGCGCGACCCTTGCTCGACTGGTAGGGCTTGCCCAGCTGCGCCAGCATCTCCGGCGCAAAGCCCGGGCCGCGGTCGGAGATCGACAGCACGAGATTGTCGCCCTCGCGCTCGGCGACGAGCTCGACCCACTCGCGCGAGACCTCATAGGCGTTGTCGAGCACGTTGAAGATCACCTGCTTCAGCGCGACGTCGGAGACGATTGCGACGTCCTCGCCGAAGGTGTTGACGAAGTAGAGCGTGCGGGCGGAGCGCGCATTGCGCCATTCGTCGACCAGCGCGGTGACGAAGGCCGTCACCGTCGTCGGTGAGGAGCCTTCACCGCGCGCTTCGCCCGCCGACACCAGGATGCCTGTCACGATCGACTTGCAGCGCTGCAACGAGGTTTCCATCTCCGCGAGGTCCTCGGCAAGCTCCTGATCGGCGGCAAGATCGGGCATGCGGCGCCAGTCGCTGAGGATTACCGAGAGCGAGGCGAGCGGCGTGCCGAGCTCATGCGCCGCACCGGAGGCGAGCAGGCCCATGCGCACGATATGGTCCTGTTCGGCGGCATGCTGGCGCAGCGCCGCCAGATGCGCGTCGCGCTCGCGCAAATTCCTGTTGATGCGGGTGACGAACACGACGAGCAGCACGGCGTTGAGCACGAAGCCCAGGAGCATGCCTGTTACGGTGAGCGTATAGGTCTCGCTCAACGGATTGGGCGGCAGATCGAGCGGCCGGTAGGCCAATGTCAGCCAGACGAAGCTGGCGCAGGTCAGCGCCACCAGCGACCAGGTCGATCGGGCATCGAGCAGCACCGCACCGAGCGTCACCTGGAGCAGGAACAGCGAGGTGAAGGGATTGGTGGCGCCGCCGGAGAGATAGAGCTGCGCGGTCAGCGCGGCGACGTCCAGTATCAAGGCGACCAACAGCTCGTTGTTGGTGATCGCAGCGCGATGGCGCACCCAGACCAGGCTGGAGACGTTGAGCAGCACCAGCGCGCCGATCACCGCGCCCATCCGCTCCAGCGGCAGGGGGATGCCGAGGCCGAAATGCACGGCACCGATGGTCACGATCTGGCCGACCACCGCGGTCCAGCGCAGCTGGATCAGCAGCGCCATGTTCTTGCGGTTGGTCTCGTCCTCGGTCGGCATGGTGCCGATCAGCTCGCTGCGCGCGTCGGCCTGCGATTGCAGCGTGACGGCTTGCCCGTCACGCCCAAGCGTCTGGGAAAGCGTTTTCCCGTCGTCAGGTCGGCTCGACGATCGTTCCAGCATCTGATCCCGTCCTGCGGGCGTCGGCATCCGAGCCGCCGGCCTTGTCGTGGACGAAGCGCTTGCGACGGAACAGCCCGCCGCCGAATATGACGAAAAGTCTGCCGGCCAGCATGAAAACCAGGGCAAACCACGTCAGCGCGTAGATCAGGTGGTTATTGGGAAAGCGGATCACGGTCAATCCGCCGATTGGGCCGCCGGCGATTTGTGATCCGGCGTCGGCGTCCACGAAGAAGGGCGCGACCTCGCGAAGACCGCGCGCCGCCGCAATGGCGGCGACGTCCCGCGAGTACCAGCGGTTGTGCTGGGGCACGTTGGTCCGCAAGAAGCCGCCCTTCGGCTCGGTGATGCGCAGGAGGCCGGTGATCTCGACTCGACCTTGCGGATTGCCGTCCCGGCGCGTCGATGCGTCGCGGCGCTCGGACGGCACGAAGCCGCGATTGATCAGGACCAGCATGCCGTCGTCGCGCGCAAGCGGCGTTAGCACCCAATAGCCGGGGCCTTCCTCGGTGACGGCCTGAACCAGCGTCTCGCTCTCATGCAGGAAGCGCCCGCTGAGGCTGACGTGCCTGTATTCGTCGCTTGCGGCGCTGACGGTGGACCACGAAGCGGGCGAGGGGATCGGCTGAGCCGGCGCGTGGACGCGCTGCTCGACCCGGTCGATCAGCGCCAGCTTCCAGGCGCGGCGCTCGATCTGCCAGACGCCAAGCGCGATCAGAAGCACGAAAGCAATGAGCGAGAGGACCGTGAGCCACAAGGACGGCGACCGCGCAGCCTTGCTGCGCGCATCTCCGTCCTCACCCGTCACGGTCCCGGTTTCGCTCACTTCATGCCGCTCATCTGGTGCATCGGCATCATGTTGCTGTTGAGGTGGCTCATCACCCACAGCGAACCCGACAGCGCGATCACCACCATCACGATGGTGAAGATCAGCGCCATCATGGTCCAGCCGTTCTCGGACGTCGTGTTCATGTGCAGGAAGTAGACCATGTGCACGACGATCTGCACGATTGCGAAGGCCATGATCACCAGCGCGGTGATCTGCTTGCTCGGCAGCGCGCCGCTCATCACCAGCCAGAACGGGATCGCGGTGAGCACGACCGAGAGCACGAAGCCGAGCATGTAGCCCGAGAACGTGCTGTGGGCGTGGCCGCCCTCGTGGTGATGGTCGTGCGCGCCAGCTGCGTGGGTATCAGTGCTCATCGCAGAACTCCCAGGAGATAGACGAAGGTGAAGACGCCGATCCAGACCACGTCGAGGAAGTGCCAGAACATCGACAGACACATCAGGCGGCGGCGGTTGGCCTCGATCAGGCCGAACTTTCCGACCTGCACCATCAGCGTCACCAGCCAGATCAGGCCGCAGGTGACGTGCAGGCCGTGGGTGCCGACCAGGGTGAAGAAGGCGGAGAGGAAGGCGCTGCGCTGCGGCGTGGCGCCCTCGTGGATCATGTGGGCGAACTCGAAGAGCTCGATGCCGATGAAGGCGAGGCCGAACAGGCCGGTGATCGCGAGCCAAACCTGCGTCTGCGCGACCTTGTTCTGCTGCATCGTCAGCATCGCAAAGCCGTAGGTGATCGACGACAGCAGCAGCATCGAGGTGTTCACCGCGACCAGGGTGAGGTCGAACAGGTCCTTCGGCGCGGGGCCGGCGGCATAGTTGCCGCCGAGCACGCCGTAGGTGGCGAACAGGATCGCAAAGATGAGACAGTCGCTCATCAGATAGATCCAGAAGCCGAGCGAGGTGCTCCAGCCTTCCGGATGCGGATGCTCGTCAGCGAGGTAGAAGACCGGTTCGCCGGTCTGCGAGGGATGAACAGCGGCAGTCATTTACTTGGCTCCGGCGAGCAGCTTGGTGCGCGCGTCCTCGGTCCGGATGACGTCGTCAGCCGGAATGTCGAAGTCGCGGTGATAGTTGAAGGTGTGGCCGATCCCGACGGCGAGCATCGCGATGAAGCTCAGGGCGGCGAGCCACCACATGTACCAGACGAGAGCAAAGCCCATCGCGGTGGCGAAGCCGGCGAGGATGATGCCGGTGCCGGTGCTGCTGGGCATGTGGATCGGCTTGAACCCGGTGAGCGGACGCTGATAGCCGCGCCGCTTCATGTCCCACCACGCGTCATTGTCGTGAACGACCGGGGTGAAGGCGAAGTTGTAGTCCGGCGGCGGCGAGGACGTCGCCCATTCCAGCGTGCGCGCGTCCCAGGGATCGCCGGTGACGTCCTTTAGCTGCTCGCGCTTGAGCAGGCTGACCGCGAACTGCATCAGCATCGCGAGGATGCCGATGAAGACGAACACGGCACCGATCGCGGCGATGACGAACCAGATCTGCAGGGACGGATCGTCGAACACGCGCAGGCGGCGGGTCACGCCCATCAGGCCGAGCACGTAGAGCGGCATGAAGGCCAGGTAGAAGCCCGTGACCCAGAACCAGAACGACATCTTGCCCCAGAACGGATCGAGCTTGAAGCCGAACGCCTTCGGGAACCAGTAGTTGATGCCGGCGAACGCGCCGAACACCACGCCGCCGATGATCACGTTGTGGAAGTGCGCGATCAGGAACAGGCTGTTGTGCAGCACGAAGTCGGCCGGCGGCACCGCGAGCAGAACGCCGGTCATGCCGCCGATCACGAAGGTCAGCATGAAGGCGATGGTCCACATCATCGGCAGCTCGTAGCGGATGCGGCCGCGATACATCGTGAACAGCCAGTTGAACATCTTCGCGCCCGTCGGGATCGAGATGATCATCGTGGTGATGCCGAAGAACGAGTTGACGCTGGCACCCGAGCCCATCGTGAAGAAGTGGTGCAGCCACACGAGGTAGGACAGGATGGTGATGACCACCGTGGCGTAGACCATCGAGGTGTAGCCGAACAGCCGCTTGCCCGAGAAGGTCGAGGTGACCTCGGAGAAGATGCCGAAGGCCGGGAGAACCAGGATGTAGACTTCGGGGTGGCCCCAGATCCAGATCAGGTTCACGTACATCATCGGGCTGCCGCCGAAATCGTTGGTGAAGAAGTTGGTGCCGACGTAGCGGTCGAGCGACAGCAGCGCGAGCACCACGGTCAGGACCGGGAAGGAGGCGACGATCAGCACGTTGGTGCAGAGCGAGGTCCAGGTGAACACCGGCATCTTCATTATGGTCATGCCGGGGCAGCGCAGCTTGACGATGGTGCAGATCAGGTTGATGCCGGATAGCGTCGTGCCGACGCCGGCGACCTGCAGCGCCCAGATGTAATAGTCGACGCCGACGTCGGGACTGTAGCCGATGTTCGACAGCGGCGGATAAGCCAGCCAGCCGGTGCGGGCGAATTCGCCGATGAACAGCGAGGCCATCACCAGCACCGCGCCGCCGACCGTCATCCAGAAGCTGAAATTGTTCAGGAAGGGGAACGAGACGTCGCGCGCGCCGATCTGCAGCGGCACGACGTAGTTCATCAGGCCGGTGACCAGCGGCATCGCCACGAAGAAGATCATGATCACGCCGTGGGCGGTGAAGACCTGGTCGTAGTGATGGGCGTTGAGATAGCCTTCGGAGCCATTGAAGGCGAGCATCTGCTGGCCGCGCATCATCAGCGCATCGGCAAAGCCGCGCAGCAGCATCACGATGCCGAGGATCATGTACATGATGCCGATGCGCTTGTGGTCCACGGTGGTGAACCATTCGCGCCAGAGATAGCCCCAGAGACGGAAATAGGTGAGGGCGCCGAGCAGCGCGGCGCCGCCGAGCGCGACCACGACGAAGGTGCCGACGACGATCGGCTCGTGCAGCGGCAGCGATTCGAGGCCGAGCCGGCCGAAAATGAGCTTGAGAAGATCAGGAGACATGCGCGTTCTCTTTAGGAATCTGACTTCAGGAATCGGACTTGGGACGCTGTCCGAGGAAGAAGGACGAGGACTTCAGCGGCGTGAACGACGGCCGCTTCAGGCCGGCACCCAGGAGCGGCGCGAAATCGGTCGGAGCCTTGATCGAGGCGGTGGTCTGCCCCTGCGGCGCATCCGGCGTGCAGGTGCCGGCGACGAAGGTCGGCTCGGGTCCGAGCACCGTGCCGCGGCGGGCATACTTGTCGTAGGCGAGCGGCAGGGTGTTGTTCAGGCCCTGATGGCCGTTGCCGCCCTTGGCGTCGATCGCCATCATCTCGCTCTGGCACATCTTGCCGGTCTCGACGCACATGTTGAGGATCAGGCGGTAGAGATCGGCATCGACGGCGCCCCAGCGCCGCACCGGCTCGTTCTGGCTGGGCTTCTCCAGCTGAAGATATTCGGCCCGGCCGAGCGAGCCGCCGGCCGACTTGGCGCTGGCGATCCAGGCGTCAAAGCCGTTGTCGTCGAGTCCCTTGAAATTGAAGTGCATGCCCGAGAAGCCGGCGCCGCTATAGTTCGCCGAAAAACCCTTGTAGGTGCCGGCGTGGTTGACGACGGCGTGGAGCTTGGTCTCCATGCCCGGCATCGCATAGATCTGGCCGGCGAGCGCGGGGATGTAGAACGAGTTCATCACCGAGGACGCGGTGATGCGGAAGGTGATCGGGCGATCGACCGGAGCTGCGAGCTCATTGACGGTGGCGATGCCGTAGTCCGGGTAGATGAAGAGCCACTTCCAGTCGAGCGCGACGACGTCGACCTCGAGCGGGGCCTTGGACTTGTCCACGGCGCGCTCGGCATGAATGCGGCCGAGGGTGCGATAAGGGTCGAGCAGATGCGTGCCCATCCAGGTTAGCGCGCCGAGGCAGATGATGATGAGAAGTGGCGCCGACCAGATCACCAGCTCGAGCTTGGTCGAGTGATCCCAGTCCGGCTCATAGCGGGCCTCGGTGTTGGACTGGCGGTAGCGCCAGGCGAACAGCACCGTCAGCGCCATCACGGGCACGACGATCAGCAGCATCAGGACGGTGGAGATGATGACGAGGTCACGCTGTTGCGCGGCGATATCGCCGGCTGGCGCCAGCACGACGTAGTCGCAGCCGCTGAGCGCGGCAGCCAGAGGTAGTAGCGCCAGGATCTTGAGACGGGACACGGGCCGAGCCTTATGAGATTGAGTTTCCTTTGCGGGGCCAAGGGGTAGCTGCGGCGCAACAATGGGGACATTGGACAATTTGTCCAATGTTGCAGTGCGGGAGGTTGGGCCAGATAGGGCCAGATTGCCTGGGCCCCGCCGGGCGGTCGGCTTTGGTTTTCAGGACGTTAAGGGCGCACGAATGGCGACGGCACAGACCCCCGCAATGGCAAACCTCCACACGGGCGAGCACGGCCACGACCAGGCCAGTCCCGGCGAGATCGCCATCGGCGTCATCATCGGCCGTACCTCGGAATTCTTCGACTTCTTCGTCTTCGCGATCGCCTCGGTGATCGTGTTTCCGCGTCTGGTTTTTCCGTTCGCGAGCGAGCTGACCGGGACCCTCTATTCCTTCATGGTCTTCGCGCTGGCCTTCATGGCCCGTCCGATCGGCACCGTCGTTTTCATGACGATCGACCGGGAATACGGCAAGACGGCCAAGTTGATCTCGGCGCTATTCCTGCTCGGCACCGCCACCGTCGCGCTCGCGTTCCTGCCCGGATATCAGGAGATCGGCGTCGCCGCGATCTGGCTGCTGGCGCTGGCGCGCATCGCGCAGGGTCTGGCCTGGGGCGGCGCCTGGGACGGCATGGCTTCGCTGCTGGCGCTGAATGCGCCGGCCTCCCAGCGCGGCTGGTATGCGATGGTGCCGCAGCTCGGCGCGCCGCTCGGGCTGATCGTGGCGAGCGCGCTGTTCGCCTATTTCGCCGGCCTCCTCTCGGCCGATGATTTCTTCGACTGGGGCTGGCGCTATCCGTTCTTCGTCGCCTTCGCCATCAATGTCGTCGCGCTGTTCGCGCGTCTGCGCATGGTGACGACGGAAGAATACGCTACGCTATTCGAGACCCGCGAACTCCAGCCGGCGCGGATCTCAGAGACGGTCGCGCGCGAAGGCCAGAACATCATGCTAGGGGCCTTTGCGCCGCTGGCGAGCTTCGCGCTGTTTCACATGGTCACGGTGTTCCCGCTGTCCTGGGTGTTCCTGTTCACCCACGAAAGCCCGGTGCGCTTTTTGATCATCGAGATCGTCGCCGCCGTGTTCGGCGTCGCCGCGATCGTGGCCTCCGGCATCATTGCCGACCGCGTCGGGCGCAAGTCGCTGCTGATGGGATCGGCGATCGCGATCGCAGTCTATAGCGGCTTCGCGCCGCAGCTGCTCGACGCCGGCGCGTTCGGCGAGACCATCTACATGGTGATCGGCTTCATCCTGCTCGGCCTGTCCTTCGGCCAATCCTCCGGTGCTATCGCCTCGAACTTCCGGCAGGCCTATCGCTATACGGCGTCGGCGCTGACCTCCGACATGGCCTGGCTGTTCGGCGCCGGCTTCGCCCCGCTGGTCGCACTGCTGCTCGCCACCAATCTTGGCGTCATCGCCTCGGGTGCGTATCTGCTGTCCGGCGCGTTCTGGACCCTGCTCGCGCTCTGGCTCAGCGGCCAGCGCGAGGCGGGGGACATGGACGCAGGGCGCTGATCACGCAGCGCATGCAGGGTGGGCAACGGCGCTGGTGGCGCCGGGCCCGCCTCTAGGCATCACCCCTCCCGCTGCCGCAACAGCGCTTCGACATCCAGCCGCTTGGTGAACATCGCGAGCTTCCCGTCAGGCCCGAACGGCCATTGCTCCCGCGGCTTGTCCCAATACAGCTCCACGCCGTTCTGGTCGGGATCACGCAGGTAAAGCGCCTCGCTGACGCCATGGTCGCTGGCGCCATCGAGCGCAATCCCGGCCGTGAGCACCCGATGCAGCGCATCCGCCAGCGCGGGGCGCGTCGGAAACAGGATCGCGGTGTGATAGAGCCCGGTCGCATCACGCGGCGGCGGTGAGCCGCCCTTGCTCTCCCAGGTGTTGAGCCCGATGTGGTGGTGATAGCCGCCGGCCGAGATGAAGGCCGCCCCCGAGCCCATCCGCTGCATCAGCTCGAAGCCGAGCACGCCGCAATAGAAGCCGAGCGCACGATCGAGATCGGCGACCTTGAGATGGACGTGGCCGATCCTGGTGCCGGCAGGAATGGTGGGGCTTTGCGACATGTGAATGCTCCCTCGAAAACATGCACGTAAGCCCCGCTTCGAGCCAGTGCTACGGCCAAACTCGAAACCCATCGTTTCTGAATGGGAAACTAAGCCAGCTCCGACACCTCGCCCTCGGGCAGGCCGAACTCGAACGTGTTCAGCGTCATCGACACCAGCGTGTAGTAGCCGCACAGTCCGATGACCTCGACGACGCCGCGCTCGCCGAGCAGCTTGACCGCTTCGTCGTAGAGACCTTTCTCGACGCCGTGGCCCTCGTGCAGCGACTTCGCGAGATCGTAGATCATCTTCCCCATGGGATCGTCGAAATCGGGGGTGCGGCGGTCGCGGATCGCATCGATGATCTCGCCCTTCATGCCGCCGGCGAGCGCGAGGCGCTTGTGCGCGTACCATTCGTAATGCGCGGTCCAGTGCCGCGCCGTCACCAGGATCGCGATCTCCGACAGCTTGGCCGGGAAGATCGTGTCGAAGCGCATGACCTCGCCGAGCCGCGTGGCGTGCCGGGCCATCTCGGGACTATTGAGCCAAGCCATCATCGGAGGCGGCGGCTTGCCGCGCTTGCCGGCGATCGACTCGTCATAGGTCTGCCGCTGGCTCTCGTTCATTTCGCCAGGCGAAAGAAGTTTTAGGCGCATTGTCGTTTCCTCTTTGTTTTCAAGGCTCGCCGCAGCAATGACTATAACCGATAAGTGGTTGAATTCCGCGGGGGCTTGGCCCAGACTCGCTGTCAACAATTCGAATGTTGGGTGATGGAAACGACCAATGACCGATCTCAAAACCAGCGATTCTGAATTCGCCGATCTCGAAACATTCCGCAACGAGACCCGCGCCTGGCTGGAGGCAAATTGCCCGCCGGAGATGCGCAAGCCCGCAACGTCCGATGCCGACGTGTTCTGGGGCGGACGCAACGCGAAATTCTCGTCCGAGCCGCAGCGCATCTGGTTCGAGCGCATGCGCGACAAGGGCTGGACCGTGCCCGACTGGCCGAAGGAGTATGGCGGCGGCGGCTTAAGCGCTGCCGAGCACAAGGTGCTGCGTGCGGAGATGGCGCGGATCGGCGCGCGGCCGCCGCTGTCGAGCTTCGGCATCTGGATGCTCGGGCCGGCGCTCTTGAAATACGGCAACGAGGCCCAGAAGAAGGAGCATCTGCCGAAGATCGCCGCGGGCGAGATCCGTTGGTGCCAGGGCTATTCGGAGCCGAACGCCGGTTCCGACCTCGCTTCGCTCCAGACCCGCGCCGAGAGCGATGGCGACGACTTCATCATCAATGGCCAGAAGATATGGACGTCCTACGCCAATTACGCCGACTGGATCTTCTGCCTGGTCCGCACCGATCCGGCCGCGAAGAAGCATGACGGCATCAGCTTCATCCTGTTCGACATGACCTCCAAGGGCGTCTCGACCAAGCCGATCCTGCTGATCTCGGGCTACTCGCCGTTCTGCGAGACCTTCTTCGACAATGTCCGCGTGCCGAAGTCGCATGTCGTCGGCACCATCAACCGCGGCTGGGACGTCGCGAAATATCTGCTCCAGCACGAGCGCGCGATGATCTCGGGGATGGGCGAGCGCGGCGTCGGCCGGCCGCTCGGCCAGATCGCGGCCGATTCCGTCGGCACCGATGGGCAGGGCAGGCTCGACGACGCCATGCTGCGCGGTAGAATCGCGACCTTCGACGTCGATGAAGCCGCGCTGGCGGCCTGCGCCGAGCGCGCGGTCGATCTCGCTAAGGCCGGGCAGGCGCATCCGGCGTTCTCCTCGGCGATGAAATATTACGGCACCGAGCTCAACAAGCGCCGCCACGAGATCCTGATGTCGGCGGGCGGCGTCGATGCGCTGGAATGGGAGAGCGAGCGCTCCAGGCAGGGCGCGCGCCCGCGCGCCTGGCTGCGCACCAAGGCCAACTCGATCGAGGGCGGCACGTCCGAGGTCATGCTCGGCATCGTCGCCAAGCGCATCCTAGATCTGCCGGGGGCGTGAGGTTTCCGTCATTCCGGGGCGCGACGAAGTCGCGAGCCCGGAATCCATTCATCCTCCCCCTCTGCCGCCCGATGGATTCCGGGCCTGCGCCTGCGGCGCATCCCGGAATGACGAACCAGATAGATTTCGAATCGGAAACACGCATATGGCCCTCGTCCTCACCGAAGAACAATCCATGCTCCGCGACTCCGCGCGCGGGCTGATCAGCGACAAGGCGCCGGTGTCGCACCTGCGCCACTTGCGCGACAGCAAGGACCCCACCGGCTTCTCCAAGGATCTTTGGCATTCCTTCGCCGAGATGGGGTTTGCCGGCTTGCTCGTGCCGGAAGAGTTCGGTGGCAGCGATCTCGGTTTCGTCGAAGCCGGAATTATCATGGAGGAGATCGGCCGCACCTTGATGCCATCGCCCTTCCTCGCGACGTCAGTGGTGGCGGCATCAGTGCTGACCCGCGGCGGCAATGCCGCGCAGAAATCGGAATATCTGTCGAAGATCGCGAACGGCTCGCTGCTCGCGACGCTCGCGATCGACGAGGGCGCCAAGCATCGCCCGCTGCAGACCAGCCTCAAGGCTGTGCGCGCCGGCAACGGCTTCAAGCTCTCCGGTGCCAAGGCGCTGGTGATCGACGGTCATGTCGCCGATCTCCTCATCGTCGCCGCGCGCACCGCGGGCTCTGCCGGCGAGCGCGAGGGCCTGACGCTGTTCCTGGTCAACCCCAAGGCCAAGGGCGTTGCGATCGAGCGCACCATCATGGTCGATGCGCACAATGCGGCGCGGATCGAGTTCGCCAATGTCGAGGTCACCGCCGACAGCGTGCTCGGCGAGGTCGACCAGGCGGCCGGCCTGCTCGATGGCGTGCTCGATATCGGCCGCGGCGCGGTCGCCGCCGAGATGGTCGGCCTTAGCGACGAGGTGTTTGGCCGCACCGTCGAGTATCTGAAGAGCCGCAAGCAATTCGGCAAGCTCATCGGCGAATTCCAGGCGCTGCAGCATCGCGCCGCCGAGCTCTACATCGACATCGAGATCACCCGTGCTGCCACCATGAAGGCGCTGCAGGCACTCGATGCCGACGTCGTCAAGGCCGCACCCGCCGTAGCCGTCGCCAAGGCGCGCGCCGGCACCACCGCCACGCGCGCGGTGCAGGAAGGCGTGCAGATGCACGGCGGCATGGGCATGACCGACCAGTTCGACATCGGCTTCTTCATGAAGCGCGCCCGCGTTTGCGAGGAGCTGTTCGGCGACGCGAACTATCACACCGAGCAGCTGGCCAAGTCGCGGGGGTATTGAGATGCTCTCGTAGGGTGGGTTAGCACTGCAGAAGCGCGAAGCGCATCTGCAGTGCGTAACCCACCATCTTCGTCCGGCAAACGCGGAAGCATGGTGGGTTACGCCGAGCAATTGCGCTTAGCGCAATTGCAAGGCTAACCCACCCTACGACGTTCCCCGGAGACACCCCTTACCGCATCGGCGGTGCGTACTGCACGCCACCTGCGTTCCACAGCTGGTTCATGCCGCGCGGGATCTTCAACTTCGACTTCTCGCCGATGTTGCGATCATACATCTCGCCGTAATTGCCGACGTGGCGGATGATGCGCGCGGCCCAGTCCTTGGTGAGGCCGAGCTGCTCGCCGTAACGGCCTTCGGTGCCGACGAGGCGCATCACCTCCGGCTTCTTCGACTTCAAGGCCTCGTCGATGTTCTCCGAGGTCACGCCGAGCTCCTCGGCGTTGATCATCGCGTAAAGCGTCCACTTCACGATCATCATCCAGTCGTCGTCGCGCTGGCGCACCACGGGGGCGAGCGGCTCCTTGGAGATCATGTCCGGCAGGATCATGTGGTCGCCGGGCTTCGTCAGGTTCAGCCTGAGAGCATAGAGCTGAGAAACGTCGGCGGAGAACGTGTCGCACTTGCCGGTGTCGTACGCCTTCACCACGTCGTTGAGGTTATCGAACTTCACCTCTTCATACTTCATGTTGTTGATGCGGAAGTAATCGGCGACGTTGAGTGTCGTCGTGGTTCCGTTCTGCACGCAGACCTTGCTGTCTGCCAGGTCGAGCGAGGTCTCCTTGTTGCGCGTGCGCGGCACCATGAAGCCGACGCCGTCGTAATAGGCCACGGCCGGGAAATACAAATCGTAGTCGAGCTCGCGCGCCATGCTCCAGGTCGTGTTGCGCGAGAGGATGTCCACCTTGCGGCTCTGCAGCTCCTTGAAACGCTCGTTGGCGTCGAGCGGAACGAACTTCGCCTTGCCGGGGTCGTTGAAGATCGCAGCGGCCACCGCGCGGCAGAAATCGACGTCGAAGCCGGTCCAGTTGCCCTTGTCGTCGGGGATCGAGAAGCCCGGCAGGCCCTTGTTGACGCCGCACAGCACCTCGCCGCGGCGAACCGTGCGCCTCAGGGTGCGGGTGTCGTAAAACTCGTAAATGATCGCGCCGATGGCGACCAGCACGGCGATGGCGACCCCGATCAGCAGGCCGCCACGAAAAGTGCGCATCATGTTGCTCTCTCGAAAAATCGGGAAAAGGAATCAGGCGAGGACGGAGTGCATGATCCGGATCCGGACGACCGCGTTGGCGCAAGGCACGCTGCGGCCGTCCGAAGCAATCATGCCGGGATCATGAACCTTAGAGCTCGGGCTTCTGCCGGATGACCACCTTGGTGCCGACAGGGACGCGATCGTAGAGGTCGGCGACGTCGGCGTTGACTAGGCGGAAGCAGCCGGACGACACCTTGGTGCCGATCGTGTCGGGTCGGTTGGTGCCGTGGATGCGGTAGACGGTGGTGCCGAGATACATGGCGCGGGCGCCCAGCGGATTGCCGGGTCCGCCGGCCATGAAGCGCGGCAGATAGGGCTGGCGCTGGATCATCTCCGGCGGCGGCGTCCAGTCCGGCCACTCCTTCTTGTTGGTGATGGTCACCAGCCCCTGCCACTGGAAACCGTCGCGGCCGACGCCGATGCCATAGCGGATCGCGCGCCCGCCGGGCTGCACCAGATAGAGGTGACGCTCGGCCGTCGAGACGATAATCGTGCCCGGCGGCTCGGTGGTGCGGAAGTAGACCACCTGCTTCTGCCATTCCGGATCGAGCTGGTATCCGTCATCGGCGATCAGGCCTGGCTCGTCGCCGCGGTCCGGCTGCTGGGCGAAGGCGTGCGGCGTGGACAGGACCAGTCCCATCGCAGCCACGAAAATCCCGGTCAGGCGACGAAAATCCGTCATTCAAGCTCTCCCCGCTGCCACACAGCGCAAATTATTCGGAACCATCAAACCTGAGGGGCAAGTTCATGGCAAGTTGATGGCGCGCCGTCCTGGCATGTCACGAGAATGCTTTGGTTTTTTGACGGGCCCGGCGCAATGCCACGAACAGGGGATGGCGCGAAAAGCATAGGATGTGCGGCTGGGCGGGGTGCGCTCCCTTCCCCGCTTGCGGGGGAGGGTTGGGGAGAGGGTGCTTCCGCAATGGGACACTCCCCCAGAGGATAGAACCCTCACCCGCTGCGCGGGACGATGCTCGCATCGCCCGGAACGCGGCGACCTCTCCCGCAAGCGGGAGAGGCTTAGATCGAACGCGTGGTGAGATCGAGGCCGACAATTTGCGCCAGCTAAATCTTGTTGCTCTCCGCCGGGATCCCGAGCCGCCGCACGATCTCCGCCGCGACGGCGCGGGCTTCGACGCGCGAGCCGATGCGGGGGCTGCGAAACCGCCGCCCCGAATGCAGCCGGATCACCACGATGCAATGCTCGTCCTCGGAGCGGCCGCGGCGCTCGACCGTGATCGTTTTCACGTCGGGTCCGGCGATGCGGTCGGCGCGCAGGCTGCCGTCGCCCCACAGGCGCTCGACGCGAATATCGTTCGGCCCGATGATCCAGAACGCGCCAGTCGCAAGGTTGGCATAGCGATAGACGGCGAATGCGGCGATCGCGCCCAGCGGCAGCAGCAGGATATCAACATGGCTCGGCGAGAGGCCGCGCCACAGCTTGTAAGCATAGGGGGCCGCGGACAAAGCCACCGCGATCAGTGCGACGATGCGGATCTCCCGTGCAGGAAACGCCTCGAGAGGCTCGCCGAGATGCATCTCGGGATTGCTGGCATCGAGCGGGTTGCTCGGCGCCTCGACATTGGGAACGTCGAAATGCGCCGCGATCCACGCCACGGTGTCGCGGACATGGGTGACATCGGAAATCGGCGGCGAGGTCAGCCGCTCGCCCGAGGCCAGGGTGAAGACGAGCTGGAAGCGGGCCTTCACCCGCTTGCTGCCGGGGACCTGTAGCGCGGCGATCTCGTCCTTGCCGACGAGGCGCGTCCGGAGCTTTCCGAACGGCCGCTGCCGGCCGATCAGGATCTCGTCCGGCGTGATGATCCACACCACCGCCGGCGCCATCATGATGCCGACGACGAACCCGGCCCCCACCAGCAGCGCCACGGACGATATCGCGATTTCCAGGACGTCCTTCGTGAACAGTCCCGGCGTGAAGCAGAGTGCGACGGCAGCCGCACAGCCGGCCACGACCAGCCGCTGCGCGATCGAGGAACCTTCACGAAGGCGGATGTCGGTGCTGGTGGTCGCGTCCATTGCGGGCGGCTGATTGCGTCGGTTGCGAAACTCCACGGACGGCTCGGTGGAGTCAAGCAACAAGGGCGACAATTGAAGCCCGCCGCGCGATGACCGTGCGGCGTCAGCTGCTCGCGTTCAGCAGCTTGGCCACCGTGCGGTCGATCTCGTCATAGCTGCCTTCGCCCGCGTGCTGGAACACGATCTTGCCGCTCTGGTCGACGATGTATTGCGCCGGCCAATATTGATTGCGATAGGCGTTCCAGGTCTTGGACTCATTGTCCTGCGCCACCGGATAGGTGATGCCATGGCGCTTCAGCGCGGCCTGCACGTTGGCGGCGGAGCGCTCGAACGGGAATTCCGGCGTGTGCACGCCGACCACGACGAGGCCTCGATCCCGGTACTTGGCGTAGAGGCCGGTGACATGCGGCAGCGTGTTGACGCAGTTGACGCAGCCATAGGTCCAGAAATTGACCAGCACGACCTTGCCGCGGAGATCGGCGATATGAAGCGGCTTCGAGTTGAACCAGTTGGTGATGCCGGTGAAGTCGGGCGCGGCCTGCTGGTTCGCGGCGGCGGTGACGACAGGCGCGGCGCGTGCGGCCTCGTCGCAGATGCCGGGGATCACGGCGCCGGTCACGGTGATGCCGATCAGTGCAGCAGACATTGCGAGCAGCTTGAGAGTCATGGAAAGTGTCCTCCGGTGAAGATGAGGGGGATCACAGGCCGATCTGGCCGGTGGGGTAGAAGCCGGTGAGCCACGCCACGATCAGCGTGTCGTATTGGAAATAGGCGGCGACCGCGAAGCCGATCACGACGACGCCAAAGCCCTGCTGCAGCCGCGGCGAGATCCGGGCCAGGCTGCGCACGCGCGTGGTCGCGGCCTGTCCGCCGTAGGCTATTCCCAGCATCGGGATCGCAGCGCCAATGGCATAGGCGACCAGCAGCGTGCCGGCCCAGGCAACGTTCTTCGATGTCGCCACCAGCGTCAGGATCGAGCCGAGCACGGGCCCTGCGCAGGGCGTCCAGACCAGTCCCAAGGTGGTGCCGAGGATCAGCCCACCGAGCGCGCCGTCGCGCTGCGTGGCGCCGATGTTGCCGAGATCGAGCCAGCCGTTGATCCGGAGCGACAGCCATTCGAACGGCGCCGGCCACAGCATCAACAGGCCGAAGCCGAGCAGCAGGACCGCTGCCGCCTCGCGCAGCACGTTCGGATCGAAATCGAAGGCCCGCGTGATCGCGCCGAGCGCCAGCGCGACCATCGAGAAGGAAAAGACGAAGCCGAGCGCGATCATCGCGGGTCGCAGATGCCTCGCGCGCCCGATCGAGGCGCCGAGCAGGATCGGCAACATCGGCAGCGTGCAGGGCGCGGCGATGGTGAGGATGCCGGCGAGGAGAGCAAAGAGCAGGTCGAGCATGAGGCACTCGTGAGGGAGGTCACGAGGGCTGTTCGCGTGCGGTGGGGCGGTCGTTACGCAGCGTCACGGCTTCGTGACGGGGGCTGTTGCTTTGCAGAGCACGGTGGCCGCGGGCTCCCGCCTCTCCCGCTTGCCGGAGAGGCCGGCGCACTCGCAGAGTGCGGCGGGTGAGGGTTCTTTCCTCTGGGGGGAGTGCCCCGTTGCGGAAACACCCTCTCCCCAGCCCTCCCCCGCAAGCGGGGAGGGAGCGCACCGACCGCGGAGCCGGCAACCGCTCAGGCCCAAATAAAAACGACCCGGACGGGGCATCGTCCGGGTCGCTGGAGGTTTTGGGAGGTTTAACGAAACCGTATGGGAGCTTTATAGAGGGGAAGTTTTTCCGCCTGATGTTGTCGTTTGTTTCAATTGTTTCGTCAGTGGTAACGCTTCCGTGTCCGGGGAGAGGGCCAAAACGGAGGTCCTATCCCCTTGAAAACATTGTTGTTAAGCGGCGAAACGGTCGACGCCGGCGCCCTTAAGCAAATCGGCGAGTTGCTTGCGCGCATAGAACATCCGCGTCTTCACCGTGCTCTGGGGGATGCCGATGATCTGGCCGACCTCCTCCACCGACTTCTCGTGGTAATAGACGAGGTTGATGATCTCCCGATGCGCCGGCGACAGCTTCTGCACGCAGGCGCGCAGGATGGCGCTGGTGTCGCTGCGGTCGAGCGAGGTCTCCGGCGTGTCGCAACCATCAGGGATCTGACGTACGTCCTCCTGATCGATGTCCTCAAAGCGGCGCTGGCGCATCGCGGTCAGCGCCTTGAAGCGGGCGATCGAGAGCAGCCAGGTGGACACCTGCGAGCGGCCCTGGAATTGGCCGGCGGTCCGCCACACGTCCAGAAACACTTGGCTGACCAGATCTTCCGCCGTGGTGGCGTCGCGCACGATGCGCAGGATGAAGCGGTACACCCGTACATTGTGCCGGCAGTAAAGGATGTGCATGGCCGTCCGGTTGCCGTCGGCAATGCTTGCGAGGAGCATGTCGTCCGAGGTCGCCTGAGCGGCAATGATGCTCTGGCTGGCTTGGGCGTTGATGGCAATGACGTTCGGCATGGACTTGGCTCCCCGTAGCGCCGCAACCGAGCGGCGTTTCCTTGGGTCAAAGTGTTAATGAGCCAACGTTTCGGGACGTCTGCACGAAAAGCGGAAAATGGTTTCGTGCGCCGTCAAATTGTTTCGCCGGACAGGGTGCGACGAAACATTCGGGGCAAAAAACCTTGTGATTTCAACGTACGGAAAATACGGGGGTGGGGATTCGGGGCCGGACGGGCGCGCCGCGGAACGAATTTAGGAGGATTGCGTTTGGTCGCGCCGCACCTACCGCTGTCGTCCCGGGGGCGATAATCTCGTAGCCCGGATGAAGCGCAGCGAAATCCGGGGCAACTCCATCCGCGGCTACAGCACCCCCGGATTGCGCTGTGCTCCATCCGGGCTACGGCAGAGCGGGTTGTGCCGCTCGCCCTACGCCTTCTCGCCCTGCGGCGAGAACAGATAGCCGCCGCCGCGGATGGTGCGGATTACGGCAGGCTTGGCCGGGTCGGGCTCGATCTTGCGGCGGATGCGCATGATGCGCAGATCGACCGCGCGGTCGAAGGCTTCGGCGTCGCGGGCGTTGGCAAGCTCGAGCAGGCGCTCGCGCGACAGCACGCGCTTCGGATTGGCCGCGAACACCTTGAGCAGCCCGAACTCGGATGCGGTCAGCGGATGCTCGTTGCCCTCGTCGTCGCGCAAGGCCTGCGCTTCGAGGTCGAGCCATTTGGTGCCGAAGCGCACCAGCTGCTCCTTGTCCGACTTCGCCGCCGGCGCGTCTGCCGCCTTGGCCGGCCCGCTCCGCCGCAGCACCGAGCGGATGCGCGCCATCAGCTCGCGCAGCTCGCAGGGCTTCGCCACGTAATCGTCCGCGCCGAGCTCGAGGCCGACGACGCGGTCGATCGGGCTCGCGGTCGCCGTCAGCATGATGACGGGCACGTTGATGCGGCTCTTGAGGTCGCGGATGATCGAGAGCCCGTCTTCCTCGGGCATGTTGAGGTCGAGCACGACGAGATCAGGCATGCTGCCCTGGATCGCGGCGCGCAAGGACTTGCCGCCGTCGCACAGCGTCACGGTGAAGCCGTGCATCTTGAGGTAATCGCCGACCATCTCCCGGGCCGGAGCCTCATCGTCGACGATCATGATGTGCTGGCTTTGGGTCATGGTCTTTGCATCATGGGCTTTGCATCACGGGCTTTGGCATCACGGCATTTCAGTCGCGGGGAGGGTGATGGTGAAGGTCGAGCCCTTGCCGGGGCCCTCGCTCTCGGCGGTCACTTCGCCGCCGTGCATGTCGATGATACGCTTGACGATGGAGAGCCCAAGTCCCGTCGAGCTCTCCCCGGCGGTTGGCTTGGCCGACAGCCGCTGGAACCGGCCGAACAGCCGGCCGAGGTCCTCCGGCGACAGCCCGGCGCCCTCGTCGCTGACGCTGACGATGGTGTCGCTGCCCTCGTGGACCACGGTGACGTCGATCTTGCCGCCGATCGGTGAGTATTTGATGGCGTTGCTGATGAGATTGTCGATCGCCTCGCGGATGCGGTCGGTGTCGCACATGGTGACGATGTTGGGCGGCGCCGTGACGCTGATCGCCTGCTGCTTGTTGACCGCGAGCGGCTGGTTGGCCTCGGCGACCTCCTTGACTAGGGCGGCGACGTCGACCGGCTCGCGGCGGATGGTGATGTCGAAGGCATCGGCCATCGCGTCCGAGATCAAATGATCGACCATCGTGGTCAGGCGCTTGGTGGCGTCGCGGATGTGGTCGACCTGGGCGACGACCCCGCTTTCCGAGGCGCCGGTCGAGATCAGCTCCTTGAGCATCTCGGTGCGCCCGAGAATGACGCCGAGCGGGTTCTTCAGGTCGTGCGCGACGGTGCCGAGAATCTCGTTCTTGAAGCCGTTGGCGCGCTGCAACCGCAGCCATTGCGCCGAGAGGCGGCGGTTGGCCTGCATCAGGGCGCGGGTGCGCTGGGCGACGCGGTCCTCCAGCTGGGTATTGGCGTCCTGCAGCTGCTGGTAGAGGATGACGTTGTCGAAGGCGATCGAGAGCCTGGAGGAGAAGATCTCGACCAGCGAACGGTCGGTCTCCGACAGCTCGCGCTCGGCCTGGAGGAGCACCACGACCTCGCGGCCCGATCCGGTGCGCAAATAGATCACGCTGCGATGGTCGGCGAACTCGTTCTTGCGGCGCTGGAACGCGGCCTCCACCATCTCGCGCAGCTCGGGGTCGAGCGCCTTCGACGAGGTGGTGCCAATGAAGCGGCTGTAGCAGCCGCTGCCGGCGAGCACCGAGAGCTCGGGATCGATGCCGCCATTGTCGCGCAGCACCAGGATGCCGGCGCAATCGACGTTGAGTAGCGAAGCGAGCTGGGTCAGGACGCCCTCGGCGAGCCGCTGCATCGACTTGAAGTCGTACAGCGTGGACGCCGCATCGATGATGATCTCCAGCCCGCGCCGCGTCTGCACCATGCGCTCGAGCTGCTGATAGGAGCGCAGCGCCGCGGTCAGCGAGGTGAACAGCTTGTCGGCGGTGAGCTCGGTCTTGGCCTTGTAGTCGTTGATGTCGTACTGAACGATGACGCGCCGCTCCGGCGCCTGGCCGGGCTGGCCGGTGCGCAGGATGATGCGCACGGTCTCGTTCCGGATCTCGTTGCGGATGAACTCGACCAGCTCGAGGCCGGCGACGTCGGTCTCCATGATGACGTCGAGCAGCACGGCGGCGACGTCGCGGTGCTCGGCCATCAGCTTGCGCCCTTCGGCCGCGGAATAGGCCGACAGGATCTCCAGGCTCTGGCCGTTCAGGCTGTAGTCCGACAGCGCGAAACGCGTACCGTCATGCACGGCCGGATCGTCATCGATGACGGCGATCTTCCATTTCCGGGCGTTGCTGTCCTCCGACGCGGTACCGGTGTCGTCGATCAGGTGGAGGACATCGTCCTGTTCGGCCATTGCGAAGATCCGTCACTTTCTGTGCTTTGCGCGCCGCCCTTGGCGACGCGGGGCATGATAATGCGAAAAGTAGTGCCTTGTCCCAGCTTGGATTCCAGCATCATCCGGCCGCCGAGCTGCTGGGTGACGAGGTTATAGACGATATGAAGGCCAAGTCCCGTGCCGCCTTCATTGCGCCGGGTGGTAAAGAAAGGGTCAAAGGCCTGGCGCTGCACGTCCGGGGTCATGCCGGCCCCGTCGTCGGAGAAGCTGATCTCGATGTCCTCGGTGCCGCGCGGCCGCGCCGAAATCGCGATCCGGCCGGCGCGGCCGTCGGCGAAGGCGTGGTTGGCGGCGTTGAGGAAGAGGTTGGTCAGGATCTGGCCGTAGGAGCCGGGATAGCCGTCGAGCAGCAGCCCCTCGGGGACGTCGACCTCCAGCGTGATCGGCGAGCGTTTCAGGACCGGCTTGAGGCTGGCGATGATCTGGTCGGTGGCTTCGCTTAAGGAGAACTGCCGCCGCTCGGCATGGGAGCGGTCGACCGCGACCTGCTTGAACGACTGGATCAGCTCGCCGGCGCGGGTCAGGTTGGCGACGAGCTGCTGCGAGGCGTCGCGCGAGGACTGCACGAATTCCTCCAGCTGTGAGCGGCGCAGGCCACCCTCGCCCTTGAGCTGGGCTTCGAAAATCTCGGTGCGCCGGGCAAAGCTCGAAGCCACCGTCAGGCTGATGCCGATCGGGTTGTTGACCTCGTGCGCGACGCCGGCAACCAGGCCGCCGAGCGCGGCCAGCCGCTCGGCGTCGATCAGGTTCTGCTGCGCGGTGTTGAGCTCGAGCAGGGCGCTCTCGGCCTTTTCCTTGGACGCGCGCAGCTCGTCCTCGGTCCGGCGCTTGGCGATCGCGTTCTCGCGGAATACCTCGACCGCGCGTGCCATGGCCCCGACCTCGTCGCGCGCTTTCGTGCCCTGCACCTCGCGGTCGAGGTCGCCGAGCGTGATCGCCCGCATCGCGGTCATGATCTGCTGCAGCGGCAGGCGGATCGACAGCGCGATCAGGACGCCCGCGGTGAGGATGATGCCGAGGAAGATCACCGCGATCGACAGCACCCGGCGTGAGATATCCGCCAGCGTGCGGTCGAACACCTCCTGCGCCTTCTGCTCGCGCTGGCGCATCTTGGTCGAGAGGTCGTCGATGGCGCCGATCGCCTCGGCCTGGCTGGCGTCGATGGTGTTGCGGAGCAGCTCGGTGCGGCTCGCAAGCTGCTCGGAGAGCTTTGCAAAACCCTCGCGAAGTGCGGCGGTGCGGGCCGCGAGCCGCCGCAAGGCCATCTTCTGCAGGTCGTTGTCGGCGAGATCGATCATGACCGGGATGGTCCTCTCGATCGTCTCGGTATGGCGGCGCGCGTCGTCGGCGGCGCCCGACGACTGCGATAGATAGTAGGAATTGGCCGCGACCAGCATCGCGGTGAAGGCTTCGCGGGATTTGCCGAGCGAGGGCCAGATCAGCGCGTCGCGATGGCCAGTGGCACCCTCGATGATGGAGTAGAGGCCCGCCATGTCCCTGGCTGGGCCCTGCACCTGCTCCTCATAGGTCTTGGCGATGGTGGACTGCACGCTGCGCAGCTCGCCGAAGCCGTTGAGGAAACGGTCGGTGGTGCGCTCCAGCTCCTCGACCGAGCCTGATAGCATCGGGTCCTTGGCGGCGCGATTGGTCAGCGTGCCCAGCACCGCCTCGCGCAGCAACAGGATCTCGGCGAACAGGTCCGGACTCGGCTGGTTGATGTAGCGGTGGATCAGGTTCTGCAGCCGCCCGGTCTCGCTTTCGAGCAGCGCCAGGATCCGGTCGGACTCGCGCACCTGGCGCACATCGTCCCAGGCCGAGCCGAGCACCTTGGCGCCGTTCCAGATCATCGCCACCAGCACCACGACCACGGCGGAGTTCAGCGCGGCGATCGACAGGATGCGCCAGCGGATCGGCACCGCCCGTAAGAGGCCGACGATGCGCGCGCGCAGCTGCCCGATCGGGCCGGGTGGCTTGTCCGCGTGATCGCTATGTCCAAGCGCAGCCAACAGGCCTCACTCCACCTTGCGAATCCGTTCGATCAGCGCGGCCGCCGCGGGGTCGCGCGCGGCCTTGGCGTAGATTGCGGCCATGGCGTCCTCGAACGGCTTGCGGTCGATGTCCCTGATGATGGTGACGCCGGCTTCCTGCGCCTTGCGCTGCGACTGTTCCTCGAGGTCGCGCCACTTCTCGCGCATGAACCGGCTGGAGCGCTGCGCGGCCTCCTTAAAGATCGTCTGCTCCTCCGCCGACAGGCTGTTCCAGGCCTTCAGAGAGATCACCAGCACCTCCGGGCTCATCGTGTGCTCGGTCAGCGTGTAATGGCCGGCATGCTTGTAATGGTTCGTGGTCACGAAGGATGGCCAGTTGTTTTCGGCGCCGTCGATCAGATGGTTGGCAAGCCCGGTGAGCACCTGCCCGTAGGGCAGCTCGACCGGTTCGGCGCCGAGCGCGCGCATCATCTGGCTCATCAACTCCGACTGCTGCACGCGGATCCGCAATCCCTTGAGGTCCGCGATGGTCTTCACCGGGCGGACCCCGTTATAGATCGAGCGCGCACCCGAATCGTAGAAGGCGAGCCCGACGAAGCCGTAGGGCTCGAAGCTACCGAGGATCTCGCTGCCGACAGCTCCGTCCAGCACCTTCTGCATGTGCTCGATGGACCGGAACAGGAACGGCATCGCCAGCACGTTCATCGCCGGGACGAAATTGCCGATCAGGGCGACATTGGTCCGGTTGAGGTCGATCGCACCGGCCCGGGTCTGCTCGATCGTCTCCTTTTCCTCCCCGAGCTGGCGGGAGTGGAACACCTTGATCTCGTGGCGGCCCTTGGTGCGCTCGGCGATCAGGGCGCCCATGTAGCGCAGCGCCTGGACGGTCGGGTAGTCCTCGGCCTGGGTGTCGGCGGCGCGAAATTCGCGCGCAACCGCACTCGTCGCGCGCATGCTCGACGAGACTGCGGCAAGCAGAAGCGCGACGAAGACCACCCCGGTCCGCGAGAGTTCGGCACGGCTCAACACTGGCACACTCAACCCCTCAGTGGTGGAGTCTATGGCGGAAGGAAAAGGTTCAATGCAATCTAAAGCGTTTTCAAGCGAAGTAGATACCGGTTCGCGTAAAGAAAACCCGTCAAATTAATAATTTAGAACCCATTCCGATTGGAACGGGGCTGCAGCAGATGTTAAGAGGAAGTCCCATCCCGCCCCCGGCCAGCGGGCTGATTGTGCGGCGCGGCCGGCGTTCATTCCCGGTTGAAACGACCAATGCCGGGCCTTAAGCAGGACAGCCGCCTCGTCGTCGCCGCGGCCTGGGAAGAGCCATCCTGATGTCAGCCTTGCGCCTTTTGCAGCTCGTTGCCGCCTTTGCGGCCCTCGCATTGGCCGCCCCTGCGCGGGCCGCCACCGAGATCGCCTGGTGGCACGCCATGTCCGGCGAGCTCGGGCGGCAGCTGGAAAAGCTCGCCGCCGACTTCAACGCCTCGCAATCCGATTACCGCATCGTGCCCGTCTACAAGGGCAATTACACCGAGACGGTGACGGCCGCGATCTTCGCCTTCCGCTCGCGCACCCAGCCCGCCATCGTCCAGGTCAACGAGGTCGCCACCGCCACCATGACCGCGGCCAAGGGCGCGATCTATCCGGTGTTCAGCCTGATGCGGGACCAGGGCGAGCCGTTCTCGCTCAGTGATTACCTGCCCGCGGTCTCCGGCTATTACACCGATGCGGCCGGCAATCTGTTGTCCTTTCCGTTCAATTCCTCGACGCCGATCCTGTACTACAACAAGACCATGTTCCGCGACGCCGGCCTCGATCCGGAGGCGCCGCCGAAGACCTGGCCGGAACTGGGAGCGGCCGCCAAGCGCCTGCGCGACCGCGGCGCTGCTTGCGGCTTCACCACGTCCTGGCCGTCCTGGATCCATGTCGAGAATTTCGCCGCCTTCCACAACCTCGCGGTCGCGAGCCGGGCGAACGGCTTCGCCGGGCTGGATGCGGAATTGACCATCAACAATCCGAGGCTGGTGCATCACGTCGCGGCGCTCAGCGAGTGGCAGAAGACCAGGCTGTTCGATTATAGCGGCCGTGGGCAGTCGGCCGAGCCGCGCTTCCAGAAGGGCGAGTGCGGCATCTTCATCGGCTCCTCGGCGACGCGCGCCGACATCAAGGCCAATTCGAAGTTCGAGATCGGCTACGGCATGATGCCCTATTGGCCCGACGTGAAGGGCGCGCCGCAGAACTCGATCATCGGCGGCGCCACGCTGTGGGTGCTGCGCGACCGTCCGCGCGAGGAATACAAGGGCGTGGCGCGCTTCTTCGCCTATCTGTCCCAGCCCGGCGTGCAGGCCGCCTGGCACCAGAACACCGGCTATCTCCCCGTGACCCGCGCAGCCTTCGAGCTGACGCGCTCGCAAGGCTTCTATGAGCGCAATCCGGGCTCGGCGATCTCGTTCGAGCAGATCACGCTCAATCCGCCGACCGAGAACTCCAAGGGCATCCGGCTCGGCTCCTTCGTCCTGATCCGCGGCGTGATCGAGGACGAGCTCGAGCAGGCCTTCGCCGGCCACAAGAGCGCGCAATCAGCGCTCGATTCCGCCGTCGAGCGCGGCAACAAGCTCTTGCGCCAGTTCGAGCGCGCCAGTCCCGAGCGGTAGGGTGTGTTGCGATTAGGTCTCGCCGCCGCTGCGAACGAGGTGCGCTCCCTCCCCCGCTTGCGGGGGAGGGTTGGGGAGAGGGTTCTCTCCACGTTGGGATTGTCTGAAGTCTGCGGAGAGTGTCCCCACGTGGAGAGAGCCCCCACCCGGCGCTTCGCGCCGACCTCCCCCGCAAGCGGGAGAGGTGCACCGTCTCCTTGGCTCGCACCGAGTCAACCAAAGTTGCCCCTGCATTCGATACGCGAGTGCAGATGACAATCACGCAGTCGCAACAGCTGCCTCACCTCGCCGACGCCGCAAGCTTCCGCGCCTTTCGCTCCGATTCCTCACAATGGCTGCCGATCGCCCTCGACATCGCACGTAGCCATGGCCTCGATGCCGGCTCGCCGCATGTGTTTGCGACCGGCACCAATCTCGTGGTCGGCCTCGGCGAGACGCTGATCCTGAAGATCTTTCCGCCGCTGCTCGCAGCGCAATTCGTCTCGGAGCGCGCGTCGCTGGCGCAGCTCAAAGGCCGTCTGCACCTGCCGATCCCCGAGATCGTCGCGGAGGGGATGCGCGACGGCTGGCCCTATCTCGTCATCACGCGCCTTGCCGGCACGCTGGGTTCGGAGGTCTGGCCATCACTGCCGGAGCCGCAGAAGGAGCGGCTGCTGCGCCAGATCGGCGAGACCATTGCGAGCGTGCAGCGCGCGCCGCTTGGACCGCTCGCGCATATCGAGCCGCGCTGGGACGCGTTCTTGCGCCGGCAGATGCAGGCTTGCCGCGCGCGGCACGAGCGTCTCGGCCTCGCACCAAAATTCCTCGAGGGCCTCGACGACTTCCTGCGCGATGCCGCAAAGCTGATCCCGATGGACGCGCCGCCGGTGATCCTGATCGGTGAATACATCCCCGAGAACTTTGTGCTCGCCTGTGACGACGGCCAATGGTCGCTCGGCGGCCTGTTCGATTTCGGCGACGTGCTCACGGGGTGGCGCGATTACGATCTGCTCGGCCCCAGCGCCTTCATGGCGGCGGGCCGTCCGGGCAGAGTGAAGAGCCTGCTCGAAGGCTTTGGCTATACGACACTGGATTTTACCCTCAAGCGCCGCCTGATGGCCCTGATGCTGCTGCACCGCGCCAGCGACCTGAACAGCCACATCTGCATCGAGGGCTGGCAGGAGCGGGCGGATGATCTGGTTGAGCTGCAGGAGTTGATCTGGCCCAACTGAGTGCCCCCTCCGTCATTCCGGGGCTCCGCGCAGCGGCGAGCCCGGAATCCATTGTGCCGCGCGTTCTGCCGCCCGATGGATTCCGGGTTCGATGCTGCGCATCGCCCCGGAATGACTCTGGGGCCGGGGCGAGCGCCGGCGGCTGCCTCCATAATGATCCCTCAAAGTCGATCAGCCTAAGTTTTACGCAATTGTGCGTCTTTGTATGCAATTGCGCGTTGCGGTGCAGAGTGCTGAGAACAGGAATAACTTGTGATATCAGCGACTTAGATGGACTTTAGTCTTCCGTTAAGCCTTGGCACAAACCTTGCGAATCCAGTTCCAGCCAAAAACTTTGTGTTGGAGCGATTTCATGAAGCGCCGCGATTTCCTCAAATCCGTTTCCGGGTTGGCCGCTGGCGCGGCGCTCCCGGCCATGCCGTCCGTGATCTCCTCGGCCAAGGCCGATGCCCGCTCGGAGACCTTGCTGATCGTCTCGGAAGGCGGCCCCAACAATCTCGACATCCATGGCATCGGCACCAACGTGCCCGGCTATGAAGTCTCCTGGAATTGCTACGACCGCCTGATCAGCCACGAGATGAAGAGCGGTCCTGGCGGCGTGCCCTATTACGACCGTGACAAGTTCAAGGGCGAGCTCGCCGACGACATGAAGATCGACGACATGTCGGTCACCTTCAAGCTGAAGAAGAACGCCAAATTCCACGACGGCGCGCCTGTTACCGCGAAAGACGTGAAATGGTCGCTCGACCGCGCCGTCAGCGTCGGCGGCTTCCCGACCTTCCAGATGAGCGCGGGTTCGCTCACCAAGGCCGAGCAATTCGTCGTGGTCGACGATCACACTGTGCGCGTCGACTTCCTGAAGAAGGACAAGCTGACGATCCCCGATCTAGCCGTGATCGTGCCCTGCATCGTCAATTCCGAGCTGGTGAAGAAGCACGCCAGCGAGAAGGATCCCTGGGGCCTCGAATACACCAAGCAGCAGACGGCGGGCTCCGGCGCCTACAAGGTCACGAAGTGGACCGCCGGCACCGAAGTGATCATGGAGCGCAATGAGGATTGGGTCGGCGGTCCGCTTCCCAAGATCAAGCGCGTGATTTGGCGCATGGTGCCGCAGGCCGGCAACCGCCGTGCGCTGCTCGAGCGCGGCGATGCCGACATCTCCTATGAGCTGCCGTTCAAGGATTTCCAGGAGATGAAGGCGAACGGCAAGCTCAACGTGGTGTCGCTGCCGTTCTCCAACGGCATCCAGTATATCGGCATGAACGTCACCAAGCCGCCGTTCGACAATCCGAAAGTGCGGCAGGCCATCGCCTATGCGTTGCCGTACCAGAAGATCATGGACGCCGTGCTGTTCGGTCTCGGCAATCCCATGTTCGGCGCAAAGGACAAGGCCACCGAAGTCGCCTGGCCGCAGCCGCACAAGTACAACACCGACATGGAGAAGGCGAAGGCCCTGCTGGCTGAAGCCGGTTACGCCAACGGCTTCGAGACCACGATCTCGTTCGATCTCAACTTCGCCGGCGTCAACGAGCCGCTCTGCGTCCTCGTGCAGGAGAGCCTCGCCCAGCTCGGCATCAAGACCACCATCAACAAGGTGCCCGGCGCCAACTGGCGCACCGAGCTCAACAAGAAGGAGATGCCGCTCTTCACCAACGTCTTCTCGGGCTGGCTCGATTACCCCGAGTACTTCTTCTACTGGTGCTATCACGGCAACAATTCCGTCTTCAACACCATGAGCTACAAGTCGGCGGCGATGGACAAGTTCATCGACGGTGCGCGCACGGCGGCCGCCACCGGCGACAAGGCCGCTTACGATGCCGACGTGAAGGGTTTCGTCGATCTCGCCTTCGCCGACGTCCCGCGCATCCCGCTCTACCAGCCCTTCGTCAACGTCGCGATGCAGAAGAACGTCAGCGGCTACCAGTACTGGTTCCACCGGCGGCTGGATTATCGCGCGATGGCGAAGGGGTAAGGGGTCATGAGTGAGGTGCGCACGCCTCTCTCATTCCCTCTCCCCTTGTGGGAGAGGGTGGCTCGCCGCGTAGCGGCGAGACGGGTGAGGGGTAGCCACGAACTCCGATCTCGCTTGTCGCTACCCCTCACCCCAACCCTCTCCCACAAGGGGAGAGGGGGCGCAGCGGCGCAAGCCGTGCGAGCTTGTTCCCAATCGGAATGCGGAAGGAGGTTGCTATGCTGACCATGATCGGCAAGCGCCTGATGTTCGCGATTCCCTCGCTGATCGGCGTCGTCATCGTCACCTTCCTGCTGACGCGCGCGCTGCCGGGCGATCCCGCGGCTTACTTCGCCGGCCCCGCCGCGACCAAGGAAGCCGTCGAGCAGATCCGCAAGAAGCTCGGCTTGGACAAGCCGCTGGTCGAACAGTTCTTCCGCTATGCCAACGATCTCGCGCATGGCGATTTCGGCAACTCGCTGACGACGGGCCAGCCGGTCGCCACCGAGATCCGCAACCGACTGCCGGCCTCGGCCGAGCTGACGCTGCTCGGCCTCTTCGTGTCCGTTGCGATCGCCATTCCGCTCGGCGTGCTCGCGGCAACGCGGCCGGGATCATGGATCGACCATCTCTGTCGGATCACGACCACGGCCGGCGTGTCGCTGCCGGTGTTCTTCACCGGCCTCGTGCTGGTCTATGTCTTCTATTTCCGGCTCGGCTGGTCGCCGGCGCCGCTCGGCCGTCTCGGCGTGTTCTACAGCGCGCCGCCGACGGTGACAGGCTTCTATCTGATCGACACCCTGATCGCGCGCGATCTCGAGGCGTTCCGCTCGGCGCTGAGCCAGCTCATTCTTCCCGCAACGACGCCCGCAATCTTCTCGCTGGCGCCGATCGCGCGCATGACGCGCGCGTCGATGCTCGCGGTGCTCGCATCCGAATTCGTCCGCACCGCGCGCGCCAGCGGCCTGTCGCCGGCAACCGTGATCGTCACCTACGCGTTCCGCAACGCGATGCTGCCGGTCATCACCACGCTCAGCATGGTGTTCTCGTTCCTGCTGGGGGCCAACGTGCTGGTCGAGAAAGTGTTCGCATGGCCGGGCATCGGCTCCTACGCGGTGGAAGCGCTGATCTCCTCCGACTTCGCGCCGCTGCAGGGTTTCGTGCTGACCATGGCGGTGATGTACGTGCTGCTCAATCTGATCATCGACATTTTGTACGGCGTGATCGACCCGCGCGTGCGGTTGGAGGGCTAGGCTATGAGCTCCGTTGCGCCTGCTGTTGAACCTGTCGGCCCCGCCCGCACGTCAGGCCTCGTCGCGGTGCTTGAGCAGACCCGTTACGTCCTCAGCGAGAACAAGGTCACGGGCTTTGCCTTTGCGCTGCTCCTGATCATCGTGTTCGCTGCGCTGTTCGGCCCTTACGTGGTGCCGTACGATCCGCTCGCTTCGGACACCGCGGCTGCGTTGAAGCCGCCGTCGGCGGCGCATTGGTTCGGCACCGACCAGCTGGGCCGCGACATCTTCAGCCGCGTCATCGTCGCCACGCGCCTCGACTTCTTCATCGCGATTGCGTCAGTTACGCTGGTGTTCTTGATGGGCGGCCTTGCCGGCATTGCGGCCGGCTATTTCGGCGGCTGGACCGATCGCGTCGTCGGCCGCATCGCCGACACCATCATGGCCTTTCCGCTGTTCGTGCTGGCGATGGGCATCGTCGCCGCGCTCGGCAACACCGTGCAGAACATCATCCTGGCCACCGCGATCGTCAACTTCCCGCTCTATGCCCGCGTCGCGCGCGCCGAGGCCAATGTCCGCCGCAATGCCGGCTTCGTGCAGGCCGCACGTCTCTCTGGCAACGGCGAATTCCGCATCCTGCTGGTGCACATCCTGCCGAACATCATGCCGATCATGATCGTGCAGATGTCGCTGACCATGGGCTACGCCATCCTCAACGCGGCCGGCCTGTCCTTCATCGGCCTCGGCGTCCGCCCGCCGACCGCCGAATGGGGCATCATGGTCGCCGAAGGCGCGGGCTTCATGGTGTCAGGCGAATGGTGGATCGCGCTGTTCCCCGGCCTTGCGCTGATGATCGCGGTGTTCTGCTTCAATCTCCTCGGCGACGGCCTGCGCGACATCGTCGATCCCCAGCGGAGGACGTGATGGCAGCCGTGCGTCCGAAATTCTCCAATGATTTCAGTCGCCGCTCTACTGTGCATGGGGTTGTTTTCGAGTGTTCGAGTGACGGGAGCCGTCCATGACTTCCCAGCCGCTGCTCGACGTTCAGGACCTCACGGTCGAATTCACCACCCGCCGCGGCATCGTCAAGGCGGTGCAGCACGTCAACATCTCCGTCGCGAAGGGCGAGACGCTCGCCATCGTCGGCGAGTCCGGCTCCGGCAAGTCGGTGACCTCCTACGCGGTGATGCGCATTCTCGACCGCGCCGGCAAGATCGCCGAGGGCTCGGTGATGTTCTCCGGCATCGACGTCAAGGCCGCCACCGAAGACCAGATGCGCGATCTGCGCGGCCGCGAAGTCTCGATGATCTTCCAGAACCCGCGCGCCGCGCTGAACCCGATCCGGAAAGTGGGCGATCAGATCGAGGACGTGCTGCGCACCCATGTGCAGCAGGCCCAGGTCGCAGATCACGGCGAGAAGGCGATCGAGGCGCTCGAGCAGGTCAAGATCGCCCGCCCGCGCGAGCGCTATCACGCCTATCCGTTCGAGCTGTCGGGCGGCATGTGCCAGCGCGTCGTCATCGCGCTCGCGCTGGCCTGCAATCCGCAGCTGCTCATCGCCGACGAGCCGACGACCGGATTGGATGTCACCACGCAGAAGGCGGTGATGGACCTGATCGTCGAGCTGACGAAACGTCGCGCCATGTCGACCATCCTGATCACGCACGATCTTGGCCTCGCTGCCGCCTATTGCGACCGCGTCGTCGTCATGGAGAAGGGCCGCGTCGTCGAGACCGCCACCGCCGCCGACATTTTTGCCAACCCTCAGCACCCCTACACCAAGAAGCTGATGCGCGCGACGCCGCGGCTCGGGGTGAGCTTGCGCGATCTGCTGCCGGAAGAGGAGACTCTTGCCTCTCCCCGCGTGCGGGGAGAGGCCGACGCACGAAGTGCGGCGGGTGAGGGGGACTCTCCACGAGTCGAGTTCGCAGAGGCAGCCCCTCACCCCAACCCTCTCCCCGTGAAGGACGGGGAGAGGGAGCAGAGCGGTGCAAGCGGGGAGAGGGAGAAGACGCTCCTCCTCCGCGTTGAAAAGCTCGTCAAGGAATATCCCCGCCAGGGCGCGACCGCCGTGCTCGGTAAACTGTTCGGCCGCAAGCCGGCTGTGGAGCCGGACGTGTTCCGCGCCGTCGACGGCATCAGCTTTTCGATCGGCCATGGCGAGAGCGTCGGTCTCGTCGGCGAATCCGGCTGCGGCAAATCGACCACGTCGATGATGGTGATGCGCCTGCTCGACCAGACCTCCGGCCTGATCCAGTTCGACGGCGAGGACATCGGCGGCATTCAGCCTGCCGCCTTCGCCCGGCTGCCGCAGCGCAGCCGCATCCAGATGGTGTTCCAGGACCCGACCGACAGCCTCAACCCGCGCTTCACCGCCGCGCGCGCGATCGCCGACCCGATCATGCAGCTTGGCGATATCAAGGGCCGCGACGCGCTCCGCGCCCGCTGCGAGGAACTCGCCACCATGGTCGGCCTGCCGCACAATCTGCTCGACCGCTTCCCGCACCAATTGTCCGGCGGCCAGAAGGCCCGCGTCGGCATCGCCCGTGCGATCGCGCTGCATCCCAAGCTCGTCATCCTCGACGAGCCGACCGCAGCGCTGGACGTCTCGGTGCAGGCTGTCGTCCTCAACCTGCTGCAGGACCTCAAGGCGCGGCTAGGTATGAGTTATCTGTTCGTCTCGCATGATTTGAACGTGGTGCGCTTGTTGTGCGATCGTGTCATTGTGATGCGGACCGGACGGATCGTCGAGGAAGGCTCTTCCGAGCAGGTTCTCGGCGATCCCAAGGACGACTACACCAAGGAGCTGCTGACGGCGATCCCGCATCCGCCGTTGCCGATCCACTGAGACTGCACTGATTGCTTGAGAGCGTGATGGCCGAACCCCTGGACGACTATATCGACGCCGTATCGAAGGCGCTGGCGCTGCCGATCGAGGAGGCCTGGCGGCCTGCCGTGCGCGCCAACCTCGAGGTCTCGTTGCGGCTTGGCCGTCTGGTCGACGAATTTGCGCTGCCGGACGAAACCGAGCCGGCGCCGATCTTCACGGCCTGACGCCATGTCCGCCAAGCCAGAGATGACGGCCTCCGAGATCGCAAGTGCGGTTGCGGGGCGCAAGATGTCCGCGCTCGATGCCACTGAAGCTGCGCTCGCGCGCATCGCGCGGCATGACGGCATCCTCAATTCCTTCACCGACGTCACCGCTGAACGCGCCCGCGCGAAAGCGCGCGCGATCGATGCGGATCTCGCGGCGGGCAGGACAATCGGTCCGCTCGCCGGCGTACCCTTCGCGGTCAAGAACCTGTTCGATGTCGCGGGCCTGCCGACGCGCGCCGGCTCGAAGATCAACCGGGACCTAGCGCCCGCCAAGCGCGATGCGACGCTGATCGAGCGGATGGAGGCGGCCGGCGCCGTTCTCGTCGGTGCGCTCAACATGGGCGAATACGCCTACGATTTCACGGGCGAGAACATCCACGACGGTCCCTCGCGCAATCCGCACGACACCACGCGGATGAGCGGCGGCTCCTCCGGCGGCTCGGGCAGCGCCGTCGGCGGCGCGCTGGTGCCGATCGCGCTCGGCTCCGACACCAACGGCTCGATCCGCGTGCCGTCGTCCTTCTGCGGCATCTTCGGCCTGAAGCCGACCTATGGCCGGCTGTCACGCGCGCGCTCCTTCCCGTTCGTGGCGAGCCTCGATCATCTCGGCCCGTTCGCGCGCTCCGTCGCCGATCTCGCGCTCGCCTATGACGCGATGCAGGGTCCGGATGCCGACGACGGCGCCTGCACCACGGGCGGGCCAGAGCCCGTCACGCCGCGGCTCGATGAGTCCATCTCCGGCCTGCGCGTTGCGATCGCCGGCGGACACTTCCAGAAGAACGTGTTTCCGGAAGCGGTCGAAGCCGTCAGCCGCGTCGCCCAGGCGCTGGGCGCGACGCAAGTGGTGGATGTTCCCGAAGCATCGCGCGCCCGTGCGGCGGCTTACGTCATCACCACCACCGAAGGCGCTTCGCTCCATCTCGATCGCCTGCGCAAGCGCCCTGGCGATTTCGACCCGGCGGTGCGCGACCGGCTGATCGCGGGCGCCATGGTGCCGGCCTCGCTGGTCGACCGCGCGCAAAAATTCCGCCGCTGGTATCGCGCGCAGCTTGCCGAGATCTTTCGATCGGTCGACGTGCTGCTGGCGCCGGCGACGCCCTGCACCGCGCCGAAGCTCGGACAGGTCAATTTCAATCTCGACGGCGTCGAGCTGCCGGTGCGCGCCAATATCGGAATCCACACCCAGCCGATCTCCTTCATCGGCCTGCCGGTGGTCGCGGTCCCCGTGCCGCTCGAGCCGCTGCCGATCGGCGTGCAGATCATTTGTGCGCCCTGGCGCGAGGACATCGCGCTGCGCGTCGCGCACGCATTGGAGAAGGTGGGCGTCGTCGCTGCGCCCGCGCCGAGAGGGTTCTAAGATGCAGATCGATCTCCCCGACGTGATCGCGGAAGTCAAAGCCGCGTTCGAGCGCTATGAGCAAGCCCTCGTCAGCAACGACGTCGCCGTGCTCGGCGAGCTCTTCCGCAACGATCCGCGCACCTTGCGCTACGGCATCGGCGAGAACCTCTATGGCTACGAGGCAATCTCCGGTTTCCGCGCCGGCCGTTCGCCGGTCGGGCTGAACCGCCGCACCGCCAAAACCGTGATCACCAGCTATGGCCGCGACACGGCCGTGGCGTCCACCTTGTTCTATCGCGATACGGCTCCCGGCAAGGTCGGCCGGCAGATGCAGACGTGGATACGTTTCCCGGAGGGCTGGCGCGTCGTTGCCGCTCATGTCAGCCTCATCGAGGAGCCGAAAGAGACCGTATGACGCTTGATGATCTTCCGCAGGGCGCATTGCCGGCCGAGCCGGTGGTGCCGCGCGTTGACCGTGCATCGCCGTCGCTGCTGAAGGTCACGCGCGCCGAGGAGCTGCGGCTGCAGCTTGCCGACGAGATCGTGCGGGGAACGCTGGCGCCGGGCTCGCCGCTGGACGAGACCGACATCGCGCGGCGCTTCAACGTCTCGCGCACGCCGGTGCGCGAGGCGCTGCGCCAGCTAGTGGCGAGCGGCCTCGTCGAGGCGCGGCCGCATCGCGGCGCCGTGGTGGCGCGGCCATCCGTCGAGCGGCTGAAAGGCATGTTCGAGGCGATGGCGGAGCTCGAGGCCTTGTGCGCCGGTCTTGCCGCCGAACGCATGTCGGCGGCGGAGCGTCACGGCCTGGAGGCCGTCCACGAGGAGCTGCGGGTGCTGAGCTACACCGGCAATCCCGAGCGCTTCCACGAGGTCAACGAGCGCTTCCACAACGCGATCTACGCCGGCTCGCAGAACGGCTACATCGCCGAGATCACGCTCGCGACCCGCGTCCGCGTGCAGCCGTTCCGCCGCGCCCAGTTCCGCAACCTCGGCCGCCTCGCCAAGTCGCAGGCCGAGCACGACCGCGTCGTCGTCGCCATCATGCGCGGCGACAAGCAGGGTGCCGCCGCCGCCATGCGTGCGCACATCGAGCTGGTGCGCGGGGAGTATGAGATCTACGCGGTGTCGGTGTGAGTTGCGTGTTCACCACGAGGTGAAGGAGAGGCGTCGGTTCTCAGGAACCCGGCTTTGCACCGATCGTTTCCTCCCATCGATCCGATAAGGAGAAAACACCATGGCCTCCTCCGAGAAAGATCCGCGCCATCACACCCAGAAGATGAAGCAGCGTCTACAGGAGACGGTGACGCATCTGCGCGAAGACATCCGCAAGGTCGACGAGCCCCAGCTCACCGCGATGTTCGAAACGTCCGCATAGGTGCTGTCCGGCCTCGTCAAGGCGTTCGACGATTACGACAAGAAGAACGAAGCCGCCTGGCGCAAGTCGGCGTGAGGCCGCGGTCGCTGTCTACGCCGTCGTAGCTTCAGCCATAAACTTGCGCCAGCCGCCATAGGCGGTGATGTCGCGAGCTTCGCCCAGCACTTCCGGCTCGACCAAAAATCCCTTCACGCTGCGGCCGTCGGCGAGCCTGATCGTGCCGATCGCCATGGGCGCGGGAATCGCGTTGACGAACTTGCCGAAGGCGGAGGACGACAGCGACCAGATCTCCAGCTCGATCGCAGCGCCTTTGCTGGCCTCAACGCGCAGCATGCCCGGCTTCGGCGGCGTCGTCTTGAGCGCATAGAGCTTGTAGTCGGGCGCGGTCTTCGTCGCCTCGATCAGCTTTCCGTTCAGCGCCGTCAGCTCGCCGTTCAGCGCCATGCCAGTGAGATGCGCGCCGACCACCGCAATCGGGATTTCATCGCCATTGCTTGCGGGCAGTGGCGCGAGCGGGGCCTGTGCCACACCTTTCGCGCCGACCGTCAGTTTGGTATCGGCATGGAACACCCGGCCGATGCTCGCGAGCAGCGCGTCGCGCCCTGCGGGCGCCAGCAGCGTGATGCCGAACGGGATGCCGTCGCTGCGCATCGCAGCCGGCACGGCGAGGCCGCAGAGGTCGAGCAGGTTGACGAAATTGGTGTAGGTGCCGAGCCGGCTGTTGAGCTCGATCGGATTGGCCAGCACCTGCGCGGTCGTATAGGCCGTCGGCGCCGTCGGCAGCACCAGCGCGTCGATGTTGGCGAACGTGCGCTCGGCGATCTTGCGCAGGCCCTGCAGGCGATAGAGCGCCGAGAAGGTTTCCGCCGCGGTCAGCCGCGCGCCGGCCGCGGTGATCTCCCGCGTGACGGGGTGGATCGTGTCTGGCGCGGACGCCAGCAGGTTCTTGATCACGAGGTAACGCTCGGCGACCCAGGGGCCCTCATAGAGCAGCCGCGCCGTCTCGTAGAACGGCTCGAGGTCGAACTCGACCAGCTTTGCCCCGAGCGCGGTCCATCGCTTCAGCGCATCGTTGTAGGCGGCTTCCGCTTTCTTGTCGCCGAAGAAGATCAGCTGGCCGTTGCGCGGCACACCCAAGCGCAGGTTTGCCGGCATCGGCGTGATCGCGCCGAACGGCCGGTCGCGCGAGAATGGATCGGCCTGGTCGGGGCCGGCCATCACCGACAGCGCGAGCGCGGCATCGGCCACCGTCAGTGCGAACACCGAGATGCAGTCGAGCGTGCGGCAGGCCGGTACCAGGCCTGCGGTGGAGATCATGCCGAGGCTCGGCTTCAGCCCGACGATGTTATTCAGCATCGCCGGCACGCGGCCCGAGCCGGCGGTATCCGTGCCGAGCGACAACGGCACGAGCCCGGCGCCGACCGCAGTGGCCGAGCCCGAGCTCGAGCCGCCGGGAATGAGATCCTCGCGGATCGAATTCCGGGGAATGCCGTAGGGCGAGCGGACGCCGACGAGGCCGGTCGCGAACTGGTCGAGATTGGTCTTGCCGATGATGATCGCCCCCGCTGCGCGCAGGCGCTCGACGGCGGTCGAGTCGTGCGTGGGCGTGTAGGAGAAAGCCGGGCAGGCCGCTGTAGTCGGAAAGCCGAGCGCGTCGATATTGTCCTTCACCGCGACCGGCACGCCGTAAAGCGGCAGGCTGGCAGCATCCGCCCGGGCCGCGAGCTTCTCCGCTTCCGCGATCGCGTCCTTCTCGTCGCGCAGGCTGATGAACACGGCAGGATCGTCGTGATCACGGATGCGCCGATAGGTCCGCGCGACGGTCTCTGCCGGCGTCAGCGTCCCCGCGCGGTGCGCGGCCACAATCGCGGCGATCGTTTCAGGCTGCTCGGCCCCCATGGCGGCAAAACTCCGGCAATTCGACTTCGCCCGGAGCGAAGCAAGCGATGTGCCATTGTGTACAGAATCCGGGCAGGATGATCGTGCCGGATCTTATCGTGCGATCAGTGGCTTGGGGGACATTTCGGCCGGCGCCCGGCCGGTCGCCTCAGTGACCTATCTGCCCAAATCATAGGCAGTCGGGATCAGGTGAAGCCGGAGAGGATCCGGAGCAGCTGTGCCCGGTTCTCCTTGCCGATCTTCGCCTCGACGTGCCGCTCGTGCTCGGCCGCGAGCCGCTTGAATTTCGTCAGCGCCGTCTCGCCCTGCGCAGTGAGGTGCAGCGCATGCGAGCGCCGGTCCTCTTTCGACTTGATCCGCTTCACCAGCTTGCGCTGTTCGAGGCTGTCGAGCAGGTGCACCAGCCGGGCACGCTCGATGCCGAGGCGTTTGGCCACCGCCATCTGCGACAGGCCCGGATTGGCGCCGATCACGGTCAGCACCGAATATTGCGTCGGCCTGATGTCGACCTCGCCGAGCGTCTTGATGAAGTCCTGAAAGATCCAGATCTGGAAGCGCCGCACTGCATAGCCGGCGTGGCCGACCAGCGCGTCGAGGCCGACGCCGTCGGCGCCATCGCCTGGTGCCGCGCCGTTGCCGGCGCGCTTGCGTGGGGCGTGGCGGCCGTGGGCCCGGGATGCTGTGGCTGTCACGTCGTGTCTCCTGTCGCGCAACCCTAGCGCCCTTGGGCCAAGAGCGAAAGATTGTTGTTGACGACAACAATTGCCACGCCCAACATTATGACCAAAGCGGCCCGGAACGAGGCTGCGCCGATCCTGTAAACCGGGATGGAGGAGGAAACACATGACAGCCGCCTCACATGGTGACGTTGCAGGCCTGTTCGCAGTCCCAAGGACCGTCGCGGAGCATCGGCCCGACGGCAGCATCGTTCTGCGCTCGCCCGAGCCTCTCGGCGAGACTGCGCGCTGCACCGGCGATTGGCTGGAGCAATGGGCGCAGCAAAGGCCGGATGCGATCTTCCTCGCCGAGCGCGGCAATGTCGAAATGCCCTGGACCACCGTCACCTATGCGCAGGCGCTTCGCAAGGTGCGCGCCGCCGCGTCCTGGGTCCTGGCACAAGGGCTCAGCGCGGACCGCCCCGTCGCGATCCTCTCGGACAACAGCATCGATCATGCGCTGCTCGCGCTCGCCGCCCAGCATGTCGGCGTCCCCTCGGCGACGATCTCGCCGGCCTATTCGCTGATGTCGAAGGACTTCGACAAGCTCAAGAGCATGATTGCGCTGCTCGATCCGGGCGCGATCTACGTCTCTGCGCTCCAGCCGTTCGCGCCAGCGCTGGCCGCCATCAAGCCGTTGCACAGCGCACACATCATCAGCGGCAATGCCGATGACGTCGACGCGCTCGCGTTCCACGCCATTGCGGCAACGCCCGAGACGCCTGACGTCGCAAGAGCCTTCGCCGCGGTGACGCCTGATACGATCGCAAAATTCCTGTTCACCTCGGGTTCGACCGGCACGCCGAAAGCCGTCATCAACACCCAGCGCATGCTGACGTCGAGCCAGCAGGCCAAGGCGCAGACCTGGACCTTCCTCGAACGGAGCCGCGATCTCGTCATTCTCGATTGGCTGCCCTGGAGCCACACCTTCGGCGCCAACCACAATTTCAACCTCGTGCTGCGCAACGGCGGCGCGCTCTACATCGACGGCGGCAAGCCCGCGCCCGGCCTGTTCGCGACCTCGCTCGCCAACCTTAGAAGCGTGATGCCGACGGTCTATTTCAACGTGCCGCGCGGCTTCGACATGCTGATCGCCGCGCTGCGCAGCGACGAGGAATTGCGCCGCCGCTTCTTCGACGAGGTGAAATTCGCGTTCTATGCCGGCGCGGCATTGCCGCAGAATCTGTGGGATGCTCTCGAAGAGCTCTCACTCGAGACGGTCGGCCGCAAGCTGCCGATGGTCTCGGCCTGGGGCTCGACGGAAACCTCACCGCTCGCCACCGACTGTCATTTTCTCGCCGAGCGCTCCGGCAATATCGGCGTGCCCATTCCCGGCACCGAGCTGAAGCTCGTCACCTCCGGCGACAAGCTGGAGGTGCGGGTGCGTGGCCCCAACGTCACGCCCGGCTATTGGAAGGCACCCGAGCTGACCAGGCAAGCGTTCGACGAGGAGGGCTTTTACTTAATCGGCGACGCGGTGAAGCTTGCCGATAGCGCGCGCCCCGAGCGCGGCCTGTTCTTCGACGGTCGCGTTGCCGAAGACTTCAAGCTCAATTCCGGCACCTGGGTCAGCGTCGGCGGCTTGCGCGTTGCCGGCATCGCCGCGCTGGCGCCGCTGGCTCAGGACATCGTCGTCGCCGGCCACGGCGGTGACGAGGTGCGTTTCCTCGTGTTTCCGAACATCGTGGCCTGCCGCGCCCATGCCGGTCTGCCCGAAACGGCGGCGGCCAGCGACGTGCTGGCACACGACAAGGTCCGCAGCGCCATCGCGCAGGGTCTGGCGAAGCTGAAACAGCAGAGCGCCAACTCCTCCGGTCACGCCACCCGCGCGCTGCTGCTCGCCGAGCCACCGTCGGTCGACGGCGGCGAGATCACCGACAAGGGCTACATCAACCAGCGCGCCGTGCTGACGCGCCGCGCCGATGCGGTAGCGCGGCTGAACGATGATGCGTCGGGTGAGTGGATCGGATTGTAAAGGCCGAGTTAGCGACGCCACATTCCGCTGTCATTCCGGGGCGCGCCTCTTGGCGCGAGCCCGGAATCCATTTCACCGTAGGGGTGGTGCACGATGGATTCCGGGTTCGCGCTACGCGCGCCCCGGAATGACGAGTGGGATACGCCAACAACCCTGTCGCAATATCCTGCTGATTCTTTTGTTGCCTAAGCAACTAATCTGTGCGAACCGTTCCAGACAGAGATGACGGCGGGCGAACCGCCGCGTTCTTTTCTGGAGGAAGCAATGCGCGGCAGAAGGGGTGCCGTCGGCAAATGCCGGCGCATGATCGGGAGTGACGGGAGCTTGCGCGCCGCGCGCGACCCGTCAGGTGTCGACGCTGCCGGTGACTGCGCCGAGATTTTCGTGCAGCCGGCGCAAGAGATCGATCAGCACCTCGCGTTCGTCCTTGCTGAGGCAGGACAACAGCCGTCGCTCGCGTTCGAACGCAGCGACGATCACCTTGTCATGGGTGGCGCGGCCCCTTGCCGTCAACGAGATCGAGTGGGTGCGGCCGTCGTTCGGGTCGGTGCGGATCGACACCAGCCCGCGCTTTTCGAGGCCGGCAAGCGTCCGGCTCACCGGCCCCTTGTCGAAGCCGATGACGTGGCAGATGCGCGAGGCCGGGATGCCGGGTTCGATCGCCAACAGCGACATGATCCGCCATTCGGTGACGTTGACACCGAACTCGCGCTGATAGAACGCGGTCGCGCTGTTCGAGAGCTTGTTGGCGATGAAGGTGATGAACGCCGGGACGTAACGGTCGAGATCGAGCGTAGGCCCTGCATCATGGGGCGCGGGCTTGTGGCGGGCTTTGGTCGAGGACGGCGGCATATCGGGTTTCTGACTCGCGGCGGGCCCAAAGACCTAAGGGCATGCGTCGTCCTTTCACAAGATCAAAATGAGGGAGGTCTTCCATGACCGCATCCGGCTGCGCGGGATCGGGTGTCCCGCATCTCGACGTCGACCCCTTCGACATGAGCTTTTTTGCCGACCCCTATCCGGCGCATGAGCTGCTGCGGGAAGCCGGCCCCGTGGTCTATCTCGACAAGTGGAACGTCTACGGCGTGGCGCGCTATGCCGAGGTCCACGCTGTGCTGAACGATCCCGCAACCTTCTGCTCCAGCCGCGGCGTCGGCCTTTCCGACTTCAAGAAGGAGGCGCCGTGGCGACCGCCGAGCCTGATCCTCGAGGCCGATCCGCCGGCGCACACCCGCACCCGCGCCGTCCTGTCAAAAGTGTTGTCGCCGACCGTGATGAAGCAGGTTCGTGACCGCTTTGCCGAGGCGGCCGAGGCGCGTGTCGATGCCCTGCTGCAGATGCGCAGCTTCGATGCGATCGCGGATCTCGCCGAGGCCTATCCTCTGTCGATCTTTCCGGATGCGCTGGGCCTGAAACCGGAAGGGCGCGAGCATCTGATTCCCTACGCAAGCGTGGTATTCAACGCGTTCGGCCCACCCAACCAGTTGCGCCAGCAGGCGATCGAACGATCGGCGCCGCATCAGGCCTATGTCGCCGAGCAGTGCCAGCGCGAGAATCTGGCGCCCGGCGGCTTCGGCGCCTGCATCCATGCACAGGTCGACGAGGGCGCCATCACGCCCACCGAAGCGCCGCTGCTGGTGCGCTCGCTGCTGTCGGCCGGACTCGACACGACGGTCAACGGCATCGGCGCTGCGGTGTATTGCCTCGCGCGCTTTCCCGATCAATGGCAGCGGCTGCGCGACGACCTCACGCTCGCGCGCGGTGCCTTCGAGGAGGCCGTGCGCTTCGAGAGCCCGGTGCAGACCTTCTTCCGCACCACCACCCGTGAGGTCGAGCTCTCCGGTGCGCGAATCGGTGAGGGCGAGAAGGTGCTGATGTTCCTTGCCGCCGCCAACCGCGATCCGCGGCGCTGGGATGCCCCCGACAGGTACGACATCACCCGCCGCACCTCCGGCCATGTCGGCTTCGGCTCCGGCATCCACATGTGCGTCGGCCAGCTCGTCGCCCGCCTCGAAGGCGAGGTGATGCTGACGGCGCTGGCGCGCCGCATCGCGAGAATCGAGCTCACGGGCGAGCCGAAGCGCCGTTTCAACAACACGCTGCGCGGGCTCGACAGCCTGCCTGTGACGATCACCCCGGCCTGACGAGGAGCTTGATGCCTGCCATTACCTTCATCCATCCCGACGGCAAGTCCGATCGCGTCGAGACCGCAGGCGGCGAGAGCGCCATGCAGGCCGCGACCCGTCACGGCCTCGACGGCATTCTGGCCGAATGCGGCGGCAACGCGATGTGCGCGACCTGCCATGTCTATGTCGACGAGAGCTGGCTCGCGCGCCTGCCTGCGATGGCCGACGACGAGGATGCGCTGCTCGACGGCACCGCCGCTGAGCGGCGACCGACGAGCCGGCTGTCCTGCGAGATCACGATCACGCCCGATCTCGATGGGCTCGTCCTGAAGTTGCCAGAGCGGCAGGTCTGATCTGCCAAGCCGTCGGATCTTCAAAATATCAAACAGGGAGGGAATGATGAAACATCTGAAGTGGACGCTCGCGCTGACTGCGAGCTTGGTGACCGGCGCGGCCAACGCCGAAATATCGGACAACGTCGTGCGCATCGGCGTGCTCAACGACATCTCCGGCATCTTCCAGGACACCAATGGCATGGGCTCGGTCGAGGCCGCGCGGATGGCGGCGGAGGATTTCAACGGCGGCGGCAAGGGCATCAAGGTCGAGATCGTCTATGCCGATCACCAGAACAAAGCCGATGTCGGCAACGCCATCGCGCGCAAATGGCTCGACGTCGAAGGCGTCGACGCCATCGTCGACGTGCCGAACTCGGCCGTCGGTCTTTCCATCAACGCGCTTCTGCGCGACAGCCGCATGACCTTCCTGGCGTCCTCGACGGCGAGCTCGGATCTGACCGGCAAAGCGTGCTCGCCCAACACCATCCAATGGGTCAACGATGCCTGGGCGACCGGCAACACCACCGCAGCCGCCATGGTGTCGCGCGGCGGCAAGGATTGGTATTTCCTCACGGTCGATTACGCGCTCGGCAAGGGCATCGAGGCGGAGGCGCAGAAATACATCGAGGGTCACGGCGGCAAGGTGATCGGCTCGTCCAAGCATCCGCTCGGCACCTCCGATTTCGCGTCCTTCCTGCTGCAGGCGCAAAGCTCGAAGGCGCAGGTCATCGGGCTCGCCAATGCAGGCGGCGACACCATCAACGCGGTGAAACAGGCCGCCGAATTCGGCATCCAGCAGAGTGGGCAGAAGCTCGTCGCCTTCCTGCTCTTCATCAACGACGTTCACGGCATGGGCATCAAAGTCGCGCAGGGCCTCCAGCTCATGGAAGCCTTCTACTGGGACATGAACGATGATACCCGCGCGTTCGCCAAGCGTTTTGCTGCACGGCCCGGCATGAACGGCAAGATGCCGAGCGGCAATCAGGCCGGAGTCTATGCTTCCACGCTCGCTTATCTCAACGCCGTCGCCGCCACCGGCAGCGACAATGCCAAGCAGGTCGTGCCCGAGATGAAGAAGTTCAAGGGCAAGGACAAGCTGTTCGGCGACACCGCGATCCGTCAGGACGGTCGCGTCGTGCATCCGATGTACCTGTTCGAGGTGAAGAAGCCGGAGGAGTCGAAATATCCGTACGACTATTACAAGCTGGTCGCGACGATTCCGGCAGACCAGGCGTTCCGCCCGCTCGCGGAAGGCGGGTGCGAGCTGGTGAAGTAGCGGCCGCGAGCGCGGCGCAATTGCACCCTCTCCCCTTGTGGGAGAGGGTGGCTTCGCGAAGCGAAGCCGGGTGAGGGGTCTCTCTCCTCACGAACAATCGCGAGAGTTGAGAGAACCCCTCATCCGGCGCCGTAGCCGAAGCTCTGCTTCGGCGTTCTTAAGAACGGCGGCCGAAGGCCGCCTATGCCACCTTCTCCCACAAGGGGAGAAGGAAGTAAGACTACACCACCTTGCTCGACCCCTGCGTGATCAACCGCGCTGCGCGCTGGTCTCGCGCGTAGATCCACAGCCAGCTCAGCGCGACGCTGAGGCGGTGGCGCAGGCCGATCAGGAAGTAGATGTGGGCGATGCCCCAGATCCACCACGCGATGGTGCCGCGCAGCTTGATCTTGCCGAAATCGATGATTGCGAGCCGCTTGCCGATCTGCGCGAGGTTACCGGAATGCTTATAGCGGAACGGACCCGCTGCAGCGCCGCGGAGGCGCGCTTTGATGGTCTCCGCGACGTGACGGCCCTGCTGCTTGGCGGCCGGCGCGATGCCGGGCACCGGCTTGCCGTCCCAGGCGTTGATGCTGACGGTATCCCCGATCGCGAAGATCTCTGGATGGCCTGATATGGTGAGGTCGGCCTCGACCAGCACGCGCCCGGCGCGATCGTGCGCTGCGCCGAGCCATTCGGCCGCGGGCGAGGCGCGCACGCCGGCGGCCCAGATCCGTGTCTTGGCCTCGAGCAGTTTGCCGCCGAACACGACGCCCTCGCGATTGATCTCGGTGACGGCCTGCCCGAGCACGACCTCGACGCCGATCTTTTCCAGCGAGGCCTGCGCATAGGCTGATAGCTCGTCGGGAAAGCCGGCGAGCACGCGCTGGCCGGCCTCGATCAGCACGACGCGGGCCTTGTGCGTGTCGATGTTGCGGAAATCGGCGGGCAGGGTGTGATGCGCCATCTCGGCGATAGTGCCGGCGAGCTCGACGCCGGTCGGGCCGGCGCCGACGATCACGAAGGTCAGCCGTGCCGCGCGCCGCTTTGGATCGATCTCGCGCTCGGCGCGCTCGAACGCCACCAGGATGTGCCGGCGCAAGGTGGTCGCATCCTCCAGCGTCTTCAGGCCGGGCGCGAACTGCTCCCATTCATCGTGGCCGAAATAGGCGTGCCGCGCGCCCGTGGCCAGCACCAGCGTGTCGTAGGGCACCTCGCTGCCGTCGTCGATCAGCACGCAGCGTCGTTCGGCATCGACGCCGCTCACGGTGGCGAACAGCGTCGTCACCTCGCGCCGGTCGCGCATGAGATGACGGATCGGCCAGGCGATCTCGCTGGTTGCGAGCGAGGCGGTCGCGACCTGGTAAAGCAGGGGCTGGAACAGATGATGATTGCGGCGGTCGATCAGCGTGATCTCGACGGGAGCGCCCGCAAGCCGGTAAGTCGCCTCCAGCCCGCCGAAGCCGGCGCCGACGATGACGACGCGATGGGGATTTGCGGCCATGATTTAACCCTCGAATCTCGCTGCTGCTCGCCTTCATTTAAGTGCGGATTGGGCGCCGCGGTCCAATAGAGGTCATCAATCGTCGCATAGGCCTGATGTATCGATCCGGCGCGAAAAAGCGCCGCAGCCTCCCGGACCGGCCCTGGGCCGGCCTCGGCCGAAGTGAGTAGAATTATAATTCTTGCCATCTCAGATCGGGGCGAAATATGGTGCAGGGCGGGCGCTGAGCCATTGGCGGCGCGACATATTTTGCGTTCAATAGAGACAGGCCTGGAGCGGCGATCACCCCGCTTCCAGGACCGATAATTAAGGAGGGAGTGTTATGAGGACGGCATTCTGGCTGGCGGGCGCAGCGGCGCTGGTGCTGGCAAATCAGGCATTCGCCGGAGACACCATCAAGATCGGTTTCGTCTCGACCTTCAGCGGCCCGACCGCCGTGATCGGCAACGACATGCGCAATTCCTTCGAGCTCGCGCTCGATCATCTCGGCCGCAAGATGGCCGGCAAGCCGGTCGAGGTGCTCTACGAGGACGACGGGCAGAAGCCCGACGTCGGCAAGCAGAAGACCGAGAAGCTGGTGCAGTCGGACAAGGTCGACTTCATCGTCGGCTATATCTGGTCGAACGTGCTGCTCGCCTCGCTCAAGACCGCGGTCGATTCGAAGACCTTCCTGATCTCGGCCAATGCCGGGCCGTCGCAGCTCGCGGGCGAGCTGTGCTCGCCTTACGTGTTCTCGACCTCCTGGCAGAACGACCAGACCCCGCAGGCGGTCGGCACCTATATGAACCAGAAGGGTGTCAAGTCGGTGTTCCTGATCGGCCCGAACTATGCCGCCGGCAAGGACATGCTGGCCGGCGTCAAGAGCACCTTCAAGGGTCAGGTCGTGGGTGAGGAATATACGGTGTGGCCGAGCCAGCTCGACTTCTCCGCCGAGCTCTCCAAGGCGCGTGCCTCCGGCGCCGAGTCGATCTTCGTGTTCTACCCGGGTGCTGCTGGCGTGCAATTCCTGAACCAATATGCACAGGCCGGGCTGAAGAGCACGATGCCGCTCTACACCGCCTTCACCATCGACGAGCTCTCGCTGCCGCTCCAGAAGGAGAACGCGCTCGGGGTGCCCGGCGCGCAGCAATGGGTCAACGACCTCCCCAACGAGCAGAACAAGCGCTTCGTCGCCGACTACCGCAAGAAGTACCCCGGCCTGCGCCCGACCTTCTACGGCGCGCAGTCCTATGACGCCGCGAACCTGATCAACAGCGCCGTCGTCGCCGTGAAGGGAGACACCTCCAAGAAGGACGAGATGAAGGCCGAGATGGAGAAGGCCAACTTCAAGTCGGTGCGCGGCGCGTTCAAGTTCGGCAACAACCACATCCCGATCCAGAACTTCTATCTGCAGGACGTGGTCAAGGATTCCGAAGGCCAGCTCGCCTTGAAGACCGTCGCCACCATCGTCGAGAACGATCAGGATCGCTTCCACGAGAAGTGCAAGATGAAGTGAGCCACAAGCGACGTAGCCCCTTCTCCCCTTGTGGGAGAAGGTGGCGCGAAGCGCCGGATGAGGGGTTCTCTCCCCTTGCAAGATTGTCCGTGAGGAGAGAGACCCCTCACCCGTTCCGCCGCTTTGCGGCGAGCCACCCTCTCCCGCAAGGGGAGAGGGGAAGCAGAATTGCCTACACCCTCGGCATGCTTGCCGGGCGCACCTCGCGCGCTTGCGCTGCGAGCCTGATGCCGGCGTTGGCCGCGCCAAAACCCTGATAGTTCCTGCGCTCGACGATCTCGAAGAAGAAGCGCTCGTCGAAGATGTGGGTGTAGACCTGGAAGAACTCGCCGTCGCCTTCGCGGTCGTAGAGGATGTGGTTGGCGCGCAGCTGCGCCATCAGTTCGGGCGAAAGATCGTATTTGGCTTCGATGTCGTCGTAGTAATTGTCGGGGATGTCCAGGAAGCCCGCGCCGCGCCGGCGCATCGCGGCGACGGTCGCAAAAATATCCTGACACGCGAAGGCGACATGCTGCACGCCCGAGCCGAAGAACTCGGAGATGAAGCGCGCCGGCAGGGTGCGGTTGGCGGAGGAGCCATTGAGCACGAAGCGCAGGCTCTGGTCGGCGTTGATGACGGCCTGGCTCTGCACGAGGCCTCTGGGGTCGGCGATCTCCATCTGCGGCAGGCGTTTCAGATCGAGAATGCCGGTGTAGAACAACAGCCAGGTCAGCATCTCGTCATAAGGCATCGACTGCGCGATGTGGTCGACCGCGACCAGCGCATCGGCGCTTGAATCGCTTGCAACAGGCTCGAAATCGGTGTCCCAGTTCTTGCCGGCCTGGTCGAGAAAATAGAGCAGGCTGCCGCCGACGCCATGGATCGCGGGAATCTCGAGTTCACCCGGTCCGACCGGCTGGTAGAAGGTGCGCGCCTTCAGCGTCTCGGCGCGCTGCATGGCGCGGCCGGCATCGTCGACGTCGAGCGCGATGGCGCAGACGCCGGGCCCGTGGGTGACATAGTGCGAATGCGCAAAGCCGTCGGTCTCGCAATTGATGACGAGCTCGACCTTGCCCTGCGACCAGCGCTCCACCGCCTTGCTGCGGTGCTGGCCCGTCTTGCGAAAACCGAGCTGCGAGAACAGGCGGCCAAGCTCGGCTGCCTTGCTCTCGTTGACGGCAAATTCGATGAAGCCGGTGCCGCGGCTCTTCGCCTTCGGGGCCAGCGCCTTGCCGGCGAAATTCTGCCAGTCCGGTGCGAGCTGGTCCTCCAGCAGGATCAGCGAGCGCAGGCCGTCGACCGCGGTCTGTGCGGCCGAGCCGGCGCGGAACTGGTCGTTGAAGATTTCCAGCGACAGCGGTCCGGCATAGCCGGTCGCTGCGATCGCCGCCATGAACGCGCCGACCGGCAGGTCGCCCTGGCCGGGGAAGGAGCGGAAGTGCCGGCTCAATGACAGGATGTCGAGCTTGAGCCTTGGCGCGTCGGAGAGCTGCACCAGAAAGATCTTGTCGCCGGGGATCGAGGCCATGGCGCGGGTCGGAAAGCCAGGTGCCAGCGCATGGAAGCTGTCGAGGATGACGCCAATCGCGGGATGATCGGCGCGGCGCACGATCTCCCAGGCGTCGCGATAATCGTTGACGTGGCGGCCCCAGGCCAGCGCCTCATAGCCGACGCGCAAACGACGTTTCGCGGCGCGCTGGCCAAGCTCGCGAAAATCGTCAGCCGCGCGGTCGATGCCGCCGAGCGCGGCGGGTGAGACGTTGGAGCAGATCAGCAACAGATCGGTGCCGAGCTCCTGCATCAGATCGAACTTCCGCTCCGCGCGGGCGAAGTTGCGCGCGCGCTGCGGCTCCGGCATGCCTTCGAAATCGCGGAACGGCTGGAACGCACAGATCTCGAGATTGAGGTCCGTGCACATCTTCGCGATATCGCGTGGGCCGGCGCCGAACGACAGCAGGTCATTCTCGAAGATTTCGACCGCATCGAAGCCCGCGGCGGCGATGGCGCGGAGCTTTTCGTCGAGGCTGCCTGAGAGGGAGACGGTGGCGATCGAGCGCTTGTTCATGCGGCCTGCTCCATGATCTGCCCCGGCGAGATCGTTTGCCCGGTACGCGCGGCCGCGCTGACGGCTTCGACGACGGCGAGCGTTCCCATCGCGTCCTCGACCGAGATCAGCGGCTGTTCACGGCCGGCAATCATTGCGCAGAAATGCCGGAGCTGCTCGACCAGCGGATCGAACGCGGGCGGCGCGATGGTCGCGCGCGCCAGCGGCGCGTACCAGCCGGGCTGCTCTGTGTATGACCACAGCTCCATGTTCGGCACGGAGAGCGAACCCGCCGTCCCTGCGAAGATGTAGCAGGGCTGGTCCTGCGTGGGATAGGCCGGGTTCTCGCCTGAGGAGAGCTCCCAGCTCCACGGCGCCGGCGTCGCATCCGACACGGTTACCGTGCCCAGCGCGCCGCTCGCAAAGCGCAGCAGCAGCGCGGCGGTGTCCTCGACCGCGAAGCCGCGCACCTTGTTCGAGGTCAGCGCCTGCACCTCGACGATCTCGCCGCAGATGAAGCGGAGATTGTCGATGTCGTGGATGAGATTGATCAGCAGTGGCCCGCCGCCTGCCTCACGCCGCCAGGCGACCTCGAAATAATCGTCGGGCTTCTTGAGGAGCCACAGCCCGACCACGGCCGTGAGCTGGCCGAGCTTTCCGTTCGTCACGGCCTCGCGGGCCGACTTGATGACGGGATTGTGCCGCCGGTGGTGGCCGACCAGCATCGGCACGCCGGTGCGTCTCACCGCCGCGCACAGGCGTTGCGCGGTGGCAACCGTCTCGGTCACCGGCTTCTCGATCAAAGCCGGCACGCCGGCTTCGGCGCAGTCGAGCGCCATCGGCAAGTGCAACGTGTTGGGCGACGCAATGATGAGGCCGTCGGGCTTCTCTTCGGCCAGCAGCGCGCGATGGTCCGCATAGCAGGGCACGCCATGCGCCCGCGCATATTCCTTCGCGGCGGGCGAGGGGTCTGCGATGCCGGCGAGCACGCAATCCTGGGAGGACTCGATCAACTCGATATGGCGACGGCCGATCAGGCCGGCGCCGGCCACGGCGATCCGCATTCTCGCGCTCATGCTGCACTCTCCTCCATGGCGCCGCCGAGGAAGAGCTGCCCGATGCGCGGATCGTTCAGAATGCGCCTGGCGTCATCGACCATGCGGGTCTGGCCAAGCTCCAGCACGATGCCGATGTCGGAGATCTCCAGCGCCGAGCGCGCGTTCTGCTCGATCATCAGGATGGTGACGCCGCGATCGCGCAAGCTCTTGAGGATGTCGAAGGTCTGCTGCACCATCAGCGGCGACAGACCGATCGAGGGCTCGTCGACCAGCACCAGCTTCGGCTCGAGCAGCAGCGAGCGGGCGATCTCGAGCTGCTTCTGCTCGCCGCCGGACAGCGTCGAGGCCTGCTGCGCGGACTTGCGCCGCAATGCGGGAAACAGGTCGAGCGCCGCCTCGATCCGCTTGGGCAGGTCGAGGCCCTTGTCGGCGGCGACGCCGCCGAGCTCGATATTGTGGCGCACCGACAGCTCGGGAAAGATGTTGCGGCCCTGCGGCACATAACAGATGCCGGCGTTGAGCAGCGCGCGCTGGCTCAAATTGGTGACGTCGCGGCCGGCGAAGCTGATCTTGCCTTCGCGCAGCTTGAGCAGGCCGAAGATGGCCTTGAATACCGTCGATTTGCCGGCGCCGTTCGGGCCGATGATCGTCGTGATCGTGGCTGACGGCACGGCAAACGTCGTGCCGTTCAAGATCGTCATCTTGCCGTAGCCGCCGACGAGATTGTGGACCGAGAGAATGGGATCGCTCATTACGCGCTCCTAATGTCCGAGATAGGCTTCGATCACGGCGGGGTTCTTGCGGACCTCGTCGGGCCGGCCCATCGCCAGCACCTTGCCTTCCGCCATCACCATCACGCGCGAGCACAGCGACATCACGAACTCCATGTTGTGCTCGATCACGACGAAGGTGGCGTTCTTCTCGCGGTTGATCGCGACCAGGCGCTCCTTGAGGTCCGCCAGCATCGACGGGTTGACGCCGCCGGCTGGCTCGTCGAGCAGCACCAGGCGCGAGCCGCCCATGAAGGCCATGGCGGCATCGAGCAGTTTTTGCTGACCATAAGAGAGACCCCCAGCCGGCTCGTCGGCGAGATGGTCGAGCTTGAAGAAGCCGATCATCTGGTTCGCGGCCTCCGTCAGCCCGGCATCGGAGCGGCCGACCAGGCGCGAGGCCATGTTGCCCTGGTGCTCCTGTCCGGCGAGGATCAGGTTCTCGCGCACCGAGAGCTTTGGGAACACCTGCAACAGCTGGAAGGTGCGGCTGACCCCGAGCTTGTTGAGCTCGGAGGGACGCAGGCCCGTGACGACCTGTCCGTCGAGCTTGACTTCGCCGCCGGTCGGCGTGAGCTGGCCGAGGATGCAGTTGAACAGCGTGGACTTGCCGCAGCCGTTCGGCCCGATCAGGCCGAGGATCTCGCCCTCGCGCACGTCGAACGAGACCCCGTTGACGGCGTGGATGCCGCCAAAGCTCTTCTTGATGTCGGTGACTTCGAGGACCGCGCTCATTGCGCCGTCTCCAGGCGCGACTTTGCGACGGCGCGCAGCGCGGACGCCGCCTTGGTGCGGCGCTCGGCGAGATATCGGTCGAGGATTCCGAGAATCCCGGTCGGCGACCAGATCAGCAGCAGCATCACGGCGACGGCGTAGAGCATCAGGTAGTAGCCTTCCGTGAAGCGCAGCCATTCCGGCAGCAGCACCGCGATCATCGCTCCCAGGAACGGACCGAAATAGAAGCCGGCGCCGCCGACGATCACCATCAGCAGGAGGTCGAGCGAGAGCGACAGGTTGAACGGCACGGGATCGATATATTGCGTCAGCGGCGCATAGAGCGCTCCGGCGACGCCGCCGAGTGCCGAGCCGATCGCGAAGGCCATCAGCGTGTAGCGGCGGGTATCGACGCCGAGGGATTGCGCGCGCAACGGATTCTCGCGCAGCGCCATGAAGGCACGGCCCCAGGGCGAACGGATCAGCCACCACACCGCAAGCGAGACGATCGCGAGCGAGCCGAGGCAGACATAGTAGAACGGCAGCGGCTTGTTGGTCGCGATGCCGAAGATGTGCGGACGTGGGATGTTGGAGATGCCGTAGATGCCGCCGGTCAGCCAGCTCTCGTTGCGGAACACCAGGAAGGCGAGGGTGGAAAAGGCGAGGGTGACGAAGGCGAGGTAATGGTGCTGCACGCGCAGTGCGGGATAGCCGAGCACCCAGCCGATCGCAAAGCTCAAGACGATCGCCACCAGGATCGCCGCCGGCAGCGGCCAGCCATGTGTGGTCATGATCGCGGCGGCATAGGCGCCGATGCCGACGAAGGCGCCTTGCGCCAGCGAGACCTGGCCGGCATAGCCGAGCGTGAGATTGAGCCCCATGGCGGCGATGCTCATCACCGCCCATTGGCTCAGGATGAACAGGCCGTAGCGGTTGAAGTTCATGGGGACGATGATCAGCGCGGCGAGGATGGCAAGGCCGAGCGCGATCTTCAGGGGTTTGGCGATGCCGCTCATACGGTGCGCTCCTCGGCACGGCCGAGCAAGCCCTGCGGCCGGAACAGGATGACGGCGATCAGGAACATCATCGGCACGGCGGCGCGATACTGCGTCGACACATAGGCCGCCGCGAGATTGTCGAGTACGCCGATCAGCAGGCCGCCGGCGATGGCGCCGCGCACCTGGTTGAAGCCGCCGACGATCGCGGCGATGAAGGCGGCCTGGCCCAGCACCTCGCCGGACGAGAATTTTGCGAGGTAGATCGGTGTGATCAGCAGCGAGGCCAGCGCCACCAGGAAGGCGTTGATCAGGAAGGTCAGCAGGATCATGCGCTCGACCGGGACGCCGATGATGCGGGCCACCGTCGGGTTCTGCGCCGCCGCCTGCATCTGGTGGCCGAGCGAGGTACGGCTCAGCAGCGTGGTCAGGCCGAGAACGGCGAGGATGGCAACAGTGAGCACGCCGATGCTCTGCAGCGACACAGCATGGCCGAGGATGGAGATGTCGCCGGTCGGCACGATCGAGGGGAAGGGCGAAGCCTCCGCGCTGTAGAACTGCTTGACCGATTCCTTGATGCCGATCGCGAGCGCCATGGTCGCGATCGCCAGCGGTAGCACACCGTGACGCATCATCGGGTCCACCAGCAGCATCTTGAAGGCGAGCCCGAGCAGGATCAGCGAGAGCAGGATGCCGACGATGATCGCGAGCCAGAACGGCGCGCCCACATGCATCGCGGCCAGCATCAGGAACGCCGGCAGCATCACGAACTCGCCTTGCGCGAAATTGATAGTCTGCGAGGTCTGCCACAGCAGCGTGAAGCCGACGGCGACCAGCGCGTAGATGGCGCCGGTGGCGAGCCCCGCGACCAGTAGATCGAATAGGTTGGACATGTTCCCCTCTTTCCTCTCCCTCTCCCCGCTCTCTTTCTTCTCCCTCTCCCCGTACTTACGGGGAGAGGGTTGGGGTGAGGGGCTGTCTCCGCGTACTCGATTGTCACCGTCGTCGCGGAAGCAGCCCCTCACCCCGCCCTCTCCCCGCGAAGGGGCGGGGAGAGGGAGACGAAAGATCTCTCCCCGCGTAGAGCGGGGCGAGGGAGAAGGGCCACGCTTCACTTCACCTTGGGCAGCACCTGCTTCACCACCTGCTTGCCTTCGACCACCTCGACCAGGAAGCTCTGGCGGTCGATGTCGCCGGTGTCGCTGAAGGTGACGTCCATCAAAATGCCCGGCTCGTCCGCGGCCTTGATGGTGAGGCCGTGCAGCGTGTCGGCGAACTTCTTCGGGTCGACCTTGCCCATCTTTTCCGTGGTCGCCTTCACCATGTAGACGGCGAGGTAGCCCTTCAGGCCGTTATGATCGGGGACGTAATTGTACTTCTTGGAGAACTTCTCGCGGAACGCCTTGACCAGATCGACCGGCGCGTCGGTGGTGAGGCCGACATGGCCGCGCGCGCCGTTGGCGGCATCGCCCGCGAGCTCGATCACCTTCTGGCCGATCAGCGTGGTCTCGCCCATCAGCGGCGCGGTGACGCCCTGGCGCTTCAGCTCCTTCAGGATGCGCGCGCTCTCTTCCTCGTTCAGGTAGACGAACACGGCGTCGGGATTGGCGGCCTTGATCTTGCCGACGTCGGCGGCGAAGTCGGCCTGGCCCGCTTCGGTGGAGAGATCGGCGACGACCTTGGAGCCGAGCCGGTCGAGCTCCTTGACCACGACGTCGCGGCCACCGCGGCCGAAATCGTTGTTGACCCAGACCACCGCAACGGTCTTCGCCTTCATCTCGTCGTGGATGTACTTTGCGACCTTCGGCATTGAGGATTGCTGGCCGAAGGAGGTGCGGAACAGGAACTTGTTTCCTGTCTGCGTCAGCTCGGCGGCTTCGCCGCCCATGATCTGCGCGATGCCGGCTTCGGCCGCGAGCGGCGCGGTCACCTTCACCGAGCCGGAATAACCGGGCCCGAGCAGCACATAGGGCTCGGCGTCGAGCGCCTTCTGCACCTGGGCGCGCGCCACCCCGGGGTTGGACTGCGAGTCGGCGTGGCTGACCTCGAGCTTGCGGCCGAGCACGCCGCCCTTGGCGTTGATCTCCTCGATCGCGAGGTCGATGCCGTTCTTCCAGTTGGTGCCGACGGTAGCGCCGCCGCCCGAGAGCTCCGCGACATTGGCGAGCTTGATCGCCTGGGCAAAGGCGCCCGTTGCGGTCATGACGGTGAGCAATGCGCCCACCACTAGCGTTGATTTCATCGTCCTCTCCTCCCGTTTCAAATCTTGCAAGCGGCCTTGTATCCGGCCGCTTCGCCTCAAGCTGCCTGATAGGCGGCGCTGCGCGCTGCCATCACGGCGTCGAAAGCCTCTCCCATGATCTCGGTGGATGGGGCAAGGCCTGTGAACAATTCGAAGGCGTCGGCGGCCTGGTAGATCGCGAGGTCGCGGCCGGTCATGATCTTCGCGCCTTTCTCTCGCGCTGCGGCCAGCAGCGGCGTGATCAGCGGCGAATAGACGGCGTCGGCGACCCATAGGTCCGCCCTGAGCAGTCCCGCCGGCACCGGCGTGTCACGGTTCGGCAGCATGCCGACCGGCGTGCCGTTGACGAGACCGGTCGCGCCCTCGAGCGCATCCTCGACGCTGGCGGCAACGCGGGCGCCGTGCGGGGCGAGCATGGCGGCCAGCTTCTCGGCGCGCGCCGGCTCGCTGTCGAAAATGCGGATGTCAGCCACCTCTCGGCTCGCCAGCGCAAACGCGATGGCCTTGCCGACGCCGCCGGCGCCGATCAGGGCGATGGCGTTGCCGGAGGGCGCCAGCAATGGCGTCACCGCCCGCGCGAAACCCGTGGTGTCGGTGTTGTGGCCGGTCAGCCGGCCGTCCCTGACGACGACGGTGTTGACCGCGCCCATGCCGGCTGCGCCCGGCGCCAGCGCGTCGAGCAGCGGCACCACCGCTTCCTTGTAGGGGTAGGTGACATTGACGCCGGCAAAGCCGAGCCGCCGGATGCCCTCGAGCATCATGCGCAGCCCGGCCGCATCGGCGCCGGCGACCTCGATAAGCTGGTAATGGCCGCGCAGGCCGAGCGCCTCGGCGGCGCGCTCATGCATGGCAGGCGAGGCGGAATGCGCGATCGGGGCGCCGATCAGGCCGGTAAGGAGTTTCTTGCTGGCGGCGTATCCGCGTTTCGACATGGTTCGCTATCGTCTCAAAGGGAGCGTCCGGACCCGGCCATTAGCGGGGAAATCCGTGCAATTCCAGCTGCGACGATAGCCTTTCCCCCGCCTAACACAATTACCCTTTTATCTGGCAAACCTAACATCATGTTATTTCCTCCGCCCGCGGGCAGGGGCGGTCTTGCCACTGCCGCGGGAGGGCTCGACCGCGCGCATCTCGGCGCGCAGGGCCTCGATGAAATACTCGGCATGCAGCGACAGCGGCGTGCCGCGCTTGACTGCGATGTAGGTGTCGAAGCGCGTCGGCTCGGCGATCTTCAGAAGCTCGATCCCGGGATAGCCGCCATGGGCGACGGTGAACTGGTCGATGATGGCGATGCCGAGTCCCGCCTTCACCAGCGCGCAGACGGTGGTGCCGAAGCGCGCGCGGATCGTGATGTTGTAGTCGAGCCGGTGGCGCGCGAAGATCCCGGCCATGATCCGGCCGTAGGGGTCGTTGGGATCGATGCCGATCAGCGGATAGCGCGTGATCTCGGCGGCGGAGACCTGCTTGCGGCCGGAGAGCTCGTGGCCGGGCGGCACGATGCAATAGAGCTCGCCCGAAGCGAGCGGCATGAAGTCGAGCCCGGAATGCTCGAGCCGATAGCTCATCGCCACGCATTCGCCGCGGCCGAGCATCAGGTAGTCGATGGCTTCCTCGAGCTTGAGGATGTTGATGTCGATGCCGAGATCGGGATAGCGGCGGCGGACGCGCTCGATCGCACGCGGCACCATCACCTGCGAGATGCTCGGCACCGAGCCGATGCGCAGCTCCGACAGGCCGCCGCGGCCGATCTTGGAGATGATCTCGGAGAGGTCGTCGACCTTCTTGTAGACGCCGTTGATCTGCTCGAAGATGTTCTCCGCTTCCGGCGTCGGGAAGTAGCGCCCGTTCTGGCGCTGGAAGAAGCGGATGCCGAGCGAGCGCTCGGTGTATTTGACGAGGCGGCTGATCCCCGGCGCCGAGACGTTGAGCAGCTTCGCCGCACCGCCGATGGTGCCCGTCACCATCACGGCACGGATCACTTCGACCTGGCGCAGCGTCATCATGGCCTTGAACCGTCCCTGGCATCGACAAGAGATCGCGGCGATCATCTCACGAGAGATGCGCTGTCATCCAGCGGCAAGTGTGCGCCGATGTGGCCGGAGGCTGGCGCTTTCCCTCTCCGCTTGTGGGAGAGGGTGGATCGCCGCAGAGCGGCGAGACGGGTGAGGGGTCTCTCTCCGCGACTTCAAATGGGAGTTGGATTCGCGGAGAGAGACCCCTCATCCGGCGCTTCGCGCCACCTTCTCCCACAAGGGGAGAAGGGAAGCCAAAATTCGCAGTCAGAGTGTTTCGACTAAAACCCGCGCGGTCAGATGGAGAGGCGTCCTCGTGACGCGATCTGTTGCTCCGGCGTCGTCTTTGCAGCGGCGTTCTAGCTCGCCGGCCCTTCCGGCGACACGCTCTCGGCCAGCTCCGCGCGCTCGCTCTGCAGCACCTCGCGCGCAAACTCGATGATCTTCTGCTTGTTCGCCGTTTCGCGGACGGCAAAAAACACGCGGTTCAATTCCAGGCCGAGCACGCTGTTGAGGGCGATGTCCTCGTCTTCCATCGTTGGCTTCCCGCTTCGGATGTTCTCAGGTGTATCGTGGCGTCAATTCTGCCACAAGTAGTTAAATCCTCAGAGCGCATGAGCACCGGGAAACTACGGCCACAGCGAATTGAGGCGGTCTGTGAATACGTGCTATACGGAAGCGCGAGGGTCAGGAAACGTACGATGTCCGCCGTAGACTATGGCCGGGAGGCGCTCGACTTCATCGAAGGCCTGCAGACCTACCGCAAGGTACCAGAGGCCATGAACGCGCTCGAAGCGGCGTTCGGTCGCTTCGGCTTCGAAACCATCATCGTGACGGGGTTGCCCAATCCCGATCAGCAGTTTGCGCAGATGGTGCTCGCCAAACGCTGGCCTGCGGGATGGTTCAGCCTCTACACCGAGAAAAACTACGATCGTTTCGATCCCGTGGTGCGGTTGTGCCGGCAGTCGGTCAATCCGTTCGAGTGGTCGGAAGCGCCCTATGATGCGGAACTCGAGCCGAATGCGGCCGAGGTGATGAACCGTGCCAGCGAGTTCCGCATGTCGCGCGGCTTCATCGTGCCGATCCACGGCCTCACCGGCTACGAGGCGGCGGTCTCGCTCGGCGGTGTCCATCTCGACCTCAATGCCCGCAGCAAGCCGGCGCTGCATCTGATGGCGATGTATGGCTTCGACCACATTCGCCGTCTGCTCGAGCCGATGCCGCATCCGTCGACGCGCCTCACGCCGCGCGAACGCGAGGTGATCGCCTGGGCTTCGCAGGGGAAGTCGGCCTGGGAAATCGGCGAGATCCTGCACATCACCCAGCGCACCGCCGAAGAGCATCTTGCAACTGCTGCGCGCAAGCTCGGCGCGGTCAACCGTACGCATGCGGTCGCGCTGGCGATTCGGAACAAGATCATCAATCCTTAAGCCGCCTTACTGGGAAATTTCCCAATACCGAAGCTGCGTCTTTTCGCAGAATCTCCCCCCATTGAGGATGAATGGGGGTTTTCATGATTCACGCAGTTTCCGCGGTAAATCGTCACCTTTATGAAGACGTAATCGAGCAGCATTTCCGGCTGCGTCACGACATCTTCGTCGAGGAGCGGCGCTGGGAGACGCTGCGCAGGCCGGATGGCCGTGAGATCGATTCCTACGACGACGAGGACACCGTCTACCTGCTGGCGCTGGAAGGCCGCCGCGTCGTGGGCGGTCATCGGCTCTATCCGACCACCAAGCCCTCGATGATGAGTGAGGTGTTTCCGCATCTGGCGGCGGTTCGCGGCTGGCCCGCCGATCCGCTAGTGTGGGAATGGTCGCGCTACTTCGTCGTGCGCGATCGCCGCGACGGCGCGCTCAACCTGCAACTGATGGCTGCGGTGCAGGAGTTCTGCCTCGACCAGGGAATCGCGCAGGTCAGCGCGATCATGGAGACCTGGTGGCTGCCGCGCTTCCACGAAGCCGGCTTCGTCGTGACGCCGCTCGGCCTACCGGCTCTGGTCGAGAACGCATGGACCATGGCGGCGACCATCGACATTCGTCGGGAGACGCTCGATGCCCTGCATCATCGGATCGGCACGGCTTCGGTCGTGCAGCAGGACGGCCCTCGTCTCGATGCCATCGCCCGTGCCAACCTCTGCGGTCATGTTGCCGCGCAACGAAAGAGCGCCTGAGATGTCGAACGTGATGCGGGACAGCCAGATCATGGCGCAAATGAAAGACGAGGATCTCGGCTACATGTCCGACATGGCGCTCGAACTGGCGCAAATGGCGGAGGACACCGGATTGACGACGCTCGCTTATCTGTTTCGGATGGCGGCCCTGGAGGCGTCGACGGCCAACAGCGTTCTCGCCGAGCCGGACGAGCTCCCCCGGCAGATGACGTCGCACTAGACGCAGCCCTGCTCGATTTTACGACGATCGTACCCTCTCACCGCCAGCCGGTGAGAGGGTGATGCCGTTTCGCTGCGGCAGGTTGCCTCATGCCGCGCGGCAGCCTTTTTGCATTGCGGGGCGCGTCCCGGCCGCACGTGCCGAGATGCAACAAAGTGCATGTTTGATGTCGAATCGCTCTTGCCTCGGAACGATACTGCCATTACCCATTTTTCGGCCTTGAAGAGGCAGGGGGAGCTCTTTCACTGATGGCGACAGTGTTCGAACATCGGCGCGCGTCTGTATGCGCCTGAAAGAGTCCTGATGCTGCTCGTCGTCGAACAATTCTTGAATGGGTTGCAGTTCGGTCTGCTGCTGTTCCTGCTCGCCGCGGGCCTGACGCTGGTGTTCGGGATCATGGATCTCGTCAACCTCGCGCACGGCTCGCTCTATATGATGGGCGCCTATTTCGCCGCCACCTTCGCGGCCTGGACCGGCAGCTTCCTGCTCGGCGCGCTGATGGCGTTGGGCGCGACGCTCGTGCTCGGCATCGTGCTGGAGGTGAGCGCGCTGCGGCATCTCTATGGCCGCGACCATCTCGACCACGTGCTCGCGACCTTCGGCCTGATCCTGTTCTTCAACGAAGCCGTGCGGCTGATCTGGGGCCCCGCGGGCCTGGCGTTGCCGCTGCCGGCCTGGCTCACCGTGCCGGTGCCGATCCTGCCCGGCATTCACTATCCCGCCTATCGCCTCGCCATCATTGGGGTAGCGCTGCTGGTCGCGCTGCTGCTCTATCTCGGCGTGATGCGCACCCGCATCGGCATGCTGATCCGGGCCGGCGCATCCAACCGCGAGATGATCGGCGCGCTCGGCATCAACATCAAGCTGCTCTACACGCTGGTGTTCGGCCTGGGCGCCGCACTCGCGGGCCTTGCCGGGCTGATGCAGGCGCCGATCCTGACCGTGCAGATCGGCATGGGCGAGAACATCCTGATCCTCGCTTTCGTCATCATCGTGATCGGCGGCATCGGTTCGATCCGCGGCGCTTTCCTCGCCGCGATCTTCGTCGGCATGATCGACACGCTCGGCCGCGCCTTCCTTCCGAACCTGCTCCGCCAGGTGCTGAGCGGCGCCGCCGCATCCACCGCCGCGCCCGCGCTGTCCTCCATGCTGATCTATCTGCTGATGGCGATCGTGCTGGTGGTGCGGCCGGAGGGGCTGTTTCCGGCCAATCGTCGATGAAGGGTTTGAGCGTGAGCAAGGCCGTCACGGCCCTGATGCTGGCGGGCCTCGTGCTGCTGCCGCTCTATTCGCAGCTGACCGGCAACATCTTCATCCTGACGCTGTTCACCCGCATCATCATCCTGGCGCTGGCGGCTGCGAGCCTCAACCTCATCATGGGATTTGCGGGCCTGATGAGCTTTGGCCATGCCGCGTATCTCGGCATCGGCGGCTATGCCGTCGGCATGCTCGCGCAGGAAGGCGTTGGGTCCGGCTTCATCCAGTTTCCGGTCGCGATTGCGGCGTCGGCGATCTATGCGCTGGTGATCGGCGCGCTGTCGCTGCGCACCCGTGGCGTCTACTTCATCATGATCACGCTGGCCTTCGCCCAGATGGCCTACTATGTCGCCTCGGGCCTGGCTCGTTACGGCGGCGACGACGGCCTGACCATCTACACGCGCAGCGACTTCTCGGGCCTGATCGATCTCGGCAACCGCACGCAGTTCTATTATCTCTGCCTCGCCTGCCTTTTCGGCGTCATGCTCCTGATATGGCGCATCGTCAACTCGCGCTTCGGTCTTGTCGTGCAGGGCCTGCGTTCCAACGAGCAGCGCATGCAGGCCATCGGCTTCCCGGCCAAGCGTTACCAACTGGTCTGCTTCGTCATATCAGGCACGATGTGCGGCCTTGCCGGCGCGCTGCTCGCCAACAACACCGATTTCGTAAGCCCGGCCGTGATGTACTGGACCCGTTCCGGCGACCTCATGGTGATGGTGATCCTGGGCGGCATGGGCACGCTGTTCGGCCCGGTCATGGGTGCGGTGGTGTTCCTGCTGCTGGAAGAACTGCTGTCGCAGATCACCGAATATTGGGCGCTGATCCTGGGCCCGCTGCTGCTGCTCATCGTCCTGTTCGGCCGCGGCGGCATCATGGGCGCACTCGGGAGGGCTGGCCGTGGCTGAACCCTTGCTCCGCGTCGAAAAGCTGGTGCGCCGCTTCGGCGGAATCATCGCCACCGACAACGTCTCGCTCGACGTCGCATCCGGCGAGCTGCACGCCATCATCGGCCCGAACGGCGCCGGCAAGACCACGCTGATCAGCCAGCTCACCGGGCATCTCGAACCGCATTCCGGCAGCGTCTCGCTGGCGGGGCGCGACATCACCTATCTGCCAGCCTATCGCCGCTGCGCGTTGGGCCTGGCGCGTTCGTTCCAGATCACCTCGCTGCTGCTCGATTTCACCGCCGCGGACAATGTCGCGCTGGCGGCGCAGGCGCATGCCGGCACCTCGTTCCGATTCTTCGCCAATGCGCGGAAAGAGAAGGGTCTGCGCGATGCCGCCCAGGCGGCGCTCGATCGCGTCGGCCTCGGCCATCGCGCCGATATCGTGGTCTCCAGGCTCAGCCACGGCGAACGCCGCGAGCTGGAGCTCGCAGTCGCGCTCGCAAGTAAGCCGAAGCTGTTGCTACTCGACGAGCCGATGGCCGGCCTCGGCGTGACCGAATCCCAGCGCATGGTGAAGCTGCTCCAGGAGCTGCGGAAAGAGGTCTCGATCGTGCTGGTCGAGCACGACATGCCGGCGGTGTTCGCGCTGGCCGACCGCATCACGGTGCTGGTCTATGGCCGCGTCATCGCCTCCGGCGACCCGGCCGCGATCCGGGCCAATGAGGACGTCAAGCGCGCCTATCTCGGCGATCAGCATGTGGTGACGCATCATGGCTGACACGCTGCTCGAGGTCGACGGCATCGAGACCTGCTACGGCCTGTCCCAGGTGCTGTTCGGCCTGTCGCTGTCGATCAAGCCGGGCGAGATGGTCTCGCTGATGGGCCGCAACGGCATGGGCAAGACCACCACCATCCGCTCCATCATGGGCCTGACGCCGGCGCGCGCGGGCACCATTCGCTTCGCGGGCGCGGAGGTGCGGCAGCTTCCGTCCTACCGGATTGCGAAACTCGGTGTTGGTCTCGTGCCCGAGGGCCGGCAGATCTTCCCGAACCTCACCGTGCGCGAAAACCTGGTCGCGGCCGCGGCGGATCGCTTCAACAGCGATAATCCCTGGACGCTCGCCGCGATCTACGTGATGTTTCCGCGCCTCGCCGAACGCGCGTCCAACATGGGCAACCAGCTTTCCGGTGGCGAGCAGCAGATGCTCGCGATCGGCCGCGCGCTGATGACGAATCCAAAGCTCCTGATCCTGGACGAGGCGACCGAAGGCCTCGCGCCGCTGATCCGGCAGGAGATCTGGAATTGCCTGTCGCTACTCAAGAGCCGCGGACAGTCGATCCTGGTCGTCGACAAGAACGTCGACCATCTCGCCCGCATCTGCGATCGCCACTACATCATCGAGCGCGGCAAGACGGTGTGGAGCGGCACCTCCGACGAGCTGATGGCCGCGCCGGACCTGCAGCACAAATATCTGGGAATCTGAGCCCGGCTCCAGCCGCGTCGTCGTTGCGAGCACAGCAAAGCAATCCAGCCTGCCGCTGCGGAAAGATCCTGGATTGCTTCGCTGCGCTCGCAATGACGGAAGAGATAACGTGAGCTCTCACCAATAAATTCCGTGCCGATGCAGCTCGCGGATCACGCGCGCCTCGGTGGACGGCTGCCGGCGCTTCGGCTTGGCGGTTTCGGCCCTCGACGCCGTTGCGGACCGGGCCGACGTTGTGGCGGCCGGAATTGCAGAGGCAGGCGCCGTCGATGCAGCTGGTGCGGTCGCCGTCGGCCCATTCGTTGTTGGCGGGGCTTGAGGCGTCTGCGCTGGAACTGGCGTCGCAGTGGCCGGCTGTTCCGCCTGCTGGCTTGCATTGCTGGCCGCCAGGCTGAGGCTCCGCGAGCCTCCGGCATTGGCCTGGCTTGCGAGCAGCGACATCGCGGCGATCAGGATCAGCTTGCGCATGGCAATCCCCGTCATCTGGTCAATCGATCTTACCCAATTCCCTTGGGCTTCATGGACCTAACGCGCGAGGCGGTGCGTGCCGATCTCGATCAGGGTGGTCCGGCAGGACAGGCGATAGATCAGGCTGAAAAGTTGACCCCACATGACCGAACTCCGTTGTTGATCAATGCAGAGAATCTAGACCGCCTGCCTTTCCGGCGTTTTTCGCCGGGTGAGGAAAATGGCTTCGTCCGGGGGCGGCGCGATGTCGTCGCAACAATCCGGAAGAAGTCGCCTCACGCGGGCGTGAAGCAGCGCGCCGATCGAGGCCGGACCGGATTCCGATCAAGGCCAGTAGTTGTCCCGGGATGAAGCGCGCGTAGCGCGGCAGTAACGTGCGGGCGGCCTTCAGCCGCGGTTATTGTATGAGTTCCGATCGCCAAGACGATCCGCCGATCCTCATCTGCTCAAAATGCAGGCGGCCAATGAAGTTCCTGGCGACACTACCTGGAATAGTCACGCTGCCTGCGGAGCACGTTTATCATTGCGTCCAGTGCCGTCGCGTCGACACGATTCGGCTGAAGTGACGCTCTGGTGGCCGGGGCGGGCCGCTTACAGCAGTTGTAGCTGCTCCCGCCGCCGCGAAACCGGTGCTATAATATCGTGAACAGACGAGAACAGGGAGGACACCATGAACCACACCATGGTTCCCAGTGATCGCGTGGAGCACGTCGCCGTCTACGGACGCGACGGCACGAAGCTCGGCACGATCGAGCGGTTGATGCTCGACAAGATGAGCGGAACGGTCGCCTATGCCGTGATCAAGACCGGCGGGCTGCTCGGTACGCGTCACCATTATCCGCTGCAGTGGAGCGCGCTGAAATACGATCCAGCACGGCAGGCGTTCCAGACCGAGCAGACGCTGGACGAACTCAGCAGCGGCCCGTGCGAGTTCGATGGCGACGCGTTCGACTGGGGCGACCGCTCGCGGCCCTACCCGCATCCGCATTACTGGTCGGTCTAGCGAGCAAGACGGTTCGGCCGCGGAGCAGTATTTGACGCGAGCGCCCGCTATCCCGCGAGCGGCGGCTCGCCGACCTTGGGCCAATAGGTGCCGAAGCTCCAGAGCCCGCCCTCCGGATCGCGTGCGGCGAAATCGCGGCTGCCATAATCGGTCGTGTAGGGCTCCATCTCGATCTCTGCACCAGCGGATTTCACCTTCGCATAGAGCGCGTCGGGATCATCGACAGCCAGATAGACGGCATCCGTCCGCCGGCCGCCGATGTCGCCAACCAATTTGCCGTAGGCGTCGTCGCGATGCGCGCCCAGCATGAGGATCGACGATCCGAACGCCAGCTCGGCGTGAACGACCGTGCCCTCCTTGCGGTACACCACCCGTTCGGTGAAGCCGAGAACGTTCTTCAGCCAGGCGATCATCGCCTCGGCATCCTTGCAGCGCATGGTGTGGTAGAGGCGCGGCGCTTCGTAGCCGTTCGGCTGGTTCATGACACTCTCCAGGTTCGGTGCAAGCTTGTTGCGAAGCCGACCCTAGTTCGGATCATGGCGGCCGGCTTGAACAAATGGGACCTGACCGTGCCTCGCGCCGTCTTGCCGCTGTTTTGGCGCTAGCCCCCGCCGTCCCGCATCAGGCGTGAATCGACGACATCGAGCCGCGCGGCCCATCCGGTCGGCGTCTCTCCGCTGAACATCCGGAAATCGCGAGCAAGATGTGCCTGGTCGGCATAGCCGGCGTCCGCGGCAATGGCCGCCCAGCCGCCTGCGCCATCCGTCCGGGCCAGGACGCAAGCGCGATGAAAGCGCAGCATCTGGGCCAGCGTCTTTGGCGGAGCGCCGATCTCGCGGTGGAAGCGGCGTGTGAGATGCTTGCGGCTCCAAGTCGGAGGCAATGTCGGCGATCCTGACCGCGCCCGCGCCTCGCCACAGCGTCTCCAGCGCGAAGGCGACCTCAGGCGAGGGCTCGTGTACGGCGCGGCGAAGCACGAAGTCTTCGACGATCTCGAATCGTCGCTGCCAGCCGGCCGCCTCGGCCACCCTGGCGCGGAGCTCCCTGCCGTGCCGTCCCAGAATGTCGTCGAGCCCGACGATCCGCGCGGTCAGATCGGGCACGGCGCCTCCGAAGAAGCGATACGCCCCGAGCGGCGTGAAATCGACCTGAACGCATTCGGCGCGCCCGTCGGATTCGATCACGACCGGCCCAGGAAACAGACCCGCTGCGAAACTCGGCCGCGCATCGGCGGTGTCCGGTCGGTGTCCGAGCGCAATGCGGAAGGGCGTTCCCAAATTCACCAGCAGAGGCAGTGCAAGCGGCGCGGCGTGGCGGAAGGCGGCCAAGCCGATCCCGCGCTCGCGGTAGAAGGAAATGCTGGAGATCAGCCGCGCAAGACGCGGCGAGGGCGATCGACGGATGACATCGGGAGGTGCGTCCATCACGCGCTAACGCTCCGTCACTTCGCGCTCCATGCGTATGGTGTCGCAGAGCATGTCGGTCATGCCTGGAGCTTAGCAGGCGATCGCAGCGGAACTCAAATGACCCGGTGCGTGGCCGTCGAATTGCGCCGAAGCGCTGCCGCCCCGTCACGGCCGGTTGCGCATCCAGTCGGCCAGGCCCGCTATCGCCTTGTCGAGATCCTGGCGCGCGGCGGCGTCGGTGATCGTCTCCTCCAGCGCGCCGCGCATGCAGAGCATCCAGGCGTCGCGCTCGGCGTCCCCAATGGCGAAGCCGAAATGGCGCTGGCGCAGCCGCGGATGACCTTTCTCGGGTGTATAGAGCCGCGGGCCACCGGTCCATTCGGTGAGATAGCGCTTCAGCACGTCCCTGATCAGGCCAAGGTCGTCCGCATGCATGGCGCGGATGATCTTCGCCTCCGGCAGCGTGTCCATGCGGTCGTAGAAGCGGTCGACGAGGGCGTCGATCGTGGCGCTGCCGCCGATCCGCTCGAACATGGAGGTGGCGACGTCGGTGGACGTCATCGCTACAGCGCCACGCTGCGCAGGCCGAAGCTGCGGGCTTCGTTCTGCAGCACCGGCCGCACCGCATCGATCAGGCGTGCGGCGGCGGCATCGACGGAGAGGCCGGCGGTATCCACCACCGCGGTCGCGCGCGAATAGAGCGGCTCGCGGCTGAGCAGGATGTTGCGCAGCTCCGTCATCGCCGAGCGATCATCCGCCATCGGGCGTAGATCGCCCTGGCGACGCACGCGCGCCATGTGCTCCTCGGGCTCGGCCTTCAGCCAGATCGTGTAGAACGAGGAGAGGACCTGATCGAAGGTCAGGGGCTCGGAGACGATGCCGCCGCCGGTTGCCAGCACCATCAGCTCGTTGCGCGCGAGCAGCTGTTGCAGTGCCGCCTGCTCCATGCGGCGAAAGCCTTCCTGGCCGTACAGCGCGATGATCTCGGCGACCGAGAGCCCGTTCTGCTGCTCGACCTCCTTGTTGAGCTCGACGAAACTCCAGCCGATCTTCTTCGCCAGCATGCGTCCGAGTGTCGACTTGCCGGCGCCGCGCAGGCCGATCAGCGCGATCCCGCAGAACGGCGCGCGCCGGGGCGCGGTTACGCTGCCGCCGGCGAGCAGATCCTTGGCCTGAGCAATCTGCGCGGGCGTCGCCTTGCGCAGGAGGTCGCGAAACATCTGCCAGTCCGGCGTCGGATCGGGCGAGGGGAGCAAATCTTCGAGATGCGCGCCCATCGCATCGGAGACGCGGCGCAGCAGCACGATCGAGACATTGCCCTTGCCGCTCTCGAGCTGCGCGATGTAGCGCTCCGAGATTCCCGATACCTTGGCGAGCACTTTGCGCGACATGCCGCGCAGCGCGCGCATGGTGCGCACACGCTGGCCGAGTTGTTCGAGGAAGCGGGATTCGGCGTCGGGACTTTCGGTCATGAGTCTTCTTTACAGGGGTCCTGCGGCGCGTTTTAATGAAACATAGTGCCTGCTGGCATTGACAGCAAGCCGCCGTGGTGTCTTTCTATGAATTATAATTCTAAATTCCGGGGAGATGTCCGTGAGCGAGGGATCCTATAACGCGGTGACCTGGCTGCTCGACCGTAACGTCAGGGAGGGCAGGGGCAGTAAGCTCGCCTTCGACGACACCGTCTCGCGACTCACCTATGGCGAGCTCCAGCAACAGACCCGGCGCGCCGCCAACATGCTGCGCCGGCTCGGCGTCCGCCGCGAGGAGCGCGTGGCGATGATCATGCTGGATACAATCGATTTCCCGATCGTGTTCCTGGGCGCGATCCGCGCCGGCATCGTGCCGGTGCCGCTCAACACGCTGCTGACCGCGGACCAGTACGCCTACATCCTCGCCGACTGCCGCGCGCGCGTGCTGTTCGTGTCCGAAGCGCTCTATCCCGTCATCAAGGACGTTGTCGGCCGCATGCCGGATCTCGAGCATGTCGTGGTCTCCGGCGCCAAGCAGAACGGCCACAAGCAGCTTGCCGAAGAGCTCGCTGGCGAGAACGATCAGTTCACCACCGCCGTGACGCATCCGGACGAGCCGGCGTTCTGGCTGTACTCGTCGGGCTCGACGGGCATGCCGAAGGGCGTGCGCCATTTGCACTCCAATTTGCAGGCCACTGCCGACACCTATGCCAAGCAGGTGCTCGGCATCCGTGAGAGCGATGTGTGTCTCTCCGCGGCGAAATTGTTCTTCGCCTATGGCCTCGGCAATGCGCTGACCTTTCCAATGTCTGTCGGTGCCAGCGTGATCCTCAACAGCGAGCGGCCGACGCCGGCGCGCATGTTCGACCTGATGAATCGCTACAATCCCTCGATCTTCTATGGCGTGCCGACCTTGTTCGCCGCGATGCTCAACGACGAGACCATGAAGAGCAAGCGCGGCGGCAAGGCTTTGCGCATCTGCACCTCCGCCGGCGAGGCGCTGCCGGAATCCGTCGGCCACAGCTGGAAGGCGCGGTTTGGTGTCGACATTCTCGATGGCGTCGGCTCGACCGAGCTGTTGCACATTTTTCTGTCGAACGCGCCCGGCGACATCAGATACGGTTCCTCCGGCAAGCCGGTGCCGGGCTATGCGGTGCGGCTCGTCAACGAGGCGGGCCAGGACGTCGCCGACGGCGAGGTCGGCGAGCTCCTGGTCGATGCGCCCTCCGCCGGCGAGGGCTACTGGAACCAGCGTCACAAGAGCCGCCGCACCTTCGAAGGGCCGTGGACCCGCACAGGCGACAAATATGTCCGTGACGCCGATGGCCGCTACACCTTCTGCGGCCGCGCCGACGACATGTTCAAGGTCTCCGGTATCTGGGTCTCGCCGTTCGAAGTCGAAAGCGCGCTGATCACGCATCCGGCCGTGCTGGAAGCTGCCGTCGTGCCCGAGGCCGATCCGGAAGGACTCCTGAAGCCCAAGGCCTTCGTCGTGCTGCGCCCGGGCGCGAAGACGACGGATTTGCAGGAGATGCTCAAGGAGCACGTCAAGCAGAAGATCGGCCCCTGGAAATATCCGCGCTGGATCGATGTGGTGGACTCGCTGCCGAAGACCGCGACCGGAAAGATCCAAAGGTTCAAGCTGCGGGAAGGCGCGCATTAGGCGACTAGGCACGATGGTTCGTCATGGCCGGGCTTGACCCGGCCATCCACGTGCCACCGCGATTGCCATAAGACGTGGATGCCCGGTCAAGCCCGGGCATGACGATCGAGAGAGAAGAGCGCAGAAATGACCAATCTCACCCCCACCGGCTTCCTCAACATCGACGGCGCCAGCCTCGAATACAGATGGCTCGCGCCGCTAGTCCCCGACGCGCCCACGATCGTCATGCTGCATGAAGGCCTCGGCTCCGTCGGCCTCTGGGGTGATTTCCCTGAGAAGCTGCAGCAGGCCACGGGCGCGGGCATCTTCGCCTATTCGCGCGCAGGCTACGGCCAGTCCAGCCCGGTCGCACTGCCGCGGCCGCTCGACTACATGCATCGCGAGGCGCTGGACGTGCTGCCGAAGCTGCTCGACATGATCGGCTTCAAGCGCGGCCTCCTGCTCGGCCATTCCGACGGTGCCTCGATCGCCACCATCTATGCCGGGGCGCATCAGGATCATCGCCTGAGCGGCCTCGTGCTGATCGCGCCACATTTCATCGTCGAGGACATCTCGATCAAATCCATCGCCGCGATCAAGACGACGTTCGAGACCACGGACCTCAAGACAAAGCTGGCGCGCTGGCACAAGGACGTCGACAACGCCTTCCACGGCTGGAACGGCGCCTGGCTCGATCCAAAGTTCCGCGATTGGGATATCTCCGAATACCTCGCATACATCCGCGTGCCCGTCATGATCGTGCAGGGCACAGATGATCAATACGGCACGCTGCGCCAGGCCGAGATCGCGCAGGAGGAATGTTACTGCCCGGTCGACCTGAAGATCATGGCTGGGGCGGCGCATTCCCCGCATCGCGAGGCCGCGGGGCCGACCCTCGATGCCATCGTGCAGTTCGCAAAGGCCGCCTTGCGGGACGATCCAGGGCTTCAGGCTGCATGAAGCCCATGCCCGCCGAGATGAAGCAAAGTGCATGTGAATCCGCGATTCGGGCTAGACTAACCTAACAAGATGCACTATTGTGCATCTAACGCTCCAAATGCATAACCAAGCTTAAGGGTGGCTCATGGCCGGGGAAGATCGGCGCCTCGCAGGCGGCGCGACATTCATCGATTTCCAGACCGAACCGTCCCGCTACAAGCATTGGAAGCTCGCGGTCGATGGCGACGTCGCGACCTTGACCATGGATGTCGACGAGAACGGCGGACTGTTCGAGGGCTACCAGCTCAAGCTCAATTCCTACGATCTCGGCGTCGACATCGAGCTGGCCGATGCGATCCAGCGCCTGCGCTTCGAGCATCCGCAAGTGAAGGTCGTGGTGCTGCGCTCGGCCAAGAACCGCGTGTTCTGCGCCGGCGCCAACATCCGCATGCTCGCGGGCTCGACCCATGCCCACAAGGTGAACTTCTGCAAGTTCACCAACGAGACCCGCAACGGCATGGAGGATTCGTCGGAGAATTCCGGCCAGCGCTTCATCACGGTCGTGAACGGCTCCGCTGCCGGCGGCGGCTATGAGCTGGCGCTCGCGACCGATCACATCATCCTCGCCGACGACGGTTCGTCCGCCGTCGCGCTGCCCGAAGTGCCGCTGCTCGCGGTGCTGCCGGGCACCGGCGGTCTCACGCGGGTGGTCGACAAGCGCAAGGTGCGGCGCGATCACGCCGATGTCTTCTGCACCATCGAGGAAGGCGTGAAGGGCAAGCGCGCCGTGCAATGGCGCCTCGTCGACGAGATCGCACCGAACTCCAAGCTCGAGGCCAAGATCGCCGAGCGCGCCAAGGAGTTTGCGGCGGCCTCGACGCGCAAGGGCAGCGGCAAGGGCATCGCGCTGACGCCGCTCAGGCGCCTGATCGACGAAAACAGCATCCGCTACGGCTTCGTCACCGTCGACATCGATCGCACCGCCCGCATCGCCACCATCTCGATCAAGGCGCCGGAGACCGCGCCGCCCGCCGACATCGACGGCATGATGGCGCAAGGCGCCGCGTTCTGGCCGCTGCAAGTGGCGCGCGAGCTCGACGACGCCATTCTCCACTTGCGCATCAACGAGCTCGAGATCGCGATGCTGGTGTTCAAGAGCCATGGCGATCGCGCCCATGTGCTCGCCAGCGATGCTTTCCTCGAAGCCAACAAGGCGCACTGGCTGGTCAACGAGATCAGGCATTACTGGAAGCGCGTGCTCAAGCGCGTCGACGTCACCTCGCGCACGCTGGTGACGCTGGTCGAGCCCGGCTCCTGCTTTGCCGGCACGCTCGCCGAGCTCGTCTTCGCCGCCGACCGCTCCTACATGCTGATCGGCACGCGCCAGGGCGATAACCGCCCGCCGCCGTCGATCGAGTTGTCTGCCATGAACTTCGGCCCGTATCCGATGAGCCACGGCCTGACGCGGCTGCAGTCGCGCTTCCAGGCCGATCCGTCCGACCTGGAGCGCGCGGAAGCAACGCTCGGCACCAGCCTCGACGCCGAGCAGGCCGAAGAGCTCGGCCTCGTCACCTTCGCGCTCGACGACATCGACTGGGACGACGAGGTCCGCGTCTTCCTCGAGGAGCGCGCCAGCTTCTCGCCCGACAGCCTCACCGGCATGGAAGCGAGCCTGCGCTTCGTCGGCCCCGAGACGATGGAATCGAAGATCTTTGCGCGCCTTACGGCGTGGCAGAACTGGATATTCCAGCGCCCGAACGCCGTCGGCGAGGAAGGCGCGCTGCGCCGCTACGGCAGCGGCCAGAAACCGAAATTCGATATGACGCGAGTCTAGCGAATAGGGAGTGGCGAATAGCGAATAGGGGAATTCCATTCGCTACTCGCCATTCGCCCTTCGCGCCCTTCAAACGAGTAAGTCCCCCACGGAAGGTCCACATGAACATGAACATCATGAACGTCGACTACTCGACCAAGATTCCGAACAACGTCAATCTCGCCGAAGACCGCCAGGTGCTCAAAGCGCTGGAAGGCTGGCACCCCGGCTACATGGACTGGTGGAGCGACATGGGGCCGGAAGGGTTCCAGGAATCGCTGGTCTATTTGCGCACCGCCTACTCCGTCGATCCGCGCGGCTGGGCCAAGTTCGACTACGTCCGCATGCCCGAATATCGCTGGGGCATCCTGCTTGCGCCGCAGGAAGAGAACCGCGTCGTGCCGTTCGGCGAGCATTATGGCGAGCCGGCCTGGCAGGAAGTGCCGGGCGAGCACCGCGCCATGCTGCGCCGCCTGATCGTGATCCAGGGCGACACCGAGCCGGCCTCGGTCGAGCAGCAGCGCCATCTCGGCAAGACCGCGCCCTCGCTGTACGACATGCGCAATCTGTTCCAGGTCAACGTCGAGGAAGGCCGTCACCTCTGGGCGATGGTCTACCTGCTCCAGAAATATTTCGGGCGCGACGGACGTGAAGAAGCCGATGATTTGCTGCGCCGTCGCTCCGGCGATGCCGACGCGCCGCGCATGCTGGGCGCGTTCAACGAAGCGACGCCGGACTGGCTGTCCTTCTTCATGTTCACCTATTTCACCGACCGCGACGGCAAGATGCAGCTGCACTCACTGGCGCAGTCCGGCTTCGATCCCTTGTCGCGCACCTGCCGCTTCATGCTGACGGAGGAAGCGCACCACATGTTCGTCGGCGAGACCGGCATCACCCGCGTCGTGCAGCGCACCTGCGATGCGATGAAGGCGGCCGGCATCACCGACCCCACCGACATCGCGAAAGTCCGCGCGCTCGGCGTGATCGATCTTCCGACCATCCAGAAGAAGCTGAACCTGCACTACACGCTCTCGCTCGACCTGTTCGGCTCGGAAGTCTCGACCAACGCGGCCAACGCCTTCAACGCCGGCATCAAGGGCCGCTATCACGAGACCCAGATCGACGACGATCACCAGCTCAAGAATTCGACCTATCCGGTGCTCAAGTTGATCAACGGCGAGGTCAAGCTGGTCGACGAGCCGGCGTTGACCGCGCTCAACATGCGCCTGCGCGACGATTACAGCCAGGATTGCGTCAAGGGCATGCTGCGCTGGAACAAGGTGATCTCGACCGCCGGCTACGACTTCAAGCTGACGCTGCCCAATGTCGCCTTCCACCGCCACATCGGCGAGTTCAAGGACGTGCACGCGACGCCCGACGGCATTTTGATCGACGATGCCACCTGGGCCAAGCGCAAGGACGAATGGCTGCCGTCGGCCAGCGACGGCGACTTCATCACCTCTCTGATGCAGCCCGTCACCGAGATCGGCCAGTTCGCCTCCTGGATCTCGCCGCCCAAGGTCGGCATCGACAACAAGCCCGGCGATTTCGAGTACGTGAAGATCGAGTCGTAAGATAGTCGAATGGCGAGTGGCGAATAGTGCGACAGATGCTATTCGCCATTCGCTACCTCACTACTCGCGCATTCAGCTGTCCCACCCGCTGCCCTTGATCCCGGGGTTCGCATAGACGATGCCGCCATCCACCGCGATGGTCGCTCCCACCACGTAATCGCCGGCGCGGGAGGCGAGGTAGATCGCAGCGCCCGCCATGTCCTCGTCGGTGCCGATGCGGCCCACGGGGACGCGCGTTGCGACCTCGTCGGCGTGGTCGCGCGCGGCGCGGTTCATGTCTGACTTGAACGGGCCCGGCGCGATTGCGGTGACCACGATGTGGTCCGGGATCAGCTTCACCGCCATGCGCCGCGTCAGATGAATCAGCCCGGCCTTGCTCGCGGCATAGGAATAGGTCTCGCCGGGATTGACGAAGATGCCGTCGATCGAGGCGATGTTGATCACCTTCGCCGGCCGTTCCGCGCTCGCTGACGTGCGCAGCGTCGGCGCCAACGCCTTGGTCAGGAAGAACGGCGCCTTGACGTTGAGGTTCATCACCTTGTCCCAGCCGTTCTCCGGAAATTCGTCGAACTCCGCGCCCCAGGCCGCGCCCGCATTGTTGACGAGGATGTCGAGCCGGGACTCGCGTTTCCCGAACTCGCTGGCCAGCAGCTCGGCGCCGGCAACGGTCGAGATGTCGATCGGCAGCGCGATGCATTCCCCGTCATATTGCGCGCTGAGCTCCTTCGCGGTGGCCTCGCACGGTCCGGCCTTGCGCGCGGTGATGTAGACCTTTGCCGCGCCGGCGCTGAGAAATCCCGCCGCGATCATCTTTCCGATGCCGCGCGAGCCGCCGGTTACCAGCGCGATGCGGCCTTTGAGCGAGAACAGATCGTTGAACATGCGTCCCTCCCTTGGTTGCCGCCGGTTGTGGGCGGAGCGGGGAGGGGTGTCAAGGAAGGCACGCTTGTCCTCGACCAGTGCAGATTGAGGCCTACGCCGCCGCGATGCGGCGGAAGCCGTTCCACATCGCGGTCGCGGCACCCGAGGTCAGCACCGGCAGGATCCGCGCGTCCTGATAATTGCCATTGAGCGAGACGCGGGGCAGCGCGGTCATGTGGCCGGCGTTCTCCGCGAACAGCATGCCGGGCCGCGTCGTCACCGCGGTCTTGAAACCGGCGGATGCGGCAAGGGCGAATTCGCGCGCGCCCGCGGCGTCGCGGTCGCCATAGGGATAGGCGAGGTGCAGCACGGGGCGCTCCAGCACCTGCTCGATCCGCGCGCGGCTTGCGGCCATCTCCTGCGCGGCGATGTCTTCCGTCTGCTTGGCGAGATTGCAATGGCTGATGCTGTGCGCGCCGATCGTGACCAGCGGATCGGCGGCAAAGGACTTGAGCTCGGCCCAGGACAGGCAGAGGCCGCGGCACTGCGCTTCCATGTCGACGCCGTGAGTCCTGCACAGCGCCCCGATCTCGCGCGCAAGATCCTGCTCGCCCGGCAGCGCGCGCAGCCAGTCGTGCAGGCGGTCGAATGCCGCCTGCTTCGCCGCGACACTGGTCGCATCGAGCCGCAGGGCGGAATTGCCGATCTGAATGTCGATCTGCTCGGCCTTGGCGATCACGGCCTCCAGCGCCGTCCACCACAATCGCCCGGTGCCGTCGGCAAAATCGCTCGTGACATAGACCGCCAGCGGCGCGTCAAATTCGCGCAGCACCGGCAGCGCGTAATCCAGATTGTCGCGGTAACCGTCGTCGAGGGTGAAGGCGGCGAAGCGACGGTCGAACCGGCCCTGCACCAGCCGCTCATGCAGCTCGTCCATGCTGACGATGTCGATGTCGCGCGAGCGCAAATGGCACAGCGTGGCGCGCAGGAAGTCGGGGGTGACCTCGAGATGCCGGTTCGGCTGGAACGCGGCCTCGCGCGCCGGCCGCACATGGTGCAGCATGAAAATGGCGCCGACGCCCGACAAGAGCGGGCGCAACAGGTGGTGCGCCCCGCTGAGATAGAGTGCTCCCAGCCCGGCGCGGATGACGTTGTTACGCAGTTGTTTCATGACCGGGTGGGGGACTTTGGCATTCCGGCCTCAACTTACGGAAGAACCCTTGAAGAAAAAGTTATTCCGATTGTCCCACCCGGGCCTTGGGACCAGGGCCATTTCCGGTTTGACAGCCTGCCAAGGGTTTGTTTTGTCTCCGTTTCCAGAGGTCGGGTCGTCGAATGCAGAAGCTTTTCTCGTGGGCCAGCAAATGGTGGCCGGGGTTGATCCCCCTTGCCGTCATGTGGGGATTTGCGGCCTGGAATAATACCTTACCGGTCGAGGCTGATCTGTCGGCCCGCAGCTCGGCTGCGCTCAAGGACACCGTTCTGGACAAGACCCGGATCGCGGTCGACGGCCGCGACGTCAGCCTGGCCGCGGACGCCTTCTCCGAGGAGGGGCGCCGCGACGCAGTGATGGCGGTCGAAACCGTGCCCGGCGTGCGGCTGGTCGACGACCGGACCCGCCTCGTTCCCGAGGCCAAGCCCTTCGTGTGGAATGCCGAGCGCGACGTGGTGCGGGTGACGCTGTCGGGCTCCGCGCCGCTGCCATCGATGAGGGCCCGGCTGACCGAGGCGGCCCGCAAGGAAGTCGGCGGCGTCGAGGTCGCCGACCAGATGGGGCTGGCGCGCGGGGCGCCGCCCCGGTTCGAAGCCGCCGCGATGCTGCTGCTGGATCAGATCGGCAAGCTGAAGGACGGCAAGATCACGATCACGGACACCAAGGTCAATCTGTCGGGCATGGCGCGTGAGCTCGGCGGCCGTGAGGCGATCGCGGCTGCGCTGAAGAACCTGCCCGAGGGTTTTTCGATTGCGGCCAACGAGATCAAGGCGCCGCCCTACATCTTCCAGGCCTACAAGGATCCGGTGGCTGCGACGGTGACGCTGACCGGCAATGTTCCGGACAACAACGTCCACGCCGCGATCGGCACCAGCGCCTCGCGAAAGTTCTTCACCGAAAAGGTCGTCGACAATCTCAAGGCCAGCATCGGCGCCCCCGGCTCCTTCAGCACGGCTGTTATCGCCGCGCTCGGCGCGCTGTCGCGGCTGTCGACCGGCACGCTGGTCGTCTCCGACCGCGAGGTGAAGCTCTCAGGCGATGCGCTCTACGAGGGCGCCGCCAACGAGATCCGCGCAGGCCTCGGCAAGGACTTCCCGAAGAACTGGCAGTACAAGCCGGAGATCACGGTGAAGCCCGCCGCAGGCCCGGTCGACGGCACCGTGTGCCAGCAATTGTTCTCGGAGCTTCTGACCAAGGGCAAGATCCGCTTCGCGAACAGGCGCGCGGACATCGATCCTGACTCGGCCGGCATTCTCGATCGCCTCATCGAGACTGCGCTGCGCTGCCCCACCACCAATATCGAGGTCGTCGGACATACCGACGCCGATGGCGAGGATGCATTCAACCAGGCCCTTTCGGAAAAGCGCGCGCAGGCGGTGATCGACTATCTGGTCAAGGCGGGCCTTCCTGCCAGCCGCTTCACCGCGGTCGGCCATGGCAGCACGCAGCCCGTCGCCGGCAACGACACCGATGAAGGCAAGGCGCAGAACCGCCGCATCGAATTTCTGGTGAGGTGACGATGCCTTATCTCGTCTCGTTCCATCTGGGCTGGCTGATCGGCTCGCTGCTGCTGGGCTTCTGCATGGGCTGGATCTCGGTGGTCCAGCGCGGCAACGGCACCTCGAAGGTGATTGCGCGGTGGCTCGCAGTGCTTGCCGCCGCCCTGGTCGCGGCCTCTCTCACCCATGTGGTCCCCGGTCGCTTCGGCTACTGGCTCGACCTCGGCCTGATCATGTTCGCCTGCTATCTCGTCGGCGGCACGATCGGAGCGTGGCTGCGCGATCGGGTGGTCTCGCGTACCGCGCCGCCAGCCGCTGTGTGATGTTGCTATGCACCCTCACGCGCGGGGCGGGGTGTGCTCCGCCGCGGCCTTTCGGCGCATTGGAAAACCGGGACCTGGCCGCTCCAGTCACCCCTCTTTCAACAGGCAGGCCGGCTCCATAGATTGACGTTGGCTTAAGGCGTGACGGAACATTGTGCGGCCGAAATCATCAAAACTTCATGGCCCCTGCGCAGGATCGCCTGGAGATTCGCGCCAAGCCTTGCCGACGAAAGCGCCAAATTCTGCACTGGGAGCTGCAACCCTGCCTAAAATATTGAAGGCACGTGTTTTTGTTCGAATTGGCGAATTCCACTTCGGCCGAAAACGCGCTAGTGGAGGGGCAGGGGGCATGCGCGATTCCGGCGCCGGCGGCGAGGGTTCGTTGAATGCCTGCGCGTCCGCCTGTCCGCCGGCCACCCTGGCCGCTGAAGCGTTGTTCGAGGTCTAGATGCTGGAAGCCATACGCAGGGCGACGACGTTTCTGCGCCAGAAGCAAGTCCTGCATAAGCTTGGAGTCGTGATCAGCATCGCGGTCATCGGCATCGCTTGCTACGTGCTCTACCACATGCTGCGCGGCATCGATTTCAACGAGGTCCTCGAAGCGATCAAGAGCACTGAGCCGAGCCAGATTGCGATGGCGGCGCTATTCGTCACTGCGGGCTATTTCACGCTGACCTTCTACGACCTCTTCGCCACGCGCGCGATCGGCCATGCCCATGTGCCCTATCGCATCAACGCGCTCGCGGCCTTCACCAGTTATTCGATCGGCCACAATGTCGGCGCCTCCGTCTTCACCGGCGGGGCGGTGCGCTACCGCATCTATTCGGCCTATGGGCTCAACGCGATCGACGTCGCAAAAATCTGCTTTCTCGCCGGCCTGACCTTCTGGCTGGGCAATGCCGCGGTGCTCGGCCTCGGCATCGCCTACCATCCGGAGGCGGCAGCCTCGATCGACCAGCTGCCGGTCTGGCTGAACCGGACACTGGCGCTGATGATCATCGTGGCGCTGATCGGTTACGTGATCTGGGTCTGGAGCCAGCCGCGGGTGGTCGGCCGCGGCCCTTGGACGGTGGTGCTGCCGGGCGGCCCGCTGACGCTGCTCCAGATCGCGATCGGCATCGTCGATCTCGGTTTCTGCGCGCTGGCGATGTATGTGCTGGTCCCCGACGAGCCCAATCTCGGCTTCGTGATGGTCGCGGTGATCTTCGTCTCGGCGACCCTGCTCGGCTTCGCCAGCCATTCACCCGGAGGCTTGGGGGTGTTCGATGCCGCCATGCTGGTCGGGCTCTGGCAGATGGACCGCGAGGAGCTGCTGGGCGGCATGCTCCTGTTCCGCGTCCTCTATTATCTGTCTCCGTTCGTCTTATCTGTAATCTTGCTGACGTTTCGAGAGGTTATAATCGGCGCCCGATCGAAGCGCTTGCAACAGGCGGCGCTCAAGCTGGACCCCGGCCCGGCGCCTGAAGCCGCCTATGTGAGAGAGCGCAGCGACAGCGGCGCCTGACCGGTGTCAGGTCCTTAAGGACAGTCCCCAGGAGAAGTCCGCCCCGATGGCGATCGACGCCCCCTCTTCTCCCTCCGCCCAGCCCTGGTCCGATCGGCTGCGGCACTCGACCATCATCCTGATCGCCGCGGCGCTGGCGCTGTCCGTCGTGGTCTCGCTCGGCGAATTGTCGGCGCTGCACGCTGCAATCGTGTTCCTCTGCATCGCGGCGGCTGCCTTGATCCCGTGGCGGCTGCACGATCCCGCCACCTCCCGCGACGACGTCAGACGCATCAACCCGGTCGAGAGCGCGGCGGTGGCCGCGGTGGTCGCCGGCATGCCGGATCCGGCGGTGCTGCTCGACCGGGCCGGCCGCGTCATCCACCTCAACGCCGCCGCCGCCCAGCTCGCGCCGGCGCTGCGCAAGAACGAGCTCGCCCAGTTCGCGCTGCGCTCGCCGGAGATCATCACCGCGCTGCGCGAGGCCATCGCGACCACCGAGCCGCGGCGCGCGACCTATCTCGATCATGTTCCGGTCGATCGCTGGATGGAGCTGATCATCACGCCGGTACCGGTGCCGACCAGCTTCGGCGGCGCCGACAAATGCATGCTGATGACCTTCCACGACCAGACGCCGCTGCGCCGGGTCGAGGAGATGCGCGCCGACTTCGTCGCCAATGCCAGCCACGAGCTGCGCACGCCGCTGGCGGCGCTGTCGGGCTTCATCGATACGCTCCAGGGCCAGGCCAAGGACGATCCCAAGGCGCGCGAGCGCTTCCTCGGCATCATGCACAACCAGGCCACGCGCATGGCGCGCCTGATCGACGATCTCTTGTCGCTGTCGCGGGTCGAGCTGTCGGCCCATGTCCGGCCCGACACCCTGGTCGATCTCGTCCCGATCATCCGTCAGGTCGCCGACGGGCTCGAGCCGCTGGCGCGCGAGCGTCAGGTCGAGGTGGACATCCACCTGCCGGAGCCGCCGGTGATGATCGCGGGGGACCGCGAGGAGCTGCTCCGCCTGTTCGAGAACCTGATCGAGAACGCGCTCAAATACGGCGCCTCCGGCGGGCGCGTCATCGTGTCGCTGACCTCGAGCGCCGCCGCTGACGGAACTCAGGAAATCCGGGTCATGGTCCGCGATTTCGGCCCGGGCATCGCGCCGGAGCACCTGCCGCGGCTGACCGAGCGCTTCTATCGGGTCGACGTCGGCGACAGCCGCTCGCAAGGCGGCACCGGGCTCGGGTTATCGTTGGTGAAACATATCCTTAACCGTCATCGCGGCCGCCTTTTGATCGAAAGCGTGCCCAGGCAGGGCGCCACCTTCACCGCCTGTTTTCCCCAGATCAAGACTCCGGCTTGATCGGAAACGCAAGCAATTTCAATTGCTTGGTGTCGTCATCCAACTGTCACGAAACCTTCGTAAAAGCACAGCCGACCGCCCCTAAAGCGGCGGCGCGGGGAGCGCGATCGGGCGCGGATGGCGCTTCGCTCCCCTGTATGGAGACCAGCATGAATTTCCTCAAAACCATGGTCGCTGCCGGCTTGGTCGCCGCATCGACGACGGTAGCCTTTGCGGCCGACATCACCGGTGCCGGCGCGACGTTCCCGTTCCCGATCTATTCGAAGTGGGCTGACGCCTACAAAAAGGAGACCGGCAACGGTCTGAACTACCAGTCGATCGGCTCGGGTGGCGGCATCAAGCAGATCCAGGCCAAGACCGTGACCTTCGGCGCCACCGACGCGCCGCTCAAGGCCGAGCAGCTCGAGAAGGACGGCCTCGTCCAGTGGCCGATGGTGATGGGTGCCATCGTCCCCGTCGTCAACATCGAGGGCGTGAAGCCGGGCGAGCTGGTGTTCGACGGCGAGACCCTGGCCAACATCTATCTCGGCAAGATCACCAAGTGGGACGATGCCGCGATCAAGAAGCTCAATCCCAACGCGAAGCTGCCGTCAGAAGCCATCACCGTGGTCCGTCGTTCGGACGGCTCGGGCACCACCTTCAACTTCACCAACTATCTCTCCAAGGCCAGCGCGGACTGGAAGAGCAAGGTCGGCGAGGGCACCGCGGTCGAGTGGCCGGTCGGCGTCGGCGCCAAGGGCAACGAGGGTGTGTCGGGCAACATCAGCCAGACCAAGAACTCGATCGGCTATGTCGAATACGCCTATGCCAAGCAGAACAAGCTCACCCACACCGGTCTCGTCAACAAGGCCGGCAAGCCGGTGCAGCCGACCGTCGAGGCCTTCCAGGCGGCCGCCTCCAACGCCGATTGGTCCAAGGCTCCCGGCTATTACGTCATCCTGACCGAGCAGCCCGGCGAGAAGTCCTGGCCGATCACGGCGGCGACCTTCATCCTGATGCACAAGTCCGCCACCGACAAGGCGGCCGCGCAGGAAGCGATCAAGTTCTTCCGCTGGGCCTTCAAGAACGGCGGCAAGATGGCCGAGGAGCTCGACTACATTCCGATGCCGGACAGCGTCGTCCAGCAGATCGAGAAGACCTGGGCTGCCGAGATCAAGAGCTAAGGCGCTATATGTGTCCCGGACACGGTTCCGGGACGCTGCAAGATCTCCGCTCCGGATCGGCCTCCTGCCGCATCCGGAGCGCGCCACCAACAACAAGCGTACATAAAACGGGTATAGGGGATCGGCGTGGCTGAGATGGCTGTTGAGAGCAATGTGATTGATGCTGCCGGTCCATATGATCGCGCCAAGGCCTTGAGCGCGTTCAAGCTCGGCGACGTCACCTTCTACTGGATCACGCGGTTGTCCGCGATCTCGGTGCTGCTGATCCTCGGCGGCATCATCATCTCGCTGATCGTCGGCGCCTTACCGGCGATCCAGGAGTTCGGCATCTCCTTCCTGTGGACGCAGCGCTGGGCGCCCTCGGCCGATCCGCCGGTGCTCGGCGCGCTCGGGCCGATCTACGGCACGCTCGTCACCTCCTTCATCGCGATGCTGATCGCCATTCCCGTCGGTCTCGGCATTGCGATCTTCCTCACCGAGCTCTGCCCGCAATGGCTGCGCCGCCCGATCGGCATGGCGGTCGAGCTGCTCGCCGGCATCCCCTCGATCATCTACGGCATGTGGGGCTTCTTCGTGCTCGGCCCGTTCCTGGCCAACACCTTCCAGCCTTTCATGATCAGGGTGTTCGACGGCGTCCCCGTGCTGGGCGCGATCTTCGCAGGGCCCCCGTCCTATCTCAGCCTGTTCAACGCCGCGCTGATCCTCGCCATCATGGTGCTGCCCTTCATCACCTCGATTTCGGTCGACGTGTTCAAGACGGTGCCGCCGGTGCTGAAGGAAGCCGCCTACGGCGTCGGCTGCACCACCTGGGAGGTCGTCCGCAGCGTGGTGATCCCCTACACCCGCGTCGGCATCATCGGCGGCGTCATGCTGGCGCTGGGCCGGGCGCTCGGCGAGACCATGGCGGTGACCTTCATCATCGGCAACTCGTTCCGGATCTCCTCGTCGATCTTCGCGCCGGGCACGACGATTTCGGCGGCGATCGCCTCCGAATTTGCCGAGAGCGACGGCCTGCACCAGTCCGGCCTGATCCTGCTCGGCCTCCTGCTGTTCGTGCTGACGTTCTTCGTGCTCGCTGCCGCCCGTTTGATGCTGCTGCGCCTCGAAACCAAGGCCGGGAAGTGAAGCCATGAACCCGATCTATTCGCGCCGCCGCCGCTGGGACATCGTCATTCGCGGCCTCTGCATCGCAGCCGCCGCCTTCGGCGTCACCTGGCTCGCGCTGATCCTGGTCACGCTGCTCTACAACGGCTTGGCCGGGCTCAACCTCCAGGTCTTCACAGCTGACACGCCGCCGCCCGGATCGACCGAGGGCGGCCTGCGCAACGCCATCGTCGGCTCGTTGATCATGACCGTGATCGGCGTCGGCATCGGCGCGCCGCTCGGCCTGTTCGCCGGCACCTATCTCGCCGAGTACGGCCGCAACGACAAGCTGACCTCGGTGATCCGCTTCATCAACGACATTCTCCTGTCGGCACCCTCGATCATCATCGGCCTCTTCATCTATGGCGCGGTGGTGGTGCCGATGCGCGGCTTCTCGGCGATTGCGGGCGCGCTGGCGCTTGCCGTCATCGTGATCCCGGTCGTCGTGCGCACCACCGAAGACATGCTACTGCTGGTGCCGAATCCGTTGCGCGAAGCTGCCAGCGCGCTCGGCCTGCCGCGCTCGCTGGTGATCAAGCGCATCGCCTATCGTGCCGCGCGCTCCGGCCTCATCACCGGCGTGCTGCTGGCGACCGCCCGCGTCGCCGGCGAGACCGCGCCGCTGTTGTTCACGGCACTGTCGAACCAGTTCTTCAGCCTCGGCCTGAACAAGACGATGGCGAACCTGCCTGTCACCATCAACAACTTCGTGCAGAGCCCCTACGAGTATTGGAAGCAACTCGCCTGGAGCGGTGCGCTGTTGATCACCCTGACCGTGCTTGCCCTTAACATTGGCGCGCGCATCCTTGGCGCCGAGAGGACTGCAAAATGAGTGAAATGTCTGTTTCCGTCAGCGCACCGTCCGTTCATCCCGGCTCGCAGCCCCTGCCCGAGGCGCCCGCCAAGGTCACGGCGCGCAACCTCAACTTCTACTACGGCGACCACCACGCGCTGAAGAACATCAACCTGGCGCTCGGCACCAACCGCGTCACGGCGTTCATCGGCCCGTCCGGCTGCGGCAAGTCCACCCTGCTGCGCATCTTCAACCGGATGTACGACCTCTATCCGGGCCAGCGCGCCGACGGTCAGCTGTTACTCGACCATACCAACATCCTCGACCCCAAGCTCGACCTCAACCTGCTCCGCGCCCGGGTCGGCATGGTGTTCCAGAAGCCGACGCCGTTCCCGATGACGATCTACGAGAACATCGCCTTCGGCATTCGTCTCTATGAGAAGATCTCCAAGTCCGAGATGGACGACCGCGTCGAGAAGGCGCTGCGCGGTGGCGCGCTGTGGAACGAGGTCAAGGACAAGCTCAATGCCTCCGGCCTGTCGCTCTCCGGCGGCCAGCAGCAGCGTCTCTGCATCGCCCGCACCGTCGCGGTGCGGCCCGAGGTGATCCTGTTTGACGAGCCCTGCTCGGCGCTCGACCCGATCTCGACCGCCAAGGTCGAGGAGCTGATCCAGGAATTGTCCGAGAACTACACGATCGCGATCGTCACCCACAACATGCAGCAGGCGGCGCGCGTTTCCGACAAGACCGCCTTCATGTATCTCGGCGAGTTGATCGAGTTCGACGACACCAGCAAGATCTTCACGTCGCCGAGCGATCGGCGCACGCAGGATTACATCACCGGCCGGTTCGGCTGAGGAGACGGAACATGGGTTCTGAACATACCGTAAAGGCTTTCGACAGCGACCTTCAGGAGCTCACCCGCCTGGTCGCCGAGATGGGCGGCATCGCCGAGCGCATGATCGTCGATTCCGTCGACGCGCTGATCCGCCGCGACGTCGCGCTCGGCCAGCGCGTCGTCGCCACCGACGTCGAGCTCGACGCGCTGCAGAAGCGCATCGAGGAGCGCGCCGTGCTCACCATCGCCCGCCGCCAGCCGATGGCCGTCGACCTGCGCGAGATCGTCGGCGCGATGCGCGTTGCGACCGATCTCGAGCGCATCGGCGATCTCGCCAAGAACATGGGCAAGCGCGTCGCGGCGCTGGAGACGGATTTCCATCCGCTCAAGCTGTTCCGCGGCCTGGAGCACATGACCGACCTCGTGCAGCAGCAGGTCAAGTCGGTGCTGGACGCCTATGCCGCGCACGACCTGCCGGCGGCGATGGCGGTGTGGAAGGGCGACGAAGAAGTCGACGCCATCTGCACCTCGCTGTTCCGCGAGCTCCTCACCTACATGATGGAGGATCCGCGCAACATCTCGTTCTGCATCCACCTGATGTTCTGTGCCAAGAACATCGAGCGGATCGGCGACCACGCCACCAACATCGCCGAGACCGTGTTCTACATGATCGAGGGCCAGGCGATCACCGACAAGCGGCCGAAGGGCGACATGACGACCTTCGCCACGACGGTGCCGAACACCTGACGACTTAAGGAGCTACGACCACATGGGCGCACGCATTATGGTGGTTGAGGACGAGGAAGCTCTCACCGAGCTTCTTCGCTACAACCTCGAAGGCGACGGCTATGACGTCGAGACGGTGATGCGCGGCGATGACGCCGACACCCGCCTCAAGGAGCACATTCCCGATCTGATCGTGCTCGACTGGATGCTGCCGGGCCTGTCGGGCATCGAGCTGTGCCGGCGGCTTCGGACCCGGCCCGAGACCAAACAGCTGCCGATCATCATGCTCACCGCGCGCGGGGAGGAGAGCGAGCGGGTGCGCGGGCTTGCCACCGGCGCGGATGATTACATCGTCAAGCCGTTCTCGGTGCCGGAACTGCTCGCGCGCGTGAAGGGCTTGCTCAGGCGCGCGAGCCCCGAGCGCCTCGCCACCGTGCTCGCCTATGGCGATATCGAGCTCGACCGCGACAAGCGCCGCGTGGCGCGCTCGGGCCGGCCGATCGATCTCGGTCCGACCGAATATCGCCTGCTGGAGTTCTTCCTGGAGCATCCCGGCCGCGTGTTCTCGCGCGAGCAGCTGCTCGACAGCGTCTGGGGCCGCGACATCTACATCGACGAGCGCACCGTCGACGTCCATATCGGCCGCCTGCGCAAGCTGCTCAACCTTGGCCGCGAGCAGGACCCGATCCGCACCGTCCGCGGCGCCGGCTACGCGCTGGACGATCGCTTCGCGAAGGCTGAGCAGACGTAAGATCGGGCGAGTTGTTGGTTCTCGGCCGCGGCAACAATCTCGGTCGTGATCCCGGGGCGCGCGCAGCGCGAGCCCGGGATCTCAGCGCGAGCGCGCGCGCTCGTCGCGATCAGCCACAGGACGTGGTTTGGCGAAGACTCGGAGTGACCATCTCGCGCAACGATTGCGTTATGGATCCCCGCCTTCGCGGGGATGACACCGGAGTGATTGGGAGCCGTCATCGTGTGACGGCTGCAGCCTTGGCGATCAAGCTTGGCGATCAAAGCTTGGCGATCAGGAAATTCCGCAACCTCACCGCGTGCCCGGTTTCGGTGCTGCGCGACGGCGATCCGCTGCAGGCTGATAGGCCACGCGCGAATGCTGGGCACAATAGGGCAGGCCGGAGAGCGCCTTGCCGCCGCAGAAGAAGAAATCCGGGCTCGAGGGATCGCCGACCGGCCAGTGGCAGGTCGCCTCGTTCAATTCCAGCAGCGACAGCCGCTGGCTCATCGGCACCACGTTGTCGTAGGTAACCGGCTCGGCTTCCAACTCGACCTCGAAGGCCTGCGCCAGCGCGGTGTTGCCGCGCGCGACGGGGCGGGTCACCCGCATCATATGCTGCGCGGGCCGTGCCTTGCGCGGCCGCGGCGCTGCCGATGAAGGGCTCTTGGCGCGGCCGGACAGGCCGAGCCGGTGCACCTTGCCGATCACGGCATTGCGGGTCACATTGCCGAGCTCCGCCGCGATCTGGCTGGCCGAAAGTCCGGCCTCCCAGAGCTTCTTCAGCTGCTCGACGCGATCATCGGACCAGGTCAAAACCGTCATTGCACCCTTTCCCTCGCTGCGCGCCTGCCATCCTGGGGCCTTCGCAGCGAATGCTTTAGCCTTGAAAAACCCGTGCCGTCAGAATCCCTTAAGGCTCGCCGGGCGCGCTCAAGACGCCCGAACGTTTACGCCGGTACATGAGGACTTCTGGGATCAGAACTGCTGCACGAGATGTCGTATCTGACAGTCCAAACGCTACAATATGGCGTGACTCCCGCGCAAGAGTCCGCCGACTCGCTTCCACATGTTCCGTGGTGAAAAACCCGCAAAATCGGCACCGCAAGACTACGGAATCAGCGTTTCGCGAGGCTTTCCGGGCGGCATTGACACCCGTCTTGCCAGGCATAAGATAGTGCCACGTGCCGCCCTTAAAAGGCGGCACGTTTCGTTTTCCGGGGCCGGTCGATGGTGCGTCGCGCAATGCATGCCTCACACCGTCCGCAACATTCAAGTGACGTCATGACTAACAGCGCAGCGCCGCATTTGCTCCCCGTTTTCGCCAGGGCCGACCTCGGTTTCGAGCGCGGCGAAGGCTGCTGGCTGATCGCGACCAACGGCGATCGCTATCTCGATTTCACCTCGGGTGTTGCGGTGAATGCGCTCGGCCATGTCCATCCCGCGCTGGTCAAGGCATTGCAGGAGCAGGCGACCAAGCTCTGGCACATGTCGAATCTGTTCCAGAGCCCTGACGGCGAGAAGCTCGCAAGCCGCCTCTGCAATGAGAGCTTTGCGGACTTCGTGTTCTTCTGCAATTCCGGCGCCGAGGCGCTGGAAGGCGTGATCAAGCTGGTGCGCCACCATCACTTCTCCAAGGGGCATCCGGAGCGTTACCGCATGATCACCTTCGAGGGTGCCTTCCATGGCCGCACGCTGGCGACGCTCGCCGCCACCGGCTCTGCGAAATATCTCGAGGGCTTCGGTCCGCCGATGGACGGCTTCGATCAGGTGCCGCACGGCGACCTCGACGCCGTGAAGAAGGCGAGTGGTCCGCACACCGCCGGCATTCTCATCGAGCCGATCCAGGGCGAGGGTGGCGTTCGTTCTGCACCTCACGCCTTCCTGAGGGCGCTGCGCGAACTCTGTAACGAGCGCGGCCTGTTGCTCGCCTTCGACGAGGTGCAGACCGGCATGGGCCGCACCGGCGAGCTCTTTGCCTACAAGCGCACCGGCGTCACACCGGATGCGATGTCGCTCGCCAAGGCGCTCGGCGGCGGCTTTCCGATCGGCGCGGTGCTGGCGACCGCGGACGCGGCGGCCGGCATGGGGCCCGGCTCGCACGGCTCCACCTTCGGCGGCAATCCGCTCGCGATCTCGGCTGCCAACGCCGTGCTCGATGTCATGCTCAAGCCCGGCTTCTTCGACCACGTGCAGAAGATGTCGCTGCTGCTCAAGCAGAAGCTCGCCTCCGTGATCGATCGTCATCCCGAAATCGTCAGCGAGGTGCGCGGCGAGGGCCTCCTGATCGGTATCAAAGCGGTGGTGCCCTCGGGCGATCTCGTCGCGGCGCTGCGCGCCGAAAAGCTGCTCACCGTCGGGGCCGGCGACAATGTCGTGCGCTTCCTGCCGCCCCTGATCGTCACGGAAGCGGAGATCGAGGACAGCGTCGGCCGGTTAGAGCGCGCCTGCGCTGCGATCTCCTCCAGCCAGACCAAGCGGGCGGCAAGCTGATGAGCACGACGCCCAACAAAGCTCCCAAGCACTTCCTGGACATCAACGAGCTGCCGCTCTCGGAGCTCAAGAGCATGCTCGCCGCCTCTTCGGCGATGAAGGCGAAGCAGAAGGCGCAGCAGCCGGTCAGGCCGCTCGAAGGCAAGACGCTGGCGATGATCTTCGAGCGTCCCTCGACCCGCACCCGCGTCTCGTTCGACGTCGGCATGCGCCAGCTCGGCGGCGAGGCGATCATGCTCACCGGCGCCGAGATGCAGCTCGGCCGCGGCGAGACCATCGCCGACACCGCGCGGGTTCTGTCGCGCTATGTCGACGCCATCATGATCCGCATCCTCAACCATGATGCGCTGCTGGAGCTTGCGGCCAACGCCACCGTGCCCGTCATCAACGGTCTGACGCGGCGTTCGCATCCCTGCCAGGTGATGGCCGACCTCATGACCTATGAGGAACATCGCGGCCCGATCGAGGGCAAGACGGTGGCCTGGACCGGCGACGACAACAACGTGCTGGCGTCCTGGGCCCATGCCGCCGAGCGCTTCAAATTCCAGCTCAATGTCGCAACGCCGCCGGAGCTCGCACCGAAAAAGGTCATGCGCGACTGGATCAGGGCGACGGGCGCGCCGATCGTGCTCGGCACCGATCCGGAAGCCGCCGTGCGCGGCGCCGATTGCGTCGTCACCGACACCTGGGTGTCGATGGGCGATAAGGAGGGCGAGCACCGCCACAACGTGCTCAAGCCCTACCAGGTCAATGCCAAGCTGATGTCGCTGGCGAAGCGAGATGCGCTGTTCATGCATTGCCTGCCGGCCCATCGCGGCGAGGAGGTCACCGACGAGGTGATCGACGGGCCGCAATCGGTCGTGTTCGACGAGGCCGAAAACCGCCTGCACGCGCAGAAGGGCATTTTGGCCTGGTGCTTCGACGCGGTGAAGTAGGCCCGCCAGAGGCCCCGCTGCGGCCTCACACGCAATTGTCGTCCCGGACAAGCGCGCCAAAAGCGCGCGCAGATCCGGGACCCATAACCACAGGAAGTCGTTTGGCGAAGAGTCGGAGTTGCCATCTCGCTCGATGACGTGGTCCTGTGGTTATGGGTCCCGGGCTCGCGCGTTGCGCGCCCCGGGACGACACCGAGCTTGCTGTAGCGTTGTGCACCCTCATCGCATCCGGAACGCGCCCCCTTCCATTTCCGCCCTCCGACCCCAGATAAAGCGCCATGGTTTCCCAATCTCCTGACATGAACACCGGGCCTGAAGGCCCGGTTCGCGCGCCATCATCGGTTCCGATCGATGACGCCGTGCTGCCTTACGAGGTCGACGCGCTTGACGTGCGCGGGCGCCTGGTGCGGCTTGGCCCCGCGCTCGACGACATCCTCACCAAGCACGATTATCCCGCAGCCGTGGGCAAGCTGCTCGGCGAGGCCATCGTGCTGACGACGCTGCTCGGCTCGACGCTGAAATTCGAGGGCCGCTTCATTCTTCAGGCGCAGACCGACGGTCCGGTGTCGTTCCTGGTGGTCGACTACAAGGCCCCGGACCGCCTGCGCGCCTATGCGCGCTTTGACGCCTCGCGCCTGGGCACGGCCAAGGATTCCGGCACGCTGCTCGGCCGCGGCCATCTCGCCATGACCATCGACCAGGGCCCCGACATGAGCCGTTACCAGGGCCTGGTTGCGCTCGACGGCGGCAGCCTGGAAGACGCCGCCCACGAATATTTCCTGCGCTCCGAGCAGATCCCGACGCGCGTGCGCCTCGCGGTCGGCGAGGAGTGGCGCTCGAGCGACGGCGGCAAGCATCGCTGGCGCGCCGGCGGCATGCTGATGCAATTTCTGCCGAAGGCGCCGGAGCGCGCGCGGCAGGCGGACTTGCATCCCGGCGATGCGCCCGACGGCACCGAGGTGCACAGCGTCGCGGAAGACGATGCCTGGGTCGAGGCACGCTCGCTGATCGAGACGGTCGAAGACGTCGAGCTGATCGATCCCGAGCTCTCCGGCGAGCGGTTGCTCTACCGCCTCTTCCACGAGCGCGGTGTGCGCGTGTTCAATCCGCAGGTGCTCGAGGCGCGGTGCTCCTGCTCGCGCGATGCGGTCGCCGCGATGCTCAAGAGCTTCTCGCACGACGACCGCGCCGCCATGGTCAAGGACGACAAGGTCGTCGTCACCTGCGAGTTCTGCTCGTCGGTGTATCAGTTCACGCCGCACGAGGCGGGCGTCGAGGACGCCTGAGCCTACCCGCGTCGCTGCACTCGCAATGTCGAGTGGAGCAGTGCCACACGCGCGGTGTCATCGCCCGACTTGATCGGGCGATCCAGTACTCCGAGACGATGCTGATCGAAACGAGAGGCCGCGGCGTACTGGATGCCCCGGTCAAGCCGGGGCATGACAGTTGTGAGTGTTACGGCGAACTCGCCTCTCTAATTCAACACCCGCTTGTTGTCGGGGCTGTCCAGCGAAAACGTCGGCACGTCGATCTCGAAGCGTTCGCCGGTTTCGCTGACCATCTGGTAGCGGCCGGTCATGAAGCCCGAGGCGGTCGAGAGCGGCACGCCGGAGGTGTATTCGAAGCGCTCGCCGGGGGCGAGGATCGGCTGCTCGCCGACCACGCCTTCGCCCTTCACCTCCTGCTGGCGGCCGGAGGCATCGGTGATGATCCAGTGCCGCGTCTTGAGCTGCACGGTCTCCTCGCCCGAATTGGTGATGACGATGGTGTAGGACCAGAAGTAGCGCGAGCGGTCGGCCGACGATTGCTCCGGAACAAAGTTCGGCTCGACGGTCACTTCGATCTGGCGGGTCACGGCGCGGTACATGGCTGTCATCATACCGAAATCCGCCCCGGGAACCAAACCCCCGCGGGCGCCTTGGCGACATCGTCCCGCCAGAATTGGCGGGAAAGCACACCACCGAGGGAGACACCCTGATGTGATCCGGACGCTTTGCGAGACGACAGCCGGACCATTACACTGCTTCAACGTCGCGATTTGCGGAAGGGTTTCCAGGCCCCGATGACCATTGCCGACCAAGTGACGGGATCGACCATCGCAGGAACCGCGGGCGCCAAGCCCGCAGGGACCAAGGCGCGCGCCGCAGCGCCGGCCATCACGCTGCCCGCCATCGGCGAGCGCGAGCTCCGGCTCGATCTGTTCCGCGGCCTCGCGCTGTGGCTGATCTTCATCGACCATCTGCCGCCCAGTCTGCTGACCTGGTTCACGATCCGCAATTACGGCCTCAGCGACGCCACCGAGATCTTCATCTTCATCTCCGGCTACACCGCGGCCTTCGTCTATGGCCGGGCCATGCTGGAGAGCGGCGTTCTCATCGCCACCGCGCGCATCCTGCGCCGGGTCTGGCAGATTTACGTCGCCCACGTCTTCCTGTTCACGATCTTCCTCGCCGAGATCTCCTATGTCGCGACCAGGTTCGAGAACCCGCTCTACACCGAAGAGATGGGCATCATGGACTTCCTCAAGCAGCCCGACGTCGTCATCGTGCAGGCGCTGCTGCTGCGCTTCCGTCCCGTCAACATGGACGTGCTGCCGCTCTACATCGTGCTGATGCTGGCGCTGCCGCTGATCCTGTGGTCGATGAAATGGCGGCCGGACGTCACGCTCGGGCTGTCGGTCCTGCTCTACGCGGTGACCTGGGAGTACGACCTTTACCTGTCGGCCTATCCGAACGGCTTCTGGGCCTTCAATCCGTTCGCCTGGCAATTGCTGTTCGTGTTTGGTGCCTGGTGCGCGCTCGGAGGTGCGCGTCGCATGTCGGGCATCCTGGCCTCGCCCGTGACGATGTGGATCTCGATCGCCTATCTCATCGCGGCGTTCTACGTGACCTTGACCTGGTACGTGCCCCAGCTCTCCCAGTTCATGCCGAAGCAGATCGAACAATGGATGTATCCGATCGACAAGACCGACCTCGACGTGCTGCGCTTCGCGCACTTCCTGGCGCTGGCGGCGCTGACCGTACGCTTCCTGCCCCGCGATTGGCCGGGCTTGAAATCGCGCTGGCTACGACCATTGATTCTATGTGGTCAGCATTCGCTCGAGATCTTCTGCCTCGGCGTCTTCCTGGCCTTTGCCGGCCATTTCGTCCTCGCCGAAATCTCCGGCGGGCCGGTCATGCATGCGTTGATTAGCCTCTCCGGAGTCCTGATCATGTGGGGGGTGGCCTGGGTCATTTCGTGGTACAAGCGTGTGGCTGACAAGAGCGGTGCGAAAACCAAAAACGCCGTCGGCAACGCCGATCTGGCGGGAGGGGGCTGATGAAGGCGAAGGTTCTCCTGAGCCTGGTCCTGCTATGCGGTAACCTCGCCGCGCCCACGGCGCGCGCGGGCGATGCCACGTCTGCCGCATCCCCTATGCCTGCGGCCTGCGAACTGCCGTCCTATCTGCTGACCAGCGAAAGCCAGCTGCCCAAGGTCGCCGAGGCGATCAAGGCCGGCAAACCGCTCGACATCCTGGTGATCGGCAGCCGCTCGACCACGATTCCGTCGTCGGAGAGCAGCTCCTATCCGGCGCGCATGGAGGCGATCCTCAAGGAGAAACTGCCGCCCTCCGAGCCGGTGCACGTCTCCGTAGAAATACAGAGCAAGAAAACGGCAGAGGAGACCGCGTCCACCTTCGTTAAGCTGATGGAAGCAAAAACGCCTACTTTGGTCATCTGGCAGACCGGGACCGTGGATGCTATCCGATCCATCGATCCCGACGAATTTCGTAGCGCGGTGACCGACGGGGTTGTTGCGCTGCAAAAGTCAGGGGCGGACGTCGTCTTGATGAATTTGCAATATAGCCCGCGCACCGAGACCATGATCTCGGCGCAGCCTTTTCTCGATAATATGCGCGTCGTGGCACAGGAGCACGACATCCCGCTGTTCGATCGTTTCGCGATCATGCGGCAGTGGAATGAACAGGGCCAGTTCGACCTGTTCAACCCGTCCCGCGGGCCTGAGCTGGCGAAGCAGGTCCATGATTGCCTTGGCCGGGCGTTGGCACAGTTCGTGATTGACGCTGCTCATCTGGAGCCGGCCCAGCAGCAAAATTGAGGTCTAGCGTTAATGAGTTCTCTCCGCCCTTTTTGCCTGACGTCATGGCTGGCCGTGCCTGCAACAGCAGTGCTGTTGTTGCTGACGCCCGCCTCGCATGCGCAGACGCCGGCTGCACAGCCGGCGACCCCCGCACCCGCCCAGTCGCCTGATCCCGCGCCCGCTACGCCGTCCCAGACCACCGTCGCCGCGAGGTCGCCCGAGCAGCGCGGCGTCACCTCGCGCGCCATCGACAAGGTGAAGGAGGTCGCAAAGTCCGCCGCCGACATCTTCAGCCGCGTGCCCTGCCTGCCGCCGAAGGGCGGCTCCAAGGCGATGGGCTCGCTGCCGCATGTTGCGAGCAAGCTGGTCGCCGGCCAGCCCGTCGTCATCGTCGCGTTCGGCTCCTCGTCGACTCAAGGGTTCGGCGCGAGCTCGCCGGAGTTCAATTACCCCAATCGTCTCGCCGCGCAGCTGCGCCGGCACTATCCGACTGCCGACATCAGCGTCATCAATGCCGGCGTCGGCGGCGAGGACGCCCCCGAGATGATGAAGCGTCTGCAGACGCAGGTGATCGACAGGCATCCGGATCTCGTGATCTGGCAGGTCGGCACCAACGCCGTGCTGCGCAATCTCGATCCCGGCGAGACCGTCAAGCTGGTGGAGGACGGCATCAACCGCATTCAGGCCGCCGGCGGCACCGACATCGTGCTGGTCGATCCGCAATATTCGCCGGCCGTCAACCAGCGCAAGGAGAGCGCCGGCAAGATGATCAAGCTGCTCGGCAACGTCGCCGAGCTCCGCAAGGTCGGCATTTTCCCGCGCTTCGAGGTGATGCGCGACTGGCACGAGAACCAGTCGATCCCGGTCGAGGGCTTCGTCATCGCCGACGGCCTGCACATGAACGATTGGGGCTATGCCTGCTTCGCCCAGCTGCTCGGCGACGACATCATCCGCTCCGTCGGCCAGATCAAGCTCGGTGTGAGCGTGCCCGCCGATGTGAGAACGTACCGGCCGATGTGAGAGGGTGCGTAGGGTGGGTTAGGCGAAGCCGTAACCCACCACTGTCTATCTCCGCGGATGCAGCAGAGGTGGATTACGCCTTCGGCTAATCCACCCTACGAGACCTCGCTTCCCTCACGCCTTCTCCAGCGCCGCGGTGAGATCCTCGATCAGGTCATCCGCGTGCTCGAGCCCCGCCGAGAAGCGGATAAATCCCTCGCTGATGCCGAGCGCGGCGCGGTCTTCCGGCTTGAGGCGCTGATGCGTCGTGGTCGCCGGATGCGTGACGAGGCTCTTGGCGTCGCCGAGATTGTTGGAGATCTTGGCGAGCTTCAATTCGTTGAGCACACGGAACGCCGCCGCCTTGCCGCCCTTCACCTCGAAGCCGACCAGCGTCGAGCCGCCGCGCATCTGCTTCTTCACCAGCGCCGCCTGCGGATGATCGGCGCGGCCGGGATAGACCAGTCGCGAGATCTTGGGATGGCTGGCCAGCGCCTCGGCGATGCGCGCGGCATTGTCGGTCTGCGCGCGCACGCGCACGCCCAGCGTCTCCAGGCCCTTGAGCAGGACCCAGGCATTGAACGGCGAAATCGACGGGCCGGTCTGGCGCATGAAATTGTGGATGTGCTCGGCAATGAAGGCTTCGGAGGACAGGATGATGCCGCCGAGACAGCGGCCCTGGCCGTCGATGTGCTTGGTCGCAGAGTAGACGACGACGTCGGCGCCGAGCGCGAGCGGGCTCTGCCAGATCGGGGTTGCAAACACGTTGTCGACGACGAGCCGCGCGCCGCCCTTGTGCGCGATCTCGGCAATCGAGGGAATGTCGAGCACGTCCAGCGTCGGGTTGGTCGGGCTCTCCAGGAAGAACGTCTTGGTGTTGGGCCTCAGCGCGCGTTGCCACTGGTCGAGATCGAGCCCGTCGACCAGCGTGGCCTCGATGCCGTAGCGCGGCAACAGGTCCTGGATGACGTAGAGGCAGGAGCCGAACAGCGCACGGGAGGCGACCACGTGATCGCCGGCCTTGAGCGGCGCCAGGATCGCGGTCGTCACCGCCGCCATGCCGGTTGCCGCCGAGCGCGCGGCCTCGGCACCCTCGAGCTCGATCATGCGGCGCTCGAACATTGCAATCGTCGGGTTGGAATAGCGCGAATAGATGAAGCCGGGATCCTCGCCCTTGAAGCGCGCCTCGCACTCCTCCGCGCTGGCGTAGACATAGCCTTGCGTCAGGAACAGCGCCTCCGAGGTCTCGCCATATTGCGAGCGCAGGGTGCCGGAATGGACCAGGCGGGTTTCGGGGCGATAAGTGGCAGACGACTTCGACATAGGACCCTCTCCGACATGACCGTCGAGGCGAAAACGGTCACAAAAAAACCGGCCTGGATATCTCCACGGGCCGGGATCACAGAGGTCCCCGGCCTGTTTAGCGACTTATTTAACGTGGCTGCAAGCCGGCCGGCTCAAATCACCACGGGATAAGTGATGCTCATATTCCGCAATGCCCTTTCCGTCAAGGCGTCCATCGGATAGCCGTAAAAGACTTGTATTTCCGGCATGTCCGGATGCATTCGGCCCCTGATGAGGACCCCCCGGTTGACGTTCACGGTCGCCGCCGACGCCAATGGTATCCTGCCCGACCGCATGATAGCGGCGATGGCGGAAGAAGGTCTCATCCTGCCCGCCTACGACTTCGTCGAGAGCCAGATCCAGCCGGCGAGCCTCGATCTGCGCCTCGGCGACATCGCCTATCGGGTCCGCGCCAGCTTCCTCCCCGGGCCCGGTGCCACCGTGGCCGAGCGCATCGACGAGCTGAAGCTGCACGAGTTCAGCCTCGCCGACGGCGCGGTGCTCGAGACCAACTGCGTCTACATCGTGCCGTTGCTCGAGAGTCTGGCGCTGCCGCCGGAGATCGTCGCTGCCGCCAATCCGAAGAGCTCGACCGGCCGGCTCGACGTCTTCACCCGCGTGATCGCCGACGGCACCCGTCGCTTCGACATGATCGGCGCCGGCTATCACGGCCCGCTCTATGCCGAGATCAGCCCGAAGACGTTTCCGGTGCTGGTGCGCGAGGGCTCGCGTCTCAGCCAGGTGCGCTTCCGCACCGGCGATGCCATCCTCAATGCCGACGAGCTCGATGCGCTGCACGCCAGCGAGCGTCTCGTCGACATCGACGATGCCGATCTCTCGGGCGGCGTTGCCGTCTCGGTCGATCTCTCCGGCGAGAAGGCGAGCGGCTTCGTCGGCTACCGCGCCAAGCGCCACACCGGCGTCGTCGATGTCGACCGCCGCGCGGGCTACGCGGTGGAGGATTTCTGGGAGCCGATCTCGGCGCGTCCCGACGGCAGCCTGATCCTCGACCCCGGCGAGTTCTACATCCTCGCCTCCAAGGAAGCGGTGCAGGTGCCTCCCGACTACGCCGCGGAGATGGTGCCGTTCGATCCCCTGGTCGGCGAATTCCGCGTGCACTATGCCGGCTTTTTCGATCCCGGCTTCGGCTATGCCGGCGCTGGCGGGCTGGGATCGCGCGCCGTGCTGGAAGTGCGCTCGCGCGAGGTGCCGTTCATCCTCGAGCACGGCCAGATCGTCGGCCGCCTCGTCTACGAGAAGATGCTGGCCCGCCCCGACGCGATGTATGGCCAGCGCATCGGCTCGAATTACCAGGCGCAAGGCCTGAAGCTCAGCAAGCATTTCAGGGTGTAGTGCTAACCTCACCCACCGCTGTCATTCCCCGCGGAGGCGGGGAATCCAGTACGCCGCGGCCTCTCGATTCAAGCATGACCATCTCGGAGTACTGGATCGCCCGCCTTCGCGGGCGATAACACCGAGAGCGCGTCCGGTTGCGTCACCCGATCCGCGATGACACACTCCCGCAAAACAACAAGCCGGGAGCGAACATGACTATCGCACCAGACCTCGCGCAGCACGCGCAATGGAAGCGCTGGCGCGCCGTCGCCGATCTCTATCACGCTTACTTCACCGGGCTGATCCTCACCGTCGTCACGCGCCGCGGCACGGCGGATGCCGCAGAGTTCGTCTTCCGCGTGCTTCGTCGCCAGCAGCAGGAGCGTTTCCTGCCGGGGCTCAGCAAGCTCGGGATCGACCATCTGCCGCCGGCGGTCGCGGCTGCGCAATACCACTATCTCTCCAACTGGATCGGCGGCGTTCATGTCGAATACATGTACGAGAGCGACACCAAGGCTTGGATCCGCTATCCGCCGCCGCGCTGGATCTGGAAGGGCACTGCGATCTGTGGCGTGCCGGGCGAAGTCTCACGCGCCATGCTGCGCGGCTGGCACGCCAACAATGGCGCGGCCCTCGGCGACCTCAGGCTCGGCTTCGTCTGCACCAAGCAGAGCGTCGACGGCCAGGACGGGCTCGAAGGCTATTACCATCTCTACGACCATCCGCTCGAGCTCGACCAGCGCCTCGTGTTCGCGCGCCACCTCGAAGCACCTTTGTTCGATGCGAAGACGGCGCCCGCCTTGCCGGTCGCGAGCTGGCCAAGACCGCGGCTGGAAAAGGCCTATCGCAATTACGCGATGGAATATGTCCGCACCGCCGCGCCCGTGATGGTGCAGCTGTTCGGCCCGGAGGATGCCGGCTATCTGCTGCACCTCACCGGCAAGCTGATCGGCATGCAATATTTCGACGAGGTCGCCGCGGCGCTGGCGACGACCCGCGGCGGAGCGCGAGAATTCGCATCGTTCCTGAACGCGCTGCTCGCCGCGCAGGATGATGCGGCCGAGATGACGCAATCGGAAGGCACGTTCGAGATCCGGCAGCAGAGCTGGAAGCTGATGGACGACGTCGCCGATTATCATCGCGCCTGCGCCAAGGTGCTGGAGGGATTGTTCGAAGGGCTCGCCGCAGGCTGCGGCCGGCACATCGGCGTGCAGATGCGCACCGCGGTAGGCGGGCGCCCACCGCTGGTGTGGACCATCGGTTAGGCGACGGCCGCAGCGGGCCTCACCTCGCCCCGCTTGCGGGGAGAGGTCGGATTGCATCGAAGATGCAATCCGGATGAGGGGGAGTCTCCGCGAGTCCAGCTCTCGCCGTCTTCGCGAATAGAGCCCCTCACCCCGACGCTCTCGGCGCGAGCAAGGCTCGTCGCGGCCCCGTAAGAACGGGGAGAGGGAGAAGAACGAATTCCACCGCTTGAAATGCGCTGCCGCAGGGCACGCCTGCATCGGGCGCAGGCAGAATCGGAGCACGCCGTGCTAACACGCCTCAGCCGCGCCATTCGCGCGAACGACGCCATTGGCACACCAAGTGATTGCTGCGCTGCAAACGGCGCCTGCGCCCGGGAGAGGACATGTCCGACATCGCCGAAATCCCGGTCGATGAGCAAGAGCGCCCGCTGCCGCCGCCTCCGGCGCCGATCAGAAGCGCTCTGACGGATGGGCCGATCCTGCGGACGCTGCTCTCGCTCGCTTGGCCGAACGCGATCGGTCTGTCGGCCGGCATTTGCGTGGTGATCGCCGAGACCTCCTATGTCGGCCGGCTCGGCGTCGAGGCGCTGGCGGCGATGGCGCTGGTGTTTCCGACGATCATTCTGACCATGACGATGTCCGGCGGCGCCATGGGCGGCGCGGTGGCCTCGGCCATCGCGCGTGCGCTCGGCGCCGGCAATCGCGAGCGCGCCGGCACATTGGCCGTGCACGCGATGCTCATCGGCATCAGCTTCGGATTCGTCTTCATGCTGGGCATGTTGATCTTCGGGCCGAGGCTGCTCGAGATGCTCGGCGGCCGCGGCGATGTGTTGACGCATGCGATCGCCTACACGCAGGTGTTCTTCGGCGGCGCCGTGCTGCCCTGGCTGCTTAACACCATGGCGGGCATCTTGCGCGGTACCGGCAACATGAAGCTGCCGTCGTTCCTGATCCTCAACTCCGCGGCCTGGCAGATCGTGCTCGGCGGCACGCTCGGTCTCGGGCTCGGGCCAGTGCCGCAGTTCGGCATGCGCGGCGTCGCCGCTGGCGCGCTGATCGCCTACACTATGAACATCGGCATCATGAGCTGGTACCTGTTCTCCGGCCGCGCGCGGATCACGCTGAAGCTGCGCGGCCTGCGCATCCAATGGGCGATGTTCTTCGACATCCTCAAGGTCGGCGCCATCGCCTGCTTCTCGCCGCTGCAATCGGTGCTGACGATCTCGATCTTCACGCACATGCTGGCGCAGTTCGGCACTGCGATCCTCGCCGGCTACGGCGTCGGCGCGCGGCTCGAATTCCTGCTGACCTCGATCGCATTCTCGTTCGGCATCGCCTGCGTGCCGATGGTCGGGATGGCGATCGGCGCCGGCCGCATCGCGCGGGCCCGGCGCATCGCCTGGACCGCCAGCGTTGCTGCTTTCGTGGCGGTCGGCGTGCCGGCGTGCCTCGTTGCGATCTTCCCCGATCTCTGGGTCAACATGTTCACCGACAGTGTGGCGGTGCGCGCGGCGAGCCATCAATATCTTTCGACGGTCGGGCCGTTCTACGCCTTCTTCGGCCTGGCAACGACGATGTATTTCTCCTCGCAAGGCGCGGCCAAGGTGATCGGGCCCGTGCTGGCGCAGACCGCGCGGCTGATCTACATCGCCGGAATCGGCTGGTGGCTGTCGAGGCACGGCGCCAGCGCGCAGAGCTTCTTCTGGCTCGCCGCGAGCTCGATGGTCGTGCTCGGCCTCTTGTCGTGCTCCAGCGTCGTGCTGACACGCTGGGGACCGCGCGAGGGCAAGCCTGCAATCGCGCCTGCTCTTGTTGTCGACTAGCGACGCTTGTGGCGGCGATGGCCGCCACCGCCGGTATTGGCGAGCCGCATCAATTGCGGGATCATCGCCATCATGTCGCTGCCACCGGTGCCGCCGAGCATGCCCATGATGTCGCCGCCGCCCATGCTACCGATCCCGACCGGCATGGTGCCGCCGCCCATCGGGGTGTAGCCGCCATAGCTCGGTGCACCGAATCCGCCGCCGAAATTGCCGCCGCCCATCAAGCCGCCGAGCCCGCCGCCGCCGTTCTCCATCATGCGGCTCATCATCGGCCCCATGGTCTGCATCAGCATGGCGAAGCGGCGTTTGCCCATCTTCGCCTTCATCATCTCCAGCATCGGCGCCATCTGGGTCATCATGTCCTCGCCGCCAGCTCCTCCGCCGCCGAGGAGTTGCGCCTTTGCCGGCACGCTCGAGATCGAAAACAGCAGCAGCACCGCGGCCGCCTGACAGATCACCTTGTCCGCACCTCTCATGGCATGCTCCTCGCGTGCGTGGCGCCGCCGGGAGAGCAGAGCCGACCGGACGCACGAGGGGCATGGTTACGGCCGGCGAGGACGCGCTTCTGTGAGACAACTCACAGTGAATGATCAGGCCGAAGCGGGCGGAAACGCCTTGTGCATGGCGGCCACCGCCTCCTTGGTTTGCCCCTGAACGTAGGGCGCGAGCTCGTTCGGCAGCATGTCGATGATCCAGACGAGGCGGCAGCTCGTCTCGCCCTCGGCAATGACCTGCACCGAGGCGCTGTAATGCCTTAGCCGCTCGTTGTTGATGGCATAGACGAGGCGTCGCCGCGTATCGTCGCAATCGACCAGCACCTCGCGCGCCACCGAGCCGTTGGCAAAGGTGACGATGCGTGCATCGCCGTCGAGCGTGCACGCGGTGACGAAGCCCGGCACCAGCCGCCGATGCAGCGCGCCGAAATCACGCACCGCGTCCCAGACGTCGCGCGCGGAGGCGGGGAGGGAGATGTCGTTGTGGATGGAGGCCATGAATATTCCCCTTTTTTCGGAGTTCGTAGGGTGGGCAAAGGCGCGCTCTTCGCGCGCCGTGCCCACCATTCATCGGCGTTGTCGCGAGCAATTGGTGGGCACGCTACGCTTTGCCCACCCTTGTAATAGCGCAATCGGATATTGATTGGGGTGTTCCGAGAGGAATGGCCTGCCGGGGCTGCAACCCCGGCAGGCCGCTGGCGATCGGATCGAGCCCACCCAGAGCAGTTTGTGGCTGCC